>NZ_MAGP01000034.1 GCF_002926165.1 Micromonospora chalcea | reverse complement strand
CCAGTGACGTGCAGGAACGGGGTCACCCGGACCAAGCCGACGGATCCGCTCCAGGACAGCAACGTCGGTCAGGCGGTGAGTCAGACCAGGCCGGGTGACCCCACCCCTACATCCTCACTGTCAGGCGGCGGTGGACCAGATGGCGCGGAACGCGGCTGCCTCACCGGCCAGCCACTGCTCGATCTGCTCGGGCTTGACGTCGGCGGGCATCCGGTGCGCCTCGCCGCGCCGCACGGCGAGCGGGACCGGCTCGGCGTGCGGCAGCACCGCGTCCATGTGCCGGGCCATCAGGTGCAGCGTGGCCAGGGTCGCCTCCTCGCTCGGCGGCGCCTCGTCGAAGTGCAGCCGGATCGCCTCGGCCCGGCCGTCGGCGTACCGCACACCGAACTGCGGGTTGATCTTCACGGGCAGGTCACCCAGCATCGCCAGCGCGTCGCGGGTCTGCGCCAGGTCGACGCCGGCCGGCTCGCCCAGCGACTGCAGCCAGCGGGTCGCGCCCGGCACCAGCGCCTCGTAGAGCGGGCGCCAGCGCGGCTTGACCAGGTCGGCGACCTGCGCGAGGTGGGTGCCGCCGGTGTGGAACGCGACGTCGGCCTTGAGCGCCTTGACGAACTGGCCGTGCGGGTTGAAGCCGTGCCGGCTGGCCCGCTGACGGCGCAGCCCGCCGACGAAGGTGGCCTTGGTGGGCCCGGTGCGGTCGACGTACCGGGTGAATCCGAGGAGGGTGGCGTAGGGGGTGACAGGGGTCGCGGAGGTGGGCGCAGTCACGAGCATCCTCCCAGGTCAACAGCTCGATTAGTACATACATTCTAATCGACAGGTCTGACATCGCCCAGGGCACGAAAAGGGCCGCCCGGACATCCCGGGCGGCCCTTTTTCGCGTAGTCCTACAGCTGGCCCACGTCGGTGATCCGGACCGCCGCCGCGCCGGTCTCGTCGGAGGCGGCGAGGTCGATCTCGGCGCTGATGCCCCAGTCGTGGTCGCCGTCCGGGTCGTCCAGGATCTGCCGTACGGTCCACTTCTCGCGGCCCTGTTCGATCATCAGCAGCGCCGGTCCGCGTGCGTCGGGCCCCACCCCGATCGCGTCGTACGTCTCGAAGTACGGCTCCAGCGCGGCGGGTGAGGCGTCGGCGTTCCAGCCGTCGCCGGCGTCCAGCTCGCCGAGCAGGTCCCAGCGGCGCAACGCGGCCAGCTCGACGCGACGGAACATCGCGTTGCGCACCAGCACCCGGAACGCCCGCGCGTTGCGGGTGACAGCCGGCGGCCGGTCGTCCAGCGAGGCGGCGACCTCGGCCACGTCCGACGGGTTGCGCAGCCGCTCCCACTCGTCGATCAGGCTGGAGTCGACCTGGCGGACCAGCTCGCCCAGCCACTCGATGAGGTCGACCAGCTCCTCGGTCTTCGCGTCCTCGGGGACGGTCTGCCGCAGCGTCTTGTACGCGTCGGCGAGATAGCGCAGCACCAGCCCCTCGGAGCGGGACAGCCCGTAGAACTGGACGTACTCGGGGAACGTCATGGCCCGCTCGTACATGTCGCGGACCACCGACTTGGGGGAGAGCTGGTGGTCGGCGACCCAGGGGTGGCCCTGCCGGTACATCTCGTACGCGGACTCCAGCAGCTCCGCCAGCGGCTTGGGCCAGGTCACCTCGTCGAGCAGTTCGAGGCGTGCCTCGTACTCGATGCCTTCGGCCTTCATCGCGGCGACCGCCTCGCCGCGGGCCTTGAACTGCTGCGCGGACAGCACCTGGCGCGGGTCGTCCAGGATCGACTCGATCACACTGAGCACGTCGAGCGCGTACGACGGTGACTCCCGGTCGAGCAGTTCCACGGTGGCCAGCGCCAGCGGTGACAGCGGCTGGTTGAGCGCGAAGTCGAGCTGGAGGTCGACGGTGAGGCGTACCCGGCGGCCGGTCTCGTCCGGCTCGGGCAGCTCCTCGACCACGCCGCCGGCGCGCAGCGCGCGGTAGATGGCGATGGCCCGGCGGATGTGCCGGCGCTGCGCGGCCGGGTCCTCGTGGTTGTCGGTGAGCAGGTGCCGCATCGAGGCGAACGCGTCGCCGGGGCGGCCGATCACGTTGAGCAGCATCGAGTGGCTGACCTGGAAGCTGGACGTGAGTGGCTCCGGCTCGGCCTCGACCAGGCGCTGGAACGTCGGCTCACCCCAGCCGATCGAGCCCTCCGGCGGCTTCTTCTTCACCACCTTGCGACGCTTCTTCGGGTCGTCACCGGCCTTCGCGAGGGCCTTCTCGTTCTCGATCACGTGCTCGGGGGCCTGCACCACGACCCGGCCCAGCGTGTCGAACCCGGCCCGCCCGGCCCGGCCGGCGATCTGGTGGAACTCGCGGGCCTTCAGCAGGCGCGTCCGCACCCCGTCGTACTTCGAGAGACCGGTGAACAGCACGGTGCGGATCGGCACGTTGATGCCGACGCCGAGCGTGTCCGTACCGCAGATGACCTTGAGCAGGCCGGCCTGGGCGAGCGTCTCGACCAGGCGGCGGTACTTCGGGAGCATGCCGGCGTGGTGCACGCCGATGCCGTGCCGGACCAGCCGGGACAGCGTCTTGCCGAAGCCGGAGGTGAACCGGAAGTTGCCGATCGCCTGGGCGATCATGTCCTTCTCGGCGCGGGTGCAGACGTTCACGCTCATCAGCGCCTGGGCGCGTTCCAGCGCGGCGGCCTGCGTGAAGTGCACCACGTACACCGGGGCCTGCTTGGTCTCCAGCAGTTCCTCGAGCGTCTCGTGCAGCGGCGTGGTCGCGTACGAGAAGAGGAGCGGGACCGGCCGCTCGGCCGAGCGGACGACGGCGGTCGGCCGCCCGGTGCGCCGGCTCAGGTCGTCGACGAAGCGGGTGGTGTCGCCGAGCGTGGCCGACATCAGCACGAACTGGGCCTGCGGCAGCTCGATCAGCGGCACCTGCCACGCCCAGCCCCGGTCCGGCTCGGCGTAGAAGTGGAACTCGTCCATGACCACCTGGCCGACGTCGGCGCGGCGGCCCTCGCGCAGCGCCAGGTTGGCCAGGATCTCCGCGGTGCAGCAGATGATCGGCGCGTCCGCGTTGACGCTGGCGTCGCCGGTGAGCATGCCGACGTTCTCGGCGCCGAAGACCTCGCAGAGCGCGAAGAACTTCTCCGAGACCAGCGCCTTGATCGGCGCGGTGTAGAAGGTCGTGCGATCGTCGGCCAGCGCGGCGAAGTGCGCCGCGATCGCCACCAGGCTCTTGCCCGAGCCGGTCGGCGTATTCATGATCACGTTCGCGCCGGAGACGATCTCGATGACCGCCTCCTCCTGATGGGGATAGAGATTCAGGCCGCGCTCGGACGCCCAGGAGGCGAACGCGTCGTAGAGGGTGTCGGGATCGGCGGTCTTCGGCAGCGCGGCGGTGAGAGTCATGGCGGCTCCCATCGTGCCTGGATCACACCGCGCCGCGCCAACCGGGTTCAGCGCAACGGGTTCAGCGCCGCCGGTGGATCAGGTCGAAGACCTCCCGGCCCGCGGTCAGCGCGCGGCGCTCGAACTTCGTCACCGGCCGGTGCGCCGGACGCGGCGCGTAGCCGCCGTGTACGTCGACCAGCTCCGGGTCGGCGGTGAGCGTCTCGCGCATCGACCCGGCGTACTCGGCCCAGTCCGTCGCGCAGTGCAACGTGCCGCCCGGCGCCAGCCGGGACCGCAGCAGCGCCACGTGCGCCGGCTGAATGATCCGCCGCTTGTGGTGGCGTGTCTTCGGCCACGGGTCCGGGAAGAAGACGTGCACCGCGTCCAGGCAGCCCTCCGGCATGGCCCGGACCAGGTCCAGGGCGTCGCCCTCGGCCACCCGTACGTTGTCCAGACCGTGGCGTTCCACCAGGTCGAGCAGGTTGGCGATTCCCGGCGTATGGACCTCGACCGCCAGATAGTGTCGGTCCCGGTCGGCCGCCGCCATGGCGGCGGTGGCGTCGCCCATGCCGGAGCCGATCTCCAGCACCAGCGGCGCCCGCCGTCCGAACAGCGCCGCCGGATCGCACGGCCCGTCGAGGGCGGCGATCCTGAGGCCGTACGCGGGCCAGAGCCGGTCCAGCGCGTCGCGCTGCCGGTCGCTCATCCGCCCGCGACGCGGATGGAAGGTGCGGATGCGGGCGGCGGGAAGGTCGGTGAGGGTCACAACGAGCCGAGCCTAGCCCGGATCGGATGTGATGTGCGGCCGGGGGTGAGAGGATTCATCCCGTACGCCGGGAGGGGTCATGGGGTCGTTCAGGGTACGTGAGGCGCTGCTGGTCGCGGTCGCCGCGTGCGCCGCCCCGCTGGTCGGCGCGCTGCCCGCCCAGGCCGCGCCGCGCGCCGCCGAGCCGGTGCCGGAACAGCCCCCGGCCGACGTGATCTTCGTGGAGGTCACCCCGGGCACCGTGTCGCCCGGCTACCTGGTCGGCATCCGGGCGAGCTGCCGGAACAACACCGTGCCGGCGATCGTCACCTCGGACGCGTTCGGCAAGATCCAGGTGCAGCCGCAGCGCGGCCTGCTCACCGCCACGCCGATGGTGCACGAGCGCACCCGGCCCGGCAACTACCGGGTCAAGCTGGAGTGCCCGGGCGGGGAGACCGCCTCCACCATGCTCCAGGTGGTCAAGCAGGGGCAGCCCACCCGGCAGCCGACCCACCCGCCCAGTCACCTGCCCAGCCGCGGCCCGGCGACCGGGTTCGGCGGCACGGCCGGTCCCGGCCTCGGCGGCCTGCTGGTGCCGGTCGGACTGGCAGTGACCATGGTCGGCGCCGGGCTCGGTGTGGCCGCGTCCCGCCGCCACGCCCGTGGCGCCGCCGGACGCTGAGGCCCGCCATGGCCGAGCACTTCGTCCCTCCGTCCGCCGGTTCCCGGCGCTCCGGCTGGCCGTTCGTGGCTCTGCCCCCGCCCGCCGCGCCGCCCACGGGCTCGGCCCGGCCGTCCCGGGCCGGGCCGCCCGCCGACGTCGCCCGGTTCTCCAGGGCTGATCCGGCCGCCGCGCCCCGGACCGGCCCGCGCTCGGGGAGTGGGTCTGCCGCCGGGACGGGTCCGTCCGCCGGGACCGGGTCGTCTGCCGTGCCGGTCTCCGGGGCGCGGCCGTGGATGCCGCCGCCCGCCGCGTCGCGACCGTGGTATCCGCCGTCGGCCGATCCGCCGGCCCTGCGCCCACGCCCCGCCGGGCCGCCGCCGGTCGAGCCGCCACCGGCGTCGCCGGGCGGGCGGGGCCGGGGCCGGGGCTCCTGGTCGAAGCCGCTGGCAGTGGTGCTGGTGCTGGTCGGTGTGTTCGCCACCGGGGCCGGGCTGGGGCGCACGGCCGGGCCGTTCGACTTCGCCGACGCGTCGACCGAGTCGAGCGGATCGGGCGGTTCGGGCGCGGCGGCGGCCCCGGCGAGCGCTGCCGCTCCGGCCCGGAAGCCGGCGAGCCGGCCGGTACGCCTGGCGGTGCCGGCCATCAAGGTCAACGCGCCGGTCACCCCGGTCGGGCAGGCGAAGGACGGCTCGGTGGACGTACCGCCGCTGACCGAGCACGACCAGACCGGCTGGTACGACAGGGGAGCGGTGCCCGGCGACCCGGGTCGGGCGATCATCGTGGGCCACGTCGACACCAAGAGCGGCCCGGCCGTGTTCTACCGGCTGCGCTCGCTCAAACCGGGCGCCCGGATCCAGGTGACCCGCGCGGACCGCAGCGTGGTGACGTTCAAGGTGGACAGCGTCGAGTACTTCGACAAGGCGAACCTGCCGGCCGCGCGGGTCTACGGCGACTCAGGTCCGGCCGAGCTGCGCCTGATCACGTGCGGCGGCGAGTGGGTCGGCGGCCGCACCGGCTACCAGGACAACGTGATCGTCTTCGCGTCCCTGGCATCCTGACGGGCCACCGCCCCGTCGATCATGAGGTTGGCGGTGACAAAACGGACGTCGAGCGCCGCTAACTTCATGATCGACGGAGAAGGGGGATGGGGAGGGGGAGGGGTCAGGGCTTGGCGGGGACCTGCTGGACGACCTCGAACTCCAGCAGGTTCGCGCCGGTGGCGACCGGCTTGCGCGGCTCGCCGCCCTCGGCGTGCGCGGCCCGGGACGGGCCCTGCGCCCACGCCTGGTACGCCTCCTCGCTCTCCCAGCGGGTGTACACGAAGTAGCGGCTCTCCCCGGCGACCGGGCGCAGCAGCTCGAAGCCGAGGAAACCGGGGGAGTTCTCCACCGCGCCGGCCCGGGCCGCGAACCGCTTCTCCAGCTCCTCGCCGGCGCCGGGCGGGACGTCGATCGCGTTGATCTTCACGACTGCCATACGTCCACCCTAACGAGCCTCGGACTCAGAACGTCTCGACGGCCGGCGTCAGGTCGGCGTCGACCACTACCGGGGCGTGGTCCGAGGGACCCTTGCCCTTGCGGGCCTCCCGGTCCACGTACGCGGAGCGGACCGCGCGGGCGAACGGCGCGCTCGCGTACACCAGGTCGATCCGCATGCCCTTGTTCTGGTGGAACATCCCGGCCCGGTAGTCCCAGTACGTGAACGGGTGCGGCCCCTTCATGGGCGTCGGCACCACGTCCTCCAGCCCGAGGTCACGCAGCGCGGCCAGGGCGGCCCGTTCGGCCGGGGTGACGTGGGTGGAGGTGGCGAACAGCGCGGGGTCCCAGACGTCGGCGTCGGTGGGCGCGACGTTGAAGTCGCCGCAGACGGCCACCGGCAGGGGCCCGGCGACCTCCGGTTCCAGGGCGTCGCGCAGCGCCGCGAACCAGGCCAGCTTGTACGCGTAGTGCGGGTCGTCCGGCGTGCGGCCGTTCGGCACGTACACCGACCAGACCCGCAGCCCGTCGCAGGTGGCCGAGATGGCGCGGGCCTCGGGTTCGGGGAAGCCGGGCTCGCCCGGGAAGCCGACCGCCACGTCGGTGAGCCCGACCCGGGACAGGACGGCGACACCGTTCCACCGGCCGTCGCTGTGGCTGGCCACCTCGTAGCCCAGCTCGCCCACCTCGGCGACCGGGAACGCCCCGTCCGGGCACTTGGTCTCCTGCAGGCACACGACGTCGGGTTTCGTGGTGGCCAGCCAGTCGAGCAGCCGGGGCAGGCGGGCCTTCACCGAGTTGACGTTCCAGGTCGCCAGGCGCATGGCCCCAGCCTGCCGCATCGCCGCCCGTCCCGCCGCCTCAGCGCTCCGGGGTGTCGCCGGGGCGGGTCTGCTCGGCCAGGAAGCGCTCCAGCTCGGCGCCGAGCTCGTCGGCCGTGGGCAGCGGACCGGTTTCGCCGGCGAGCAAGCTCTTCTCGCCCCGGCCGCGGGCGAACGCGTCGTACTGCTCCTCCAGCGCCCGCACCAGCGTGGCCGCCTCCTCTGTCTGGGTGACCTGGCGGTCGATCTCCACCCGGACCGCCTCGGCGGCGGTGCGCAGGTCCTCGACCGGCAGCAGCAGGCCGGTGCTGCGGGACACGGCGGACAGCAGCGCCTCGGCGGCGGCCGGGTACTCGGCCTGGGCCACGTAGTGCGGCACGTGCGCGGCGAAGCCGAGGGCGTCGCGGCCCTGCTCGCCGAGGCGGTACTCCAGCAGGTGGCCGACGCTGGCCGGCACCTGTACCTTCTGCAGCCACGGCTCGTGGCCGGCGATCAGGTCCTTGCGCGTGGCGTGCGCGGTGACGCCGCTGGGCCGGGTGTGCGGCACCGCCATCGGGATCGAGTTGAGCCCGACGGTGAGCCGGACGTCGAGGCGGGCGCAGAGGCCGGCGACGGCGGCCACGAAACGCTCCCACTGCAGGTCCGGCTCGGGGCCGGTGAGCAGCAGGAACGGGGTCTCGTCGTCGTCGCGCAGGAGGTGCAGCTCCAGCGCCGGGGCGTCGTAGTCGGCCCAGTGGTCCTCGACGAACGTCATCACCGGGCGGCGCGAGCGGTAGTCGAAGATCTGGTCGACGTCGAAGCGGGCGATCGTCCGGGCGTCGAGCGAGGTGAGCAGCTGTTCCCGGGCGAGCCGGGTGGCGTTGCCGGCGTCGACGAAGCCGGTGAGCGCCTGGATCAGCACCGGCTGGCCGAGCTCGGGCAGCTCGTCGGTGAGTTCGTAGAGCTCGTGTGGATCGAGCACCGGTGGGGTCCTCCCTGTCGACGCGTACGGGGGAGCGCCGAACGTGCGGTCTCCCCGGTTCGGCAAACGTACCGGGGGGTGTGGTCCATTCCGTTACGGACACCTCTGATGCCCGGATGGTGATCACGATTCGGCTACGCCCCGGTCCGGCGGCCGACATCCGGATCGTCCGAACGGACGAGTTAGTCGATCATCGGGCGGGAGCGGGACATCTACGAGGTTCGTGCCGGGAGAGTTTCGGCGCGTGGCCGGCGGGTGATTCGCCGGGTTCCCGAGGTCTGTGGTGGGCTGGGCGCGGCAGGCCGCGAGTGTCCGGCCCGGGTCGGCCGAAGTGTGGCGAGGGCCACTCGATAGGCCTGGGTGATCCCGGTTTGCCCTGCCTAGCCTCGTCGGATGCGTAGCGACGGCACCCTCGACGACCCGTTCGGCTCCGGCCGCCCGGCCGACCGTTCGGACGATACCCCCTCCACCAACCGTTCGACGAGGCTCCAGGGACTCTTCCGGCGTACCCGCTTCTGGGCCCCCATGAACCCCCGGCCCGGCCGGACCAGGCTCGCGGTCGCCACCGGCGCGGCCTGCTGCCTCGGCCTGGTCGGCGTCAGCCAGGCCGGCTTCGGCGCGCCGGAGCGCGCCGCCGCCCCGGCGCCCTCGGCGGAGGTCGCCGAGCGCACGGAGGCCGACGTCGCCTCCCGCGCGAGCGCCCGCCCGACCACCGCGCCGACCACCGCCGCCCCGTCCGCGACGGCGAGCCCGAAGGCGACCGCCAAGCCCAAGCCGAAGCCCACGAAGACGGTCCGGCAGATCGTCCCGGTCGCCGGCCTGGACCGGACCCAGATGAACAACGCCAAGAAGATCGTGCAGGCCGGCAAGGAGATGGGCGTGCCGCGCCGGGCCCTGGTCATCGCGGTGGCGACCGCCATGCAGGAGAGCACGCTGCTCAACTACGCCAGCGGCGTGCTGCCCGAGTCGCAGAACTACCCGCACCAGGCCATCGGCTGGGACCACGACTCGGTCGGGCTGTTCCAGCAGCGGCCGAGCAGCGGCTGGGGCACCGTCGAGCAGCTCATGGACCCGGAGTACGCGACGAAGGCCTTCCTGTCCGCGTTGGAGGAGATCCCCGGCTGGCAGGACCTGCCGCTCTCGGTGGCCGCCCAGGCGGTGCAGATCTCGGCGTTCCCGGACGCGTACGCCCAGCACGAATGGCGGGCCGGCGAGGTGGTGGCCGAGATCCTGGGCTGAGCCGGACGAGTGGTTGCCGAAGGGTCGATTCGGGTATCACGGGGCTTGCCGGTCCCAGGTACACATGAAGGGGACCGCGGGACGGAGGACACCATGTCGCTGATGCAACGGATCACCGCCTTCCTGCGGTCGCCGCGGGGCCAGCAGTTGGTCGACCGCGGCCGGCGTGAGATGTCCAAGCCGGAGAACCAGGCCCGGCTGCGGCAGATCGCGACCCGGCTGCAGTCGCGCCGGCGCTGACCCGCGTCACCCCCGCCGCACGAGCCCCCGGAGCCCTTCGTGAC
>NZ_MAGP01000033.1 GCF_002926165.1 Micromonospora chalcea | reverse complement strand
GCAGCTCGTCGGTCTGCCACATCAGGTCGAGCAGTTCGGCCAGGCGGCGGTTCGCCGGGCCCTCGTCGCTGGCGCCGTACAGGATCGCGTTCGCGGTCTCGGTGTCCAGCTCGTCGGCGACCGCGCGCAGCTTGGACAGGATGGACCGGCGGGCCGCCTCGGTCGGGTGCGCGGTGAAGACCGGGCGTACGGCCAGCCGGCGGGCCGCGGCGGCGATCTCCTCGGCCGGTACGCCCCGCTCGGCGATCATCTTGGCGGCCTGGTCCAGCCAGCCGCCGTCGGTGGCGCGGCGGCGGCGCAGGTCCCGGGCGCGGTGCACCTGCTCGGTGATGTTCGCCAGGTGGAAGTAGGTGGAGAAGGCACGGGCGAGCTTCGTGCCGGTGGTGACGTCGAGCCCGGCGAGGCGCTGGGCGGCGGCCGGCGCGTCGGAGCGGACCTGGGCGCGGATCTCCTCGACCAGGTCGAGCAGCGGGCGGCCCTCCTGCCGGGCGAGGGTCTGCCCGAGCAGCGTGCCGAGGCGGCGGATGTCGGCCCGGAGAGCGGCGTCGGGGCCGTCGTGGTCGTGCTGGTCGGTCACGGTTGCGCTCCTTACGCGAGGACGAAGGACAGCGCTGTCCGACTCCCCTGGATCGTATCCGCGTATCCCCGGGGGACAGGAGGGGGACCGCGTGATGATCTGCACTCTGGGACGGCCCGCCGGTCAGTCCCGGTCGACGGCGTGCCGGCCCGGCACCGGGCGCCGTCGGGCGCGGAACATGGTCGCGGTGAGCAGCCCGGCCAGGCCGGCGACGACCCAGATCAGCAGGCCGGTCAGCGCCCAGCCGCCGCCGCGCCAGTCGAAGTAGATGGCCGATTTGAACAGGTCGGTGGCGAGGCCGGGCACGTTCCAGCGGTGCATGCCGCGCAGGAGCGGCGGCAGGAACTCGGGCGCGTAGATGCCGCCGGACCCGGGGTTGCCGAGCACCACGAGCAGCAGGATCACGATGCCGGTGCCGAGCAGTCCGAGCCAGCCCTGCACGGCGGCGGCGACCATCCCGGCCGCGAACGCGGCGAGCGCGCCGACCACCGCCACCGCCGCCACGTGACCGGCGAACACGCCGAGCACCGGTCCGACCAGGATCGCCCCGATGACGCCGAGCAGGATCGCGTGCACCGCGAGCGTGGCGATCCGCAGGCCGGCCCGGCGCAGGTCGCGGGGGCTGGTGCCGAGTGAGATGCCGAGCGCCGTGGACGCCAGGTAGCCGCCGAGCACCACGCCGACGGCCAGGTAGAATGGGACCAGGCCGCGCGGGTCGTCGCCGGAGACCGGCACGTCGTCGGTGACCTGAAGCGGCACCCCGGCCTGCCGGGCCGCCTCGGTGAACACGTCGGTGACGAGTTCCGTGGCGGCGGGCGCTCCGGCGCTGGCGGTGGCGAGCGTCAGGCCGCCGTCCGGGGCGGAGCTGAGCACCGCGTACACCGATCTGTCGGTGAGGCCGTCCTGGGCGGCGCCGCGGCTGTCGTACCCGACGGGTTTGATGGTGTCGGTGCGGGCGCGGACGGCGGACATCACGGCCTGGGCCTGCTGGTCGCTGGTGACGACGGCGACCGGGATGTCGCGCGGGTCGGGTTTGTGCAGCGCGCCGACGTAGGCGGCGATGAACGCGCTGGCCAGCGCCAGGGTGCCGAGGATCAGCGCCGCCGTGCGCGGCAGCCAGTCCCGGGTACGCAGTTCCGGCTCGTCGTCCACGGGCTCAGCCTATTGGCGGCATTTGCCTGGCTGAGGCGGTTTCGTCAGGGCGAAAACCGCTGGTCCGGGCCGATATCGTCGGGCCATGCAGGCACCCGTCTATCCCCCCAAACCGAAGCCGGGCGACCGCGTGGCGGTCGTCTCACCCTCCGCCGGCCTGCCGGGTCTCTTCCCCCACGTGTACGAGCTGGGGCTGCGCCGGCTCCGCGACGAGCTGGGGCTGGAACCGGTGGAGTACCCGACCACCCGCGTCATGGGCGCGGACCCGCGCGACCGGGCGCGTGACCTGACCGCCGCGTTCGCCGACCCGACGATCACCGCGGTGCTGGCGACGGTCGGCGGGGACGACCTGATCACTGTCACCCCGTACCTGGACGACGAGGTGTTGCGGGCCAACCCGAAGCCGTACTTCGGTTACTCGGACAACACCAACGTGCTCAACCACCTCTACCGGCTGGATCTCGTCGGTTACCACGGCGGGTCCGTGCTGGTGCACCTCGGGCGCTCCGGCAAGCCGCACCCGCTGACGCTCGACTCGCTGCGCGCCGCGCTGTTCACCTCCGGCTGGTACGAGCTGACCCCCGCCCCCGAGTGGGGCGACGAGCCGTGCGACTGGCGCGACCCGGCCACGCTGGCCGAGGAGCCGCCGATGTACCCGTCCGAGGGCTGGCGCTGGCACGGCCCGGCCGAGGTGATGCAGGGCCGCACGTGGGGCGGCAATCTGGAGATCCTGCACTGGCTGATGGCGACCGACCGCGTTCCGCGCGCGGCCGACCTGGCCGGCTCGGTGCTGGTGCTGGAGACCTCGGAGGAGATGCCGTCCGCGCAGGAGGTCTTCCGGATCGTGCGGAACCTGGGCGAGCGCGGGTTGCTCGCCGGCTTCCCGGCGATCGTGGTGGGCCGGCCCAAGGCGTGGGACTTCGACCGGCCCCACACGGTCGCGGAGCGGCTGGCCTGGGCCGCCGACCAGCGGGCGGCGATCCTGTCGGCTCTTGCCCCCTACGCGGGCGACCCGGTGGTGGTCTTCGACGTCGACCTGGGCCACACCGACCCGCAGCTGATCATCCCGTACGGCGGCGAGATCCGCGTGGACGCGGTGGAGCGACGGATCGCCGTCCGCTACTGACCCGCCCGCACCCGCCGTCCGCCGCTCGGCCATGGGTGTCTACGTCCCCGTTTGACACCCACGCCGTTCCACTCACGCCTCGAAGTGCCGGTCAGTGGAACGCCGTGGGTGTCTCGGGCCCGTCTTGACACCCGTGCCGTTCCACTCGCTGCTGGCAGCGGTCGGGTGGGCGCAGAGATCTACTGCGCCTCGGCGAGGCGAGCGGTGGGTGTCGGAGAGCGGTGGGCCGCCATCTCGGCTGGGTCAGGCGGCCACGACGGCGAAGGCCCGCACCGGGAACGTGCCCATGCCGGCGACCCGTGGCGGGGCGGCGGTGAACCGGAAGCCGGTCGGCGGCAGCGCGTCCAGGCCGGTCAGGTGCTCCACGATCGGCACCCCGGCGGCCAGCAGACCGGTGTGCGCCGGGCGCTGACCCGCTGCCGCCGGAGTCATGTCGTCGATGTTGATCGAGTCGATGCCGACGAGCGCCGCGCCCGCCTCGGCCAGCCACTGCGCACCGTCACCGGTCAGGAAGGGCGCCTCCGGCGCGGCGTACCTGTCGGTGCCGAAGTGCGCGTCCCAGCCGGTGTGCAGCAGCACCGCGCACCCGGCCACGTCGTACGGGGCGAGCATCAGCCTGTCCACCGCCCGGGTACCGGCCGGCACGCGTACCACCAGGCCGGGCAGGTCGGCGAGGCGGTCCAGCGGCACCCCGGTCAGGTCCGGCCCGTCGGCGAAGCGGTGCGACGGCGTGTCCACGTACGTGCCGGTGTTGGCGATCATGTCGATCCGGGCGACGTGGAACTCGACGCCCGGCGCGTACCGATTCCGGGACTCCTCCCGGGTCAGCCAGTCGCTGATCGCCGGGCCGGGCCAGCCGGGCAGCGTGACCAGCCCTTCGGCGATCACGTGACTCAGTTCGACGAGCTTCCGCCCACCCGAGGCCGGCACATCGAGGCCCCGTCCGCCCTTGTGCGGCTCCTCGACCACGGTCCGGTTGGTGATCCGCACCTCGCCGACCATGAGCAGCCCGAGGTGCCGGACCAGCAGAGCGGCCACCTCGTCGTCGGTGACGTCCGGGTGCGGCACGTCCAACCGGAACCCGTCCGTGCGCAGGCCACCACCGTTTGCGAAATCCACCTGGGCGTCGAAGACCGCCCGATACTCGACCATCCGCCCACCGCACCACGCCCGGTCACGGCCGGTCAAGATCGAAGATCGGGCGGGCCCGGATCGTCGGTGGAGGGGGATAGGCTCGAACGGTGCACCCCCCGTCCGGCTGGACGCGGGGTCGTCGTCGTGTGTCGATCCGCTGGAAGTGATCACTGATGCTCACCGGACTCTTCTCCGCCGCCCTGGCCGACCCGGGGCTGGCCCGGGCGCGTGACCTGGCGCGCTCCGGTGCCGCGCAGGTCGACGGGCTCGACCTCACCGCCCCCGCCGCGCTGCGCCCGTTCGCGGTGGCAGCGGTCGCCGCCGACGAGCCGGCCGGCGGCGCGGGCCGTCCCGTGCTCGCGGTCACCGCCACCACCCGGGAGGCCGACGACCTGGCCTCCGCGCTGGGCAGCCTGCTGCCGCCGGAGCAGGTGGCGGTCTTCCCGTCCTGGGAGACGCTGCCGCACGAGCGCCTGTCGCCCCGCTCCGACACGGTCGGGCGGCGCCTCGCCGTGCTGCGCCGCCTCGCCCACCCGGAGGCCGCCGACGCGCACGGCCGCACCGGGCCGCTGCGGGTCGTGCTCGCGCCGGTCCGGTCGCTGCTCCAGCCGCAGCTCAAGGGCCTCGGCGACCTGGAACCCGTCCAGCTCGCCGCCGGTGACGAGGCCGACCTGGAAGAGGTCGCCCGCCGGCTCACCGACATGGCGTACGCCCGGGTCGACCTGGTCACCAAGCGCGGCGAGTTCGCGGTACGCGGCGGCATCCTGGACGTCTTCCCGCCCACCGACGAGCACCCGTCCCGGGTCGAGTTCTGGGGCGACGAGGTGGAGGAGATCCGCACGTTCGCGGTCGCCGACCAGCGCACCATCGAGGGCGTCGCGCAGATGTGGGCGCCGCCGTGCCGCGAGCTGCTGCTCACCCCGGACGTGCGGGAGCGGGCCGCCGCGCTCGCCGCCGAGCACCCCGAGCTGGCCGAGATCCTGGACAAGCTCGCCGAGGGCATCCCGGTGGAGGGCATGGAGTCCCTCGCGCCGGTGCTGATCGGCGCCGACGCGCTGGAACTGCTCGTCGACTGCATGCCGGCCGGCACCCACGTACTCCTCTGCGACCCCGAGCGCATCCGCACCCGCGCGCACGACCTGGTCCGTACCTCGGAGGAGTTTCTCCAGGCCAGCTGGGCCGCGGCCGCCGTCGGCGGCCAGGCCCCGGTCGACCTCGGCGCCGCCGCCTTCAAGACCCTGGCCGAGGTACGCACGGCAGCCCGCGCCCTGCGCCAGCCCTGGTGGACGCTCGCGCCGTTCGGCCTGGTCGAGGCGGACGCGGCACCGGCCCGGCAGCCCTGGGAGGACGCGCCGGCCGAGGTCGACGTCACCCCCGACGACGCCATCGCGGTGAGCCTGGCCGCCCAGCCGGCCCCGCTCTACCACGGCGAGACGGCCCGGGTGGTCGAGGACCTGAAGCGCTGGGCCGGCGAGGGCTGGTCGATCGCGCTGGTCTTCGAGGGGCACGGCCCCGCCCAGCGGGCCGTCGAGGTGCTCCGCGACGCCGGTCTCGGCGCCCGGCTCACCGAGGAGGTGCCCACCGCGCCCGCACCGGGCGAGCTGCTCGTGTCGTGCGGCTGCCTGACCGCCGGCTTCGTCGACGAGGCGTCGAAGTTCGTGCTGCTCACCGGCAACGACGTCACCGGCGGCCGGGGCACCTCCACCCGCGACATGCGCAAGATGCCCAGCCGGCGGCGCAACACCATCGACCCGCTGGAGCTGAAGGCCGGCGACTTCGTGGTGCACGAGCAGCACGGCATCGGCCGGTACGTCGAGCTGGTGCAGCGCACGGTGAACGGTGCCAGCCGCGAATACCTGGTCATCGAGTACGCGCCGAGCAAGCGCGGCCAGCCCGGCGACCGCCTGTTCGTGCCGACCGACCAGCCCGACCAGCTCTCCCGCTACGTCGGCGGCGAGCAGCCCACGCTGCACAAGATGGGCGGCTCGGACTGGCAGAAGTCCAAGGCGCGGGCGCGCAAGGCGGTCCGCGAGATCGCCGCGCAGCTCATCCAGCTCTACGCCGCGCGCAAGGCGTCCAAGGGGCACAACTTCGCCCCCGACACCCCGTGGCAGCGGGAGCTGGAGGACGCCTTCCCCTGGCAGGAGACGCCCGACCAGCTGGCCGCCATCGAGGAGGTCAAGCGGGACATGGAACAGACCGTCCCGATGGACCGGCTGATCTGCGGCGACGTCGGCTACGGCAAGACCGAGATCGCGGTACGGGCGGCGTTCAAGGCGGTGCAGGACGGCAAGCAGGTGGCGGTGCTGGTGCCGACCACGCTGCTGGTGCAGCAGCACTACAACACGTTCGCCGAGCGGATGAGCCAGTTCCCGGTGTCGATCCGGCAACTGTCCCGGTTCCAGACGCCGAAGGAGACCGAGCAGACGCTGGAGATGGTCGCCGCCGGCACCGTCGACATCGTCATCGGCACCCACCGGCTGCTCCAGGCGTCCACCCGGTTCAAGCAGTTGGGCCTTGTGATCATCGACGAGGAGCAGCGGTTCGGCGTCGAGCACAAGGAGCACCTGAAGACGCTGCGCGCCTCGGTCGACGTGCTCGCCATGTCGGCCACCCCGATCCCGCGCACGCTGGAGATGGCGATCACCGGCATCCGGGAGATGTCCACCATCGCCACCCCGCCGGAGGAGCGGCACCCGGTGCTCACGTTCGTCGGGGCGTACGACGACCGGCAGGTGGCCGCCTCCATCCACCGCGAGCTGCTCCGCGACGGTCAGGTCTTCTACCTGCACAACCGGGTCGAGTCGATCGAGAAGACGGCCCGCAAGCTGCGGGAGCTGGTGCCGGAGGCCCGGGTCGCGGTGGCGCACGGCCAGATGGGCGAGGAGGCGCTGGAGAAGGTGATGGTCGGCTTCTGGGAGAAGGAATTCGACGTCCTGGTCTGCACCACCATCGTCGAGTCCGGCATCGACATCCCGAACGCCAACACGCTCATCGTGGAGCGGGCCGACCTGCTCGGCCTGGCCCAGCTGCACCAGATCCGCGGCCGGGTCGGCCGGGGCCGCGAGCGGGCGTACGCGTACTTCCTCTACCCGCCGGAGAAGCCGCTCACCGAGAACGCGCACGAGCGGCTGGCCACCATCGCCCAGCACACCGAACTCGGCGCGGGCATGTACGTGGCGATGAAGGACCTGGAGATCCGCGGCGCCGGCAATTTGCTCGGCGGCGAGCAGTCCGGCCACATCGAGGGCGTCGGCTTCGACCTGTACGTCCGTATGGTCGGCGAGGCCGTCTCCGCCTTCAAGGGCGAGAGCACCGAGGAGGAGACGGAGGTCAAGGTCGACCTGCCGATCGACGCGCACCTGCCGCACGACTACGTCGGAGTGGAGCGGCTGCGCCTGGAGATGTACCGCAAGCTCGCCGAGGCCCGCGACGCCGAGCGGCTGCGCGAGGTGGTCGCCGAGATGACCGACAGGTACGGCGAGCCGCCCGCGCCGGTGCAGAACCTGGTCGCGGTGGCGCGGTTCCGGCTGCTGGCCCGCCGCTACGGGCTCACCGACGTGTCGATGCAGGGCAAGCACATCCGGTTCGGCCCGCTGCCGCTGCCCGACTCGAAGCAGATGCGGCTCAAGCGCTACCACCCGGACTCGGTCTACAAGCAGGCGCTCGACCAGGTCAGCGTGCCCCGGCCCAGCACCCGGCGGATCGGTGGCGAGCCGCTGCGCGACCAGGCGTTGCTGGAGTGGTGTGAGCAGCTCCTGGCGGATGTCCTGGGCAAGCCCGAGGAGCTGGCTCGTGCGGTCCCGGCGGGTGCGCGATGAGGTGGGTGGAGTCACAGGCCGGTACGGGGCGTGAGAGAGTGAGCCACATGCGTGCACGTCGTTCCCTCGTCGCCGTCAGCGTCGCGGCCCTTGCCGCGCTCTCTCTCGCCGCCTGTGGCCGGTCCGCCCCGGACGTCGCCGCCTACGTCGGAGACACCCGTTACTCCGTCGAGCGGGTCGATGCGATCTACGACGACGCGCAGCGGCAGTACGCGGACGCCGTCCGGAACCAGGCGCCGCAGACGCCGTCGCCGGAGGAGCTGCGGTCCCCGGTGACCCGGCAGGACGTGCTGAACCTGCTCGTCGCGCTCGACCTCGGCAAGCGCGTGGCGGCCGAGAAGGGCCTCCAGGTCACCGACGAGGTGTCCCCGGAGCAGCTTCAGCAGCCGCTGCGGATGCCGGCGACCACCGAGTACACGAAGCTGTGGGGCGAGTGGGTGGACCTCTCCGCCACCCTCCAGCAGAGCCTGCCCCCGGCCGACCTCAGCGACGAGTCCCTGGTGGCCGTCTACCGCGCCATCGAGAAGACCGGGGCGATCCAGCCGGGGCTGACCGTCGACCAGGTCCGGCAGGCGTTCGGCGAGGCCGGGTTCGTGCGCAGCGCCACCGCGCTCAGCAACGCGCTGCAGCAGCAGGCCGAGAAGGTGGACGTGAGCGTCAACCCCCGGTTCGGCGTGAGCGGCGTGCCGTCGCTCGTCAACACCGGCCAGTCGCTCGTCTTCTACTCGCTGCCCTACGTCAGCCAGGACGGCCCGGTCACCGACATCTCGACGCCGGAGGCGCCGGCCGGTGGTTCGCCGGCTCCCGGAACCGCATGACCGCCCGCATCGTCCTGCTCGTCACCTCACCCCGGCTGCCCGCCGGCCTGCTGACCTCGGCCGCCTGGGACGCCGTACGCTCCGCGCCGGTCCTCGCCGGTGCGGAGAGCGAGCTGACCCGGGCGGTCCGGACGGCTGGCGCCGAGGTGAGCGTGGTGACCGAGGGCGCGACCCAGGCGCTGCTCGACGCCGCCGCCACGCACGGCGGGGCGGTGTGGCTGGCCGGCCCGGCCGGCGACGAGACGCTGGCCCGTGAGCTGGGGCTGCTGCTGGCGCGCGAGCCCGGCCTGGCCGAGCTGGAACTGATGTACGGCTCGTGGGACCCACCCGGCGCCCGGCTGCTCGACGCGGTCGAGGTGATGGACCGGCTGGCCTCCCCGGGCGGAGACCCGTGGAAGCGGGCGCAGACCCACCGCAGCCTGGCCGGGTTCCTGCTGGAGGAGTGCTACGAGGCGTACGACGCGATCAGCGCCGACGACACCGACGCGCTCCGCGAGGAACTGGGCGACGTGTTGCTCCAGGTGCTGCTGCACGCCCGGCTGGCCGAGGACCTACCGGACGGCAAGAGCTGGACCGTCGACGACGTGGCCGGAACGCTCGTCGACAAGATGGTGCGGCGTAACCCGCACGTGTTCTCCGGCGAGCCGGCCGGCTCGATCGAGGAGATCGAGGCGAACTGGGAACGGATCAAGCGGGCCGAGAAGACCCGCGACTCGGTGTTGGACGGCATCGCGCTGAGCCAGCCGGCGCTCTCGCTGACCGCGAAGATCCTGGACCGGGCCGGCCGGGTCGGCCTAGCCGTACCGCCCCCGCTGGCCGAGTCGCAGGTGGACCCGGAAGCGCGGCTGGGGGCGAGCCTGCTGGCAACTGTCGCCGCCGCCCGCCAGGCCGGCATCGATCCCGAGGCCGCCCTGCGTCGTGCCACCTTGGCGTACGCCGAGGCGGTCCGAGCCGCCGAACGCCCCACTCCCTGACCTCCCCGCCTGACCC
>NZ_MAGP01000032.1 GCF_002926165.1 Micromonospora chalcea | reverse complement strand
GTCCCGCCCGGACAGGCCCAGGATCTCCCCCCAGCCCAGCGGCCCGCGCCGGCGTATCAGTTCGGCCTTGGGCTGCGGCATCGCGATCACCAGTGGGCTGTTGGCGATCGACGGGTAGCGGTCCGGGGTCTGCGGTGCTCGCCCGGCGGCTTGGTCGAGCAGCCGGAGCTGGCCGGTCCACAGGCTCGACGTCGGCAGCCAGACCTGTGGTCGCGGCAGGCCGGTGTGGGTCCAGCCGGTGGCCAGCGCCTCGGCGGCCTGGCCCGAGTTGAGCGCGCTGACGTGCACCTGGGCGCAGCCGCCGCCGTCGATCGACCGGCTGCTGCGGTTGTAGCGCTCGGCCAGGTCGACCAGCAGCGCCGCCTTCTCCGTCGACGAGTTGACCTGGAGGGTGGTGGCGCAGTCGGTGCGGGGCACCTCGCTGCCCGCATCGCGCTGCTGGACGAACACGAACGCCCCGGCGATGACCACCAGCCCGGCGGTGACGGCGGCGGTGTAGGGCAACCACTGCCGCGTGCGGGTAACGGATGGGGTCATCGGGGCGTCCTCCTCGGCGGGCGGCTGGTGGCCGTCAACCTATCGATCCGGCGCCAGCCGGCGACCCGGACCCCTGCCGCGGCGTCACGGGCGGTCGGACCGTCCCCCGACCGCCGTAGCGACCAGCAGCCGGACCAGGTAGACCACGACGAAGGCGACCGCCCCGACTGCGGCGGCCGGGCCGATCGCGCTCGACGCGACGTAGCCGGCGGCGGCGCCGGCCGAGCCGAGGAAGAGCGCTGTCGAGATGCCCCAGGCGTCGAGGGCCTCACGACGCAGCCGCCGCAACGCGCCGCCGGACCCGGCGCCGACGCCGGGCTCCGTCGCCGGCAGGTACGCCGGCTGGGTCGTCATCCGTGGGTGTGCCGGCTGCGTCGGCCGGGCCTGGGTCGGCACCGTCGGCTGTGGCTGTGGCTGTGGCTGTGGCTGCGTCGGGCGCGGCTGCGGTGCCGTCGGCGTGATCCGGGGAAGGGGATGGTTCGGCGTCGGCGTGCCCGCGGTCTCGTTGCCGACCTCGAGCAGGCTCTCCCGACGTAGCGGCACGGTGGCCGTGGCGTCCTGCCGCAGCAGCCGCACCAGCACCTGCTCGGCACCCGGCCGATCCGCCGGATCCTTCGCCAGGCACTCCCGGATCAGCTCGTCCAGCACGGGAGGCAACGCCGGCAGGTCGGGCGGATCGTGCAGCACCCGGTGCATCACGGCGAAGAGCGAATCATCGCCGAAGGGTGGCCGGCCACCGGCAGCGAACGCGATCGTGGCCGCCCAGGCGAAGACGTCGCAGGGCGGACCGACAGCGTCGTTGCGGAACCGCTCGGGTGCCATGTACGCGGTGGTCCCCATGACCCGGCTGGACGCCGTCTCGGTCACGCCCAGCGCGCGAGCGATGCCGAAGTCGATCACCCTAGGGCCGTCCCTGCCCAGCACCACGTTGTCCGGCTTCAGATCGCAGTGCACCACGCCGGCACTGTGGATCGCGGCGAGCGCGGTGACAGTGCCGACCGCGAGCCGGTGCAGGGCGTTACCGGTCACCGGGCCGCGTTCGCGGACGTGCCGGTGCAGGGTCGGGCCTTCGATGAACTCACTGACCACGTAGGGACGCTCGCCGTCGACCTCGGCGAAGAGCACCTGCGCGGTGCAGAACGGAGCGACCCGGCGCGCGGCGGCGATCTCCTTCACGAACTGCGACCGCGCCCGTGGATCAGTCAGATCGACGTTGACCATCTTGACCGCGACGCGGTCACCAGCGTCGTCCTCACCGAGGTATACGACCCCCTGCCCACCCGCGCCCAGCCGGCCGAGCAGCCGATACCGGCCGGCGGTGACCGGGTCGTGCGTCCACAGCTTCGCCAATCCTGGCACCGGCGTGCCGGCCAGTTCTGACATCCCGACTCCATCAGTGTCGTGCCCGGCCACCGGCGGCGCAGGGCACGGCCATCGTGTCATGCCGCAGCGACGACAGAGGACAGCCGATCATGGGTGGAGGCCACCGCCGCCGGTGGTCTCGCGGTGGCGGTCGCCGCACTGCGCGGGCCGGCCCGGCCTACGACGGCGGGCATCCCTCCAGGGTGTCCCTTCGTCCTCCGCCGTGGCCGGCGCGAACTCGTTTCCCGCCGTGCCGTGCCAGCGGGTCGATGCCGGTGCCCGACCCCGGTCGCCGACGCGCAGCCGCAGCGGCGTCAGGCCCGGCGCAGCGTCCGCAGTGTGCCGGCCCAGGCGACCACCTCGTCGAGCATGGTGCCGAGGGCCTGCTCGTGGTGCGCGGCCGGCCGGAAGTCGCGGAAGTTGACGAAGTCGGTCGTCAGAGAGAGCGCGACCTGGGAGCGGACGTCGGCGACGCCGAGCTGCCCGAGGACCAGCCGCAGGTGCTCCGCCGCCCGGGTGCCGCCGTGCACGCCGTAGCTGACGAGGCCGGCGGCTGCGTGCTGCCACTCCTGGTAGAGGAAGTCGAGGGAATCCTTCAGCGCGCCCGGGATGGAGTGGTTGTACTCCGGCGTGACGAAGACGAAGCCGTCGAACCCGGCCACGGTCGCCGCCCAGCGGCGTACGGCCGGGCGTCGCGACGGCGCCATCGACGGCGGCAGCACCTCGTCGAAGTGTGGCAGGGCGTAGTCGGCGATGTCGACCAGTTCGACAGTGGCGTCGCCCCGCTTGGCGGCGACGTCGCGCACCCAGCGGGCCACGGCGTCGGCCTTGCGGCCGGGTCGCGTGCTGCCGACGATGACACCGATCCTGACCATGCTGCTCTCCTCTAGGCGATGGGGACGGGGCGCGCGGGAGCCGACGTGCCGGTCAGGTCACGAGCCAGCTCCACCGCGCCGTGCAGGGACGACAGCCCGCCGAGGGCGGCGGGACGCACCGGTGGCGCCGGGCGCCCGGGCCGGCCGGCGCGACGTGCCCGTTGCGCGACGAGCGGCACGAAGCCGGGCAGGCCGGCGGCGAGGCCGCCGCCCACGATCGCCAGCGCCGGATCGAGGATCTCGCCGAGGCTCACCACCGCCGCCGCCAGCGCCCGGCAGCTCTCCTCGACCGCAGCCACCGCCCAGGGCTCGCGCCCGTCGAGTCCGGCCCGTAGGTCGTCGAAGCCCACCTCGCCGCCCCGGCGGGCGGCGGCGCGGCGCAGGGTGGCGGGGCCGGACGCGACGGACTGGAGGCAGCCGTGCCGGTCGCAGTCGCAGCGCTCACCGTCGAGGGCGACGACCATGTGGCCGATCTCGGCGGAGGACCGGCCCGGCACCGGCCGGCCGGCCAGCACGACGCCGCCGCCGATCCCGGTGCCGACGCCCAGGTAGACCACGTCGTCCGCGCCGGCGCAGCGCGCCTCGGCCAGGGCGGCGAGATCACCGTCGTCGGCGACGGCGGTCGCCGCGTCGGGAAAGAGGCGGCGCAGCGCGCCGGTGAGGTCGAGGCCCGCCCAGCCGGGGCGCCCAGGCCAGGTGGTGACGGTGCCCCCGGTGTCAGTGGTCGCCGGCATGGCCACCCCGACCGCGTCCACCGGCCCCCACCGGTCGAGCAGCCGGTCCACCTCGACGGCCAGCACCGTCAGGTCGTCGGCCGGGTCGGCGGCCACCCGGGGCCAGCGGAAGGTCCGGTCGTACGCCGGCCGCCCGGGTGCCTCCGCGTGCAACGCGACCTTGGTGCCGCCGACGTCGATGCCGAGGACGCCGCCGTGGCGCTGCGGACCGGACACGGCCGGCCTCAGCCCAGCCGCACGTGCAGGTAGACGAGCGCCAGGGCGGCGACGGCAAAGATCACCGGCGTCAGGATCGTCGCGGCCGGGTCCTTCGCCCGGGCGTGGTAGACGACCGCGCCCGTCATCTGCAGGGCGAGACCGATCGCCGCCGCGATGCCCAGGGGCGGCCAGAGCAGGCCGAGCAGCAGCCCGGCGACCGCGGCGAGTTCCAGCACCCCCAGCACGCGGGTCAGCCCCGGCGAGACGCCGAGGTGGTCCATCCGCTCGCGCATCTGTGCCTGCCCGGTGAGCTTCGGCACGGCGGTGCCCGCGAACACGGCCGCGAGGACGAGGGTCAGGACGAGGACGGGAATCTCCACGTGAGGTCCTTCGGGAAGAGTCGGGACGTGCGGACGACCGTACCGCCGGCACGCCGGCGCCCACGGCACCGGACGGCGAGGTGCCCGGTCGTCATCGGACGGTCGCGGTGAGGGCGCGCGCGGCCAGCCGGTAGCCCAGCGCTCCGAGCCCGACGATCACCCCGCTGGCCAGCGGGGCGATCACCGAGTCGTGCCGGAAGCTCTCCCGCGCCCACACGTTGGACAGATGCACCTCGACGAAGGGCCGGGGGTAGTTGGCCAGCGCGTCGCGCAGGCTCCAGCCCGCGATCATCAGGGCGCCCGGGTTGACGATCGCGCCCACCGTGTCGTAGCTGTTCTGGATCGTACGGATCAGCGCACCCTCGCAGTCGTGCTGCTCGGCGACCACACCCCAGCCCCGGGCGGCGACCTCCTCGCCGACGGCGCGTTCGATGTCGTCCAGGGTGTCGGTGCCGTAGATCTCCGGTTCCCGCCGGCCGAGAATGCCCAGGTTCGGGCCGTTCAGCAGCAGCACGTCCGACACGCTTCACCTCGTGGGGCACGGCCCTGGTCCCGCAGAGCCTGATGACTGGTCACCGCAGTCTTACTACGCCGACGGCTCCCGGCGAACCGGCGGCGCCCGACGCACGGCGGACTAAGGGGTGGCTAGGGGCTGTTAGGGGCGGTGACCGCGTATCCGCGTCGGTTACCGTCCTCCCTGCTGAAGCGACGCCGCCGGCTCCAGACGGAGGCGTCACGTACCGCGCGGCCATCCGGTGCTCCGCTGCGCCCGGCCCGCGCACCGGCGGTCTCGGGTCGTCCCGCCCGATGGTCCGCCCAAGCCCCTGGTCTGCCCGAGTTGGGAAGTGGGAAGTCATGAGTGGTCAGCCCTCGACGGTGTCCGAGTTCCCCGAGTGGCCGCAGTACGGCGACGAGGAGCGAACCGGACTGATCCGCGCCCTCGAACAGGGTCAGTGGTGGCGGATGGGCGGCAGTGAGGTCGACTCCTTCGAGCGGGAGTTCGGTGACTACCACGGCAGCCCCCACGCGCTTGCCGTCACCAACGGCACCCACGCGCTGGAAGTCGCGCTGGAGGTGCTCGGCGTCGGCCCCGGTACGGAGGTGATCGTCCCGGCGTTCACGTTCATCTCGTCCTCGCTGGCCGCGCAGCGTCTCGGCGCGGTCGCCGTGCCGGTCGACGTCGACCTGGACACCTACTGCGTCGACCCCGTCGCCGTCGAGGCCGCGATCACCCCCCGTACCAAGGTGATCATGCCGGTGCACATGGCCGGGCAGTTCGCCGACATGGACGCGCTCGACAAGCTCGCCGCCGACGCCGGAGTGGCTCTGCTGCAGGACGCGGCACACGCCCAGGGCGCGCAGTGGCGCGGCCGGCGGGCCGGCGCGCTCGGCTCGGTGGCCGCCTTCAGCTTCCAGAACGGCAAGCTCATGACCGCCGGCGAGGGCGGAGCGGTCGTCTTCCCCGACGAGGAACTGCGCGAGCGGGCATTCCTCGTGCACAGCTGCGGCCGGCCCCGCACCGACCGCGAATACCTGCACAGCACCACCGGCTCGAACTACCGGATGAGCGAGTTCACCGCCGCTGTGCTACGCGCCCAGCTGACCCGCCTCGACGAGCAGGTCGCGCTGCGCGAGCAGCGCTGGCCGCTGCTGTCAAGCCTGCTCGCCGAGATCCCGGGCGTCGTGCCGCAGGCGACCGACCCCCGCACCGACCGCAACCCGCACTACATGGCGATGTTCCGTATCCCCGGGATCGGCATCGAGCGTCGCCGTGCCGTGGTGGACGCGCTCATCGCCCGGGGCGTCCCGGCGTTCGTGGCGTTCCGGGCGATCTACCGGTGCGAGGGCTTCTGGAAGGCCGGCGCGCCCGACGAGTCGGTAGAGGAGATCGCGGCCCGCTGCCCCAACACCGAGCAGATCCACTCCGACTGCCTCTGGCTGCACCACCGCACGCTGCTCGGCACGGAGCAGCAGATGCACGAGATCGCCGCCGTGCTCGCCGACATCCTCGCCGGATGACGGCCCGGCCCCCGGCCGCGGCCGGCCGGCCGGTGCGGGTCGCGGTGGTCGGCCTCGGCTGGGCCGGGCGGGAGATCTGGCTGCCCCGGCTCGCCGCACACCCCGGCTTCGAGGTGGTCGCCGTGGTCGACCCGCAGCCCATGGTGCGCGATCGGGCCCGCGACACGCACGCCGTCGCGTCCGCGTACGCCGACGTCGAGGACCTGCCCGCCGGAACGGTCGACCTGGCGGTGGTCGCCGTACCGAACCACCTGCACGCGGTCGTCGCCGTCCGGCTGCTGCGCCGGGGCGTACCGGTGTTCCTGGAGAAGCCGGTCTGCCTGACCTCCGCCGAGGCGGGCATCCTGGCCGACGCGGAGCGCGACGGCGGCGCGGTGCTGCTGGCCGGCAGCGCCGCCCGTTACCGGGCCGACGTCCGGGCGCTGGCCGACGTGACCGGTGAGCTGGGCCCGATCCGGCACGTCGATGTGGCCTGGGTTCGCGCCCGAGGGGTGCCCGACGCGGGCGGCTGGTTCACCCGCCGCGACCAGTCCGGCGGGGGCGCGCTGGTTGACCTCGGCTGGCACCTGCTCGACACGGTGCTGCCGCTGCTCGGCCCGGCCCGGGTCACTCACGCGATCGGCAGCGTCTCGGACGACTTCGTCAACGACAGCGCCGCCCACGCCGCCTGGCGCGGCGGGGCCGACACCGCAGGCCATGTTCCCGGCGACGTCGAGGACACCGCCCGGGGGTTCCTGCTCACCGACACCGGCGCCTCCGTCGCCCTGCACGCCTGCTGGGCCTCGCACGAGTCGCTGGACCGCACCACCGTCACCGTGCACGGCGCCGCGGGGTCGGCGACGCTGCGCTGCACGTTCGGCTTCAGTCCCAACCGGGAGCCCACGCCGGTGCTGACGCGTACCCGCGACGGCCGGACCGCGCGGCTGCCGCTGCCCGGGGAGCCGATCGGCGCGGAGTACGACCACCAGCTCGACGCCCTGCCCGGGCTGCTCGCCGACCCGGCCGCCCGGGGCGCGGCCGTCGCCGAGGCCCGCCGGACCATCGACATCATCGAACGGATCTACCAGTGCGCCCGGCCCACCCGGCCGGAGCGCCAGCACGCACTGGTGGGCCATCGCGCCGGGTGAGAACCACCGTCGGCCCCAACCCCTTCCGGGAGCAGCCATGAGCCGTCCATCGTCCACAGTCGAGGTGACCCCGCCGTCGCCGGCGCGCGGCCCGATCCGCGCGGTCGTGTTCGACCTCGACGGCGTCATCGTCGACAGTTCGGCCGTCATGCGTGAGGCGTTCAGCATCGCGTACGCCGAGGTGGTGGGCGACGGGCCGGCACCGTTCGAGGAGTACAACCGGCACATGGGCCGGTACTTCCCGGACATCATGCGCCTGATGGGGCTGCCCCTGGAGATGGAGGGGCCGTTCGTCCGCGAGAGCTACCGGATGGCCCACCTCGTGCCGCTCTTCCCCGGCGTCCGGGAGACCCTGGAGACCCTGCACTCGCGTGGCATCCGGATGGGGATCGCCACCGGCAAGGCCGGCCCGAGGGCCCGCTCCCTGCTCGACCAACTCGGCGTGCTGGGCCTCTTCGGCCAGGTGATCGGTTCCGACGAGGTGGCCCGTCCCAAGCCTGCCCCGGACATCGTGCTCCAGGCACTGGGCAACCTCGACGTGCCGCCGCACGAGGCCATGATGGTGGGCGACGCGGTGATCGACCTGCTCAGCGGCCGGGACGCCGGGGCGACGGCCGTCGCTACGACGTGGCACGGCGGGGACATCGCGGCGCTGCTCGCGGCCGGCCCCGACCTGGTCGTGCACGCCCCGGCGGAGTTGCTGGCGCACTGCCCGGCGGCCCTCGTCCACTGACCCGGACCGGAGCGCGCCGGGCTGCTCGCGTGAGCAGCCCGGCGCGCTGCCGCCAGGCTGTGGTCAGCGTGTGTCGCTGACCGCCTCGGGGCCGGCTTCCAGGAAGCGCAGCATGCCGGTGGCCAGGATCTCGGCGGCGGGGGCCGGGACCAGGTCGGTACGGATGGTGACCCGCAGGAGGACACTCTCGTCGCCGGGCAGCACCTCGGCGACGCAGGCACCGGACCACTCCCGGGCGTACGGTTCGACGACCTCCTCGGTCCGGCAGCCGGGCAGGTCCAGCGGGAGGACGAGGTTGTCCTGGTAGGCGAACGAGGGCAGGCTGTTGATCACCTCGCGGGGCAGGTCGAGGACCGGGTCGTCGGTGACCATCTCCAGGAAGGAGACGTCCTGCGCGGCCATCAGCTCGTCCGCGGTCTGCTGGAGGGCGCGCATCAGGTCCTTCTCCGGGCCGCCGAACCGGACCCGGAGACAGTTGCTGCTGATCCTGCTCGTGAACGCGGAGTCGAGGACGCGGCTGCCGCGTTGGGCGACGATCATCAGCAGGGCGATGTCGTCCTGCTGATGGATGGCGCGCAGCGCCGAGGCGTAGGCGGCGGCGAAGTAGGTGGAACGGCTGAAGCGGTGTTCGGCGGCGGCCCGGTCCCAGCGCCGTACCAGCTCGGGCGGGACAGCGACGATGTGCCCGGTCTTGGGGCCCCAGGTCGGGGTCTGTTCCAGGATCTCCTGCGGCCGGCCTTCGCCTTGGCGGGGTAGGTCGCGTAGTTGTTCGCGCCAGTAGGTTCGTTGGGTTTGCAGGTCGGCGGCGTTGCGGAGGCGGGTGTATTCGTCGTGGGACTGGTGCAGTGTGGGTGCGGGGTGTGTCCAGGTGGGTGTGTGGCCGGTGTGTCGTGCGGTGTAGGCGTGGGTGAGGTCTCGGACGAGTAGTCCGTATGACCAGCCGTCGAAGGCGATGTGGTGGATGCCGATGCCGAAGAGGATTCGGTTGGTGGTTTTGTTTCGGATCAGGGCGGCGCGCCAGTTGCGGCCTTGGGTGTAGTCGAGGGGTTGTTGTACTGCTTCGGCGAGTTGGTCGAGGGCGTCGTGTTCGGTGGCGGCGTCGGCGAGGAGTCGTAGCTGGGGCATGCCGGGGTTGGGTGGGATGATTGCGGTTGGTGGGTCGGTGCGCCGGTAGCGGGCGTGTAGGGCCTGGTGGCGGTGGTGGAGGTCGCCGAGGGCGGCCATGAGGGCTCGTAGGTCCAGCTCACCCTCGATCCACCAGGTGACCGGGACGACGACCTCCAGCGGCGACATCAGGCACTTCGCCACCTGCTGCGCGAGCGGGACCGGTCCCGCTCGCGCAGCAGGTGGCGAAGTGCCTGATGTCGCCGCTGGAGGTCGTCGTCCCGGTCACCTGGTGGATCGAGGGTGAGCTGGACCTACGAGCCCTCATGGCCGCCCTCGGCGACCTCCACCACCGCCACCAGGCCCTACACGCCCGCTACCGGCGCACCGACCCACCAACCGCAATCATCCCACCCAACCCCGGCATGCCCCAGCTACGACTCCTCGCCGACGCCGCCACCGAACACGACGCCCTCGACCAACTCGCCGAAGCAGTACAACAACCCCTCGACTACACCCAAGGCCGCAACTGGCGCGCCGCCCTGATCCGAAACAAAACCACCAACCGAATCCTCTTCGGCATCGGCATCCACCACATCGCCTTCGACGGCTGGTCATACGGACTACTCGTCCGAGACCTCACCCACGCCTACACCGCACGACACACCGGCCACACACCCACCTGGACACACCCCGCACCCACACTGCACCAGTCCCACGACGAATACACCCGCCTCCGCAACGCCGCCGACCTGCAAACCCAACGAACCTACTGGCGCGAACAACTACGCGACCTACCCCGCCA
>NZ_MAGP01000031.1 GCF_002926165.1 Micromonospora chalcea | reverse complement strand
GGGTAGGGGTGTGAGGATCGGGGGCATGCGTGCTGTGGTGTTCGAGCGGTTCGGGGTGCGGCCAGAGGTTTGCCGGGTGGATGATCCGGTGCCGGCGGCGGACGGGGTGGTCGTCCGGGTCGGCGCTACCGGGTTGTGCCGCAGCGACTGGCACGGCTGGCAGGGCCACGACCCGGACATCCGCCTGCCGCACGTGCCGGGGCACGAGTTCGCCGGCGTCGTCGTGGCGGCCGAACCGGACGTACGCGGCTGGCGGCCCGGCGACCGGGTCACCGCGCCGTTCGTCTGCGCGTGCGGGCGGTGCCCGTCGTGTCTCGCGGGCGACCAGCAGGTCTGCGAGCGGCAGACCCAGCCGGGCTTCACCGGCTGGGGCTCGTTCGCCGAGCTGGTCGCGGTACGGCACGCCGACGTGAACCTGGTCCGGCTGCCGGACGAGCTGGACGAGGCGGCCGCCGCCGCGCTCGGCTGCCGGTTCGCCACCGCGTTCCGGGCCGTGATCGCGCAGGGCCGGGTGGCCGCCGGTGAGTGGGTGGCGGTGCACGGCTGCGGCGGCGTCGGCCTGTCCGCCGTGATGATCGCGGCGGCGAGCGGGGCGCGGGTGGTGGCGGTGGACGTGTCGCCCGGCGCGCTGGAACTGGCCCGCCGCAGCGGCGCCGCTGTCTGCGTGGACGCGAGCACGCTGGGCGGTCCCGCCGAGGTGGCCGCCGCGATCCGGGACGCCACCGGCGGGGGCGCGCACCTGTCGCTGGACGCGCTGGGCGCTCACGCCACCTGCGTGGCGTCGATCGAGGGCCTGCGCCGGCGCGGCCGGCACGTGCAGGTCGGGCTGCTGCCCGCCGCGCAGGGCCGCCCGGCGCTGCCGATGGACCTGGTGATCGCGTACGAGCTGGAGCTGCTCGGCAGCCACGGCATGCCGGCCCACGCGTACCCGGAGATGCTGCGGCTGGTCACCGCCGGGGTGCTGCGCCCGGCCGACCTGGTCACCCGCACCATCGACCTGGACGCCGCGCCGGACGCGCTGGCCACCATGGACCGGCCGACGGTCGCCGGGATGTGCCTGATCCAGCCCTGAGAACGGGCACGGGCCGGCCCGGCGCCGGGAGACCCGGCGCGGACCGGCCCGCGAGGCCGTCCGGTCAGTCGGTGACGGTCACCGTGACGGTACGGGGTGGCTGCTGGTACTGCCCCCGGTTGTCCATGCCGCGGATCGTCACCGTGTACGTGCCGGCCGGGATCACCGGCGACGTGTACGCGAAGTTCGACCCCGGCGAGCCCGGGCTGGTGAGGAACGTGGCGATCCACGGCCAACTGCTCGGCGCGCCCGCCCGGCCGAACGTGCCGGCCGAGTTCATGCCCTGCCCGGCGCTGTTGCCGATCTGCACCTCGACCTTCTGCATCCCGCCGTCGTCCACGGCCCGGCCGGTGATCACGATCCGGCCGCCGGTGTACGCCTGTCCCTCGACCGGCGTGATGCTCGGCTCCAGCGTCGGGTCGGTGTCACCCGGGTAGACCAGGTAGCGGGCGGTCGCGCCGCTTGTCGAGTTGTCCTGCTGACCGGCGGTGTCCACGGCCCACGCCTCGACGCTGTACGTGCCCCGGGTGGGCAGGTCGATCGAGAGCGTGAACGCGGTGCTGGTCGCGCCGGGCGAGGCGAGCGTCGCGTCGACAGTGGCGAACGCGGCGGCCATGGTGCCGTTTGGTTGCACGTACCGGCCGGTGTCCAGGTCGCGCAGCGCGATCCGGACCGCCCGTACGCCCTTGTCGTCGGTGGCGGTGCCGGCCAGGTCCAGGTGCAGCTGGTCGATGTCCTGGTTGGTGCCGGTGAAGCTGAGCAACCCGTTGGGGAAGGCGTCGCCGGGCACCTGAGCGGTGACGGTGAGCCGGCCCATGTTGTTGCTGGAGGTGGTCAGGCCGAGCTTGTCGGTGGCGCGTACCCGGAAGTCGTAGACGCCCGGGGTCAGCGGCACGGTGGTGAACGACCAGTCGAACGTCGCGGCGTCGAGGTTGGCCGGGGAGATCCGGTGGTAGCCGGCGACCGAGTCGGCGCCCCAGGTGCCGTCGGTGGCGAGCGCCTCGCGGGTGGTGTTGTTGCGCAGGTAGATCTCCACCGACTTGAGCGCGTCGTCGTCGTTCGCCGTGCCGGCGAACGTGATCGTGCCGCCGGGCGCGACGGTGAGCGGCGCCGGGTTGCCGGGCGGGGTCATCGCCACCGGCGAGGTGATCGCCACGGTCGGCGGTACGCCGTTGGCGGAGACGGTCCAGTCGCGGGTGTCGCCGCGCAGGTCGCTCTGCCCGGTGGTGTCGACGGCGGTGGCGGTCATCTTCCACTGCCCCTCGGTGGGCAGCGTGACCTCGTACTGCCAGGTGGTGGACGTCGCGCCGATCACGTCCGGCTCGCCGCGGAACGTGTTGTAGACGGCGGCGACGGTGCCGTCGTCCTGCAGGTACCTGTTGTCCGGGGTGCGGAACGAGTAGATGAGCGAGTTGACGCCCTTGTCGTCGGTGGCGGTGCCGGAGGCCACGAACGTCTGCGTGGCGAGCAGGCCGGCCGACGGTGAGCTGATCCGGGTCGACGGCGGCAGGTCGTCGAAGCGGAACGTCTCGATCTTCTTGACCGCCTTTGTGGTGTCGCCGGCCCCGTTGCGGTCGAACGTCTTGGCCTGCAACTGGTAGACGCCGGCCGGCAGCGTCACCGGCAGGCTCCACGTGGTGGAGGTGGCGTTCGGCGCGGCGAGCGTCGTGTTGATCGCCTTGAACGCGCCCCAGGTGGTCATGTCGGCCTGAAGGTACTTGCCGCTGTTGCGGTCCTGGATCTCCAGCTGGACGCGGGCCACTCCGGCCGGGGCGAGCGCCTGGCCGCTGATGGTGAACTCCTCGCCGGCCGGCTTCACCGCGCCCTCGATCGGCGTGGTGACTGTGGTGTCCAGCGGCGCGGGCGCGGGCTCCTTGGAGAGGTCGAAGAAGGCCACCCGGCCGGTGGTCTTGCCGCCCTTGACGTTGCCGTCACCGCCGACGAGCAGGCCGCGCGAGGTGGCGAGCATCGCCTTCTCGCCCTCGTACGAGTTGGAGCCGGGGTTCCACTCCAGCGCGGTGCCGGTGAGCGGGTCCAGCGCGCCGAGGTGGTCGCGGCGGACCACCTGGTCGCCGAGGCCGTAGCCGCTGAGGCCCTGGCCGGTGCCGTAGCCGACGTTGTCCAGGCCGGGCCACGGCACGTTCGAGGTGGGCGACTCCTGCCAGCTGAAGTGGCCGCCGACGTAGACGGCGGTGTCGGTGATCGCGACCGAGTAGATGCTGTCGAAGTGCCGGGAGATCCAGAGCGGCTCGACGTGGTCGTTCCCGGTCAGCGGGTACGCGATGGCGGTGTCGTTGATCGGCGGCCGGTCGCCGCCGGAGCCGCTGGTGACCACGAAGTACGAGTCGTCCGGCGCGATGTCACCGGCGAAGACGCGCTGGATGCCGCCGACGAAGGAGAGGTTGTCCTCCCACAGCCGGGTACGCCAGGGCAGCAGCGCCTTGCTGGCCGTACCGATCAGGGCCACGCCGTAGCGGTCCTGGCCGGCGATCTGGCGGCCGGTGTGCACGACGAGCAGCTTGCTGCGGTCGTGGGTGAGCTTGAGCTGCTGCACGGTGAGCATGCCGCCGACGCCGATGCCGCCGGTCAGCGGCAGGTTGAAGCCGGTGTCGACGGCGCCGGTGGTGGGGTTGAGCGCGGCCAGGCCGCTGCGGCTGACCCCGTTGACGGTGGCGAACTGGCCGCCGACGTAGACCGCGTTGCCGCTCACCGCGAGCGCGGTGGCCCGCGCGTTGGCGGTGGCGGTGAACGCGGCGATCGGCGCGCCGGTGGCCGGGTTCAGCCGGGCGATCTTGCGCTTGGTGACGCCGTTGATCGTGTTGAACGTGCCGGCGATGTAGAGCGACGAGCCGTCCGGTGACGCCTCCACCGCGGTGACCGCCCCGTCAATGACCGGCTTGAACGCGGTGTCCACCTTGCCGGTGTCCAGGTTGTACGACGCCAGGGACTTCTGCGCGATCGCGGACCCGCCGACGTTCGCGATCGAGGTGAACGTGCCGGCGATGAAGACCCGGTTGCCGATCACCTCGATGTCGGTGATCTCGCCGTTGGTGATCCGCGGCGTGTCGGTGCGGGGCGTGGTCGGCATCAGCCGGGTGTCCCCGGGGGTGACCAGCGCCCGGGTGGCGGTGGTACGCGCGGCGCCGAGCGCGGCGCTGCTCCCGGTCGCCTGGGCGCCGGTCCGGCCGGCCGCGCCGGCGTCCCGCACGACGACGGTGCCGGCGAGCGCCGGTACGCCCACCACCACGACCGCGCCGGCGGCGATGACCGCCACCGCGCGACTCCAAACTCGCATCGAGATGACTCTCCCTGTCCGCCGGGACGGCCCCCCTCGGGTGATTCCCGGGTCCCTCCGTCCGCGTGCCGGACGCCACCGTAGGAGGCAAAGACATTTCGCGATACGTGCCGCACCGGTAATCGACCGGTCGCCATCAATTCCGGCCACACCGGCAGGCCCGCTCCTCCGATCGGACCACGGGTTCCGCCGTCCGGCCGCCGCGGCGTTCAGTCGCCCCGCACCCAGGGGTGGCGGTGGTCGGTGAGCCGCAGGCCGACACCGCGTACCGCCGCGATGGTGACGCCGGTGCCCAGCTCGTCGAGCTTGCGTCGCAACCGCTTCACCAGGGACTGCACGTCGGCCCGGCCGTGCGTCGGCGCGTCGCGCCAGACCGCCCGGTGCAGCTCGGCGTAGCTCCACACCCGTACCGGCTCGGCGGTCAGGCAGGTCAGCAGGTCGCGCTCCAGCCGGGTCAGGGCGGTCTCGCGGTCGCCCCACCGGGCGGTGGAGCGCGCTGCGTCGATCACCAGCGCGCCGTCCGGCGCGGGCTTCGGCTCGGGTACGGGCGGACCCGGCGCGCCGGCCGGGTCCGGCGCGTCCGCTGTGATCAACTCGCGCAGCTCGTCCAGATCGGCGACCATCAACAGTGGCGCGACGCCGTCTAGCAGCTCGGTCAGCCGCACCCGTTCGGCCGGGGACGACGTCACACCGATGACGAGCGAGAAGGGCCGCTCCGGCGGCTCGGTGCCGGAGTTCGCCGCGTTCGTGCCGTCAGTCGTCACCGCGCCCCACCGTGACAAAAGCTGTCAACAAGCCATCCGATCCGGGGGCCTGTTGGTGACATGTTGCTCACGTACGGTCATTGATCGTTCCCTCATGTCGATCATAGTGTCCATTCAGGTGACCGGCGTAGACCCGCACGGACACCTAGGGGGCCTGGGGGGTTCTGGTAATACCGGTGCGACCAGTCGGGAGAGCGCGTCTCCTGGCCCTTCTGCCATGGCTCGATCATCAGCGGGTCATCGGAACAGGAGGCAGCACCGATGCTGAGACGTCCACACAGATGGGGCCCGGCCCGGCGGCTGGTGAGCGCGGGCGCCGCCCTGGTGCTCGCCGCGACCGCGCTGGCCGCCACCGGCACTGGAGCACAGGCCGGCACGGCTACCGGCGCGTCGGCCGGCGACAAGATCCGCCCCGAACTCACCCGGCAGCTGGAGGGCAAGAGCGAGGGCGACTTCTGGATCCACTTCTCGGGCAAGGCGGACCTGGGCAAGGCCGCCGCGATCAAGGACTGGAACGAGCGCGGCGCCGCCGTCGCGGCGGCGCTGAAGAAGACCGCCGCGGAGAGCCAGGCCAAGATCCGCGCCGAGCTGGACCGCTCGGGCACGAAGTACCAGAGCTTCTGGGCCACCAACGCCATCAAGGTCACCGACGGCTCGCTGACCATGGCGCAGAACTTCGCCGCCCACTCCGAGGTGGACGGCCTGTACGCGCCGATCGAGTACAAGCTCCCCGAGACCATCCCGGGCACCGACGAGAAGTCGGCGAACGCGCTGGAGTGGGGCATCGCCAACATCAACGCCGACGACGTCTGGTCCCAGTACGGCGTCAAGGGCGCCGGCATCACGGTGGCCAGCATCGACAGCGGCGTCCAGTTCGACCACCCGGCGCTGGTGAGCTCGTACCGCGGCAACAACGGTGACGGCACCTTCGACCACAACTACAACTGGTTCGACGCGGCCGACGAGTGCGCCACCGCGCCGTGCGACTCCGACGGCCACGGCACGCACACCATGGGCACCATGGCCGGCGCCGACGGGGCCAACCAGATCGGTGTCGCCCCCGAGGTCAAGTGGATCGCCGCGAACGGGTGCTGCCCGTCCGACGCCGCGCTGGTCTCCTCCGGCCAGTGGATGCTGGAGCCCACCGACCTCAACGGGCAGAACCCGGACGCCAGCAAGCGGCCGAACATCATCAACAACTCGTGGGGCACCAGGACGCCGTCGAACGAGCCGTTCATGGAGGACGTCACGAACGCCTGGACCGCGTCCGGCATCTTCGGCGTCTGGTCCAACGGCAACAACGGCCCGTCCTGCCAGACCAGCGGCTCGCCGGGCAGCCTGGCCAGCAACTACTCGGCCGGCGCGTACGACGTCAACAACAACATCGCCAGCTTCTCGTCCCGGGGCACCGGGCAGAACGGCGAGATCAAGCCGAACATCTCGGCGCCCGGCGTCAACGTGCGCTCCAGCGTGCCGACCAACTCGTACGCCAGCATCAGCGGCACCTCGATGGCGGCGCCGCACCTGGCCGGCGCGATCGCGCTGCTCTGGTCGGCGGCGCCCACCCTGGTCGGCGACGTCCCGGCGACCCGCGCGCTGCTCGACGACGCGGCGATCGACAAGGGTGACACCCAGTGCGGCGGCACCACCGACGACAACAACGTCTACGGCGAGGGCCGGCTGGACGCGCTCGCGCTGCTCGCCGCCGCCCCGATCGGGGACAACGGCACGCTGGCCGGCAAGGTCACCGACGCCGCCACCGGCGCGGGCATCGCCGGCGCCACCGTCACGCTGTCCGGCGCGGCGGACCGCACGCTGACCATCGGCGCCGACGGCACGTACTCCTCGCTGCTGCCGGCCGGCGACTACCAGGTCGTCGTCTCCACCTTCGGGTACGCCACGCGCACGCTGTCCGCGACCGTCACCGCGAACACGACCACCACGCTGGACGTCGCGCTCACCGCGGTGCCGAGCGTGACGGTCAGCGGGCAGGTCACCGACGGGTCCGGGCACGGCTGGCCGCTGTACGCGAAGGTGAGCGTCGAGGGCACGCCGATCTCCGACTACACCACGCCCACCACCGGCCGCTACAGCCTGTCGCTGCCGTCCGGGGCGACCTACCGGCTCACTGTCGAGCCGCAGTACGCCGGCTACCTGACCACCACCAAGGAGGTCACCGTCGGCTCGGGCAACGCCGTCGCCAACATCGCGGTGCAGGCGAACCCCGAGGCGTGCACCACCGCCCCCGGCTACACCGTCAGCTCCGACGGCGAGTACGAGACGTTCGACGGCACGGGCGTGCCGGACGGCTGGACCGTGGTGGACAACGCCGGCACCGGCCAGGTCTGGGAGTTCACCGACGCCGGTGAGCGCGGCAACCTGACCGGCGGCAGCGGCAACTTCGCCATCATCGACAGCGACAACTACGGCAGCGGCGGGCAGCAGGACACCTCGCTGGTCAGCCCGGTGGTCGACCTCACCGGCGTGACCACGCCGGTGATCCGGTTCAACCAGGACTACAACTGGCTCAACAGCGACCGCGCGGACGTCGACCTGAGCCTGGACGGCGGCACCACGTGGAGCAACGTGCTGCGGCAGGCGGCCGACGTACGCGGCCCGCGGGTGACCGAGGTGCCGATCCCGCAGGCGGCCGGCCAGTCGCAGGTGCGGGTGCGCTTCCACTACTACGAGGCAAGCTGGGAATGGTGGTGGCAGGTCGACAACGTCCTCATCGGCAGCACGCTCGTCTGCAAGCCGGTGAACGGCGGCCTGGTGCTCGGCCACGTCCGCGACAAGAACGACAACAGCTACGTCAACGGCGCCACGGTGACCAGCAAGGACCGCCCGGCGGAGAAGGCCACCACGGTGGCCACGCCTGACGACACCGAACTGCCCGACGGCTTCTACTGGATGTTCTCGTCGCTGACCGGCAAGCACCCGTTCACCGCCGGCGCGGGCAACTACGTGAGCCAGACCAAGCAGGTCACGGTCGAGGAGGACTGGGCCACCGCGGCCAACTTCCAGCTCGCCGCCGGCCGGCTGTCGGTGAAGCCGGCCTCGATCACCGGCACGGTCCGGATGCCCAGCGGGAAGGTCAGCAAGACGTTCACCGTGACGAACACCGGCGGGGCGCCGGTCAACGCCGAGTTCAGTGAGCGCGACGGCGGGTTCGTGCTGCAACGGGCCGACGGTTCCCAGTTGTCCCAGCAGGCGCTGCTCGGCTCGACCGGCGCGCCGGTCCAGCGGCTGACCGCCGCGACGTCGTTCGCCGCCCGCTCGTCCGGCAAGTCGTCCACCGGCATCGGCGCGGCGGCGGCCCCGCAGGCGGACCCGTGGACCACCATCCCGGGCTACCCGTCGAACGTGATGGACAACCGGGTCGTCAGCGTCGACGGCAAGGTCTACTCCATCGCCGGTGGCGACGGCACCACGTCGAGCGCCAAGAACTACCGGTACGACCCGATCGCCCAGGCGTGGACCGGCATCGCCGACCTGCCCGGCGCGCGTAACGCCATGACGGTCGGCGTGCTCGACGGGAAGATCGTCGCCACCGGTGGCTGGGGTGCCGCCGGACCGGACGCCGCCACCTTCTCGTACGACCCGGCGGCGAACACCTGGACCCGCAAGGCCGACAACCCGGCGCCGCGCTCGGCGGCCGGCCGGGCGGTCGCGGGCGGCAAGTTGTACGCGATCGGCGGCTGCACCACCGCGAGCTGCACGCCGATGTCCAACTCGGTGGTCCGCTACGACCCGGGCGCGGACGCCTGGGAGACGCTGCCCGCGTACCCGAAGTCGGTGGCGTTCCTGTCCTGCGGCGGGATCGACGGCACCGTCTACTGCACCGGCGGCAACGACGGCACCACGTCGCAGAAGGCCGGGTACGCCTTCGACCCGTCCGCGAACGCCTGGACCGCCATCCCGGACGCGCCGGCCGACAGCTGGGCCTCCTCGTACGCGGTGGCGAACGGCAAGCTGCTGGTCGTCGGCGGGTCGCAGGGCGGCGCCATCACCAACGCCGGCTTCGCCTTCGACCCGGCGACCAATTCGTGGGCGAACCTGCCCAACGCCAACACCCCCCGTTACCGGGGCGGCGCGGCCTGCGGGTTCTACAAGATCGGCGGCTCGTCGGGCAGCTTCACGGCCACCAAGGACAGCGAGGTCCTGCCCGGCTTCTCCGAGTGCTCGGAGGCCGCCGCCGACGTGAGCTGGCTGACCGTCGACAAGTCGAAGGTCACGCTGGCGCCCGGTGAGAAGGTCACCGTCACCCTCACGATGACGGCGAACGTCGACCAGCCGGGCACGTACTCGGCGTCGGTGGCGATCAAGGAGGACACCCCGTACACCGTGGAGCCGGTGGCGGTGACCATGATCGCGCAGCCGCCGAACACCTGGGGCAAGCTGTCCGGCACGGTCTCCGGCAAGAGCTGCCAGGGCGCGACGGCGCCGCTGGCGGGCGTGACCGTGCAGGTCGACTCCTGGGCGAACTCCTACACCTTCACCACCGACGCCCAGGGCCGGTACGCCTACTGGATGGACCGGCGCAACAACCCGCTCACGTTGATCGTCGCGAAGGACGGCTGGAAGCCCCAGACGCGCCAAACGAAGATCAACAGCAGCACGCCCACGGTGGAGGACTTCACCCTCTCCCCCACCCGCTGCTGACCCGAAACACACATGAGTCGGCCCGCCCGGTGCCCCGCACCGGGCGGGCCGCCCCACGCCACCCCCTCACCCCCGCGATCTTGCACTTACCGCCCCGGCAAGGCGCACAAAAGCCCCACCCGAGGGGCCGCAAGTGCAAGATCAGCGGCGCGGGGCGCGGTCGGGGCAGCAAGTGC
>NZ_MAGP01000030.1 GCF_002926165.1 Micromonospora chalcea | reverse complement strand
GCTGGGCAGCGCCCGGCCGGCGTCGCTGCCGGCGCGGAACGCCACGGTGGCGGGGGGGGGGCTCGGCCGGGCGCTGCCCAGCCCGGCCCGCCCGCTCGCGGCGGGCGAGGGGTCAGCTGCCGGACCGGCCGACGAGCCGGCGTCGGCGGCGGGCGCGGGGGCCGGATCGTCGCCGCCGCAGGCGGGCAGCGTCGCCGTCGCCAGGGCGAGGACGAGCAGAGTGACAGCCGACTTCACGTGCACCGCCCGATGCTAGGAGGACCGGCCGCCCCGGCACGACTCCCCAGCCGATCCTTAACCCGCCGCTAAGCCTGAGCCGGCGGCCGCGTGGCCGCAGGCAGCGGCCCCGGCAAAGCGCGCGACGGTCAGGCGTGCGACAGCGCGAACGCGACCAGGAAGCCGAGCACGGTGATCAGCCCGACCAGCAGGTGCGCGTCCGCGAACGCCTCCGGCACCATCGTGTCGGTGATCATCGCGAGGATCGCGCCCGCCGCGAGCGCGGTGATCGTCGCCAGCACCTCGGGCGGCTCGCCGCCGAGCAGCGTGTACCCGGCCAGCGCCGCCGCGCCGGAGATCAACGCGATGGCCGTCCACAGCCCGAACACGTAGCGCCGGGTGCGCCCGGCCTGCCGCATGCCGGCCGCGCTGGACAGCCCTTCCGGCACGTTGCTGAGGAACACCGCGATGACGGTGACCAGGCTGACCGGGCCGCCGGCGAGCAGGCTCGCGCCGATCACCACCGATTCGGGTACGCCGTCGAGCAGCGCGCCGACCGCTATCGCCGTACCCGAGCCGGGCTGTTCCCGCTCGGAGGGCTGCTCGTCGCCGGAGCGCTTGCGGTGCCGCGCGCCGTGCCGGGCCAGCAGGACGTTCGCCCCGGTGTACGCGAGCGCGCCGATCGCCGCGCCGATCACCACCGGCCGCAGGCCACCCTGCTCGTGCGCCTCGTCGATCAGCTCGAACGAGACGGCGGACAGCAGCACGCCCGCCCCGAACGCCATCACCGAGGCGGTCGTCCGGCGCGGTACGCGCGCGAAGAACCCGACGGCCGCCCCGATCAGCAGGGCCGACCCGGCGAGCAGGCCCCAGAATCCCGCTTCCAGCCATTCCGGCACGCGCTGGACCCTACCCCCGGCCGCGTGCCGCCAACCGGGTCAGAAGTCGGCGAACAGGTGCGGCAGCTCGCGGGGGAAGAGGCGGCGCAGCTCACCGTCCGCGTCCACCGGCACGTCGCCCAGGCCGCGTACGACCACCTCGGCCGGGTCGAGCACCCCGTACGCCAGGGCGGACAGCCCGGCGGCGGTGAGCCGCGCGGCCGGCACGCCGCCCTCGGCGGTGGTCTGCGCGGGCAGCACCGCCAGCTTGCCGGTGGTGCCGTCGAGCAGGTGCCGGCCGGCGAGCCAGCGGTCGCCGACCAGCTCGATCAGCACCCGGCCCACCCCGACCGGCTGGTCGGCGAGCGCGTCCAGGCTGAGCAGCCGGGCCATCGGCGCGGTCGGGTCGGGCCGGGCCACCCTCGCCTCCACCTGCACGTCGAGGTCGGTGAGCCACAGCTCCGGCAGTTCGTCCGGGGGAATCTGGACGCTGATCCGGGCCACCTGGTCGACGTGCCGGGCGAAGAACTGGAGCACCGACGCCCGGGCGTACGGGTCGTCGACGAGCAGGTCGTCGGCGTGCAGCGTGCCGGCGTGGTCGTCGATCCGGTAGGTGACAGCGCCGACCGTCTCGCCGCCGCGCACCACGCTGACCAGCCAGCGGTCGTCGCGGTCGCGCAGCCCGACCGCCCGGAAGTCCGGGAAGACCGCGAAGCCGTGCCGTTCCCGCAGGCACCGTTCGGTGTACGCGCGCCACCGCGCATAGCCGGTGCCGATCCGCTCCCAGACCAGCTCGTCCGGCAGTTCGGCGCGCAGCAGCGGCGCCAGGTCCGCGGGGGAGAAGACAGCGGTACGCCGCCGGGGCAGCCCGATGTAGCCGAAGCGCTCGTAGAACGAGGCGCGGAACGGGTGCAGCGCGCTGAGCTGCTGCCCCTCGTCCCGCATGCCGTCGAGGAGCTGGTGCATGAGCGTGCGGACGTGTCCGCGCCGGCGGGCCAGCGGGTGGGTGGCCACGCCCGCGACACCGGCCATCGGCAGCACCGCGCCGCGCAGGTTCTGCCGCATCGGGATCGCCGAGACCGCCGCCGCGGTGACGCCGTCCTCCTCGGCCACCAGTGTCGTGTTCCCGGCGTTGTACGGCAGGTAGGCGCGGAACTGGTCGGTCCGGGAGGCGCCCATCGGCGAGGCCTCGAACGCGTACGCCTGGAGCGGGAAGCTGGTGGTCAGTCGTTCATCGGCGGCCAGCCGGCGGATGTGCATCCGTTCATCCCAACCGCAGCGGGCGCGCTCCGCAACCGGAAAGGACGCCGACTCACGCCTCGGTGACGTCCGAGATGACCACAGTCACGTTGTCCGGCGCGCCGGCCTGGTGGGCCAGCTTCACCAGTTGCTCGCCGCACTGCTGGCGGTCGCCGTACGTGGCGAGCGCCGCCGCGATGGCGGCGTCCTCCACGTAGTCGGAGAGGCCGTCGCTGCACAGCAGCAGCCGGTCGCCGGGGAACACGGTGAGCGCCCCGACGGCGGGCGGCGCGTCGGAGCCCTGCACCGCGCGGGTGACCAGCGAACGCTGCGGGTGGTGGCGGGCCTGGTCGCGGGAGAGCGCGCCCTGGTCGACGAGCGCCTGGACGAACGTGTCGTCGCGGGTGAGCTGGGTCAGCTCGTGGTCGCGCAGCAGGTAGCAGCGGGAGTCGCCGACCTGGGCGAGCACCAGGGTGTCCCCGGCGAGCAGGGCGGCGGTCAGCGTCGTACCCATGCCGTCGCGGGCCGGGTCGACGGTGATGGCCGCGCGGATGCGCTGGTTGGCGGTGCTGACCACGGCGCGCAGCGCGTCGGCCGCCTCGTCGGCGCCGGTGGGCGGGGTCAGCTCGTCCAGGATCCGGATGACGATCTCGCTGGCCACCTCGCCGGCGGGGAGCCCGCCCATGCCGTCGGCCACCGCCACGAGGCGGTCACCGGCGAGGGCGGAGTCCTCGTTGTTGGTCCGGACGAGGCCGACGTCGTTGAGGATGGCCGAGCGGAGGATGAGCGTCATGAGGACAAGCTTGCCAAGAAGAACGGCTCCGCGTCTCTACGCGGTGGCGGGTCTGCTGAAAGAAATGTCATCCGCTTGCATCCTGGGTATGCGTCAACTGTCCGGTGTGGACGGTCGAGGATAACGCAGCAGCAGGCTCGCGTGGACCTCCTCCTCACCCACCGCCGCGTACGTGTGCGGCACGTCGGAGACCCACCGCAGGTAGCCGCCCGGACCGGCGGTGAGCGGGGCGTCGACCGGGCCGGCGCGCAGTACGCCGGAGAAGACTGTGACGTGCTCGGTCACGCCGCTGGAGTGGGCGGGGGAGAGCTGCGCCGGACCCGGGGTGACGCACATCCGGTACAGCTCGTAGGTCGCCTCCCGGTCACTGAAGACCTCCAGCAGCGTGGCGCCGACAGCCGCCCCGCGTACGGTCGGTGCCTGCTCGGGCGCGGAGAGTACGGCGGTCAGCGGCACGCCGAGCTGCGCGGTGATCGCGTACAGGGTCTCCAGCCGGGGGTTGCGTACGCCGTTCTCCAGGCCGGACAGCGTGGCCTTGCCGACGCCCGCGAGGCGGGCCAGCTCGGACAGGGAGATGCCCCGTTCGGTGCGGAGCGAGCGGATGCGCCGGCCGACCTCCCGGGCGCCCCGGTCATCGGGTGGTGCGGCGGCTGTCATGAGGGCTATCGTGCTACACCGTGCCGTTCCGTAAACGGAACGGCGGAGGAGGAGAGCATGGGGGGTCGGCTCCAACCCGTCCTGGCCGGCGTGGTGACCGCCCTGGTCGGCTTCGCCAGCTCGTTCACAGTCGTCCTGGCCGGGCTGCGCGCCGTCGGCGCCGACCGGGACCAGGCCGCCTCCGGCCTGCTCGCGCTCTGCGTCGCCAGTGGCGCCTGCGCGGTCTGGCTCGGCCTGCGGCACCGGCTGCCACTGTCGATCGCCTGGTCCACGCCGGGCGCGGCGCTGCTCGTCGCCACCGGGCCGGTCACCGGCGGCTGGCCCGCCGCGGTCGGCGCGTTCCTGCTCGCCGGCCTGCTGATCGTCGCCGCCGGGCTGATCCCCGCGCTCGGCCGCGCGGTCGCCGCGATCCCCGGCCCGATCGCCTCCGCCATGCTCGCCGGGGTGCTGCTGCCGCTGTGTACGGCGCCCGTACGCGCCCTCGTGGAGGTGCCCCGGCTGGCCGGGCCGGTGGTACTGGTCTGGCTGCTGCTGCACCGGTTCGCCCGCCGCTGGGCGGTACCCGGCGCGCTCGCCGTGGCAGTGGTCGCGATCGCGCTCACCACCTCCGGCCCGGCCCGGATGGACGCCGCGCCGGTCGTCGCGCTCACCGCGCCGGCCTGGACGCTGCCCGCCGTCGTCGGGCTCGCCCTGCCGCTGTTCCTGGTCACCATGGCCGCCCAGAACGTGCCCGGCACCGCCGTGCTCGCCGGCTACGGCTATCGGGCCCCGCTGGGCTCGGCGCTGCGGGTGACCGGGCTCGCCACCGCCCTCGGCGCTCCGGCCGGCGGGCACGCGGTGAACCTGGCCGCGATCACCGCCGCGCTGGCGGCCGGGCCGGACGCCCACCCGGACCCGGAACGGCGCTGGATCGCCTCGGTCACCGCCGGGATCGGGCTGGCGCTGCTCGGGCTCGGCGCGGGCGTGGCCACCACACTGGTGTTGCTCTCCCCGCCGGTGCTGGTGGAGGCCGTCGCCGGGCTCGCCCTGCTCGGCGCGCTGGCCGGGGCTGTCGCGGCAGCTGTGGCCCAGCCGGACGCGCGGGAGGCGGCGGTGGTGACGTTCGTGGTCACCGCCTCCGGGGTGAGCCTGTTCGGGGTGGGCGGCGCGTTCTGGGGACTGGTCGCCGGCTGGCTGATGCTGCTGCTGTTCCGCCGCCGCGCGGCCGCGTCCCCGCCGGCCGGGTCGCCCGAGGCGGAACCCGCCCCGCCGGTTCCCAGCCGGGCCGGGTGACGACCGGTCATCCCATGGCGGTCTGCTGAGGCGGGAGCCGCAGTTCGAGTTCGATGCTCTGCACCTCCTCCTGACTCACAGTTATCGGTTCCGGCCGCCCGATCTGGTAGCCCTGCGCGAAGTCGACCTCCGCGGCGCGCAGGAGATCGAGGGTCTCCTGGTCCTGGACGTACTCGGCGGCGACCCGGATGCCGAGCGTGTGGCACAGTTCGACGAGCGCCGACACCACAGCCTGGTCGGCCGGCGATCGGCACAGGTCGACGATGAACGCGCCGTCGATCTTCACCAGGTCCACCGGCAGGTATTTGAGCTGGGCGAGGGCGCCGTATCCGGTGCCGAAGTCGTCGAGCGCCAGGTGGCAGCCGACCTCTCTGATTCCGGTGGCGAAGGCCAGCGCCTCGTTGCGGTTCTCGATGAGCGCGGTCTCGGTGATTTCGAACGTCAGGCATTCCGGCTTGACGTGGTGCCGGTGGATCGCCCCGGTCACGAAAGCGAGCAGTCCCGGGTCGGCGAGCGACTTCCCGGAAATGTTCACCTGGTAATGGGAGGTCTGTGTTCCGCGGCCGATCAGTTCCAGAGCGTGGTCGATGACCCACTTGTCCACCGCCAGGATTTCGCCGACCCGCTCGGCCATGTCGAGAAAGGCCCACGGCGCGACCGGTTCACCGGTGTCGCTGCGAACGCGCAGCAGAATCTCGTGACGGGCCACCTGATTGAGCCCGAGATCGATGATGGGCTGGGCGTACAGGGCGAACCGGTTGGCCGAGACGGCGCGGTGAATCCGGCGGCGGCACCGGTCCGTCCGTTCCCGCTCGGCGACCGGCCGCTCCAGGACCTTGACGGCGGTGGCGTTGCGGTGCGCGTCGCGGGCCGCGTGCTCGCCGTCCACGAGAAGGTCGAAGCCGGTGTCCGGGATGTCGTTGTCGAAATGGACCACGCCGGCCGAGGTGTTGAGCCGCAGGGGCTTCTGCCGGACGCTGAACAGATGGTTCCGGAACTTGTCCACGATCCGGGCGGCCAGGGCCTCGGCCTTCCCCGCGTCGTCCCGGGGGGCGAGCAGTAGGCCCCACGAGCCGGAACCCACCAGCCCGCTGGTGACGCCGTCCCCGACGACTGCGCGCAGGGTCCGGGCGATCTCCGCCGTCACCTGGTCGCGGTCCTCGTCGGTCAGCGCGTCGGGCAGCCGGGTGGCCGGTTCGGTCGCCACGACGATCAGGGCGCCGCCGGTGGTGCGCCGCCCCCGGTCGACCTCGTCGATCACGTACCCGCGGGTCTGGAGCCCGGTGAGCACGTCCCGGACGGCCGGGTCGGGGCCGAGCATCCGGCTGCGTACGGCGAGCCGGCGTTGCTCCTGGCGGGCGAGTTCGAGCGCGGTGATGTCCTCGCCGGTGGCGATGACGCCGACCGGCCGGCCCGCGTCGGTGAGGATCTCGAGGTGGCAGTACACGTGGCGGACGCTGCCTCCGGGCTGGACCACCCGGAAGCCGATCTCGTCGGGGCGGCTCTGTTCCCACGCCGTCCGCACCGCGGCGAGGACGCGCTCGACATCGGCGGGATGAACGAGGTCGGCGAGCGTCCGCGGGGTGAGGCGGAGCGTTCCCGGCGCGTGCCCGACGATCATCGCCATCTCGTCGGACCAGGAGAGCCGCTCGAAACGCTCCGAGTCGTGGTCGCCTGGCAGCCAGGTGACGGTGCCCTGCTTCGCCAACTGGGCGGCGCGGGTGACCCGGACGGCCTCGTCGGCGTCCCAGGTCAGGGGATCGGCGAGGTCGGTGTCCACGATGATCTTGTAGCCCTCGGCGAGGGACAGGTCGTGCTGGCTCTGCACGGTCCGCGCCACCCGGCGGGCGCGCGCGAGCTCCAACGGGCTGGGTGTGGTCTCGGCGAGCGCCAGGATGTCATCGAGATCCACGGCCGGCCCCCTGCCGCCGCTCGCTCTCCGAGCGGGTGAAGCCGGCCTTCTCGGCCAGTTCGCACAGCTCCTTCTTGGCGGCGGCCTTGTAGGAGCGGACGCTGTTCTCGGTCAGGCCGAGGACGCGGGCGATCTCCTGGTTGGAGAAGCCCTCCTTCGACATCTGGAACACCTCGGCGTGCCGTACCGGCAACTGGTGCAACCAGCCGCGCAGCGTCTCCTGCGCCTCCCACGCGTCAGCGATGTCCGAGTGGGACGACGGCGGCAGGTCCTCCGGCGCCACCGCGGCCTCCCGCAGTCGTCGGTCGTGATCCTTCAACATCTTGAACCGCGCCGTACGGACGATCCACCCGATCGGCCGGACGTGGTCGCGGAGCTTGGACCACTCGACCCGACCGTGCAGAAAGGCTTCGTGAAGCGCGTCCTCCACCGCCTGACGGTCCCGGCATCTCGCCCGGAGAATCCGTTCCACGGTGTGGTACGAGCCTTCGGTGAATTCGGCGAACTCCCGGTCGTGAACGGCCTTCAGGCGGGCCGCCTCCGCCTCGCGCAGAGCGTCGTTGTCGTCGGGATCCGGTGTGAGAGCGGCGGTGCCCTTGATGTCTGTCACGCCGCCTCCTCGACGGGGCCGGGCTTCGACGCGCCGCGCCCGCCCAGTTCGACCTCCCGATGCCCGTCGCGATCGCGCTCCACGATCCGTACGACGTCATGGTCCGCCTCGGCCAGCCGGATCAGCCACGTGACCCGCGCTGTGGTGCGTGTTGTCGCCTCGCGTTCCTCGTTCATGCGGGCGCGGTATGCCACGTAGGCCCGCACCAGGCCCGCCACCACTCCGGCGACGGCAGTGGCCACGGCCACCACCTGATATCCGGTGAGCGGTTCCGCCAGCGCTTCGTTCATTGTTCCCCCTCGGCCCCCTTGGTTCGCCAATTACTATCCGTGGCGAGAGGCCGATGTAGATACCAGAACACGCGCAATGTTTTTGAAGATCAACGATCAAGTCGTTCATCAGCGATTAAAGCGCAAAGTCATGGCATTGAGACTCTGCGCAAGGGGATTGACGGGCGGCTTTTCCGGGCAACTTGCATTGATCACCTATTACTGCGGGTGACAAATCCATCACCTCGGCGGGCGTCACTCCTCGGCGGGCAGCTCCGTGGCCGGGACGGTGAGGCGTACCGCGCCGTCGTGCACCGCGGCGATCCGGTCGGCCAGCACGTAGACCGCGCCGGTGCGGACCAGGTCGGTGGAGACCTTGAGATAGCCGTCGCGCAGCAGCCGTGCGGCCAGGTCGGCCGGCACGTCCGGCTCCTCGACCGCCGCCGACTCGATCAGCTCGTCCAGGCTGCTGCCGGGGTCGACCGGCGCGGGCGCCTGCACGGTCACCGCGGCCGGGTCGCCGCGCTGGACGAGATCGACTGTGCCCACCTCGACGCCTGCGGAGTCGACCACCCGCATGCCGGTGGTGACCCGGGAGACGGTGTCCTGCTGCTGGCTCATACGGCAGCGGTTCCCGGGTCACGCGGGCGCTAAACGGACGGGGCCCAGCCGCCCGGCGGGCGGGGGGACAGCTCGCGCCACGTGTCGGTGCCGTCCAGCAGCGCCCGGACCGTCTCCTCCGCCTCCTCGACGCTGGCGTGCTCGTAGAACCGGGAAACCCCCTCGGCGCCGCCGGCCCGCTGCTCCACGTGCCAGCGGTCGCCGTCCACCCGGAGGAAGACGTCACGCCGGGCGAGCCGTCCCCATTTCCCGTTCCACCAGTGCCTACGCTGCTCCATGCCCGGACTCTATCGAACATGTGTTCGATACACGTCGGCCCCCGCGGGATTCCCGCGAGGGCCGATCGGTTATGGCGTCAGCGCGGCGAGGGCGGCTCCTGCCGGCGGCCGAGCACGTCTTCCAGGGCGCTGCGCTGGCCCGGCGTGCCGTGGTTGCCGGCCAGCAGCGCGTCGCGGATCTCGGTGAGCAGCTTGACCTCCTCGCTCGGGGCCGAGGGCGGCGGCTCCTCGCCGCGCTTGCGGCGCTCGGCGAGCCGGTTCATCGGGTAGACGACCAGGAAGTACAGCGCCGCCGCGGTGAGCGCGAACGTGATCACCGCGTTGACGAATGCCACCCAGTCGAACGGGATGCCCCGGAACGTCGGCGTCGAGCCGGTGAGCCCGTTCTTGCTGCCCGTGATCAGCGCGATGAACACGCGTACCAGCGGTTCCAGGAACGACTTGGTGAGCTGGGTCACCACGCCGGTGAAAGCCGCGCCGATGACGACACCGACCGCCAGGTCGACGACGTTGCCGCGCATGATGAAGTCTTTGAAGCCCTTGAGCATCCGTACTCCCGTGCCCTGATGAGTCTGCGTCGGGGACAACCTATGCCCCGGCGGGCCCTTCGAGAAAAGCACCGGCCTCGATCGCCGCCCGCTGCGGGTCGCCGGCCCGGATCGCCTCCACCAGCCGGCCGTGATCCACGTACCGCTCCGGGGTCAGCGCCTCGCCCATCGCCTGGGCCACGGTGCTGCGCAGCGCGGCGCCGACCGAGGCGTACAGCTCGGCCAGCATGGCGTTGTGCGCGGCCGCCACCACTGCCGTGTGCAGCGCGGCGTCCGCCTCGACGAACTCGTCCACCCGGCCGCCGCGCCACGCGGCCTCGCGGGCCGCGAGCGCGCCGTCGAGCGCCACCAGGTCCTCAGGGGTACGCCTCAACGCGGCGAGCCGGGCGGCCTCCACCTCGAACGCGCGCCGGACCTCGATCACCTCGGTCATCCGGTCGTCGGTGAGCCGGCGGGCCACCACCGGGGCCAGCTCGTCGGTCGACACCACGTACGTGCCGGAGCCCTGCCGGCACACCAGCACCCCGGCGTGCAGCAGCGCCCGGACCGCCTCGCGGACCGTGTTCCGGCCCACGCCGAGCTCGGCGACGAGTTGCGGCTCGGTGGGGATGCGCCCGCCCACCGGCCACTCGCCGCCGAGGATGCGCTCCCGGAGCTGCTCGATGGTCTGGCGGACCCGGTGACCGCGCGGCGGCACGACGACGGAATCCACGGCGGGTGTCACCGGTTACACCTCGTGCCGAAATTCATCCCATGATTGTAGGTTCGAGGTCATGACTCCGCCACCCGCGCCCGCCGCGCGGTCACCGGGTCCGCCAGACCATCGAGCAGCTCCGGGAGCGCATCCTCGGCGGCGAGTGGCCGGTGGGCGGGCGCATCCCCACCGAGCCGCAACTCGTCGCCGAGCTCGGCGTGGGCC
>NZ_MAGP01000029.1 GCF_002926165.1 Micromonospora chalcea | reverse complement strand
CGGCTTGGCCGAGACCCGGGGTGCCCCCCGGGTCTCGGCCAAGCCGATGCCGCCCCGGCGTCCGGCTGCGCCGACCCCTGGACCGAAGCCCAAGGGCCCGGTCCCCGGCCCGCCGCAGCCGGCGACTCCGGTCGCCAAGCCGGCGAGCGCGCACGACATCGAAGTGGCGGCCGCCGAAGCGCGTGCCGCCGCGCTGAAGGCTGAGCAGGAGGCCGCGGTCAAGGCCGCGCAGGCCGCCCGCCAGCAGCAGCGCGAGACCGTACGCCGGGAGCCTCCGGCCGAGGGCGGTCCCCGCCCCGGTCCGCGTCCCGGCCCGAACGCCATGCCGCCGCGTCCGGGTTCCCCGGCCGCCGGTCGTCCCGGCGGTCCGGGTCAGGGTCAGGGACCCGGTGCCCGGCCCGGCGGTCGTCCGCCGACGCGCGGCGCCGGTAACAACCCGTTCGGCATCCAGGGCGGCCAGCAGCAGCGGCCCCCGGCCGCCGGTGCGGGCGGTCCCCGTCCCAGCCCGGCCGGCATGCCGCCGCGGCCCAGCCCGGCGTCGATGCCGCCGCGGCCGAGCCCGGCCTCGATGCCGAGCCAGCGCCCGACCACCGGCCGTCCCGGCGGCCCCGGTGGCGGTCGTGGCGGACCCGGCGGTGGCGCCGGTCGTCCCGGTGGCGGTGGCGGTGGCTTCCGCGGTGGACCCGGTGGTGGCGGCGGTGGCGGTGGCTACCGCGGCGGTCCCGGTGGTGGCGGCGGTGGCGGTGGCTACCGCGGCGGTCCCGGTGGTGGCGGCGGTGGCGGTGCTCCCGGCGGTGGTTTCCGTCCGGGTGGTCCGGTCGGCGGCGGTGGCCGTCCCGGCGGCGGCGGTCGTGGCCGTGGCGGTGGCGCGGCGGGTGCCTTCGGGCGTCCGGGCGGTCGTCCGACCCGCGGTCGCAAGTCCAAGAAGCAGCGCAGACAGGAGTTCGACAACCTGTCGGCCCCGACCATGTCCTCGGGCGCGCCCCGCGGTCAGGGTCAGGTCGTCCGGTTGTCCCGTGGCGCCTCGCTGTCGGACTTCGCCGACAAGATCAACGCCAACCCGGGTTCGCTGGTCCAGGAGATGTTCAACCTGGGCGAGATGGTGACGGCGACCCAGTCGTGCTCCGACGAGACCCTGCAGCTGCTGGGTGAGCACCTCGGCTTCGACGTGCAGATCGTCAGCCCGGAGGACGAGGACCGCGAGCTGCTCGCGCAGTTCAACATCGACCTCGACGCCGAGGTCGCGGCGGACCGCCTGGTCAGCCGTGCGCCGGTCGTGACCGTCATGGGTCACGTCGACCACGGTAAGACCAAGCTGCTCGACGCGATCCGCAAGGCGAACGTGGTGGCCGGCGAGGCGGGTGGCATCACCCAGCACATCGGCGCCTACCAGGTCCACGTCCCGCACGAGGGCGAGGACCGCGCGGTGACGTTCATCGACACCCCGGGTCACGAGGCGTTCACCGCCATGCGTGCCCGTGGCGCCCAGGTCACGGACATCGTGATCCTGGTGGTGGCGGCGGACGACGGCGTGATGCCGCAGACCATCGAGGCGCTCAACCACGCCAAGGCGGCGGACGTGCCGATCGTGGTCGCGGTCAACAAGGTCGACAAGCCCGAGGCGAACCCGGACAAGGTCCGCCAGCAGCTGACCGAGTACGGCCTGGTCGCCGAGGAGTACGGCGGCGACACCATGTTCGTCAACGTGGCGGCCAAGCCCGGCATCGGCATCGAGGAACTGCTCGAGGCCGTGCTGCTGACCGCCGACGCGTCGCTGGAGCTGACCGCTCCGATCGACGGGCCGGCGCAGGGTGTCGCGATCGAGGCGCACCTGGACAAGGGCCGTGGCGCGGTGGCGACCGTGCTGGTGCAGAAGGGCACCCTGCGTGCCGGTGACTCGATCGTCGCCGGTGGGGCGCACGGCCGCGTGCGGGCCATGCTGGACGAGAACGGCAAGCCGGTCGACGAGGCCGGTCCGGCGCGTCCGGTCATGGTGCTGGGTCTGACCACGGTGCCGGGTGCGGGTGACACCTTCCTGGCCGCCGAGGACGACCGCACCGTGCGGCAGATCGCCGAGCAGCGGCAGGCGCGGAGGCGGGCGGCGTCGTTCGCCAACTCCCGTGGCCGGGCCACCCTCGAGACGCTCATGGAGCAGCTCAAGGAGGGCGAGAAGACCTCGCTCAACCTGGTGCTCAAGGGCGACGTCTCCGGTTCCGTGGAGGCGCTCGAGGACGCGCTGTTCAACCTCGACATCCCGGAGGAGGTCCAGCTTCGGATCATCCACCGGGGCGTGGGCGCGATCACCGAGAGCGACGTCATGCTCGCGAGCGCCTCGTCCGAGGCGGTCACGATCATCGGCTTCAACGTGCGGGCCTCGAACAAGGTCCGCGAGATGGCCGACCGCGAGGGCGTGGAGATCCGGTACTACACCGTCATCTACCAGGCCATCGAGGAGATCGACGCCGCGCTCAAGGGTCTGCTCAAGCCGGAGTACGAGGAGGTCGAGCTGGGCACCGCGGAGATCCGCGACGTCTTCCGCTCGTCCAAGATCGGCAACATCTCCGGCTGTATCGTCCGGTCCGGCCTCATCCGCCGCAACGCCAAGGCGCGGCTGCTGCGGGACGGTGCGGTCGTGGCGGACAACCTCACGATCAGCTCCTTGAAGCGGTTCAAGGACGACGCGACCGAGGTCCGCGAGGGCTTCGAGTGTGGTCTGACGCTGGGCGGCTACAACAACGTCCAGGTCGGCGACGTCATCGAGACGTTCGAGATGCGCGAGAAGCCGCGCGCCTGAGTTCCACACGTACGACCGGCCGGCGGCCGGGGCCTTCGGGCCCCGGCCGTCGCCGTTTCCGCAGGCTGCGACAATCTGCGGCGTGATCCGGTACGCGCTGCTCCTCGCCCCCTCCGCCAACCGCGTCTACGCCGACGCGGCGGCCCGGCTGGCCCGCGCCGAACTGGCCGTGTTCGCCGGCTCCGGCGTGCTCGACGTGGTGCCGGGCGACGCCGAGGTCACCCGGATCGGCGGGGTGGAGTACCTGACGTTCACCGCCCCCGAACCCGGGCTCGGCGAGCGGGACCTGGCCCACCTGGCGAACCTGTCGGCGGCGTACGCGCTGTTCGAGCGGGTCGGTGACGACCTGCTGCGGCCGGTGCCGCTGCGACCGCTGGCCCGGTACGACTCCGACCTGATCACCATCCCCAAGTACGCCGGCAAGACCAACGAGCAGTTCACCCGGCTGCTGCTCAACGTCACAGTGCTCGCCTCCGCCGCCGCGCCGCGGATGCTGGACGGGCCGGTGGTGGTGCTGGACCCGCTCTGCGGCCGGGGCACCACGCTCAACCAGGCGCTGATGTACGGCTACGACGGCATCGGGGTCGAGCGCGACAGCAAGGACGTCGACGCGTACGCGACGTTCCTGCGTACCTGGCTGCGCCGAAAGCGGCTCAAGCACACCACCGAGTCGACGTCGGTGCGCCGGGACCGCAAGCTGGTGGCCCGCCGGTTCGAGGCGGTGCTCGCGCCGTCGCGGGACGAGCACCGGGCCGGGGCCACCCAGCGGGTCACCGTGCTGAACACCGACACCACCCGGGCCCGCGAGGCGCTGCGCCCCCGCTGCGCCGACGTGATCGTGACCGACGCGCCGTACGGGGTGGCGCACGGCAGCCGTACCGATCAGGGGTTGTCCCGCAGCCCGCTGGAGCTGCTCACCGCGGCCGTGCCGGTGTGGCGGGAGCTGCTGCGCCCCGGTGGCGCGCTCGGGCTGTCCTGGAACACCCACGTGGCGCCGCGGGCGCAGGCGGAGGCGGTGCTGGCCGACGCCGGGCTGCGCGTGCTCGACGGCCCCGGCTTCGGTGACTTCGCCCACCGGGTCGACCAGGCGATCGAGCGGGACGTGCTGGTGGCGGTCGCGCCTTAATCGCGTGCCGGGGTGCGCCACCCGGCGTACCGTTGCTCGCCGTGTATACCGGAACCGCACTGTTCGACCTGTTGCTCCCGGGTGACTCCCGGTCCCTGAAGGCCAAGCGGTCCTACGTCCGGCCGATCGTCGCCGCGCTGCGCAAGTTCGAGGTCTCCGCCGCCGAGGTGGGGGCGCTGGACCTGCACGGCCGGGCCGAGATCGGGGTGGCGGTGGTGGCCGCCGAGCCGGCCCACGTCCGCGAGGTGCTCGACTCCTGTGAGCGGCTGGTCGCCGCCCGCCCGGAGACCGAGCTGCTGTCGGTGCGCCGTCGCCTGCACGGCGAGGACGACTGACGGCGCGTCGCGCGGTACTCCGCCCGTGCCGCGTGAGGTCCGGTGGGACGCGGGTAGTGTTCTTCAGCGTTGGGCGGTCGGACCCGGCGGCGCCCACGCGCCCGCCGTCTCCGGCCGACGGCCCGGGTCGCACGGTGGACCCGGCGCCGTCATCGGTACAGGTGATCCCGGAGGTGGGGGACATGACGGATCAGGCAAAGGTTCGCCGGCACGCGGAGCGTATCCGGGAACTCGTCGCGTCGGTGGTGCGCAGCCAGATCAAGGACCCCCGGCTCGGCATGATCACGATCACCGACGCCCGGATCACCGCCGACCTGCGCGACGCCACCGTCTTCTACACGGTGCTCGGTGACGCGGCGGCCCAGGCGAGCACCGCCGCCGCGCTGGAGAGCGCCAAGGGCATGCTGCGCAGCACCGTCGGCAAGGCCCTCGGGCTGCGGCACTCGCCGACGCTGACCTTCGTCCTCGACGACGTGCAGGACCAGGTCAAGCACATCGACGACCTGCTCGCCGCAGCGCGTACCGCCGACGCCGAGGTGCAGCGGCTGGCCGCCAAGTCCTCGTACGCGGGCGACGCCCAGCCGTACCGGGTCGAGGACGACGAGGACGCCGCGGACGACGAGCCGGCCGCCGACGACGAGCCGCGCGAGGGCGACCGCCGGTGACCGAGGTCGCCGTCGCGGGTGGCCTGCCGGCCGGCCCGGCCGAATCGGAGTGGGCGGCGGCCGTCGCGGCGGTACGCGACCTTCCCGCCGACGCGCGGGTGCTGCTGATCTGCCACGTGAACCCGGACGGGGACGCGCTGGGCAGCATGCTCGGCTTCGGGCTGGGCCTGCGGCAGCTCGGCGTACGCGATCTCCAGGCGACCTTCCCCGGCCCGCCGGAGGTGCCCGAGCCGTTCCGCTGGATGCCCGGCGTGGAGCTGCTGGTGCCGCAGGACGACACGTACCCCGATCCGGATCTGGTGATCTGCTTCGACGCGGCGAGCGAGTCGCGGCTGGGTGACCTGGTGGGCCGGCTGGACACCGCGGGCACCTCGCTGGTGCTCGACCACCACGCCTCGAACACCGGCTTCGGCCGGATCAACCTGGTCGACCCGCACGCCGCCGCCACCTCGGTGGTCGCGCTGGAGTTGCTGGACCGGCTCGGGGCGACGCTCGACGCGGAGGTGGCGACCGGGCTCTACGTCGCGCTGACCACCGACACCGGCTCGTTCCGCTTCGAGGCGACCACGCCTGCCGTGCACCGGATGGCGGCGCGTCTGCTGGCCACCGGCATCCGGCCCGGCGACATCTCCCGGCGGGTGTTCGACACCCGCCCGTTCGGCGCCGTCCGCCTGTTCGGCGAGGTGCTCGGCCGGGCCACGCTGGAACCGGCGGCCGCCGCCGGGCACGGGCTCGTCTGGACGTACGCGACCCGCGAGGACCTGGTCCGGCACGACCAGCCGGCGTACGTGCTGGAGGCGCTCATCGACTCGGTGCGGTGCACCGAGGAGGCGGACGTGAGCTGCGTGATCAAGCAGGCGGGCGAGGCCGAGTGGGCGGTGTCGCTGCGCAGCAAGGGCGCGGTGGACGTGAGCGCGGTGGCCGTGGCGCTGGGCGGTGGCGGGCACCGGTTCGCGGCCGGCTTCACCGGGCGGGGCGCGCTCGACGAGCTGGTCGGACGGATCCGGGCCGAACTCGCTACCGCAACGCTGGTAGCCCCCTAAAAGCGGAATTGTGCCGATATTTCTGCCGGGCCGAGGCGCGGCGATGATCGGAAGTGTGAGCTGATCGGCGGCTTTTCCAGGGATTACGAGGCGTGCCAGCCTTTCCGCCGTGCGTGACGCTGGGGACAATCGGGTGATGGATCATCCCCGTGAGCTCACCGTCGAGGCGCCCCGGGCCTGGGACCGGCCGGTCGTCTCCGTGCCGGTGCTGATCTGCTTGTCCCTGGTCGGCGGTCAACTTCCGTCCTTCTCGACCGCGGCCAACCTCTACATCCTCACCACCGGCGGAGGGTTGATCTGGGTCGGCCTGAGCAACCGGGTGCCCCGGCGTCCGGCGCCCCGCCGGCTGCCGTCGGTCGCGCTCTGGTGGCTGGTGCCGGTGACCGTCTTCGGGGTCTTCGAGGGGGCGACGTTCATGGCGGCGGCGGGTGACGACTTCCCCACCCTCTCCCGGCTGGCCGATCCGCTGCTGGAGGACAGTGTGATCCGTTCGGCGGCCTGGTTCGCGTGGCTGTCCACGTTCTGGGGACTGGTGCGCCGATGATGCGGGCACTGGCGATCGGCGGGTTTCTGGTCTCGCTCGTGCTGTTCGCGGTCGTCGAGTGGGTGGCGCGCCGGGAGGGCTCGCGGGTCCCGTCGCTGGCCGACGTCTGCGCCTTCGTGATGCGGTACGAGGTGGGCCCGGTGCCGGTCGGGCGGATCGGCCTGTTCGGTTTCTGGTGGTGGCTGGGCTGGCACTTCCTGGCCCGCTGACGCGGCCGGCCGAGCCGGACGACGAGGTTGATCTTTCCGCATTTCGGGAACTGTGGGCAGCATCTGGAAAGTGAACGTTAATTTGGGTGAGGGCCGGCGCTTCGCGGCGCTGGTCACGGGCGGTGCTGCCGCACCCGGCCTCGCCTCCCTCCAGGGTCAGACCGACCCGGGCTCACGCTGCCAGGCGAGCCGCTCCGGTGATCCCGGACCGCAGCCGGGCGCCCGTAGGGCCGCCGTGTCCGGCGGACCGCACCCTGGAAGGACCTCAGATGCCCAGCAAGCGCAAGCCGCAGACCGAGACCACCACCGACGAGGCGCGCGAGCAGATGCGCCGCGCGCTGCAGACCTCGATGGACACCCGTCAGTGACGTACGCCGTCCGGCGGTGACGCCGGCCGGGCCGCACCCGTGGCCCGACGCCGACGTCACCGCCGCTCGGGACCGACCGCCGTGCCGGACGGCGCTACCGTCACCCGGTGCGACGCATCCTGGTCGTCGGCGCCTCCGGCGCCGGCAAGAGCACGCTCGCCGGTGAACTGGCCCGGCGACTCGACCTTCCGCTGATCCACCTCGACCGGCACTACTGGCGCCCCGGCTGGACCGCACCGGCCCCGGCCGACTTCCGCGCCGAGGTGGCAGCGCTCGCCGCCCGCCCGGCCTGGGTGATGGACGGCAACTACGCGAGCACGCTCGACCTCCGGCTGCCCCGCGCCGACCTGCTGGTGCTCTGCGACACCTCCCGGCTGCGCTGCCTGCGGCGTGACACGGCCCGCTTCCTGGCCGACGCAAGTAAGTAGCCCCCCGCCTTGCGGACCTTACCGGGAGCGTGCCAGGATCGGCGTCGATGAGCACCACAGCCGCCCCCGCCACCGCCGCCACACCCCGGCGGATCGCCGCGCTCGCGCTGCCCGCCCTCGTGGTGCTGGCCGCCGAGCCGCTCTACGTCCTGGTCGACACCGCAGTGGTGGGTCACCTCGGGCGGGTGCCGCTGGCCGCGCTCGCCGTCGGCGGCACCGTCATGACGCTCACCGCCTGGGTCGGCACCGTTGTCGCGTACGGCACCACCGGGCGCTCGGCCCGCCGCTTCGGGGCGGGGGACCGGGCCGCCGCGGTGGCCGAGGGCGTGCAGGCGTCCTGGCTCGCGCTGGCCACCGGAGTGCTGGTGGCGATCGCCATCGGCATCGGCGGGGGCGCGCTGGCGCGTACCCTCGTCGGCGGCCCCGGCGAGGTGGCCGACGCCGCCGCCGGATGGCTGCGGGTCGCGGCGCTCGGCGCGCCCGGCCTGCTGCTCGCCGCCGCCGGCAACGGCTGGCTGCGCGGCATCCAGGACACCCGCCGGCCGCTGCTGTTCGTGCTCGGCCCCAACCTGCTCTCCGCGGTGCTCTGCCCGCTGCTGGTCTATCCGGCCGGGCTCGGGCTGGTCGGCTCGGCGGTGGCGAACGCGATCGCGCAGACGCTCTCCGGCGTCCTGTTCGCGGCCGCGCTGGTGCGCGAGCGGGTCTCGCTGCGGCCCCGGCCCCGGGTGATCGGTCAGCAGCTCGTGCTCAGCCGGGACCTGCTGGTGCGCGGTGTCGCGTTCCAGGCCAGCTTCCTGTCCGCGACCGCCGTCGCGGCCCGCTTCGGCGCCGCCGCGGTGGGCGCGCACCAGATCGCCCTGCAACTGTGGTTCTTCACCGTGCTGGTGCTCGACGCGCTGGCCATCGCCGCGCAGTCGCTGGTCGGCGCCGCGCTGGGCGGCGGCGACGCGGCCGGCGCGCGGTTCCTGGCCCGCCGCGTCGCGCTGCTCGGCGGGCTGTGCGGCGTGGCCTTCGCGGTGCTGATCGCCGCCGGCGCCGGCGTCGTGCCGTCGTGGTTCAGCTCCGATCCGCAGGTACGCGAGCAGGCCATGACCGCCTGGCCCTGGTTCGTCGCGCTCCAGCCGATCGGCGGCGTGGTGTTCGCGCTCGACGGGGTGCTGATCGGCGCGGGCGACGTGCGCTACCTGCGCAACCTCACCATCGTGTGCGCGTTCGGCGGGTTCCTGCCGGCGATCTGGCTGGCGTACGGGCTGGAACTCGGGCTGGGCGGGATCTGGGCCGGGCTGACGTTGTTCGTGGTGCTGCGGCTGGCCGGCCTGCTGCTGCGGATGCGCTCGGGCGCGTGGGCGGTCGTCGGCACGGTCCGCTGACGCCGGTCAGCAGGGCTGGAACGAACCGGGGCCGCCCATCCACGGCTCGACCACGAAGAAGCCCTCGTCCAGCCGGGCGCAGTCGACGTTGTTCGTGCTCGCCTGCGCGGAGACGAGCCAGAGCCCGCGCTTCGCCGCCGGCAACCCTTCGGGGTGGGGGACCTCCCAGACGACCCGGTCACGGATGGCGGCGATTCCGGCCCGGCCCGGTGTCGTCCGCGGGACGTCGAACGCGTACATCCAGACGTACTCTGTGGTGATCCGCAGGATCGGCCGGCCGTCCTCGCCGGTGACGACCCGGTACCGCATCTCACCCCGGACCCGGATCTCGTCCGCGCTGTCCTGCGAGCCGATCCGGGTGGCGTAGTTCACGAACGACAAGTCCTCGAAGTCGGTACGCAGCTGAGCGCGCGCGGCGGGCGCCAGCAGCGCCAGGAACGGCTCCGTGTCGCCGAGGATCATGTACAGGTCGAGCCGGGCCTGGACCAGCGCGGCCCGGACCTGGGTCAGCGCCGCGGCCACCTCGCGGGCGGTGAACGGCGGTCGCGCCGTGGCCTCCGGCAGGACGATCCCGGCCTCACCCACCGCGAAGTCCGCGCCGATGGTCCCCGCGAACAGGTCACGCGGCTCGCCCACCCGGCTGAGCGGCACCGGCGACGGGCTGGCGGAGGCCGAGGCCGCGGCGGCGGTGCCGGACCGCACCCGGTCCACGGTGACCCGGCCGAGCACGACAGTGCCGCCGATCAGCGCCAGCGCAAGCACCACCACGAAGGCGACGCGGCGCTTGCCGCGCTGCCGCGACCAGACCAGGCGGAAGCGCTCGCCGCGGGTCAGCGGGACGTCCGCGTCCGCGCCGGTCATCCAGCTCGGCAACCGGATCTCCTCGCCCCGGGAGGCGACGGCGTAGGGATCCGGCTCGGGCGGCGTGGTTCCGTCTTCGGTGCTCATGCGGCGTTCCAGAGGGGTGCAGGGCCAGGGCGCATGATCATTGCACTCCGCCGCCGATCCCGCTGTCCCGTTTCCGTGCCGGTCAGATCCGCCCCTGCCGGATCGCCCACCCGAGGTAGAGCGTGCCGACGACCAGCAGCGTCGCGGTCACCAGGACGAACACGAACGACCCGATCGCGGCCGTCGTGGGGTGCCGCTCGCCGAACCGGGTCCGGCCCTGCCAGGCCCACATCCGGCGGCGCGCCGCCGCCAGCGCCGGCACACCGTCGACCAGGCCGGACAGGCGGCGACCGAGCGTACGGCGGGGCGGCTCCGGATTGCGCATCCAGTCCGGCAGGTCGACCCGGGCACGGTGCGGTGGCGGGGCGTCGCTCATCGAAAGGCTCCTGGCGCAGGGCGGCGGCGCGCCGCCGGATGTGGGCC
>NZ_MAGP01000028.1 GCF_002926165.1 Micromonospora chalcea | reverse complement strand
CCGGCCAGCAGCATTCCGAGTACGCCGAGCAGCCGTCCCGCCCGGCGCAGGCGCGACACGTCCGGGGCCGCGGCCGGTCCCGTCGGGGGCGTGGCCCTGCCACGCGGAGGAGCATCTGCGGTCACGAGCCGCCGCCGAGGAAGTGCCGCAGGTAGCGCGGGTTCATCCGGTCGAGCGAGAACAGCACGTAGAAGTCGGCGCAGCCGAAGTCGCTGTCGTACGCCGGCTCACCGGCCACCCAGGCGCCGAGCCGCAGGTAGCCGAGCAGCAGCGGCGGCACGAGCGCCCGGCCCCCGGCGGGGGTGAGCGCGCCCGGGTCGGCGGCGGGCGCCTCGGCGAACCAGGGTCGGCGCGGGGTCACCCGCAGCGCCGGCGGGGCCAGGTGCCGGGCGCTGACCTCGGCCCACACCGCAGCGGCGGCGACCCCGCCGTCGGTGACCGGCACCGAGGCGCAGCCGCCGAGCCAGCGGGAGCCGCGCAGATGCAGGTAGCGGCAGATCCCGGCCCACATCAGGTTGATCACGGCGCCGGTCCGGTGGTCCGGGTGCACGCACGAGCGGCCCGCCTCGACCAGGTCGTCGCGGAGCGGGGCGAGCGGGCGCAGGTCGAACTCGCCGTCGGCGTACCGGCGTGCGGTGCGGCCGGGTGGCAGCAGCCGGTACGTGCCGACGACCTCGCCGGTGCCTTCGCGCAGCACCACGAGGTGGTCGCAGTGCGCGTCGAACTCGTCGGAGTCGAGCCCGGTGACGGCGCTCGGCACTGTGGCGCCGAGTTCGCCGGCGAACACCTCGTGGCGCAGGCGTTGCGCGGCCGCGACCAGTGTCGGGTCGTCGGCGATCAGCAGGGTGTAACCGCTGGTCGTGAGCGGTGCGCCAGCGGCGTGCAGAACGGCCATGGCTCCTGTGTAGGTGCCGTGGGTTGCCACCGGGCGGGGTGAGGGGTGTCGATCCGGTGAACGCCGGTCGGCGGCGTCGTGCGAACCGGGACGGCCGGGACGGGACCGGCGTGTGCGAGGCTGCCGGGCGGACCGCCCGCGACGGCGCCGGCGGCGGTGAACCCGGAGGTGCGCATGCTGGTCGAGGCCCGGTTCCAGGGACCGGACGGTTCGGGCAACGGCGGCTGGAGCGCCGGGATCTTCGCCGCGCTGATCGACGACCGGGGGCCGGTGGAGGTCACGTTGCGCCGGCCGCCGCCGCTGGAGACCCCGCTGACCGCCGCCGACGGCGAGGTACGCGACCCGGACGGCCAGTTGATCGCCCAGGTACGCCGGGTGGAGCCGGTCGAGGCGGTGGTGCCGCCGGTGGACCGGGCGACGGCGGCCGACGCCGCGCGGGCGTACCCCGGTCTGCTGGACCACCCGTTTCCCCGCTGCTTCGTCTGCGGCCCGGCGCACCCGGACGGCCTGCGGATCTTCCCGGGGCGGCTGCCGGACGGGCGGACCGCCGCGCCGTTCCGCGCCCCGGCCGAGGTGACGCCCGCGACCGTGTGGGCGGCGCTGGACTGCCCCGGTGGCTGGGCGGTGCTCGCGCCCGGCCGCCCGTACGTCCTGGGGCGGATCGCCGCACAGGTCACGGCGCTGCCACGACCCGGCGACGAATGCGTGGTGACCGGCCTCGCGGTGGGCGGTGAGGGGCGGAAGGCGGAGGTGCACACCAGCCTGTACGGTGCGGACGGCGCATTGCTCGGCCGCGCCCGGGCCACCTGGGTGGCGCTGGCGACCGCCTGATGTCCTACCTGAGGAGGACGGCGCGTACACGTCCCGCCTGATTGACCCCCTTGCGCCGGGTTGGAAGGCTGTTGCAGGGCGCCCCCGCAACAGCGCCCCCCACCGGCGCGCGTCATGCCCGCCGGGGCAGGAGAGGAGAATGATGTCCGACGGGCAGCCACGCCCCAGTGCCGGGACCGGCCAGATCATCGTGTCCGGCCTGACCAAGCAATACAAGACCGTCCGCGCGGTGGACAACCTGTCGTTCACCGTCGAGCCGGGCCGGGTCACCGGCTTCCTCGGCCCGAACGGCGCCGGTAAGACGACCACGCTGCGCATGCTGCTGAACCTGGTCACGCCGAGTGCCGGCACGGCGACCATCGGCGGCAGCCGGTACGCCGACCTGCCCGACCCGCTGCGCACGGTGGGCGCGGTGCTGGAGGCGTCCAGCGCGCACAAGGGCCGCACCGGCATCAACCACCTGCGGGTGATCTGCGCGGCGGCCGGGCTGCCGAAGGAGCGCGCCGACGAGGCGCTCGCCCTGGTCGGGCTCTCGCCCGCGGCGAAGCGCAAGTTCAAGGGCTACTCGCTGGGCATGAAGCAGCGCCTCGGCATCGCCGCGGCGATGCTCGGCAACCCGCAGGTGCTGATCCTGGACGAGCCGGCCAACGGCCTGGACCCGGAGGGCATCCGCTGGATGCGCGGCTTCCTCAAGGGGCTCGCCGCCGAGGGTCGTACGGTGCTGGTCTCCAGCCACCTGCTCTCCGAGATGCAGCTGCTCGCCGACGACGTGGTGATCATCGCGGCCGGCAAGCTGGTCCGGCAGGGCCCGGTCGACCAGGTGATGGCGTCGATGACGCACGGCGTCCGGGTGCGGGTGCGCACCCCGCAGGCCGACGAGCTGGCCACGGTGCTGCGCGAGCAGTCCGCCACCGTCGACGCCAACCCGCACGGCGCGCTGCTGGTCAGCGGCGTGGACGCCCCGACCGTGGGCCGCCTCGCGCTGGCCGCCAAGGTCGAGCTGCACGAGCTGACCACCGAGCGGCCCGACCTCGAAGGGGTCTTCCTGGAGCTGACGGCCGGAAAGGCGGAGATCCGATGACGCTTGTCCGATCCGAACTGCTCAAGATCCGTACCACCAGCACCTGGTGGATCTTCGGGCTGATCAGCCTGCCGCTCTGGGCGCTGGCGCTGCTGTTCAACTGGTTGCAGACCGACGCGCTGGCCGGCGGCGACCTGGGCGAGGTACCGGCCGACCAGGCCGACCAGGTGCAGGCGATCTCCAGCGCCGACAGCCTGGCCGCCAACCTCTACACGAACGGCCAGTTCTTCGGCCTGCTCATCGTGCTGCTGCTCGGCATCGTGGTGGTGACCAGCGAGTTCTTCCATCAGACGGTGACCACCACGTTCCTCACCGCGCCGCACCGCACCGCGGTGATGCTGGCCAAGCTGGTCGCGGCCGGCGTGCTGGCGCTGCTGTTCTGGGTCGTCACCACGGTGCTGAACCTGATCTTCGGGCCGATGATCCTGAATGCCACGAACGTGGGCACCCAGCTCGGCAGCGGAGAGGTCTGGACGTCGGTCGCGCTCAACGGCCTGGCCTACCTGCTCTGGTCGGTGCTCGGCGTCGGGCTCGGCGTGCTGATCCGCAGCCAGATCGGCGCCACGGTGACCGGCATCCTGCTCTACCTGGGCGGCACCATCGGCGCGGCGATCGCCATCGGCCTGCTGGCCGGCCGCTTCGGCGACTGGATCAACCAGCTCCAGCTGCTGGTGCCGTCGCTGGCCTCCAGCCTGATGGTGGCCGGCACCGAGATTCCCGGCAACCCGCCCCGCTGGGCCGGCGCCGCGGTGCTGATCGGGTACGCGGTGGTGACCGGCGCGATCGGCGTCGCCACGATCCGCAAGCGCGACATCTCCTGACCTCGCGGTCAGGCCGGGCCCCGGCCGGTGACACCCGTCACCGGCCGGGGCCTTCGCCGTCTAGCAGGAGTCGCCGGATCACGCAGCGTTTGCCGAACTTCTGGCATCTTCTGTGAAACGGACCACCAGCCGGAGGCGAGAATGCCTGCGCTCAGCGCACGGCGTAGCCTTGGCATCGGTTTACCCAGCGTCGGCAACCGGGGGTCACCGGGGGCCACCGTGACATTCACAACCGCGTGAAAGAGGCGATTAGCGGCCGTGTCGACCCAGCAGACTTCGCAGGAGAACCCACTGGCGGGTTTCGGCCCGAACGAGTGGATCGTCGAGGAGATGTACCAGCGCTACCTCGCCGACCCCTCGAGCGTCGATTCGGCCTGGCACGACTTCTTCGCCGACTACCGGCCGGCCCCGGGCGCCGCCACACCGCGCCCGGAGGGGCAGGCCAAGCCGGCCGCGAAGCCGGAGCCGGCCGAGCAGCAGGAAGCAGTGGCCACGGTCAAGGAGCAGCCCGCCAAGGCGGCCCCCGCCAAGGCCGAGCCGAAGGCGGCCGCCCCGGCCAGGCCCGCGGCGAAGCCGGCGGCGAAGGCGCCTGAGCCGGCGAAGAAGTCCGCCCCGGCCAAGCCGGCCGCCAAGGCGCCGACCGCGAGCGCCGCCGGCACCACGACGCTGCGCGGCGTCGCCGCCAAGATCGTGCAGAACATGGACGCGTCGCTCGCCGTCCCGACCGCCACCAGCGTGCGCGCCGTCCCGGCCAAGCTGCTCGTCGACAACCGCATCGTGATCAACAACCACCTGACCCGGGGTCGCGGCGGCAAGGTCAGCTTCACCCACCTGATCGGGTACGCGCTCGTGCGCGCCGTCGTCGAGCACCCGGAGATGAACAACTCCTTCGCCGAGGTCGACGGCAAGCCGGCGATGGTCCGCCCGGAGCACGTCAACCTGGGCATCGCGATCGACCTGGTCAAGCCGGACGGCTCCCGCAACCTGGTGGTGCCGTCCATCAAGGGCTGCGAGCAGATGGACTTCCGGCAGTTCTGGCAGGCGTACGAGGACGTGGTCCGGCGCGCCCGCCGCAACGAGCTGACCATGGAGGACTACTCCGGCACCACGATCTCGCTGACCAACCCGGGCGGCATCGGCACCGTGCACTCGATCCCGCGCCTGATGCAGGGGCAGAGCGCCATCATCGGCGTCGGCGCGATGGAATACCCGGCCCCCTACCAGGGCATGAGCGAGGCCACCCTGGCCCAGCTCGCGGTCAGCAAGGTCATCACGCTGACCAGCACGTACGACCACCGGATCATCCAGGGCGCGCAGTCCGGCGAGTTCCTGAAGGTCATGCACGAGCTGCTGCTCGGTGAGCGCGGCTTCTACGACGACATCTTCACCTCGCTGCGCATCCCGTACGAGCCGGTGCGCTGGATGCGCGACGTGGCCGTGGACAGCGAAGGCCAGATCAACAAGACCGCGCGGGTGCACGAGCTGATCCACGCGTACCGGGTGCGCGGCCACCTGATGGCCGACACCGACCCGCTGGAGTTCAAGATCCGGAAGCACCCGGACCTGGACGTCCTCCAGCACGGGCTCACGCTCTGGGACCTCGACCGCGTCTTCCCGGTCAACGGCTTCGCCGGCCAGCAGCGGATGAAGCTGCGCTCGATCCTCGGCGTGCTGCGCGACTCGTACTGCCGCCGCGTCGGCATCGAGTACATGCACATCCAGGACCCGGAGGAGCGGCGCTGGATCCAGGAGCGGGTCGAGCGCAAGTACGAGAAGCCGAGCTCCGACGAGCAGAAGCACGTGCTGAACCGGCTCAACGCGGCCGAGGCGTTCGAGACGTTCCTGCAGACCAAGTACGTCGGCCAGAAGCGCTTCTCGCTGGAGGGCGGCGAGTCGCTGATCCCGCTGCTCGGCGAGGTGCTGGAGTGCTCCGCCGAGGCCGGGCTGGACGAGGTCGTCATCGGCATGGCCCACCGCGGCCGGCTCAACGTGCTGGCGAACATCGTCGGCAAGCCGTACGAGAAGATCTTCTCCGAGTTCGAGGGGCACCTCGACCCGCGCTCCACCCAGGGCTCGGGCGACGTGAAGTACCACCTCGGCCAGAACGGCAAGTTCACCACTCCGGACGGCGAGCACGCGGTCAAGGTGTCGGTGGTGGCGAACCCGTCGCACCTGGAGGCCGTCGACCCGGTGCTGGAGGGGATAGTCCGGGCCAAGCAGGACCGGATCGATCTCAAGCTGGAGGGCTACACCGTGCTGCCGCTGGCGGTGCACGGTGACGCCGCCTTCGCCGGCCAGGGCGTGGTCGCCGAGACGCTCAACCTGTCCCAGCTGCGCGGCTACCGCACCGGCGGCACCGTGCACGTGGTCGTCAACAACCAGGTCGGCTTCACCACCGCCCCGGAGTACAGCCGGTCCAGCCTCTACAGCACCGACGTGGCCCGGATGATCCAGGCGCCGATCTTCCACGTGAACGGCGACGACCCGGAGGCAGTGGTCCGGGTGGCCCGCCTCGCGTTCGAGTACCGGCAGGCGTTCAACAAGGACGTCGTGATCGACATGGTCTGCTACCGCCGGCGCGGGCACAACGAGGGCGACGACCCGTCGATGTCCAACCCGGAGATGTACAAGATCATCGACTCCAAGCGGTCGGTCCGGAAGCTCTACACCGAGGAGCTGATCGGGCGCGGCGACATCACCGTGGAGGACGCGGAGGAGCTGCTGCGCGACTACCAGGGGCAGCTGGAGCGGGTCTTCAAGGCCACCCGGGACGCCGCGACCACACCGCGTCAGCTCAGCCGCCCGCCGCGGGAGGAGGAGCCGGAGCCGCATGTCGACACCGCCACCGACGCCGCGGTGGTCAAGGCGATCGGCGAGGCGCACGTCAACCTGCCGGAGGGCTTCACCCCGCACAAGCGGATCCAGCAGCTGCTGGAGCGGCGCCGCAAGATGTCCGTCGAGGGCGGCATCGACTGGGGCTTCGCCGAGATCATCGCGTTCGGCACGCTGCTGCACGACGGCGTCACCGTCCGGCTCGCCGGGCAGGACTCGCGCCGCGGCACGTTCGTCCAGCGGCACGCCTCGGTGGTCGACGCCAAGACCGGCGAGGACTACCTGCCGCTGATGTCGCTCACCGCCGACGGCGAGCGGTCGCGCTTCTTCGTCCACGACTCGCTGCTCTCCGAGTACGCGGCCATGGGCTTCGAGTACGGCTACTCGGTGGAGAACATCAACGCGCTGGTGGCCTGGGAGGCCCAGTTCGGTGACTTCGTCAACGGCGCCCAGTCGGTGATCGACGAGTTCATCTCGTCCGGCGAGGTGAAGTGGGGTCAGCGCTCCGCGGTGACGCTGCTGCTGCCGCACGGCCACGAGGGCCAGGGCCCGGACCACACGTCCGGCCGCCCGGAGCGGTTCCTGCAGCTCTGCGCCGAGGACAACATGCGGGTGGCCATCCCGACCACCCCGGCGAACTACTTCCACCTGCTGCGCCGCCAGGCCATGTCGCCCAAGCGCAAGCCGCTGGTGGTGTTCACGCCGAAGTCGCTGCTGCGGCACAAGCTGTGCGTGTCACCGGTGGAGGACTTCACCACCGGGACGTTCCAGCCCGTGCTGGCCGACACCGCGGCTCCGGCGCCGGAGCAGGTGAAGCGGGTGCTGCTCTGCTCGGGCAAGGTCTACTACGACCTGTTCCAGGCCCGGCAGGAGCGGGGCGTGACGGACACCGCGATCATCCGGATGGAGCAGCTCTACCCGCTGCCCGTCGAGGAGGTCCGGGCCGCGCTCGCGCAGTACCCGAACGCCGAGGACTTCGCCTGGGTCCAGGAGGAGCCGGCCAACCAGGGCGCCTGGTCGTTCGTCGCGCTCAACCTGCTGGAGCACCTGCCCGAGGTCCGGCTGCGCCGCATCTCCCGCCCGGCCGCCGCCGCCCCGGCGGTGGGCTCGGCGAAGATGCACGAGGTCGAGCAGAACGCGCTGATCGAGGCGGCTCTCCCCCGCCCGTGACACCACCGGCAGCGGCCCGTCCCGACCCGGGGCGGGCCGTTGCCGTACGACGAGAGGAACACCGTGTACTTCACCGACCGTGGCATCGAGGAGCTGGTCGAGCGCCGGGGTGACGAGCAGGTCAGCCTGGAGTGGCTGGGCGAGCGGCTGCGTGACTTCGTCGACCTGAACCCGGAGTTCGAGACCCCGATCGAGCGGTTCGCCACCTGGCTGGCCCGCCTCGACGACCCGGACGACGACTGACGCGCGCGGCCGGGCGCGGCCTCAGCCGGCCGCGCCCCGCCCGGCGACCCGCAGGTCCCCGGTACGCCGCAGCTTCTGCCAGCCCAGCCGGCCGCCGGTCAGCGCGGTGCCGACCGCCTGGAGCAGTACCAGGTACATGACCTGCCGGTAGACGAACTGCTGCAACGGCAGCACCCAGAGCACGCCGAGCTTCTCCCGGTCCAGCCGGAAGGCGAGCACCGCGGTGAGGAACTGGAGCGCGAGCATCACCAGCCAGGCCACCACCGTGTCGCTGCGGTCCAGGAAGATCAGCCCGTAGATGGCGAGCAGGTCGATCACCGGGGCGGCCAGCGGCAGCAGCACGCCGAACAGCGTCAGGAACGACAGGCACCGGCGGCCGAACCGGCCCGACGGACCGCTCTCGATCACCGAGCGCCGGTGCTTCCACATCGCCTGCATGGTGCCGTAGCTCCACCGGTACCGCTGCTTCCACAACTGGCCGATGGTGGTCGGCGCCTCGGTCCAGGCGCGGGCGCTCTCCTCGTACACGATGTGCCAGCCGGCGCGGCCGACGGCGATGGTGACGTCGGTGTCCTCGGCGAGCGTGTCGTCGGTCAGGCCGCCCACCTGCTCCAGCGCCTGCCGCCGGAACGCGCCGATCGCGCCGGGGACGGTGGGCATGCAGCGCAGCGTCTCGTAGAGGCGGCGGTCGAGGTTGAAGCCGATGACGTACTCGATGTGCTGCCACTTGGCGATCAGGCCGCGGCGGTTGCCGACCTTGACGTTGCCGGCGACCACGCCGACCCGGGGGTCGGCGAACGGCGGTACCAGCCGGCGGACCGAGTCCGGCTCGAAGATCGTGTCGCCGTCGACCATGACGATCAGGTCGTGCCGGGCCAGCGCGACGCCGGTGTTCAGCGCGCTGGGCTTGCCGCCGTTGGGCTTGCGCACGACCCGCACGTTCGGCAGGCGCAGCGCCGCGACGATGTCGGCGGTGCCGTCGGTCGAGCCGTCGTCGACCACCACCACCTCGATGCCGCCGGGGTGGTCACCCAGGGCCAGCGAGCGGACCGCCGCGGCGATGCCCTCCCGCTCGTTGTACGCGGGCACGATCACCGAGACCGGTTCGGTGACCGGCGGACCCCACGACCAGTCGCGGCGACGGCGGCGGCGCGCGTGCCGTGGGGCCAGAACGAACAGCAGCAGGGTCCGGCCGATCGTGAGCACCCCGACGAGCACGAAGAAGACGCCGAGCACCCCGAACATGCCGTCGGCCACGCGTACCGCGCCGACCAGCACATGTCCCCGCAACCGCTCGTCGAGCGGGGCCGCCGTCTGCCCGCCCACCGGGCCGGACACACCCGCGGCGGCGAACGTCTGGTTGAGCCCCTCGCTGACCGTGGTGAAGCGGTACCCGCGCTCCAGCATCGCCGGGATGTAGCGGTCCAGCGCGGCCACGGTGCCGGCCCGGTCGCCGCCCGAGTCGTGCCACAGCGCGATGGTGCCGGCCGTCCCGTCCGGCGTGGCGTTCGCGATCATCTCCTCGACCGGGAGCAGCTCCCAGTCCCGGCTGTCCACGTCGTTGACCACCGTGAGGTAGCCGAGCTCGCCCGCCTGCCGCAGCATCGGCCAGTCCCGGTCGGTGTACGCGTCCGCCCGGGACGAGTACGGGAAGCGCAGCAGCGACGTCCGGACACCTGTGGTGCTGGCGATGGCGAGCTGCGTCTGCGCGTACTCCAGTTCGCGCCGCCACTCCGGCAGCGCGGCGAGGTCGGGATGGGTGAACGTGTGCACGCCCAGCTCGTGGCCCTCGGCCACCAGCCGGCGGGTCACCTCCGGGTTTCTGACGACCTGCGAACCGATGACGAAGAAGGTGCCCTTGAGCTGGTACTTGTCCAGGACGCGCAGCACCTCCGGCGTCCACCGCGGGTCGGGTCCGTCGTCGAAGGTGAGCGCGACGGTCCGCGGCGGCAGGCGGTGCGACTGGGTCCGGCCCTCCGCGCCGACGTTGACGATCGGGCCGCCGCCGACCACCGAGCTGGGGACCTCCCGCTGGCTGCCGGGCGTCACCCGGTTGTCCGGTACGAACGCGGCGTTCGTGTACGCCTCGACGACCAGCAGACCGCCCAGGACGACCACGACCATGGCGACCAGGGCCCAGCTCGGCCGGGGCAGGAGACGCCGCCCACGGGACCGGCGGGCGGCCCGCACACGGCGGGGGTCCAGCGTGACTGTGGGCTGCTCACTTGTCTGCGGGTTCGGGCGGGCGGGCGCCTGGTCACTCATCGGCGGGCGCGACCGGCGCGGCGGGCGGGTCGACAACCGCCGGCGGGTCGACAACGGGCGGCGGCACCTCGGCGGTGGGGGCGGTGGGCGATCTCGTCCGGGCGGCCGAGCAGCGTGATCTCGGCGACGCTCCGGCGCAGCAGCACCTCGGTCGCGCGCAGGATCCGTTCGTCGGCGCCGTCGGGCAGCACGAGCCGGCGGCGC
>NZ_MAGP01000027.1 GCF_002926165.1 Micromonospora chalcea | reverse complement strand
CAGCACCACCCGCACGAACCCCACACCCCGCCGCAACGCCATCCGCGCGCCCACCGCCGCCCACACCACGTTGCACACCGCCATCGCCGCACCCAACGCCCACCACACGTGCCCCGTCAACCCGAACACCACAAGCGCACCCAGATTCGTACCCGCGTTCACCACCTTCGCCATCGCCGACGCGTGCACGAAATCCGAACCCAGAATCGCCGTGAACGCCAACACCAGAAACGTGCCCGTACCCGGACCGATCAACCCGTCGTACAGGGCGATGCCCAACCCGGCCACCGCCACCGCCACCACCACCCGCCCCGGCGTGCGCCGCGGCGACGACACCACACCAAGCGACGGCCGCGCCATCACGAACACCGCCACCGCCACCAGCACCACAAGCACCACCGGCCGGTACGCGCCACCCGGCACCGCACCCGCAAGCGCCGCACCCAACCCCGCCGTCAGCACCGCCAACCCCGCCGCCGGACCCGCCACACCCCAGTCCAGCTTCGTCCGCCGCGCATACGTCACCGCCGCCGTCGACGTACCGAAAATCGCCGCCAGCTTGTTCGTGCCCAACGCCGTCGCCACCGGCACACCCGGCGCCGCCACCAGCAACGCCGGCAACAACAACAGACCACCGCCACCCACCACCGCGTCCACCCACCCCGCGACAAGGGCAGCGGTCAGCAACGTCGTCAACGACAGGGCATCCACCGCCGCATTCTGCCCACCCCGCCACCAGCGACAACGCCACCTGTGGCAAGCCTCACCGGCCCCGACGACGCCGCAACCACACCCCCACCGACCCCACCGCCACGAACACCAGCATCGAACAGCACAACAGTCTCAGCACCCGGCAAGACTGCCACGACGACGTAGGGTGTCCAGGTGCGCCTGGCCACCTTCAACCTGCTGCACGGCCGATCCCTCACCGACGGACTCGTCGACCCCCGCCGGCTCACCGCCGCCGTCACCGCCCTCGACGCCGACGTCCTCGCCCTCCAGGAAGTCGACCGCGACCAGACCCGCAGCGGCAAACTCGACCTCACCGCCCTGGCCGCCCGCGCCCTGCACGCCGACCACCACCGCTTCGCCGCCGCCGTCGTCGGCACCCCCGGCGAACAGTTCCGCCCCCTCACCCACGACGACGACGGCCACGGCGAACCCCTCTACGGCATCGGCCTGATCAGCCGCCACCCCGTCCGCTCCTGGCAGGTCACCCGGCTACGCGCCGCCCCCGTCCGCTCACCCATCTACGCGCCCGGCCCCGGCGGCGGCCTCATCCTGCTCCGCGACGAACCCCGCGTCGTGCTCGCCGCCGTCCTCGACACCCCCCACGGCCCCCTCACCGTCGCCGCCACCCACCTGTCGTTCGTCCCCGGCTGGAACATCTGGCAGCTACGCCGCGTCATCCGCGCCCTGCGCACCCTGCCCGCACCCCGGATCCTGCTCGGCGACCTCAACCTGCCCGCCGGACCCGCCGCCGCGCTCACCCGCTGGCGACCCCTCGCCCGACGCCCCACCTACCCGGCCGGGCAACCCCGCGTCCAACTCGACCACATCCTCGCCGACCGGCACGCCCTCGACCGGCTCCCACCCGTCACCGCCGTCCACACGCCGCTGGCCACCATCTCCGACCACCGGCCCCTCGTCGTCGACCTCGGCTGACGCTCAGCCCAGCCCACTCTGCCGCCGCGCCGCGTCCACCGCGTTACGGAACAACATCGCCACGGTCGTCGGACCCACCCCGCCCACACGCGGCGTGATCGCACCCGCCACCTCGGCGCACGACTCGTCCACGTCCGGCAGCAACCGCCGCCCCTCGTACCGCACCCCACCACCGACCACCACCGCGCCCGGACGCACATGCTCCGGCCGCACGATCCCCGGCACCCCCGCCGCCGCCACCAGGATCTCCGCCCGCCGCGTGTACCGCGGCCAGTCCGCCACCCCCGTGTGCACCACCGTCACGCAGCGTTCGCCGTCGGCCGCTTCTGCGCCAGCAACATCGCAAGCGGCCGGCCCAACGTCGCACCCCGGCCCAGGATCACCACCTCCCGGCCCGCCACCGGCACACCGTGAAACGCCAGCAACGCCTCGATCCCCGCCGGCGTACACGGCAACGGACCCGGCAACCCCAACGCCAACCGGCCCATGTTCACCGGATGCATCCCGTCCACGTCCTTGTCCGGATCCAGCTCCGCCAACGCCCGGTCGTAGTCCAGATGACCCGGGATCGGATACTGCACCAGCACCCCGTGCACCGTGGCGTCCGCGTTGAAGTCCGCCAGCACCGCGTGCAGATCCGCCTGCGACGCCGACGCCGGCAGATGCACGTGCGGCGACACGAAACCCAGCTCCGACGCCTGCCGAGACTTGATCCGGATGTAACCCGCGCTCGCGTCGTCGTCACCGACGAGCACCGTCGCCAGCGCCGGCGTCACCCCCGCCGCACGCAACTGGGCCACCGACGCGGCGACCTCCGACAACACCTGCTCCGCCACCGGGGCACCCGGCAACAACCGTGCAGAAGACATACGACACCTCGCCCGCAGGAGCCCAGGCGGTCGACCCCCACGACGAGCTCCCCGATGGTTCACCCATCCCCGTGCCGCCAGTCGCGTTCCCCCTCAGCCTGCCACAGCCCGCGCCGCCACCGCATCCACCACCGCCTGCCACCCCGGCAACGCCGCCAGCAGACCGTCCGCCCGCCGCCGCCGATCCGCCGCCGACGCCACACCCAGATCCGCCAGCACCGCCTGAAACGCCGGCCGCAACGCCCGCTCCCGCTCCGGCGCCACCGCGCCCAACACCACATGACACCGCGCGTACGTCACCAGCACCCAGAACATCGCCTCCCGATGCCGGCCCGCAGCGATCAGCTCAGCCGCACCGTCGAACACCACCGGACGCCCCGCCGCACCCAGATCCGCCCCGAACGCGAACCCCTCCCGCCGAAGGCGTGCCACCTCGTCGAACACCACAACCAACCCGGCCAGATGCGCCCGCACCCGCGCCACGTCCACACCCGCCCCGCCGCCGTCGAACGTGTCCAGCAGCTCCGGATACCGAACGGCGAACCCGAACCGCGACAACACCCGCTCCGCCCGCACGTACCGCCGCCGCACCGTCGGATCCACCAGCCCCGCCACCGCCGGCCACACCGCCAGCAGCGACGTCGGGAACACCCACGCCAACACCTGCTCCGCGGTCGGCGCTTCGGCGTCGACCGCCCGCAACCCGCCCTCGATCCGCCGCCGCACACCGGCGCACCGCGTCCGCACCCACACCGGATCCGCGAACCCCGCCGCCACCCGCTCCCGCACCGCGGCCAGCCGGCCCGACGGATCCGCGATCACCCCATCGGTACGGAACATCGGCGCGAACACCCACGACCCCAGCACATCCTCCGGGCCGCCCAACTCCGCCCACGTGATCGTGCTGACCTCCAGCAGCACCCCCCGATGCACGAACTTGCCCACCTTCGCGCCGGGCTCCCGACGCACCAGCAACACGTCCACGTCCGACCACGGCGGCAGCACCGCGTCGTCCGGCAATCCCACGGTCGACCCGCTGAAGAACGCCCCCTCGATCACCGGGTCAGCGCGCATCCGCTCCCGTACCCACCCGACCGCCACCGCCCGCGCCATACCTACCCGCATCCGCCCGATCCTGCCAGCCCAGCAGACCGCCGCGCGGCCCTCACCGCCGCGGCGCCAACCCCGACAACGCCCGATTGGTACGGTTCGCCGCCACCGCCGCCCGCTGCTGACCTGCCGTCACCTCGATGTACGTCTGCGACGACGCCAACGACGCATGCCCCAGCAACCGCATGATCTCCGCCGCGCTCGCCCCGTCCTCCGCCAACCGCGTCGCGAACGTGTGCCGCAACGCGTGCAACCGCGCGCCCCGTGGCACCCGGTCACCGATGCCCGCCCGCCGGTAACACGACTCCACCAGGTACTGCAGCCCACCCCGCCGTAGCGCCTCACCGTGGCGGTCCACGAGGAACGGAGAGTCCGGCCGCACGTTGCGCGCCCCGAACCGGAGCCGCCGGCTGTCCAGATAACCCGCAAGCACCCGGTCCACGGCGTCCTCGATCGGCACCGTACGCGGCCGTCCGCCCTTACCCGCCACGTCCACCCGACGCTCGCCGTCGCGCCCCGCCACCGACGACACCCGCAGCGCCAGCAGCTCCGACAGGCGCAACCCGGCACACAACGCCAGGGCCAGCACCGCCAGGTCGCGCTCCGGCCACGGGTCACGCTGCCGGCCCTCCGCGCGCGCGACCGCCGCCAGCAACTCCTCCGGGGTGTCCTCGCCCCGCAGCGGCTTGGGCCGGGGGAGCGGCGTACGGGGCCGCCCCACCGCCGGCATCGGATTGCCCGGTACGACGCCCTCGGCCACCAGGAACGTGAAGAAGCTGTTCCACGTCGACCAGGCACGATGGACGGACGCGGCCGCGCGGGGAGCGGCGAACCGCGCGAACGCCGCGCGCATCACTCTGGGGGAGAGGGAGCTGACCGCGACCCGGTCCAGGGGGAGGGGAGTGGCGTCGCCGTCGGCGGCGATCAGCTCGGCCACCGCGGTCAGATCCCTCCGGTACGCGGCCAGGGTGTGGGGGGAGGGCTTGCGGGTGGCCCGGGCGGTCAGGAACTCCTCGATCAGAGCACCTACCGTTTCGTCCGGTTTGTCATGCATAAGGGATATTATGCATGATTCTCGCGTTCCCGTCAGGGGTCCTTTCGAGGGGGAGTGCAGTCGCTCGACCGATGATCGGCTCCACTGCGCCGAGGTGGCGGCAACCCGGGCGCTCCGATGCAGCCACATCCGCGTACTGGCGGCGGCAGCCACACCTGTCGGCACTCGGCCGGAGCAGGGAGGGCGGTGAAAGGGGCCGGTGCCCTCCCTGCTCCGGCGATCATGAAGTTGACCGCGGATGCTGTCCCATTTGTCGCCGCCAACCTCATGATCGCCGGAGCGGTGGATGGGTTGAGAGTGCGGCGTCGGCGGGCCGTGCCTAGGTGTGCGGTGCGACGGGGCAGCCGGCCGGACCTCCAAGTCCCGGAAGGTCAGCCGCCTCGCGAGGACGTCCGGGGAGGCCCGCCGGAGCTCTACTTGACATAATGTACATTATCGAATCGCGACTCAGGAGGGTTTTACGTCTTCGCCGAGGGTGTCCGACATGACCTTCAGAAGCGCGGCCATCCGTGGCTGGTGACCTCCGGCCTGCAGTCTCGCGAGTGCCGCGTCCACCTCTGCCTTGACCGCCTGCCGCTGCGACACCTGCCCGGAGTCGAGCGCCTTCTGGACTCGCGGTGTCAGGTCGGCCAACAACGTCAGGGCCTCCGTGTCCGGCGTATCCGCGTCGTCGGACAGTTCCGGGGCCTGCTGCCGGACGTCTGCGAATCGCCCTGCCCCGAACCGGGCCAGGGCGTCCGCCACGTCGTCCGCCGGCTGCCGCACCTGATCGAGGTCGAGCAGCTTCAGGGCCGGCCGCCCGTCGACCGGGCTCCGGCTGGTGAGCGGACGGTCGATCGTCGCGGCGGTGGCCGGCACCAGCAGCACCTTTGCGGCTCTCTGGTTCCGGCCACGGGACGGTAGCGGCTGGTCGAGCACGACAGCGTCGATCTCGGCCCACGCCACGAGCCGGTTGAGCCCGGCGACCCGCAGATCCAGTCCGTCGGCTCCGATGCAGAACCGGAACGGCCTGAGCTGGTAGGCGACGAACAGGCCGGCCGACACCAGCCAGAGGCCGAGAAGGATCCATCGTCCGGTCGACGCGGAAGTGTGGTAAAGCAGCGGGAGCACGCCGACTCCGAAGAGCGTAAGGCCCCTCCACAGCTTCTCTCGGCTCCTACGCAACTCCATGCCGGCACCTCGTCCCTTGTGGCCTGTCCTGGGAGGGGCCCTACATGGTGGCACGGGCGAGGCGCTCTCGTGATCATCCGAACGTCCCCGGAAAGACCAGCACCCTCTCCCCTGCCTGCCGGTACGAAGATCAGCTCAAACCGGCTGCGGGTCGCGGCGCTCGGCCTCGCCGGGCTCCGGGGCATCCTCGACGGCCCGCAGGTCGGGCATGGCGCGTACGGCGGGCGCGACGGCCGCGCCCACGGCGAGCGCCAGCATGATCGCCGCGAAGCTGCCGAACACCACCGGCGCCGGTACCCGGTCGATCAGCAGGCCGGACAGGGCCGGGCCGAACGGCGCGACGATCAGCGCGATGAAGCTGGTCGCGGCGTTCGCTCTCCCCTGCAGGTCGCCGGGGGTGAGCAGGGTCTGGAGGGTCAGCATGCTGATGTTGGCGGCCGGTACGACCAGGACGCAGGCGCCGGCCAGCGCGCCCAGGACCAGTCCGTTGTCGGTGGTGGCCATCGCGGCGGTCAGCACGGCGCAGGCCCAGACGACGGCGAGGATCAGCCAGCGGGTGGGTACCCGGGCGGTCAGCCAGGACGCGACGAGTGATCCGGCGACGGCGCCGAGGCCGACGCATGCCATGACGGTTCCGGCGGACAGGCCGGAGGCGCCGTTGCGGACCGGCACGACGATGATCGCCAGCAGGACGCCCGCGAACGCGAAGTTCAGGACGGCGCCGCAGAGCAGCGTGAACCGCAGCGACGGTTGCCGCCACAGGAAACGGACCCCGGCTACGGCCTGCCGGGGCAGGGACTCCCCCGGCGTGGTCGCCGACCGGCCGAGTGGGCCGCGCAGCAGGGCCACGGCGACCAGGGAGACGGCGTACGAGAGCGCGTCGACGAGGAACGGCAGTGCCGGGGCGAGGCCGAACAGGAAGCCGCCGAGCGGCGGGCCGGCGAGGTGGACGACGCCGTTGCGGGTCTCGTTGAACACGGTGGCGGTACGCAGGTCGCGGGCGGGGACGACGGCGCGGGTGGCGGCCGCGGCGGCGGGTTGCAGCGCGGCGCCGAGGCCGGCGGTGGCGGCGGCGAGGACGGCGATGAGCAGGACTGGCGCGTGTCCGACGAGGGCGAGCACGGTGACGCCGGTGACGGCGAGCAGCGCGCCGGCGTCGCAGCAGAGCATGAGGATGCGCCGGTCGCGGCGGTCGGCGAGCAGGCCGGCGGGCAGGAGTACGAGGACCAGGGCGATTCCTTCGGCGAAGGCGACGAGGCCGGCGTCGGTGGCGGAGCCGGTGGTCAGCAGGACGAGCAGCGGCGTGGCGACGGCGGTGACCTGGGTGCCGAGTTTCGACGCGGTGCGGGCGACGGTGATGAGGAGGAAGTCGCGGTTGTGTCGTAGGCCGGTGGGCGGCATGGGGGCTCCGTGTGCGTGGTGGCGGGCGGGATGCCGGCTTCACCGGGCCGGGTTGACGACGGACCCGGGCGGGCGGTGGCCGCCCGCCCGGGTCGCCAGGCGGATCAGGTGTGGCTGGGGCTGGTGGCCCGTTCGCCACTGCCGTCTCAGCCGTTGCAGCAGGCGATGCTGATGCTGCTGGACTGCGGCGGGACCGCGTGGCGGGTGCCGTTCTGCGTGGCCATGGCCTGCAGGTTGAGGAGCTTCGTCATGGGGGTTCACCTCCTTCTCGGGTGTGGTGGGTTGGCCGTCGGTGGTTCCGACGGGGTCTGTGGGCGCCGGGCGGGGGTTCAGCTCGCGGCGAGGAGGTGGCCGGTGGGCGCGACGTGGGTGGGCGCGTCGAGGAAGGGCAGCGTCACGGCGGTGCGGTGCAGCGCGGCGTGCATGGCGGACAGGATTCCGGCGCCGCCGGCGGCGAGGTCGGTGGAGATGCGCAGCAGGGTGTCGCCGGGGAACGCGAGGTGGCCGTCGAGGGCGTAGGCGTGCCAGGCGAGGCGGGTCAGGTGCGCGGGGACGTGGTGGGGCGCGTCGTCGCGGACGAGTCCGACGGGGCGGTGCGGGGTGGCGCGGCGCGGTGGGTCGTCGGTGAGCAGGGCGGCGGTGGCGAGGAGTCCGGCGCGGCCGTGGAAGAGGCCGGGCAGCAGGACGAATTCGACGTCGATGGTGCGGCGGACGGTGGTGACGATGTCGCGCAGCCACTGGCGTTCGCCGTGGCGGAGCAGTGTGTGGGCGGCGACGGCGATGCCGGCGCTGCCTTCGTCGAGGTAGAACAGTCGTCGTGCGCCGTCGCGTACGTGGAGGTTGCCGTTGTCGTCGCGGACGGTGTGTTGCAGGTCGCGGCGCAGGGCGGTGCGGGCGGCGCGGAGCCAGGCGGGGTCGCCGGTGGTTTCGTGCAGGCGGGTGAGGAAGGTCGCGGGGCCGGACCAGCCGTGGAGCAGGCCGGGGCGGGTGGGTTCGGGTACGGGTTGCGTGGTGTCGCCGGTGAGGGTGCGGGCGAGTCGGTCGCCGATGTGCAGGGCGTCGTCGGGGGCGGGTCGGCCGGGGCGCAGCAGGGCGAGTCCGATGCCGGCGAGGCCGCTGTGCAGGCCGGGGCCGTAGCGGTGGTGCAGGCCGGTGCGACATCGGTCGAGCAGTTCGTCGGCGTCGTCGTGGCGTCCGGTGCGGTCGAGGAGGGCGGCGATGCCGGCCAGGCCGTCGTAGAGGCCGAGGTGGGCGGCGGGTAGGCGGTGGGCGGCGCGGGTGAGCCAGTCGAGGTGTTCGTCGCGTTCGGGGTAGTCGACGCCGGTGGTGACGAGTGCCCAGATGATGCCGGCGGCGCCGTGCGCGAGGGTGGCGCCGCCGTGGGGGAACTGGCCGGGGTCGCCGGGGAAGAGCCGGTCGGTGCGCTGTGGTGTGGCGGTGGCGCGGATGCCGGCGGCCAGGGATTCGATCAGGTGGCGCGGGTCGGCGGACCACTGGTGGCGGGTGACGCGGCGGCGGCCGGGCGTGGGTGGGTGCAGTGCGGTGCGCAGGTCGTCGCGGATGCGGTCGAGGTATCCGGGTGGTAGCGGGAAGCGCCGGGCGATCGTGAGGAGGTCGTCGAACTTGTCGTCGCTCAGGGCGGCGAGTGGTGTCAGTGGTACGAAGACGGCGAGGCGCAGGCAGGCGAGGGCGTAGGTGTCGACGGCGGTGCCTCGGCGGATGCGGGGTGTGGCGAATCCGGGGTCGCCCAGTGAGGGGGTGAAGTCCTCGTCGGTCAGGTACGCCTGTTCGAAGTCGACGAGCACGATCCGGCCGTCGGGGCGGATCATGATGTTGGCGGTGTGCAGGTCGCCGAAGACCACTCCCCTGGCGTGTATCCGGGCCAGGGCTGCCTGGACCTGGTCGATGACGTCGAGTGCCCAGGTGGTGTAGTCGGTGAGGTCCTGCTCGGTGGGGTCGGGGTGGATGAGTGGGTGCCGCATGGCGAGGTGGTGTTGGAGGGTGTCGCCGTCGACGTGCTCTTCGACCAGGAACTGGTGTTCCCACCAGGTGAGGCGGTCGAGCAGTTGGGGTACGCAGTCGAGGCCGGCGAGGCGCCGCAGCATGGTCTCTTCGCGGCGCAGGCGGGTGAGCGCGTCGGTTCCGGCGCCGTCGAGTCCGGCGTGCGGGCGGGCCTCGCGCAGGACGACGGTGCGGCCGTCGCGCAGGTCGGTGGCGCGGTAGACGCCGCCGGCGTTGGAGTGGTGCAGGGCTTCGTCGATGCGGTAGGGCGGTTCGTCGTCGGTCTGGGCGGCGACGGCGGCGATGTGCTCGGCGACGAAGTCGGGTACGGGGGCCCAGTCGGGCACGGTGAAGACGGGTTCGCGGCGGTCGGGGACGAGGGTTCCGTCGGGGCGTGCGATGGCGGGGACGGGCTGGTCGCCGTCGACGCACCAGAGTTCGGCGAATCCGCCGTAGCGCAGGTAGAGGGGTCCGTCGTGCCAGCGCAGGTCGCTGAGGACGTAGGGGCCGCGGTATCCGGCGAGGCGGGCGCCGAGGTCGTCGAGGATGCGGCGCAGGGCGGTGTCGTCGGCCGGGTAGAGGGCGGCGAGTTTGCCGCTGCCGGCGCGGTGGGCGTACTTCTCGTTGTTGACCAGGGCGAGGCGGCGGCTGCGTTGGAACTTGAAGGCGACCCGGTGGGTCACGCAGTGGTCGCGTACCAGGTCGAGGGCGTCGGCGGCGTCGTCGAGGTTCACCGAGACGTGGACTTTCCAGCCGTGCTGGGGCAGCTGGGTGTGCGTGGGGTGCCACATGATCCAGCCGCCGTGTTCGGCGACGCGCCAGCCGTCGGGCGGGGTCTGGTCGGCCAGCGGGAACCGGCTCGCCGTGTCGGCGACGTACGCCGGTGAGTCGACGTGGACCGGGTCGGCGATCAGGAACGCTCCGGGCGTGGGCATGGCAAACCTCGCGGCCGTGACGATGGGTTGGGTGTCCGGGGCGGTTCGGTGTGTTGCCGTTGTCGCCTGGACTGGTTCCATCGTGGTGGTAGCCGGCCGGTGCTGGCGTCCGGCCGTGGGGCGAGGTTCGGGGTCCGTCCCGGCCCGGTGGTGGGCGTCGGGGGTCCGTCTGGAAGGTGACACCGGATGTCACCCGGTACGGGGACGTCCGGTGGGCCGGTGTGGACCAGAATTTCTCGCGTACGCGGGCTGTTCGCCCGCATTTCCTTCTGTGGAGGTCTGTGATGAGGACCGAGGTTCAGTCGCCGCCGGTGGTGGTGTTCCTGCAGGCGCAGCGGCCGGCGGGGTGGGTGACCGTCGCGCGTGGGGTGCCGTTGGACGGACGGCGGTGTCTGCTGCGGACGGTGGGTGCGGGCCGGGCGCGTTCCGGCGACGCGGTGCGGCTGGTGGGGGTGGCCGGTGGGGACGCGCGGTCGCTCGCTGTCGCCGAGGTGTCGGTGTTGCACCGTGACGAGGCGGACCTGGTGATGGTGTCGCTGGCCGGTGCGACGGTTCCCGGTGGCCACGGCACTGATGCCTTGGCGGTGCGGCGGGTGCTGGCGTTGCTCGCCGACGACGCGGACGGGCGGTGGCGGGTGGCCGCGGACGCGGCGGCCGACGTCGTGGCGCCGTAGGTGCTGGTGGGGGC
>NZ_MAGP01000026.1 GCF_002926165.1 Micromonospora chalcea | reverse complement strand
CCCCGATCTCCGCCCGCCCACCGCTGCTGCCGCCCTCACCAACGGCGTTGATCAAGGAGTTTGTGTCCTGATCCGAGCTCTCCACGTCCGCAAACTCCTTGATCAACGGGGCGTTGCGCGGGAGGGCCGGGGGCCACCAGTGGGTCAGCCAGGTGGTTTCGGTGGGGGACGGGGGCGGGCCCAGCGTCTCCTCGCCGGTTCTCGGGTTCACCAGGAGGAGGCGCCAGCCTGCCTGGGTGTGGACCGCCACGTCCACCGGGACGTTGTCCAGCCATTCGGTGGCCAGGAGCAGGCCGGTGATGCCGTCGGGGATGTCGGTTCGCCAGTCGATCTCCGGAGGCAGGTCCGGCGGGCGGGTGGCTCGTTCCACTGCCACCGGGTGGATCCGGGCGGACAGCTCGGGTGCGGCCCGGGCCAGCAGGGCCCGGAGCAGTTCGCCCCGGCCCGCGCCCACGTCCACCACGTCCAGCCGGTCCGGGTGGCCCAGCGCCGCGTCCACCGCTTCGAGTTGCCGCAGCAGGCAGGCGGCGAAGACGGGTGAGGCGTGCACGCTCGTGCGGAAGTGCGCGGCTGGGCCGGCGCCGGAGACGAAGAACCCGTCCGGCCCGTACAACGCCTGCTCCATCGCGTCGCGCCAGCGCAGCGGGGTGGTCACCCGCCGACCCTACGGGACGTACCCGAAAGTGCGGTTTGCCCGCCACCGCAGCGGCCTCTTCGGGCGGCCGGTGAAGGTTTTCACACCTTCTTGTTTCCGGTCTGTCACCCGGGCGCATACTTGCCATCGACCGGTACCCCCTTCGAGGACTGGATCGCCGCCATGAGCGCACCGCTGCGCCACCGGGCCACCGCTGCCCCGCTCGTCTTCCCGCGTACCCTCGCCGTCGGCGTGCTGGGCGCCGGCCGGGTCGGCGCCACGCTGGGCGCGGCTCTCGCCGCCGCCGGCCACCGCGTGGTCGCCGCGTCCGGCGCCTCGGGCGCGACAGGGGCCCGGCTGGCGCTGCTGCTGCCCGAGACCCCGCACCGCGCCGCGTCCGAGGTGGCGCGTGCCGCCACCGACCTGCTGATCGTCGCCGTCCCCGACGACGCGCTCGCGGGCGTGATCGCCGACCTGGCCGCGAGCGGCGCGCTGCGCCCCGGCCAGGTGGTGGCGCACACGTCCGGCGCGCACGGGCTGGCCGTGCTGGCCCCGGCCGCCGAGGCCGGCGCCCGGCCGCTCGCGGCGGCCCCGGCGATGACCTTCACCGGTACGCCGGACGACCTGTCCCGCCTGCCCGGCATCTCGTACGGCGTGACCGCCCCGGCCGAGCTGCGCGCGTTCGCGGCCCGGCTGGTGGCCGACCTGGGCGGTGTGCCGGAGTGGGTCGGCGAGACCGACCGGCCGCTCTACCACGCGGCGCTCGCGCACGGCGCGAACCACCTGGTGACGCTGGTCAACGAGGCGTCGGACCGGCTGCGTGACGCCGGCGTGGAGCGGCCGGAGAAGGTGCTCGCCCCGCTGCTGCGGGCCGCGCTGGAGAACGCGCTGCGGTTGGGCGACGACGCGCTGACCGGCCCGGTGTCGCGGGGCGACGCGGGCACCGTACGCCGGCATCTGGACCGGCTGGCGCGGACCGCGCCGGAATCCGTACCCGCGTATCTGGCGTTGGCACGACGGACGGCGGACCGCGCCGTCGCGGTCGGCCGCCTGCGCCCGGCGGACGCGGCCGCCCTCCGGGACGTGCTGGACGGAATCGAGGTGGCGGCCTGATGGCCGAGGTGCTGCACACGCGCAAGGAGCTGGCGGCCGCCCGCGAGGCGATGACCGGCACGGTCGGCGTGGTGATGACCATGGGCGCGCTGCACGCCGGGCACGAGATGCTGCTGCGGGCCGCCCGCGAGCGGGCCGACCACGTCATCGTGACGATCTTCGTGAACCCGCTGCAGTTCGGCCCGAACGAGGACTTCGACCGCTACCCGCGCACGCTCGACACGGACCTGGAGATCTGCCGCCGGGTGGGGGTGGACGCGGTGTTCGCGCCGCCGGTGGCCGAGATGTACCCGGAGGGGCAGCCGACGGTACGGCTGAACCCGGGGCCGCTCGGCGAGGACCTGGAGGGTCTGAGCCGTCCCGGCTTCTTCCACGGCGTGCTCACGGTGGTCATGAAGCTGCTTCAGCTCACGCAGCCCGACCTGGCCTTCTTCGGCGAGAAGGACTACCAGCAGCTCACCCTGGTGCGCCGGATGGTCCGCGACCTCGACGTGCCGACCGAGATCGTCGGCGTGCCGACCGTACGGGAACCGGACGGCCTGGCCCTGTCCAGCCGCAACCGTTACCTGTCGGCGGCGGAGCGGGAGGCGGCGCTGAGCCTGTCCGTCGCGCTGCGGGCCGGGGCGGCGGCGGCCGTGCGGGGCGAGGACGCGGGCGCGGTGCTCGCGGCCGCCCACCGGGCCTTCGACAACCCGGCCGCCCGCCTCGACTACCTGGTGCTCACCGACACCGAGCTGGAACCCGGCCCGGTCGACGGGCCGGCCCGGCTGCTGATCGCGGCCTGGGTCGGCGCCACCCGCCTGATCGACAACACGGCGATCCACCTCGCGCCGCGTCCCTGACCCCACCACGAATGCGGAAAGGCACCCCGATGTTCCGGACCATGCTCAAGTCGAAGATCCATCGCGCCACCGTGACCCAGGCCGACCTGCACTACGTCGGCTCGGTGACTGTGGACGAGGATCTGCTCGACGCGGCGGACCTGCTCCCCGGCGAGCAGGTGGCGATCGTGGACATCACGAACGGCGCGCGGCTGGAGACGTACGTGATCCCGGGGCGGCGGGGCAGCGGCGTGATCGGCATCAACGGCGCCGCCGCGCACCTGGTGCACCCCGGTGACCTGGTCATCCTCATCTCGTACGGGCAGATGGACGACGCCGAGGCCCGCACGTACCGCCCGAAGGTGGTCCACGTCGACGCCGACAACAAGGTCGTGGACCTGACCGCCGACCCGGCCCGGGCCGCCCCCGGCACCGCAGGCGCCCCCGTCCCCAACCCCCTCGCCGCCTCTCCCCGTTGATCTTGCAGTCGCGGCCCCTCCGCCACCCCTTTCAGGCGGTTTGTCAGGGCGGTTAGTGCAAGATCGACGGGGCGGAAGAGCGGGGAACGCGGTCTGTCACCGGAAGGTCATTTTCGGCTACCCTGGGCGGACCGTCGGGGATCGACGGTCGTCGGCTGGGGGAGGCCGCGATGCGCCGTGCGATGAGCTTCCTGGTCGCCGCGATGGTCGCGAGCGCCGCTCTGACCGGCTGCGCCGGCACCGGCGGCCTGGACGGCGACCTCGCCGACGACTGGCCTGCGATGGCCGCACCCGGGCCGTTCACCCCGGCCGCAGAGGTCTGCCAGGTCGCCGACTTCATCCCGAGCGTCGGCCTGTCCGCGTACGCGCCGGTCGGCTGCGAACTGCCGCACCGGGTGGAGACCGTGCACGTCGGGGCGTTCACCGCCGACCGGCCCGCCCCGCCGGCGCTCGCCTCACCGGAGATGCGTACCGCGTTCGCCGACTGCGACAAACGGGCCAGCGGGTACGTGGGTGACGACTGGCGCGCCGGACGCCTCCGGCTGGCGGTGGCGGTGCCGACCGCCCTCGGCTGGACGGCCGGCTCCCGCTGGTACCGGTGCGACCTGACCGAGCTGACCACGGTCGAGGCGGCGGCCACCGTGGTCACCCGTACCGGCAGCCTGCGCGACGCGCTCAAGCCGCCCTCCCCGCTGCGGCTGGGTTGCCAGCGCACCACCCGGGAGGCGGGCCGGGTGCAGCGGCTCACCCCGGTCGACTGCGCTGTCGCGCACGACGCGGAGTTCGTCGGCGTGTGGGCCGCGCCGGACCGCCCGTACCCGAAGAAGCCGGAGGACTGGGTTCCCCTCTACGACGGCTGCTTCGCCGTGATCGCCCGCTACGCCGGGGTGCCCGCCGACGCGTTCCTGCGCTACCGCAGCGACGTGGTGGTCCGCCCGCCCGCCGCCGGTCGCTGGGCGGTCGGCGACCGGGGCGTGCGCTGCTACCTGTGGCTCAGCGACCGTACGGTGACCACCTCGCTCAAGGGCGCCGGACCGGCTGCCCTGCCGCGCCGGACGAGGTAGCCGAGGGCACTCGTCACGCCCCCCGCGCCCGAGCCGAGTTCGCTTCGGGTTGACTGTGCTCATGGACCTACCCACCGTCGACCTGCCGACGCTGCCCCGGCTGCTCGCCGCGCCCGCCCCCGGGTGGGTGGAGACGACAGACGTGATCGTGGTCGGCTCCGGCGTGGCCGGGCTGACCGCCGCGCTGCACCTGCGCGAGGCGGGTCTGCACGTCACTGTGGTCACCAAGGTCGACATGGACGAGGGTTCGACGCGCTGGGCGCAGGGCGGCATCGCCGCCGTACTGGACCCGGCGGACACGCCGGACGCGCACGCGTACGACACCGAGGTGGCCGGCGTCGGCCTCTGCGACCCGGCGGCGGTCCGCGCGCTCGTGGCCGAGGGCCCGACCCGGCTGCGCGAGCTGATGCGGATCGGGGCGGAGTTCGACCGCAACGCGGACGGGTCGCTGATGCTGACCCGGGAGGGCGGCCACCGCGCCGACCGGATCGTGCACGCCGGCGGTGACGCCACCGGCGCGGAGGTGCAGCGGGCGCTGCACGACGCGGTACGCCGCGACCCGTGGATCAGGCTGGTCGAGCACGCGCTGGTGCTGGACCTGCTGCGCGCCCCCGGCGACGGGCCGGGCGGGCTCGGCCCGGCCTGCGGCATCACGCTGCACGTGCTCGGCGAGGGCAGCGAGGACGGCGTCGGCGCGATCCTCGGCCGCGCGGTCGTGCTGGCCACCGGCGGGATGGGGCAGATCTTCGCCGCCACCACCAACCCGGCGGTGTCCACCGGCGACGGGGTGGCGCTGGCGCTGCGCGCCGGCGCGGCCGTCACCGACGTGGAGTTCGTGCAGTTCCACCCGACCGCGCTGATCGTGCCGCCCGGCGGGCCGGGCGCGGGGCTGGCCCAGCAGCCGCTGGTCTCCGAGGCGCTGCGCGGCGAGGGCGCGCACCTGGTCGACGGCGACGGCAAGCGGTTCATGGTCGGCCAGCACGAACTGGCCGAGCTGGCGCCCCGGGACGTGGTCGCCAAGGGCATCCACCGGGTGCTGCTCGCGTCCGGCGCGGACCACGTGTTCCTGGACGCCCGGCACCTCGGCGGTGACTTCCTGGCCCGGCGGTTCCCCACCATCGTCGCGTCCTGCCTGGCCATCGGCGTGGACCCGGCGACCGACCTGATCCCGGTCGCGCCGGCCGCCCACTACGCCTCCGGCGGCGTCCGGACCGACCTGCGCGGCCGTACCTCAATCCCCGGCCTGTACTCCTGCGGCGAGGTCGCCTGCACCGGCGTGCACGGCGCGAACCGGCTGGCCAGCAACTCGCTGCTGGAAGGGCTGGTCTTCTCCCGCCGGATCGCCGAGGACATCGCCGCCGGGCTGCCCGAGCAGGCCCGCCCGGCGGAGACCGGCGCCTGGATCGGCGGCCCGGGCGCGCTGGTGCCGGCGTCCGGCACGGCGGAACTGCAACGGGCGATGACGCGGGGCGCGGGCGTGCTCCGGTCGGCGCGGACGCTGGAGGCCACCGCCGCCGCGCTCACCGGGCTGGGCGCGGGGCGGGGCGTGCCGCGTACCGCCGACTGGGAGGCGACGAACCTGCTCACCGTGGCGTCGACGCTGGTCGCGGCCGCGTACGCCCGGCAGGAGACGCGGGGCTGTCACTGGCGGGAGGACTTCCCGACGGCCGACGAGCGGTGGCTGGGCCACCTGGTGGCCGAGGTGGGTACGGACGGCCGGGTGGCCGAGCGCTGGGAGGAGAAGCACTCATGAGGGAGTCGACGGAGCAGGCGCTGCGCGACGGTGGCCTGGACCCGGAGCGGGTCCGGCGGATCATCCTGGACACGCTGCACGAGGACCTCGGGCCCGACTTCCTCGACGTGACGAGCGTGGCCACCATCCCGGACGAGCAGCAGGACACGGCCGATCTGGTGGCGCGCGCCGACGGCGTGGTGGCCGGGCTGCCGGTGGCCGCCGCCGTGTTCGAGCTGGTCGCCGACGTGACCGGCGCCGGGCGTACGGTCGAGGTGTCGGTGGTGGCCCACGACGGGCAGCGGGTGGCGCGCGGCGACGTGCTGGCCACTGTGACCGGCCCGACCCGGCTGCTGCTGACCGCCGAGCGGACGGCGCTGAACCTGCTGTCCCGCATGTCCGGCGTGGCGACGCACACCCGGGCCTGGGCCGACGAGCTGGCCGGTACGAAGGCGACGGTGCTGGACACCCGCAAGACCACGCCGGGCCTGCGGGCGCTGGAGAAGTACGCGGTCCGGGCCGGCGGCGGCACCAACAAGCGGATGGGCCTGTACGACGTCGCCATGATCAAGGACAACCACAAGGTCGCCGCGGGCGGGATCAGCGCCGCGTTCCGCCGGGTCCGGGAGGCGTTCCCCGACGTCCCGGTGCAGGTCGAGGTGGACACGCCAGCCGAGGCGGTGGAGGCGGTCGAGGCGGGCGCGAAGTTCCTGCTGCTGGACAACATGACCCCGGCGCAGCTGCGCGAGGTGGTGGCGTCGGTGGGCGACCGGGCGGAGCTGGAGAGCACCGGCGGGCTGACGCTGCCGATGGCCGCCGAGTACGGCGCGACCGGCGTCGACTTCCTCTCCGTCGGCGCGCTCACCCACTCCTCGCCGATCGTGGACATCGCCCTCGACCTGCGCGACGTCTAGGCTGCCGCTGTGCTGCTCTGCATCGACATCGGAAACACGAACACCGTGCTGGCGACCTTCGACGGCGACAAGCTGGTGCACTCGTGGCGCATCAAGACCGACGCCCGCTCCACCGCGGACGAACTGGGGCTGATGTTCCGCGGGCTGCTCGCCGGTGACGCTGTGGAGATCACCGGGGTGGCCGCCTGCTCGACAGTGCCGGCCGCGCTGCGCTCGTTGCGCACCATGCTCGACAGGTACTACGCCGACCTGCCCAGCGTGATCGTCGAGCCCGGCGTCCGCACCGGCGTCCAGCTCGCCATCGACAACCCGAAGGAGGTGGGCGCGGACCGCGTGGTGAACACGCTTGCCGCGTACACGCTCTACGGCGGGCCGTCGATCGTGGTGGACTTCGGCACCACCACGAACTTCGACGTGATCAGCAGCCGGGGGGAGTTCCTCGGCGGGGCGTTCGCGCCGGGCATCGAGATCTCCTTCGACGCGCTGGCCGCCCGCGCCGCGCAGTTGCGCAAGGTGGAGGCGACCCGCCCGCGCTCGGTGATCGGCAAGAACACGGTCGAGTGTCTCCAGGCCGGGCTCTACTTCGGCTTCGCCGGTCAGGTGGACCGCATCGTCGAGCGGATGTCCGAGGAACTGGGCGGGGTCAAGGCGGTCATCGCCACCGGCGGCCTGGCGTCGCTGGTGCTCGGCGAGTGCCACACCATCACCCACCACGAGCCGATGATCACGCTGATCGGCCTGCGGATGGTCTACGACCGCAACACCTGAGGTGCAAGGAAGGGCCCCCTGTTAACGCCTCCGGTAGAGGAGGGGCCCCTTTTTAACGCCGCCGGGCCCGGAGCACCATCGTGCGGTAGGGCAGCTCGACCGTCTCCCGGCCGGCCAGGTCGGGGTGGGTGGCGAACAGCTCCGCCAGCTCCGCGTCCACCCGTCGCCGCTCGTCCGCGTCGGCGGTCAGCCAGAACGAGCGGGTGTGCAGCATGCTCACCACCTCGTCCGGCGTGAGCGTGGTCGCGTGGGCGAACTCGCCGATCTCGACAGCGGTGAAGGCGGCGCCGAAGTCCGCGTACCGCTGCGTCACGTCGCCCGCGTTGTCCCCGAGGTGCGCGATCCGGGTCAGCTCCGCCACCCACCCGACCCGTTCGTCCCGGATGTTCCAGACCGGCGCGAACGTGCCGCTCGGGCGCAGGACGCGCGCGGCCTCGGCGTGCGCCCGCTCCCTGTCGAACCAGTGGTAGGCCTGCCCGACCAGCACCGCGTCCGCCGACCCGTCCGGCAGCGGCACGGCCTCGGCGCTGCCCGCGAGCGCCGTCGTGCCCGGCGTGGCGGCGGCCAGTTGCGCCCGCATCCCCGGATCCGGTTCCACGGGTACGACCTGAGCCACCGTCCCGTCCGCGGTGAGCGCCAGCAGTCCCCGGGTGAGGATGCCGGTGCCCGCGCCGAGGTCGACCACCCGGGCGTCGTGCAGCCCGTCCAGTGCCCAGCGCAACGCGGCCCGGGGATAACGGGGACGGAACCGGTCGTACTCGGCCGCGGCGGCGCCGAACGAGAGCGCCGCAGTGGGGTCGGTCATGACGGGCAGGTTATCCCGTAACGGCCGCCAGGCCGCTTGAGTACGCTCATGTGCTGACCCCGCCGATGTTCCCAAGGCCTGAGGAAGCGTGCCGTGACCGAGCAGAACGCCCTGCCAGCAGACCCCGCCGACGACCTTCCCGAGCAGATGAAGGTCCGCCGGGAGAAGCGGGACCGGATGCTCGCCGAGGGCACCGAGCCGTACCCGGTGGGTTTCCCGCGCACCACGACGCTCGCGCAGCTGCGCGAGCGCTACGCCGACCTGCCCACCGACACCGCCACCGGCGACCGCGCCTCGGTCACCGGCCGGGTGATCTTCATTCGCAACACCGGCAAGCTCTGCTTCGCGACCCTTCGCGACGGTGACGGCACCGAACTCCAGGCGATGCTCTCGCTGGACCGGGTCGGGCCGGAGCGGCTGGCGGACTGGAAGCGCCTGGTCGACCTCGGCGACCACGTCGGCGTGACCGGCGAGGTGATCACCAGCCGGCGCGGCGAGCTGTCCGTGCTGGCCGAGGAATGGGCGGTGACCGCCAAGGCGCTGCGCCCGCTGCCGGTGGCGCACAAGCCGCTGAGCGAGGAGTCCCGGGTCCGCCAGCGCTACGTGGACCTGGTGGTCCGCCCGCAGGCCCGGCAGATGGTCCGCACCCGGGCCACCGCCGTCCGCAGCCTGCGGGACACGCTGCACGGGCAGGACTTCATCGAGGTCGAGACCCCGATGCTGCAACTGCTGCACGGTGGCGCGGCGGCCCGCCCATTCGTGACCCACAGCAATGCGCTCGACACGGATCTGTATCTGCGAATCGCGCCGGAACTGTTTCTCAAGCGCGCGGTGGTCGGTGGCGTCGACCGCGTCTTCGAGATCAACCGTAACTTCCGTAATGAGGGCATCGACTCTTCGCACTCGCCGGAGTTCGCGATGCTGGAGGCGTACCAGGCGTACGGCGACTACGACACGATGGCCGAGCTGACCCGAAATCTCGTACAGCAGGCCGCGATCGCGGTCGCCGGATCGACCGTGGTGACCCACGCCGACGGGCGTGAGTTCGATCTGGGCGGCGAGTGGCGCTCGGTGACACTGTTCGGTGTCCTTTCCGAAGCGCTCGGTGAGGAGGTCACCGTCCGCACCGAAAGGGCACGGCTGGTCGAGTACGCGGACAAGGTCGGTCTCTCCGTAGACCCGAAGTGGGGACCGGGCAAGCTGGCCGAGGAGTTGTTCGAGGAACTCGTGGTGCCGTCGCTTCAGGCGCCCACGTTCGTCCGCGACTACCCGGAGGAGACCAGCCCGCTGACCCGGGCCCACCGCAGTGAGCCGGGCCTGGCCGAGAAGTGGGACCTGTACGTGCTGGGATTCGAGCTGGGTACCGCGTACTCGGAGCTGGTCGACCCGGTCGTGCAGCGGGATCGGCTGGTCGCCCAGGCGCAGCTCGCGGCGCGCGGCGACGACGAGGCGATGCGGCTGGACGAGGATTTTCTCCGAGCGATGGAGTATGGAATGCCGCCGTCCGGTGGCATGGGAATGGGAATCGACCGCCTGCTGATGGCGCTGACCGGGCTGGGAATTCGGGAAACGATCCTGTTCCCGTTGGTCCGGCCGGAGTAGGCGCTCCCGCAAAGCTTCTCCGGCTCGTTACCCCGTCCTATTGACGGAACAAGCGCCGGACGGGTTATTGTGCTCTTGCGAGTATTGCAGGAGCAGCACCCTGCTCGAAAGGAATGTGGGACGTGGCCAAGCAGATCATTCACAAGCTGGTCGATGACCTGGACGGCGGGGACGCTGACGAGACCGTCAAGTTCGCGCTCGACGGCGTGCAGTACGAGATCGACCTCTCCGCATCCAACGCGGAGAAATTGCGTGACGTATTCGCGCCGTACATCGCGAACGGAACGAAGGTCGGTCGCGGGGGTGTGGTCGTGGGTGGCCGGGCCGCTCGGGGCCGGGGCGGCGCGACCGCCGACCGCGAGCAGAACCGGGCCATCCGCGAGTGGGCCAAGAAGGCCGGCAAGGACATCTCCGACCGGGGCCGGATCCCGCAGGAGATCGTGGACGAGTACCACGCGAAGGCGGGGCACTGACCCCACCTTCGTCACGGGCGACGCGACGCCGGGCCGGAGTGCGACTCCGGCCCGGCGTCGCCGTTTCCGCCCCGTTGTCACGGTCGCGGCCGGCGTCCCGCCGAGTGGCGGATGTCCGATCCGCCTGGCCGCGAGGCGGGTTGGGTTGGGGTGGGGTGGGGTGGGAAGAAATCTCCACCCGGGGAAGTTGTCCACAGGCGGTGGAGATTCCGTCCACAGGTTGTGGACAACCGCGGCGGGTGTGTGACGCCGCCCAGGTCTGCTCGGCCGGCCCTCTGCCGCCGGTCGAATTTCGCTCTGCGCGTACAGGCAGGGGTCCCGGAACACCTCCTGAGCGTGGACGGTTGTCTGAAACGACGTCGGAACGAGCATTCGCGGGGCCACACGACCTCAGCGGAGACGGTCCGCGGCGATAGAGTAAGGAGGCACGGACGCCCGTCCCGGACGTCCGCGCACCGGCCCCGCCGAGATCTGACCATCAAGGCGCACGGCACGTGAGGAGCACGAGGGCATGTTCGAGCGGTTCACCGACCGAGCGCGACGGGTTGTCGTCCTGGCCCAGGAAGAGGCCCGGATGCTCAACCACAACTACATCGGTACGGAGCACATCCTGTTGGGCCT
>NZ_MAGP01000025.1 GCF_002926165.1 Micromonospora chalcea | reverse complement strand
GGACCAAAGGACGGGCGGGGGCGGGGGATGGTCAGGGCTCGAACTTGTAGCCCAGGCCTCGGACCGTGACGATGTAGCGCGGTGCGGACGGCTCCGGCTCGATCTTGGAGCGCAGCCGCTTCACGTGCACGTCCAGCGTCTTGGTGTCGCCCACGTAGTCGGCGCCCCAGACCCGGTCGATCAACTGCCCGCGGGTGAGCACCCGCCCGGCGTTGCGCAGCAGCAGCTCCAGCAGCTCGAACTCCTTGAGCGGAAGCTGCACCCCGGCGCCGCCGACCGTCACCACGTGCCGTTCGATGTCCATCCGGACCGGGCCGGCGGCGAGCGTCGGCGCGCCCGTCTCGTTCGACTCGGCGCTCTGCCGGCGCAGCACCGCCCGGATACGGGCGACCAGTTCACGCGGCGAGTACGGCTTCGTCACGTAGTCGTCGGCGCCGATCTCCAGGCCGACCACCTTGTCGATCTCGCTGTCCCGCGCGGTGACCATGATGATCGGCACGTGCGAGCGCTGGCGGAGCTGCCGGCACACCTCGGTGCCGGACATCTCCGGCAGCATCAGGTCGAGCAGCACGATGTCGGCGCCGGTCCGGTCGAACTCGGTGAGGGCGTCGGTGCCCGTCGCGGCGACGGAGACCTCGAAACCCTCCTTGCGGAGCATGTAGGACAGGGCGTCGGAGAACGACTCCTCGTCCTCGACCACCAGTACGCGGCTCAACGGGTGTTTCCTTTCCTGTGGTCAGACCTGCCGGAGCTCGGCCGGGCCGGCCTCGATCCCAGCGGAGGCGAGTGTCGTCTCCAGGTCGTCCGGGGGGCGGGCGGGCAACCGGAGGGTGAACGTCGACCCCCCACCAAGAGTGCTCGACACGTCCACCCGGCCGCCATGGTTGCTGGCGATGTGCTTGACGATGGCCAGTCCCAGGCCGGTGCCGCCGGTCGCGCGGGAGCGGGCCTGGTCGGCGCGGTAGAACCGCTCGAAGATCCGGTCCACGTCGTTCGGGGCGATGCCGATGCCCTGGTCGGCCACGGCGATCTCGACGTGTTCGTCGGTTCCGGTGACCGTCACCCGGACCGTGGTGTCCTCGCCGGAGTAGGTGATCGCGTTCTCCACCAGGTTCGCCACCGCGGTGGCGAGTTGGCTGTCGCTGCCGTACACGGTCAGGCCCCGCTGCCCGCCGACGGCGATCTCCACCCGGCGGGCGGTGGCCGCGGTGCGGGTGCGGTCGACGACCTCGGCGAGCACCCAGTCCACCGAGACCGGCTCGGGCGCGGGTTGCGGCTCGGCGCCCTGGAGGCGGGTCAGTTCCAGCAGCTCCTGCACGAGGCGGCCGAGCCGGGTCGACTCGTGCTGGATCCGCTCGGCGAACCGCCGCGCGGCGACCAGGTCCTCGGACAGGTCGGGCGCGCCGTCGGAGGCCGGTTCGGTGGCGTCGACGAGCGCTTCGGCGAGCAGTTGCAGCGCGCCGATGGGTGTCTTCAGCTCGTGGCTGACGTTAGCAACGAAGTCCCGGCGTACCCGGGCGAGACGGTGCGACTCGGTGACGTCGACCGCCTCGATCGAGACGTAGCCGGAGCCCAGTCCCATCGCCCGCAGGTGCACGCCGAGCGGGTTGTCGCCACCGCCGTCGCGGCCCCGGGGCAGGTCCAGCTCGATCTCGCGCCGCACGCCCGTGCGGCGGACCTGCCCGGCGAGGGTACGGATCAACGGGTGCGCCGCGATCGAGCCGGGTGTCGCCCCGGTACGCAGCAGACCCATCGCCCGGGCGGCCGGGTTGACGAGGACGGGCACGTCGTCCGGGCCGAGCACCACCACGCCGGCGCGCAGCGAGTCGATTGTCTTGCGTCCGAGCCCGGATAGGCCCCCCTGCTGGTCGTCCGGAATCGTCGGCCTCCCTGCGTCACGACGGGTGGTCCCGCCGCCCCGCGACGCCCGCCGGCGCCGCCACTGCTCAACCGGTCCGGACAGCGTCGCCCCGGCGACCAGCCCGGTCACCAGCGCCACGGCCACCGCGACCGCCACCGCCCATTCCACCCGGCGATCGTAGGGTCATTGTTAACCCAGGGATCGGGCACAAAGGGACGAACCACTCTCGCTTCCGGCAAAGTTCACCTGCGGGCCCCGCGTCGTTCACCCACGTTCATCCTGGTGCCGACCGTTCGGCCTAGCGTGGGGCGCGCACCTGCTCCCGCCGTACCCCTCGGGGTCGCGGCACCGACCCCAGGAAGTGACGATGCGCGACGAGTTCCGGGCCGACCTGCAGATTGTCAGCCAGTTGCTGGTGGACATGGCCGAGGCGGTACGCGCGGCCATGCGGCAGGCCACGAAGGGTCTGCTGACCGCCGACCGGACGGCCGCCGAGACGGTGATCGCGCGGGACGCCGAGATCGACGAGCTGTACCGGCACGTGGAGGAGCGGGTCTGCGACCTGCTGGCCCGGCAGGCGCCGGTCGCCTCCGACCTGCGTGCCATGATCACCGCGCTGCACGTGGCAGCCGATCTGGAACGGATGGGCGACCTGGCCGACCACGTGGCCAAGACGGCGCTGCGCCGGCACCCGTCCCCGGCCGTCCCGGCGGAGCTGCGGCCGGTCTTCACCGACATGGCCGGGATCGCCGACCGGATGGCCGAGAAGATCGGTGCCGTGCTGGCCAAGCCGGACGCCGACGTGGCCGCCGAGCTGGACGGCGACGACGACGCGATGGACGACCTGCACAGGAGCCTGTTCGGGGTGCTGCTCGGCGACGACTGGCCGTACGGGGTGGAGACGGCGATCGACGCGACGCTGCTGGGTCGCTTCTACGAGCGTTTCGCCGACCACGCGGTGAACGCGGGCGAGCACGTGGTCTACCTGATCACCGGTTCGACGTCCGCCTGACCCCGGCCCGCGCGCAAGGAAGGGCCCCTTATTAACAGCTGTGCGTTAATAAGGGGCCCTTCCTCTACCGCAGACGTTAAAAAGGGGCCCTTCCTTACACCAAGCTCAGCGGCCCTGGTTGGCTACCGCGGCGGCGGCGTCCTTGGCCGCGTCCGGGTCCAGGTACGTGCCGCCGAGCACCTGGGGACGCAGGTCGGCGTCCAGGTCGTAGCGCAGCGGGATGCCGGTGGGGATGTTCAGCTTGGCGATCGCCTCGTCGGAGATCTGGTCGAGGTGCTTGACCAGGGCGCGCAGCGAGTTGCCGTGCGCGGCCACCAGCACCGTCCGGCCGGCCAGGATGTCCGGCACGATCGAGTCGTACCAGTAGGGCAGCATCCGGTCGACGACGTCCTTCAGGCACTCGGTGCGCGGCATCAGCTCGGTCGGCAGCAGCGCGTACCGGGGGTCGCCGACCTGCGACCACTCGTCCGCGTCGTCGATCGGCGGCGGCGGCGTGTCGTACGACCGGCGCCAGAGCATGAACTGCTCCTCGCCGTACTCGTCGAGGGTCTGCTTCTTGTTCTTGCCCTGCAGGGCGCCGTAGTGGCGCTCGTTGAGCCGCCACGACCGGCGCACCGCGATCCAGTGCCGGTCGGCGGCGTTCAGCGCCAGCTCGGCGGTGCGGATGGCCCGACGCAGCAGGCTCGTGTGCACCACGTCCGGCAGCAGGTCGTGCTCGCGGAGCAGCTCGCCGCCGCGCCGCGCCTCGGTCTCCCCCTTGGCGGTCAGGTCGACGTCGACCCAGCCGGTGAAGAGGTTCTTGGCGTTCCAGTCGCTCTCGCCGTGCCGCAGCAGGACCAGCGTCCCGACGGTGGGCCCCTCGCTCGCAGTCATGCCGATCATCCTGCCGTACCGGGGCGACGGGCACGCGCCGACCGGTCGTGACGACCACCACGTGGAAAACCTGATGACCACGGCTCCGGCCCGGCACTAGGTTGTAAGGCGTTCTAAACAGATCGGTCATTACCACACGGGGGCGTCGGGATGCGGACGGTACGAGGCTGGTTCCAGGACACGGCGGGTGGCCTGCCACGGACGTTCTGGTACCTCTGGGCCGGCACGCTGATCAACCGGCTCGGCTCGTTCGTCCTGATCTTCCTGGCCATCTACCTGACCCAGGAACGCGGCTTCTCCGCCGCCCAGGCCGGTCTGGTGATCGGTCTCTGGGGCGCCGGCGGCGCGGTCGGCACCACCATCGGCGGCACCCTGACCGACCGCTGGGGACGGCGGCCCACGCTGCTCGTCGCGCACGTCGGCGCGGCGGGCATGATGATCGCGCTGGGCCTCGCCCGGCCGCTCTGGGCGGTCGCCGTGGGCGCGCTGCTGCTCGGCGCGTTCGCCGAGGCGGCCCGCCCGGCCTTCGGCGCGATGATGGTCGACGTGGTGCCGGACAAGGACCGGCTGCGCGCCTTCTCGCTGAACTACTGGGCCATCAACCTCGGCTTCGCCTGCGCCGCAGTGCTCGCCGGCTTCGCCGCCCAGGGCAGCTACCTGCTGCTGTTCCTGGTGAACGCGACCACCACGCTGGTCACCGCGCTGATCATCTTCGCCAAGGTCGGCGAGACCCGCGGCCCGGTCACCGCGCTCCCGGTCAAGGGGATGCCCGCGCCGGCCGGCGCGCTGCGCACCATCCTCGCCGACCGGGTGTTCCTCGGCTTCGTCGCGCTCAACCTGCTCGCCGCGCTGGTGTTCCTCCAGCACATCTCGATGCTGCCGATCGCCATGGGCGACTCCGGGCTCAGCCCCGCCACGTACGGCTCGGTGATCGCGCTCAACGGCGTGCTCATCGTGGTCGGCCAGCTCTTCGTACCCCGGCTCATCAAGGGCCGCAGCCGCTCGCACGTGCTGGCGCTCGCGTCGCTGGTGATGGGCGCCGGGTTCGGGCTCACCGCGTTCGCCGACACGGTCTGGCTCTACGGCCTGACCGTGCTGATCTGGACCGTCGGCGAGATGCTCAACTCGCCGTCCAACGCCACCCTGATCGCGGAGCTGTCGCCGGCCGCGCTGCGCGGCCGCTACCAGGGCGTCTTCTCGCTGTCCTGGCACGTCGCCGGCGCCGCCGCGCCGATCCTCGGCGGCCTGGTCCGCGAGCAAGCCGGCAACAGCACGCTCTGGCTCGGCTGCGCGGGCATCGGCGTCGTGGCGGCCGTCGCCCACCTGATCTCCGGCCCGGCCCGGGAGCGCCGCGCGCTCGCGCTGCGCGCAGTGGGCACGCCGGTCGCGCCGGTCACCGCCACCACCTCCCCGGCGCCCGAGGCGGGCGAGGCCGCGGCCACCGCACCCGCCGCGCCGGTCCGGGCCGGTTCCTGAGTACGCCCCGACGCGACCGCCCCGAGGCGGGTGGATACCGTACGGGACGGAATCGGTAAGGAAACCTTCCTGGAGGACTGGTGCACGGCCTGCGGCGCTGGTGGGACGACACGGCCGGCGGGCTCCCCGCCACGTTCTGGTACCTCTGGTCCGGCCTGCTGATCAACCGGGCCGGCGCGTTCGCGCTGCTGTTCCTGTCGCTGTACCTGACCGTCGCGCGGGGCGCCCCGCCGTCGCTGGCCGGGCTGGTGGTCGGCGCGTACGGGATCGGCGGCGCGGCCGGCACGCTGCTCGGCGGTGTGCTGGCGGACCGCTGGGGACGGCGGGCCACGCTGCTCGCCGCCCACCTGGTCGCCGCCGGGCTGATGGCGGCGCTGGCGTTCACCACGCACCTGGCGGTGATCGCCGTACTCGCCACGCTGGTCGGGGTGGCGCACTCGATGCCCAGCCCGGCGTTCGTGGCGGCCATCGTGGACGTGGTACCCGAGGCGCGCCGCTCCCGCGCGTTCAACCTGCAGTTCTGGGCGTTCAACCTGGGCATGGCGGTGGCCTCGCTGCTGGCCGGAATCCTCGCCGAGGCCAGCTTCACCGCGCTGTTCCTGGTCGACGCCGCAGCCACGCTGGCGGCGGCGGTGGTGATCGCGCTGAAGGTGCCGGAGACGCTCACCCGGCGGCCGGCGCTCACGCCACGGGCGGTGATGGGACGCCGTCCAGGGCTGCACACCGCGCTCACCGACCGCACGTTCCTGGTGTTCGTCGGGCTGACATTCCTGCTGGCCGTGCTGACCATGCAGACCTCGACGATCATGCCGCTGGCGATGCGCGCGGACGGCCTGCGCCCGTCGGCGTACGGGCTGGTGGTGGCGCTCGGCGGGGCGCTCATCGTGGTCGGGCAACTGTTCGTGCCCCGGCTCATCGAGCCGTACCGCAAGTCGACGGTGCTGGCCGCCTCCACCGCTCTGATGGCGCTCGGGTTCGGCACGCTGACAGTCGCCGACGGGCTGCCGCTCTACCTCGGCGCGGCGGTGGTCTGGACGGCCGGGCAGATGCTCGCCGCACCGCCCAACGCGCAGATCAACGCCGACCTCGCCCCACCCGAACTGCGGGCCCGCTACCAGTCGGTGTTCTACCTGACGTTCCCGGCCGCGTCGTTCGTCGCGCCGGCGCTGGGCGGGCTCAGCCTGGAACATCTGGGCGAGCGGCACTGGCTGGTGGTCGGCGCGCTCGGGCTGCTGGTGCCCGCCGGGCACCTGCTCGCCGGGCCGCCCCGGGAGCGCCGGGTCGCCGCGCTGCGGGCGGCAGCCGTGGAACCGGTCTCGTCTGCCCGCTGAGCGCCGACAACGGCAGAGCGCCCATCCCGACCCCCGTCGAGATGGGCGCTCTGACCGTACGCCCGGCGGCGGCGGGCGACACTCACCCCCGTAAGCGTCGCCCGCTCGCGCCGCCGGTTCCACGGGTGGCACCGTCCCCCAACGGCGTGCTCCACCCGATCTTCGCATCTCGCCTGCGCGGATCTGATCGATCCACCGCTCCCCCGAACGGAAACAAGCGTGACGCGGTGCAATAAAGTTAGTTCGCCCAGATTCCGGATTCAACCCAGATCGCTGTCTTGCCCGTCACAGCGTCCGTGTCGGGAATCCGGCTGTCCGTGCTGCGGTCCCTGGGATGGCAAACACCGGATTCCCGGGGTCCATTCCCGTAAACCTCAGCCGTCCTCGCGATTCGGGTTCTCGGTCCGGAAGAAGTTGCTCTGCCGCCCGTCCCGCATCTGCTCCTGGTAGATCAGGTTCAGCCGCCGCAGGTCGAACGTCCGGAACCAGTCGTCCCAGGTGATCTCCCGGATCCGGCTGCTCTCCCGGTAGCCGGGGATGTTGAACGTCAGCACCCCGGGCCGGCCCGCACGCTCGGTGCCGGCGATGGTGGCCGGCTTCGCGCCCCGCGCCCGCGCCCAGCGCTGGATCACCTCGTGGTTACGGGTGACCAGGCTGCGGCCCGGACGCTCCGGCCGGTCCGCGAGCGACGTGATGAGCTGCGACGATCCGATCGACCGGCTGGACGCCGGCCCACGGGTCGGCGCGCTCTGCGCCCGAGCCGACGTCGCCTTCCGGGCCGGTGCCGCCTTGGCGCGCGAAGGAGCGGCCTTCGCCCTCGACGGAGCCGCCTTCTTCGCCCGGGCGGGCGTGGCCTTCGCGCGGGACGGAGCCGCCTTCGCGCGCGTCGCGGTCGCCCGCGACGAGGTGGCCTTGGCGCGGGCGGGGGCCGCCTTGCGCGTACCCGTCGCCTTGGCCCTGGCACCGGTGGCCCGCGCGGCCGGCGCGGACTTGGCCGGCGACGTGGCCCGGCGGGCAGTGGTCTTCTTCGCGGCGGTGCTCTTGCGGGTCGCGGCCGGCCGCCCGGCCGGTCCGGAGCTGCGCCGCGCGGCGCCGCCCTCCCCGCGCATCGTCCGCGCCAGGGTCTTCACCAGTTCCGGCTTCCGCAGCGCGGAGATCCCGGAGACCCCGCGCCGCTTGAGCTGGCTGCGGATGTCGTCCACCTTCATCCGGGATATCGCCGACTCCGACACCCTCGGGGTGTTCGGCGTCTGGTTGCCGGGTTGCCGCTTGGTCCGGGTCGCAGTCGTGCCGCGACCTGAGCTGTTGCGCTGAGCCATGGGACACGCTCCTCGACAGTCCGTCCTCGGCCCGCGGTGGGTCCCAATGCTCCGCACCGCGCGGGGCGGCATACCCGTCAGGAGGGCTCCGAACCTCCGGCGGGCGATCCGGCAGTGGCGGACGGCTCGAAGAGGTGCGCGAACGCGGCCAGGTTGGCAGTCGACTCGCCGCGCTTGACCCGCCACTCCCACTCCCGGCGGATGGCCGTGCCGAAGCCGATCTCCAGCATGCTGTCGAACGACTCGTCGGCGTACGTCAGCACGGAGCCCAGCAGCCGGTCCAGCTCGTCGGCGTCGACCCCGGCCAGGTTGACCCGACCGGTCAGGTAGACGTCGCCGACCGCGTCGATGGAGAACGAGACGCCGTACATGCGGGCGTTGCGCTGCAGCAGCCAGGCCCACAACTCCTCGCGGCGCTCGTCGGGCTGGCGCATCACGAACGCCTCGACCCGCAGCGCGTGCTCGCCCACGATCAGGTTGCAGATCGTCTTGAGCTTGTGCGTGCCCGGCAGGGTCACCGCGTACGACGCCTCGCCGGTCGACTCCCACTCCAGCTCGCGCTCGGCGCAGACGGACTCGATCAGCGCGGCGACCTCACTCCTGCGGCTCATCGCACCCACTCTACGACCGGTCGACCGGGGCCGCCGGACGGGTGATCACCAGGAGCACAGCATCGCCGGGTCGCCGAGCCGCCGCGCCAGCCGGGCCCGGTGCTCGGTGATCGCCTCCCCGTAGACGGCGAGCAGGCCGGAGGCGGTGCGGTGCCAGGAGAAGTCCCGGGCGTGCCGCTCGGCGCCCCGGCCCAGCGCGGCACGGCGTACCGGATCGGGCAGCAGGCGCGCCAGCGCCCGGGCCCAGTCGACCGGGTCGTGGCCGTCGATGAGCATGCCGCTGACCCGGTCGCGTACCGCGGTGACCAGGCCGCCCACGGCGGCGGCCAGCACCGGCGTGCCGCACGCCTGGGCCTCCAGCGCGACCAGGCCGAACGACTCGTTGTGCGACGGCACCGCGACCAGGTCGGCGGCGCGGTAGAGGGCGGGCAGGTCCGCGCCGGTCTGCGGCGGCAGGAAACGCACCCGGTCGGCGATGCCGAGCGCGTGCGCCAGCTCGATCAGGGCGGTGGGCCGGTCCAGGCCACTGCCGCTGGGCCCGCCGCAGATCACCACGGTCAGCTCGCCGGCCAGCGCCGGATCCCGTTCACGCAGCGCGGCGGCGGCACGGACCAGCACGTCCGGCGCCTTGAGCGGCTGGATGCGGCCGACGAACGCGACCACGTACCCGTCGGCCGGCAGGCCGAGCCGGCGGCGTGCGGCCCGGGTCGCGGCGTCCCGGTCACCGACGGCGGGACGGAACCGCTCCAGGTCGACGCCGGGTTCCACGATCGCCACCCGGTCCGGGTCGGCCGCGTACCGGTCGAGCAGGTCACGGGCCTCGACCCGGGTGTTGGCGACCAGCCGGTCCGCCTCGGTGACCACCTGCTCCTCGCCGATCACGCGGGCCTTCGGCTCGGGGCGGTCCCCGGCGGCGAGGCGGGCGTTCTTGACCTTCGCCAGCGTGTGCGCGGTGTGCACCAGCGGTACGCCCCAGCGCTCCTTGGCCAGCCAGCCGACCTGACCGGAGAGCCAGTAGTGCGAGTGGATCAGGTCGTAGTGGCCCGGCGGGCGGGCCGCCTCGGCGCGCAGCACCCCGGCCGTGAAGGCGCAGAGCTGGCCCGGCAGCTCCTCCTTGGTCAGCCCCTCCAGCGGCCCGGCGGTGACGTGCCGGACGGACACGCCGGGCGCCACCTCGACCACCGGGGGCAGGTCACCGGCGGTGGCCCGGGTGAAGATCTCCACCTCGACGTCGGCCTCGGCCAGCCGCCGGGCCACCTCCAGGATGTAGACGTTCATGCCGCCCGCGTCACCGGTGCCGGGCTGGTGCAGCGGCGACGTGTGCACCGAGAGCGTGGCGATACGGCGCGGCCGCGGCCACGGCAGGGCACCTCGCTGACGACCGACACCGGTGTGCAAATCCGCCACGTCCGCTCCCTCTGTCACGGTTGATGCCGTCCCGCACGACCGGCGCTTCTCGGTCAACCCGTGTGCCGGATCTCATCTTCCCCATCGGGGTTCGGAAATGCCCTTCGCCGGGTCCCCGGCGTGACGGACCTCATCACCGCGCGCGGCCGGGCGGCGGTGGACAATGTCCGGATGACTTCAGTCGCCATCGTCACCGGGGCGTCCAGCGGGATCGGCGCGGCCACCGCCCGCCGGCTCGCCGCCGAGGGATTCCACGTGCTCGCCGCCGCCCGGCGTACCGACCGGCTCGCCGCGCTGGTCGCCGAGATCGAGGCAGCCGGCGGCGCGGCGAGCGCGGTGGCCTGCGACGTGACCTCGGACGAGTCGGTCGCCGGGCTGGCCGCCGCGGCCGAGGCCGCCCCCGGGCCGGTCACGCTGCTGGTGAACAACGCCGGCGGCGCGCGCGGCCTGGACCCGGTCGAGACGGCCGACGTGGGCGACTGGCAATGGATGTACGACGTCAACGTGCTCGGCACGCTGCGCGTCACCAAGGCGCTGCTCCCGGCGCTGGAGCGCTCCGGCGCCGGCACGATCGTGATCGTCAGCTCCACCGCCGGGCACGTCGTCTACGAGGGCGGCGGCGGCTACACGGCCGCGAAGCACGCGCAGACCGCGGTCGCCGGCACGCTGCGGCTGGAGCTGTGCGGCCGCCCGGTCCGGGTGATCGAGATCGACCCCGGCATGGTGAAGACCGAGGAGTTCGGCCTGGTCCGCTTCGGCGGTGACGCCGACCGGGCCGAGGCGGTCTACGCCGGTGTCGCCGAACCGCTGGTGGCCGACGACGTGGCCGACTGCGTGGCCTGGTGCGCGACCCGCCCGCACCACGTCAACATCGACCGGCTCGTGGTCCGCCCGCTGGCCCAGGCCGCACAGCACAAGGTGCACCGGGCGTCCTGATGGAGCGTCCGCTCGGCGTGGCCACCCGGGGCACCACCAACCCCAACCGGCTCCGGCGGGTGGACAACTGGATCGTCGAGACCTGCGGCGACGCGCTGCGCGCCGCCGCCGACCCGCTCGTGGTGGACCTGGGCTACGGCGCCACCCCGGTCACCCCGGTCGAGCTGCGCGCCCGGCTGGCGTCCGGGGTCCGCGCCGACGTGCGGGTGGTCGGCCTGGAGATCGATCCGGTACGCGTCGCCGCCGCCCCCGCCGCCGCCGACCCGCCCGGCCTGACGTTCGCCCGGGGCGGCTTCGAGCTGGCCGGACTGCGTCCCGCGCTGGTGCGGGCGTTCAACGTGCTCCGCCAGTACGACGAGAGCGAGGTGGCCGACGCCTGGCACACAGTCACCGGGCGGCTCGCGCCCGGCGGGCTGCTGGTCGAGGGCACCTGCGACGAGCTGGGGCGGCTCGGCTCCTGGGTGCTGCTGGACGCCACCGGCCCTCGCACGCTCACGTTGTCGGCGAAGCTGACCACGCTGGAGAGCCCGGCCACGCTCGCCGAGCGGCTGCCGAAGGCGCTGATCCACCGCAACGTACCGGGCGAACGCATCCACGACCTGATCGAGGCGCTGGAGCAGGCGTGGCGCGCGGCCGCCGGCTACGCCCCGTTCGGCCCCCGGCAGCGCTGGCTGCGGACGGTCGAGGCGGTGAAGGAGTCAGGCTGGCCGATCCGGGACAGCCCTCGTACGTGGCGCCACGGCAACCTCACGCTCCCCTGGCCCGCCATCTCCCCCCGCTGATTCCCCCGCCCGCTCCCCTGGAACCCTCGGCGGAACCCTTCGAGGCAAGTGTTGATCTTGCACTTGCCGCCCTGGCAATACGGGACAAAACGCTCGCACCGAGGGCCGGAAGTGCAAGATCGACGC
>NZ_MAGP01000024.1 GCF_002926165.1 Micromonospora chalcea | reverse complement strand
CACCTGCACCCGCTCACCCTCCCGCACCCGCACCCGCACCCGCACCCGCGATCTTGCACTTTCGGCCCGAGTCGCGCCCCGAATGTCCCGTTCGCCCGGGCACAAAGTGCAAGATCGCGGGCATGGGGTGCGGCCGGCCCAGCCGCCCCCTGCGCGGCCACCCGCACCAGCCACGCGTGTCCGGATTCCAGGATTCGCGGACCACATACCGGGACTGCAGTAGATCTTGGTACGAAAGGGCCCCCATAGGGGCCGTTTCCTACCAAGATCTCCGGACCGCCTCGGACGAGGCGCCCACGGCGGCCCGGCGGAACGAGCACCTCCCGGCAGCGCCCACGGCGGTGATCAAGGAGTTTGTGTCCGGATCGGGCGCGGATCGGGACACGAACTCCTTGATCACCGCGGAGAGCACGGGGAGATTCGCGGGGGTCAGAAGGGGGCGTCTACGGGTAGTCGGCGGACCTGGGTCAGGTAAGGATCCAGCTCGCCCACCTCGAAGCGGCACGTGCCGATGACGTGCCAGAACTGGCCGCCCGGGTCACCGTCCAGCTTGTACCGGCCGTCCGGGCTGACCGCCGCCCATCCGTCCGGCAGCCCGATCAGCGTGGTCCGCAGCTGGGCGTGCTCCGGGTCGGCCACGTCCCACAGGCGTACGGTGCCGTCGTCACCGGCGCTGGCGAGCAGGCTGCTGTCCGGGCTGAAGTGCACCGACCAGACCCGCCGGGTGTGCGCCGCCAGCGTGCCGTGCAGCCGGCCGGTGACCGGGTCCCACAGCCGGATCACCAGGTCGTCCCCGGCGGTGGCGAGCAGGTTGCCGTCCGGGCTGAACGCGCACGACCAGAGGCGGCCGTCGTGTTCGGTGAGCACGACACGCGGCTGGCCGGTCTGCACGTCCCAGACCACGGCCGTGCCGTCGTTGCCGGCGCTGGCCAGCAGCGTGCCCTCGCTGTTGAAGCCGACCGAGTAGACCCGGTCGGTGTGGTGTTCCAGCGTCATCCGGCAGGTGGCGGTGGCGGCGTCCCACAGCCGTACCGTCTGGTCGTCGCACCCGGTGGCGATGGTCTCGCCGTCGGGGCTGAACGCGACGGTGCGCACCCGGCCCCGGTGCGGGGTCAGCGTGGCGAAGTGCCGGCCGGTGCGGCGGTACCACAGGCGTACCGTGTCGTCGTCGTTGGCGGTGGCGAGCGCGTCGCCGTCGGGGCTGAACGCGACCGCCCAGACGTGGTCGGTGTCCACGTTGAGCTCCCGCTCGTCGGCGCCGGTGTCGGTGTTCCACAGGTGCACGCCGCCGTCGCCGCTGGGCGAGGCGACCAGCGGCTCCTCGGGGCAGAACACCACGGACAGCAGCCGGTCGGCGGGGCTGGCGAGCTGGCGCAGCAGGCGGCCGGTACGCGGTTCCCAGAGCCGGATCACGCCGTCGTTGCCGCAGGCGGCGAGCACTTCCCCGTCGTCGCGGAAGGACAGCGCGGTGACCCGCCGGCCGTGCCCGCGCAACGTGTGCTGGAGCTGCCCGGTGCGTACGTCCCACAGCCGGGTGGTTCCGTCGTTGCTGCTGGTGGCCACCTGGTTCTGGTCCGGCCGCCAGACCACCGGCCAGACCGAGCCGCGGTGCCGGGTCAGCTCGTGCCGGACCTGCCCGTCGTCGGTGTCCCAGAGCTGGATCGCGCCGTCGCTGGCGGCGGTGGCGAGCAGGCTGCCGTCGCCGTTGAACCGGACGCTGTAGATCGCGCCCCGCTGCCGCCCGAGCACCCGTACCGGCCGGCCGGTCTCGGTCTCCCACAGCCGCAGCGCGCCGTGCGTGTCGCCGGTGGCCATCAGCGTGCCGTCGGGGTGGATGTCGAGGGCGTACACGTCGGCCTCGTGGCCGCGCGGCGAGCGCAGCAGCTCGCCGTCGGCGGCCCGGCGGACCCAGACCCGGCCGTGCTGCCCGACCGCGGCCAGCAGCCGCCCGTCCGGCGTGTGCGCCAGCCGGTAGACGACTTCCGGCTCGCGCACCTCGAACACCAGCCGGCCGGTGGGGATGTCCCAGCCGCGTACCGTGCCGCCGCTGTCGGCCACCACGACCCGCCGGCCGTCGGGGCTGAACGAGGTGCCCCAGATCGGCGCGGCGTGGCCGGGCCACTCGTGGCGCAGCCGGGCGGTGCGCGTGTCGTACAGCCGCACCACGCCGGCCGCGTCGCCGACCACCAGCCGGCCGCGGCGGCCGTCGGTCAGCAGCGGCCAGACCCAGCCGGTGAAGACGTCCTCGATGACGTGCCGCACGTCGCCGTGGTCGGCGTCCCACAGCCGTACGGTGAGGTCGGCCGCGCCGGTGACGAGCTGGTGGGAGGCGGCGTCGTAGCGGACCGCGTACACCCGGGAGCGGTGTCCCTGGAGCGTGCGTACCGGCAGCCCGGTGGCGGTGTCGCAGAGCAGCACACCGCCGTCGTCGCTGCCGACCGCGAGCACCGCGCCGTCCGGGCTGTACGCCGCCGGCACCGGCAGCCGGCCCACCTCGAAGCCGTAGGCGACGCCCACCGCGGGCGGGGCCAGGCCCGGCGCGACCGGCCGGCCCGGCGCGACGACGGCGCCGCGCAGCTCCGGGGCGCGCAGCATGGCCGCGTCGGCGCTGACGTCGATCAGCGCGGTGCGGTGCCAGCTGCTGCCGCCCACGCGCGCGCCGCGCAGGTCGGTACGGAACAGCCGCGCCCCGGCCAGCTCCGCGTCGCGCAGGTCCGCCCCGGCGAGGCGGGCCTGGTCCAGGCGGGCGCCGCGCAGCCGGGCGTGTTCCAGCCGCGCCTCGGTCAGGTTGGTGGCGATCAGCCGCGCGTCGGTCAGGTCGGCCCCGGTCAGGTCGGCCCCGGCGAGTTCGCGGTGCGACAGGTCCTCGCCGCGCAGCACCGCGCCGCGCAGGTCGGCCCGGTCGGGCAGGCGCAGCCGGGCGGACAGCCGCAGCGCGTTGGCGCGCAGCGTCTCCCCCGCCGACTCGTCGCCGAGCACCCGCGCGGTCCAGGCGGTGCAGCGGGCCGGGTCGGCGAGGTCGCCGAGGAACTCCACGGCGAGCGCGGACAGCGACCGCACCGCCAGCGCGGCCGGTTCCTCACCGCGGTTGAGCTGCTCGGCGACACCCTCGGCGACGAGCCACTCCATGACCGAGGTGTGGATGAACCCGAACAGCCCGTCGTCGGTGCGGACCAGCAGGCTGCCCGCGCCGACCGCGTGCGCCGCCTGCGGGCCGGACAGCCGCGAGTCGGCCCGGCCGGCGAGCTGGCCGGTGGACTCGGCCAGCTCGGCCAGCCGCAGGTACGCCTCGCCGCTTTCCCAGAGCTGGAACGCCAGCCGGCTCACCGCCTGCCACAGCTCGGGGCGGCGCAGGCTCACCGGCGCGCCGGGGATGCCCTGGGTGCGGCGCTCCTCGAAGTCCAGCCAGGACTCCAGGATCTCCCGGTACAGCGCGGCGGCGCTGAACGTGCCACCCGCGCCGGCGACCGCGGCGAGGCGCCCCTCGTCGAGGTTGGCGATGAAGCCGAGCATGCGCGGGTTGCGGGAGAGACCGAGCAGGTCCTTCACGCCGGCCAGCAGGTCCATCCGTTCGCGGGCGGCCCGCTCGTCGCCGCCGTACCGGTTGCGCAGGAACGCCTCGATCTGCCCGGGGGTGAAGTCCTCCACGGCGAGCACGCGCCGGTGCGGCAGCAGGCCGACCCGTTCGCCGAGCGCGGTCAGCACCTGCGAGTTGGTCTTGAAGTGCTGGGTCCGGCTGCTCACCACGATCTTCGCGTTGCCCTCGGCGGCCTGCAGCAGCGTCTCCAGGTGGTCGGCCGCCCGGTCGTACGTGACCCGGGCGACCAGCTCGTCGAACCCGTCGAAGAGCAGCACGATGCGGCCCTGGCGCAGCATGTAGCGGAACGCCTTGAGGTCGATCACCTGCTCGCCGTGGTTGGCCAGGTGCGCGGCGACCAGGCCGTCGACGGAGTGTGCCTTGTCCAGCGCGCGCAGCTCCACCAGGATCGGGATCAGGTCGGGCGCGGCGGTGGGCAGCCGCCGGGCCACCTCGCGCAGCGCGAACGTCTTGCCGCGGCCGAAGTCGCCGAGCACCAGCACGAACCGGCCGTCCGGGGCGGAGACGGTCTCCAGCAGCTCGTCCACCACGTCGTCGCGCACGCGCTGGTCGGCGCCGACGAGATGGCGGTAGCGCTGCGGCACGTACTGCCCGGGCGGGTAGAGGCGGTCGGCCTGCAGCCGGGCGGTCTGCGCCGCGACGTAGTCACGCAGGTCGAGCAGGCCCTGGAACTCGGTCAGGTGCAGCACGCGCACGCCCCGGCGTTGCGCCTCCTCGGCCAGCCCGCGCGGCACCCGGTCACCGTCGTAGACCAGTTCGGAGGCGATGTCCGGATCGGTGGCGTGCACCCGGCGGGCGAAGACGTCCACGTCGGCGGCGGTGGGGGTGCCCACGTGCGCGCCGACGCGCTGCTGGCGGACCACGCCGTCGGAGCGGTAGCTGATGTAGAGGTGCGGCGGGTCGGTGTCGACGCGGCGTACCACCACCCGGTCGTAGCGGGCCTCGCAGACCTCGGCGAGCCGGTCCAGCAGGCGCTGCACCGGGGCGGCGGTGACCGCCACGCCCTGGGTGGCCCCCTCGACGGCGACCGGGCGGCGCGGGTCGGGCACCTGGGCCGGGCCGGCCGCGCCGAACGTCGCCTCGGCGTGCGGCCAGTTCACCGCCGTCAGCGCCCCGGAGTCGAGGCGGTCGTCGCGGCCGAGCACCCAGCGGGTCATCCCGTCGCCGCCGAGCCGCAGCACCTGCGCCCGGCCGTCGCGGGGCGCGGCGGCCAGCGGCACCACCGGGTCGACCCGGGCCGACGGCGCGGCGTCGGAGAGCAGCAGGTTGAGCATCGGGCCGACCAGCCGGTTGACCGCGCCGCGGTCGCGCAGCGACACCGGATCCGGCGGCACCTCGTCGGCGTACGGGCTGCGCGCCCCCGGCGCGTGCGCCATCGCGCCCAGCCGCAGCCAGCCGGACTGCTGGTAGTGGCGCAGCCGCTGGGCGAACCAGCTGGACTGCGCCTCGCCGAGGAAGCCGTACCGGTCCTCCTCGCGGTGGGTGATGGCGATGGTGGAGTTCAGCCCGGCCACCACCACCCGCAGGTCCGGGACGGGGAACAGCGTCCAGGGCTGCTCGCTGTCGAAGATCCGGTCCTCGAGGCCCTGGTAGAGGTCGTCGAACAGGCGCGCGTAGTGCCGCCACTTCGGCCAGAACGGCGGCTGCGGGTCGACGTCGTCGGCCTCGCAGGTCGCGAAGTACGCGCGGCACGCGGCCATCGTCACGTCGCGCGGGCCGGGCACCACGATCAGGCGGTGCGGCTCCAGCCCGAGCAGCACCCGCAGGCCGGTGAGGAAGCTCAGCGCGTCGGAGAACTCGCGCGGGCTGCCCGACTCGGTCAGGTTGCCGGCGACGACGAGCAGGTCCGGCCGGGGCACGCCGTCGTTCATCAGCAGCGTGAGGTCACCCATCAGGTGTTCCTGCACCTCGCCGGGGGTGACCGGCGCGCCGGGGGTGATCACGCCCCGGCCGAAGCGCGGCCCGGCGACCTGGAGCACGGTGACGGTGTCCCGGGCGGTCGGCGGCGCCACCGCGGCCGGCGGGAACGGCGGCGGGTTGATCGGGGTACGCCGGGCGCGGCGCGGCGCGGGCGCTCCGGCGGCGGGCGCGGCGAGCACCCCGTGCGGGTCTGCCGGGTGGTGCGGGAACGCCGGCTGCCGCATCGGTTTGGCCCGGCCGTCGAGCGCCTCCCGGATGCGGTCGAGCACCCGGTTGCGGGCCTGCGCCGGGTCGTCCACACCGACCAGGTCCACATAGGTGATGGTGGCGAGCAGCCCGTCGATCGGGCAGTCCTCGACGCGTACCGTGACGAGCTTGTTTCCGGTGCCGTCGGGGTCGGCGCGCAGCGCGGCCTGCCACTCCAGCTTGCCGTACGTGGAGTGCAGGTAGCGTTCGGACAGCACCGCCACCACGACCTCGGCCTCGCGGACGCCGCGGTCCATGAAGTCGATGAAGTTGGTGCCGGCCACGAAGTCCCACGCCTGCAGCAGTGTGCGATAGCCGGCCGCCTCGAACTCCCACGCCAGCCACGTCGCCCAGCGTTCGTCGGCCGGTGAGTAACTGATGAAGAAGTCGATGGGGCGGTCGGACCGGGTGGGGTGCGCGCCTACAGCCACGTGGTCATTATGGCCACCGACGGTCAACAGATCGACACCCTCGGCAGCCCGGATCGGGCCCGCGTCGGGCTCCTGCCGCCACGCCCGCATGTGCGAGGATCATCACTCGTGGAGACCCCCGGCGATCCGCCGAACGCCGTGCCCGACCGTTCCCGCTGGGGCCGCCTGCACGTGCTGGACTGGATCGCGATCGGCCTGGCCGCGGTCGGGCTGGTGTGCGTGCTCACCGGGCTGCTGCCGCGCGCCGACGCCGAGGGCACGATGCGGCGGATCATCCCGATCCTGATCTTCCTCGGCACGGTGGTGGTGCTGGCCGAGCTGACCGCTGTGGCCGGGGTGTTCGACGCGCTCGCGACCCGGGTGGCGGTGACCGCGCGGGGCAGTTTCCGGGCCCTGTTCTGGCTCTGCGTCGGCTTCGCCTCGGTGACCACCATCGCGCTCAACCTGGACACCACGGCGGTGCTGCTCACGCCGGTGATGATCGCGCTGGCCCGGGCGCTGAACGTGCCGCCGACGCCGCTGGCCATGACCACCGTGTGGCTGGCGAACACGGCGAGCCTGCTGCTGCCGGTGTCCAACCTGACGAACATCCTGGCCAGCGACCGGGTCGACCTGGACCCGGTGCCGTGGGCGGCCCGGATGTGGTGGCCGCAGCTGGTCGCCGTGGCGGTCACCGCGCTGCTGCTGTGGTGGTGGTACTGGCGTCCGGCGCGCGCCGGGGCCGACCCGTTCGACCCGCCGCCGCCGTACGTGCCGCCGGACCGGGTGCTCTACCGCACCGCGCTCGCCGCCTGCCTGCTGTTCGTCGCCGGGATCCTCGCCGGGGTGGAGATCGGCGTCGCCTCCGGGGTGGCCGCCGCGATCCTGGTCGCCGGCTTCGCGGTACGGGCCCGGCACCGGTTGCGGCTCGCGCTGGTGCCGTGGCGGCTGCTGGTGTTCGTGACCGGGCTGTTCCTGGTGGTGCAGACCATCGGCCGGTACGGCCTGGACTCCGTGATGGGCACGCTCATCGGCACCGACCCGGGCGCTGAGGGCGCGCTGCGGGCGGGCGCGGTCGGCGCGCTGTTCAGCAACGCGGTGAACAACCTGCCCGCGTACCTGGCCGGCGAGGCGGTGATCGCGGCCGACCGGCACACCCAGTTGCTGGCGCTGCTGATCGGCACGAACGTGGGCCCGCTGGCCACGCCGTGGGCGTCGCTGGCGACACTGATCTGGTACGAGCGCTGCCGGGCCGCCGGGGTGGCCGTGCCGCTGGGCCGGTTCGTGGCGACCAGCGCCGCGCTGGCCGTGCTCGCCACCACCGCCACCGTCACGGCGCTTCTCGTCGGTCCCGGCGCCTAACATCGCGTCCATGAGCAACCCGCCCGAGATCGTCCGCCGCTACTTCGCGCTCGCCGGCCAGGCCGACAAGGAGCCCTGGCTCGCGTTGTTCGCCGACGACGCGGTGGTCGAGGACGAGGGCCGCACCCACCGCGGGATCGGGGAGATCCGCGCCTGGCGCGACGGCACGCCGCTGGTGTCGTACGAGATCACCGACGTCGAGCAGACACCCGCCGGGACGGTCGTGACCGCCACGATCAGCGGCGACTTCCCCGGCAGCCCCTTCGCCGGGCTGCGGTTCCGGTTCGAGGAGTACGACCACACCCACATCCGCCGGCTGCGCATCGCCCCCTGACCCGGGGGCGGGAAAACCGCTACGGCCCGGCCGCGGACGGTGGCTACCGTGCCCGCATGACCGCCGATCCCACCCTGCGCTTCTGCACCGACCCGGACGAGTTCCTCGCCGCCGCCGAGTCGTACCTGGCCGCCGACCCGGTGGTGAGCACCGTCGTCGCCAGCGTCACGCGCCGGATGGCGGCCCGTCGCGCCGAGGGCGTGGCGCTGCCCGAGGACGACTGGTGGCTGGTGGTGCGGGACGCCTCCGGGGCGGTGGTCGGCGCCGCGATGCGTACCGCGCCGTTCCCGCCGCGACCGGCGTTCCTGCTGCCGATGCCGCCGGAGGCCGCCGTGGCGCTGGCCCGCGCGTGGCACCGGCGCGGCGAGCGGGTCCGGGCGGTGAACGGCGCGCTGCCCGCCGCGCGCGCCTGCGCCGAGGAGGTGGCACGGCTCGACGGCGGCCGGGTCGAGGTCGCCCAGCACACCCGGCTGCACGTGCTCGACCGCCTCACGCCGCCCGCGCCGGCGCCGGGCGCGTTGCGGGCCGCCGGGCCGGACGAGGTCGACCTGGTCGCCGCGTGGTTCGCCGCGTTCACGGCCGACGCCGACGAGCAGGCGGGCCGCCCGCACGGCACGAGCGCGCACGAGACGCCCGACCGCGCCGAGCTGCTGCGCCGCATCCGGGACGGCCGGGTCTGGTTCTGGACCGACGGGTCGGGCCGCCCGGTGCACCTGACCGCCGCCAACCCGCCGTCGTTCGGCGTGGCCCGCGTCGGGCCGGTCTACACGCCGCCGGAGCAGCGCGGACGCGGCTGGGCCGGCAACGCGGTCGCCGAGGTCAGCCGGCTGCTCACCGCCGAGGGCGCGCGGGTGTGCCTGTTCACCGACCAGGCCAACCCGGTGTCGAACCGGCTCTACGCCGGGCTGGGTTTCCGGCCGGTGGTCGACATGGCCAACCTGGTCCTGACCGACTGAGCCCACCTGGCGCTGGTCGACCGACGCGGTTCCGGGTCAGCCGGCGTGACCGAGCACGGTCAGCCGGTGAGGCCGAGCGCGGCCAGCCGGCGCGGGTCCGCGATCACGTCCACGGCGGCGATCCGTCCGCCGGTGACGGTGAACGCCATCACCGACAGCGGGCGGTCCCCGGCGCTCACCAGCACCCCGGCGGCGCCGTTGACCAGCACCGGCCGGGCGTGCGGGAACAGCCGCCCGAACGTGGTGGCCTGCGCCGCCGCCGTCTTCGCGCCGGTGAGCACGACCGTGTGCCGGGCGCGGGCGGTCCCGGCGTCGGAGCGCAGCACCACGTCCGGGTGCAGCACCGCGATCAGCGCGTCGAGGTCACCGTCGCGGGCGGCGGCGAGGAAGGCGTCCACCACGCCCGCTGCCGGGTCAGGTCGGGATCGGGGGTGGGCGCCTGTCCGCGTACCCGGCGGCGGGCCCGGCTGGCGAGCTGCCGGGCCGCCGCCGGTGAGCGGTCGACGAGCGGTCCGATCTCGTCGAACGGCACCCCGAACATGTCGTGCAGCACGAACGCGAGCCGCTCGGCCGGGCTCAGCGTGTCCAGCACCACGAGCAACGCCAGCCCCACCGAGTCGGCGAGCACCGCGGCGTGCGCCGGGTCGTCGGCGCCCGTGTCCACCACCGGGTCGGGCAGGCGTACGTCGAGCGGGTCCTCCCGGCGGGCGGCTCGGGACCGCAGCGTGTTCAGGCTGACCCGGGCGACCACTGTGGTGAGCCAGGCGTCCAGGTTGTCCACGGTGGCCGGGTCGGTACGGGACAACCGCAGCCAGGTCTCCTGCACGGCGTCCTCGGCGTCGGTGAGCGACCCGAGCAGCCGGTACGCCACCGCCCGCAGCCGCGGCCGCTCCAGCTCGAACCGCTCCGCCAGCCCGGTGTCCATCACCTGAGCCTCCCCTCCCGCACACCGTCTCGACCCGCCGGGGACCGCCGACGTGACCGGACGTGACGGCGCTCACACCTGTCACACCTGCGGGCCGGCGCGGGTCGACGTGGCAGCACCGACAACGGGAGGACGACGATGAACGCACCCATTCTGGTCACCGGCGGCACCGGCACGATCGGCCGGCACGTCGTGCCGCTGCTGCGCGCCGCCGGGCACCCCGTGCGGGTGCTCAGCCGGCGCGGCGGACGGTCCGGCGACGGCGTCACCCACGTGACCGCCGACCTGCTCACCGGCGCCGACCTCGGCCCCGCTCTGCGCGGGGTGTCCACGGTGCTGCATCTGGCCGGCGGCGCGAAGGGCGACGACCGCGCCACCGCCCACCTGGCCCGCGCCGCGCACCGGGCCGGTGTGGCGCACCTGGTGCACATCTCCGTGACCGGCGCCGACCGGGTGCCGCTGGCCTGGATCCGGTCCAAGCTCGACGCCGAACGCGCGGTGACCGGCTCCGGCATCCCGTGGACGGTGCTGCGCGCCGCGCAGGTGCACGACCTGGTGCTGACCATGCTGACGGCGATGACCCGGCTGCCGGTGGCGCCGGTGCCGGGCGGGCTGCGGCTGGAGCCGGTCGACGCCGCCGAGGTGGCGGCGCGGCTCGCCGAGCTGACGCTTGGTGCGCCCGCGGGGCTGGTGCCGGACCTGGCCGGGCCGCACACGTACGGCATCGGGGAACTGCTGACCGGCTACCTGGCGGCCACCGGGAAGCGCCGGGCGCGGCTGCCGGTCCGCATCCCCGGGCGGGCGGGCCGGGCGTACCGGGACGGCGCGAACCTCGCCCGGCCCGGCGCGACGCGAGGCGTGCGGACCTGGCCCGACTTCCTGGCCGCACGGGCGCCGTCGCGTCCGGTCGCCTGACCCGCCGCGGCACGTCAGGAGCCGGCGGCGCGCGCCGGCGGGTGGAACTGCTCGAACATGACCTCGTAGCCGTCCGGGTCGAGCCCGTAGAAGATCCGGGCCCAGCCCACGTCCTCGGGCTCCAGCGTGACCGGCAGCCCCTCGCCGCGCCACAGCGCGTACGTGGCGTCCAGATCCTCGGTGGGCACCGTGAGCACGACGCCGAGCCCCGGCGGCCCGGCCTTGACCGCACGTTCCCGCTGCGCGTTGTGGTGGCCGTGGCGGTGCAGGTCGGACAGGATCAGCCAGGTGTGGCCGAAGGTCAGGTAGCGCAGGTTCGTCTGCCCGGCGTTCGGGATCTCCTTGAAGCCGAGTCGCCGGTAGAGCCGGTACGAGCGCTCCAGGTCGCGGACCCGGAGCCCGAGTTTGAGCTGTCTGGCGGCCATCCGGCCGAGGCTAGCGGATCACGCCTCACCAGCCGACCGAGCCGAGACTGACCGGAGTGAGGCGGCGCACCTGCGGCTCGATCCACTGTGCCGCGGTGACGAGCTTGACCAGCCGGTCGATGGTCTCCGGCGGCCCGGCCACGAAACTGCGCCGGTCCGCCGGGCAGCCGTACCTGTCGTCGAACGTGCCGCCGTCGAGCGCGCGTACCGCCATGCCGGCTTCGACGGCCAGCAGCATCCCGGCGGGCAGGTCGACCGCCTCGGGCCGGTAGCCGACGATGCCGTCGATGTCGCCGCGGGCCAGCATCACCCAGGACAGCAGCGGCGCCCACAGTTGCAGCACCCGGCGGGCGGTCGTGTCGAGCACCACCTTCAGCGCCCGGGCGGTGCTGTCGTCGCGGCGTACCTCGTGCCCCTGGGTCCAGGCCAGCACCGGCGCGGCCGGCACCGGGCGGTGCGCGGGGCGCAGCGGACGGGCGGCCGGGCCGGAGGCGTGCACGAACGCGCCCCGGCCGCGCACCGCCGACCACGTACGGCCGGCGACCGGGTCGTGGACCACGCCGAGCACCGGCGAGCCGTTGTCGCACAGGGCGATCCCGACCACGTACGCGGGCAGCCCGATCGCCACGTTGTTGGTGCCGTCGAGCGGGTCGACCAGCCAGGCGAAGGCGGTGTCCGGGGCGTACTCGCCGCCCTCCTCGGCGATCACGCCGTGCTCCGGCCAGCGGGCCCGGATCCGGTCGACGATCAGCCGCTCGGCGGCCAGGTCGAGGTCGGTGACCAGGTCACCGGTGTCGTTCTTGGCCCGGGCGTGCACCTCCCCCCGGGTGCCCCGGCGCAGCAGCCGGCCCGCCGCCTGGGCGGCCTCGACCGCGAACCGGTGCGCCTCGCGCAGGTCGGGCCCGCCTCTGCTCGGCTCCACGTCCATGGCTCCTCCAGCCAGTCAGCCCCGTGCCACCAGTCGCGCGATCTGCCGCGCCATCCGCGCGGTCTCCGCCGCGTCGCATCGGTCCCGGCGTACCCGGTGGCTGCGCCCGTCCACCGCGCCGAGGCTCAGGTCGCACGCGCCGGGAGTGGTCCGGCCGAGCGCCACTGTCACCGCCGGTTCGCCGGCGTCGACCTCCGAGGTGTGGAAGCCGCCGGCGCGCAGCGCGTACGAGTCGCCGGCCGAGTGCGTCTCGACGGTGGCGGTCATCGCGGTGACCAGCCGGTCGGTGGCGGCCATCTCGTCCACCTCGCCGAGGCTGCGCACCTCGTAGACCCGCCAGGACGGGTCGGCCGGCGCGTCGTCGACCTCGATCAGCTCGTTGCGAACGGTGCCGTGCAGCACGTGGCTGAGCAGGTCCCAGCTGTGCGAGTGCATGGTGGAGGTGGTCGGGCGCACCGGCGGCGGGTCGGCGGGCCAGGCGTGCACGCAGACGCCGTCCGGGCCGTCGCGTTCCACCGGCAGGCAGGTGAAGCCGAGCGGGTGCCGGACCGCGCGCAGCGACCGCCGCCCCTCGGCGACGTCGTCGAGCACGTCCAGCACCCAGCCGCGGAGGAGCTCCGGCCGGGTGCCCCGGTCGATCTCCCGTTCGAGGTCGGCGTAACTGGTCATGAGTAGGGGTTCCTCGCCTGGACGGCCTTGCCGATGATGTCGGCGACCTCGCGGTCGCCGAAGGACCGGGGCAGCGTCAGGCCGAGGGCGGTGAACAACCGCCGTACCTGCTCGACCGACGGCTCGTCGTCGAGCTTGACCTGGGCCGCCGCCTCGATCGGCACGCGCCGGCTCTGCCGGCGGCTGTAGTCCAGCTCGATGTTGTAACGGTTGTAGTAGACCTCGCCGCGGTCGATGCGCAGCGCGGGCGTCTGCGGGTTCTCCTGGGTGACGACGACGCAGGAGGAGGAGAGGTCGTAGCGGAACGTGGTCATCTGCGCGGAGAGCCGCACGTCGACCGTGAGCAGGCCGGAGCGTTGCAGGTGCCAGCAGGCGGCCAGCACGGTCGCGTACGACTCCTTGCGGGTGCGGTCGACGGTCCACGGCTCGCCCGGCGCGTCCGGGTCGAGGCTGCGCCGGAACCGCGCGTACCGCTCGCAGACCTCCTCGTCGGTCGGGTCGATGATCTCGATCGCGACGGTGAGCGTGGCGTTGCGCCGCCGGGCGTGTTCCAGGCAGTCCGGCAGCGTGACCGCGCGCAGGAAGGTGCCGGTGCCGCCCTTGAAGCTCCACTGGTCGGTGTGCCGCCGGGCCTCGGCGAGCGCCTGCCCGACCTCGCTGCCGTGCAGCACCCGCACCATGGAGACGCTGTCGATGGCCTCGCGGGCCCGGTTCAGCGCGCCCTCGGGGCCGGTGATCTCCCGCATCTGCGGCACCAGTTCGGTGAGCCGGTCGCGGGTGTCCACGATGACCTGGCGGATCTCCCGCTCGGTGGTGCGCCGGCGCAGCCGGTCGCGCAGCACCGCCTGCGCGAGCAGGCCCAGCACCAGCAGGATCGCGCTGTTGACGACCTCCTGGCTGACCGCGTCGTTGGTCAGGCCGAGCACGGCGACCGTGAGGGCCAGGACGAGACCGATGAACGCGTCGAGATTGGTCACGACCCAGGCGAGCAGGCGCGTCATGACATCCCCCGGTCGACGACGGAACCTCCATAATAGCCCGCTGTCAATATCACAATCACGCCCTGTTTGCGGCCGGTGGCGCCTGACGGCGGGCGGCGCAGATCAGCGAGCCGCCGAGCCCGGGCGCGGCGCGGGCCAGCCGCCGCGAGGCCACCCACCGCCCTCCGGGCAGCCGCCAGCCGACCTCGTTGGAGCGCAGGGCCACCGGCGTGAACCCGGCACGGCGCAGCGTCCGGCGCAGCAGCGAGGCGGTGAACGGGCGGATGTGCAGCCACAGATAGGGGTGCAGCGGATCGACCTGGCGTGGCGCCCGGCCGGCGAGGAACGCCAGCCGGTCCTGCACCGGCGCGAGGTTCGGGGTGGTGAGCACCAGCAAACCGTCCGGCGCCAGCACCCGGTGGCACTCCCGCAGCAGTGCGAGGGGGTCGTACACGTGCTCGATCAGCGCCCCGGCGAGCAGCCCGGCGAAGCTGCCGGCGCGGAACGGCAGCCCGCGGGTGGCGTCCAGGCAGACCGGCAGCGCCCGGCCGCCGGTCACCGCGCGCGCCGTGCCCAGCGCCGCCTCGGCCATGTCGGCGAGCACGAGCGGGCCGGGCACCGCGGCCGGGTCGAGCATGCCGCGCGGTCCGCAGCCCAGTTCCAGCACCGGCCCGCCGCCGCTCACCCCCTCGGTCACCAGCCGGGCCGCGACCGCGCGGCGCACCCGGTGGTACGGGTCGTCGACGTACCCGTCGACCTCCGCGCCGTCGTGGTAGCGGCGGTGGTTGGCGTGCCGGCCGTGCGCCTGCGCGCGGTGCGACGACATCCCGGTCGGCGGCTCGGCCATCACCCCTCCACAGCGGACGCCGGCCCCGTCGGCGGCGTCCGCTCCAAGCCTCGCACCGGTCGCGCCCGGTGGCGCGCATCCGGTCCGCGGCGCGCGCGCCCGGTACGTCAGACCGCCCGCGCCCAGTCCAGCCGGGTGCTGTCGTCGTACTCGTCGCCGGGTATCCACCACTGCTCGCCGAAACCGCTGGTGGACACGATGATGTTGCCGCCGTCGGGGTACTCGTTCTCCGGCGGGATCGACAGCGCGGCGCAGTAGCGGCCGTCCGGGGAGAACACCGGCGACAGGTAGAACCGGGGTTCGTCGGTGAGCTTCTTCAGCCCGGTCCCGTTGATCCGCACCGAGGCGAGCGACTGGTTGAGCGACTCCAGGTCCGGATACCAGCGGTCGGTGCAGAACACCACGCGCCCGGAGTCGGGCATGAAGACCGGCGAGAGGAACATCTCGCCCGGCGCCGGCGTGTAGATCGGCCGTACCGCGCCGGTGGCGAGTTCGAGCACGCGCAGTTGCCAGCCCTGCGATCGGCTGCGCCACCTCATGACGATCATCGAGCCGTCCCGGGACCAGTCCGGGTCGATCATGGCGTGCCCCTCGACCAGCACGCGGGTGCCGCCGGTCGCCACGTCCACAGCGATCAGCCGGTCGTTGTCCGGCCCGGTGACCAGCGCGATCTCGGTGCCGTCCGGCGACCAGGTCGGCGCGCCGTAGCGGACGCCGAACGGGTCGGCGAGCAGCGTGCGTTTCTGGCCGGTGGTCCGGTCGTACACCGCGACGAACGGCTCCAGCGTGCCGTCGCCCGAGCGGGCCGTGTTGACCCAGGCCACGTACCGGCCGTCCGGCGAGGTCTTGGCGTGGTCCCCGTTCGGCAGCAGCTCGCGCGGCGTGGTGCGGCCCGGGTCGACCTGGAGCACACCCCAGCCGACGCTGACCAGCCACGGCCCGTTGACCGGCTCGGCGGCGGCCGCGCCCTGGGACGTGGCGGCCAGCCCGGTCGCGGCGGCCAGCCCGGTCAACGCGGCGGTACGCAGCAGGGTACGACGATTCAACGCTGTCATTCGACAACCCCCGTGAGAGACGTGGCCCTCACCCTCGCGAGTGGATCGATCGACGGGAATCGGGCGAGCGGCCGCTTCACGCTCGGCTGCTCGTCCATCACCGCTGGTGAGAGCGGCGGGGACCGGTACGCTCGCTCCGATGACCTCCGACGCCCTGCGCCGCGCCCTCACCGAGCCGGGTGACCCGCCGCTGCTCCCGCTGCCCGGCGTCGCGGTCGAGCTGCTGGCCGCGCTCGCCGCCCCGCCGCGCCTCGGCGCGCACCTGCGGCTGGTGCACGATGTCGCCTGGCACCTGACCGCCGCGTTCGCCGACCCCTTCGCCGCGGTGCCGTTCGACAGGCAGGCGGTGCTGTTCGGCGCCGCGGTGCACGACCTCGGCAAGGTCGAGCATCCGGCCGAGCTGACCGGCCCGGGGTCCGCGCACGAGGAGGCGGGCTACCAGTTGCTGCTGCGCTTCGGCGTACCGGAGGAGCGGGCCCGCTTCGCCGTCACCCACGCCGCCTGGCACTCCCCCGGCGTACAGCTGGAGGACCTGATGGTCAGCCTGGCCGACAAGGTGTGGAAGGGCCGCCGGGTCGCCGACCTGGAGCAACTCGTGGTCGACCGGCTCGCCGGCATCACCGGCCAGGAGCGCTGGCAGACGTTCCTGGCCCTCGACGACGTGCTCGCCGAGCTGGCCGCCGGCGCGGACCGCCGGCTGGCGTTCCAGGCCGAACATCCGGTGTACGGCTGACGCCGGACCGAGGACGGCGATGAGTCCGGTGCCGGTGCGCGGTCTTCGGTGAGTCGGTGTTCTCCGAGTCTCCGGGAGGAAGCATGAGCACCAGCGAAGCGCGGGGCCGGGTGCGGGCGTTCGTCACCGTGTCCCTGGACGGCTACGTCACCGGTCCGGACGACCACGCGGGCCAGGGGCTCGGTGCCGGCGGCGAGCGGCTGCACTACTGGGTGATGGGCGGGCCGTGGACGTACGACACGCCACGCGAACCCGGTGCCGGCATGACCGCCGAGGACCGCGCGTACTTCGACGAGCTGCTGGAGGGTGCCGGCGCGGCGCTGTGCGGCCGGGGCATGTACGACGCCGCGGGCGCCTGGGGCGGCCGGAACCCGTTCGAGGCGCCCCTGGTCGTGCTCACCCACCGCACCGCCGACCAGCCCGATCCGGACGCCGGTTTCCTCATGGTCGACGGGTTCGACGCGGCGCTGGCGGCAGCCCGGCGTACAGCCGGGGACGGTGCGGTGATCATCGGCGGGGGCGCCGCCGTCATCCGGCAGGCGCTCGCCGCCGGCGTGGTCGACGAGCTGGGCCTGTCCACGGCTCCGGTGGTGCTCGGCGGCGGGAAGCGGCTCTTCGAGGGCTTCGACCGGGACGTCGACCTGGAGATCCGCGCCGTGCACCACTCGCGGTACGCGGTGCACGTCCGCTACGCCGTCACCCGCCGCGCGAGCGATACCGATTGACTTTCGATAGGTTCCGCGCGATAGTCGATGCATGCTTACGGCGCAACGCGCGGTGACACCACTCCGCGCCTTCCTGGTCCTGCTATTCGCGATCCTGGTGCTGTTCCAGACCATGTCGCTGCCCGGCCAGTTCGCCCACATGGCCCGGGAAGACCCGGACATGGCGTACCTGCGATGGCCCGCCACCGCGGTCACGGTCTTCTGGGTGCTCTGCGTCCAGGTGGTGATCGTCTGCACCTGGCACCTGCTCACCCTGGTCAAGCGCGACCGCATCTTCACCGAGGCGTCCCTGCGCTGGGTCGACGGGATCGTCTGGGCGGTCGCCGCCGCCTGGGTGGTGCTCGTCGGGGTGTTCCTCTATGTGGGCTTCAACGCCGACGACCCCGGGCTGCCGCTGCTGCTGTTCCTGCTGGTCACCGGCGTCAGCGTGCTGGGGCTGCTGATGGTCGTCCTGCGCGCGCTGCTGCGCCAGGCCACCACGCTGCGCACCGACATGGAAGCGGTGATCTGATGCCGATCGTCGTGCGCATCGACGTGGAGCTGGCCAGGCGCAAGATGAGCGTCGGAGAGTTCGCCGAACGCGTCGGGCTCACCCCGGCCAACGTCGCCGTGCTCAAGAACGGCCGCGCCAAGGCCGTCCGGTTCAGCACCCTGGAGGCCATGTGCCGGGTGCTCGACTGCCAGCCCGGCGACCTGCTCGAATGGGTCCCCGACGAGGAGGAGCGATGAGGCACCTGGCCGCCGCCGTGGCGGTGCTCGCCGTCACGCTCGGCGTCGCCGGCTTCGTGTACGGCGAGGCCGACGACTCCCCCGGCCTCCAGCTCCTGTCCGCGCTGCTCGTCATCGGCGCGGTAGCCATCGGCGTACGTGTCGCCCGGCGTACCCGGTAGGGCCGGCGCCCCCTCGACGCCGGCCCTGCCGCTCAGCCCTTCACGCAGACGACCTGCTTGAGGTGGGCGACCACCTCGACCAGGTCCTCCTGCTGGGCCATCACCTCGGTGATGTCCTTGTACGCGCCGGGAATCTCGTCCACCACACCGGCATCCTTACGGCACTCCACACCGGCGGTCTGCGCGGCCAGATCCGCCGTGCTGTACGTGCGCTTCGCCTGCCCCCGCGACATCCGCCGCCCGGCCCCGTGCGACGCCGAGCAGTACGCGTCGACGTTGCCCTTGCCGCGCACGATGTACGACCCGGTGCCCATCGAGCCGGGGATGATGCCCAGGTCCCCCTTACCGGCCCGGATCGCGCCCTTGCGGGTCACCAGCACGTCCACCCCGTCGTAGCTCTCCTCCGCCACGTAGTTGTGGTGGCAGGAGATCGGCTCGTCGTAGCGCACGTGCGGGAACGCCTCCCGGACCACCTGGCTCAGCAGCGCGAGCATGACCGCCCGGTTACGCCGGGCGTACTCCTGCGCCCACCACAGGTCCCGCCGGTACGCCTCCATCTCCGGCGTGCCGGCGAGGAACACCGCGAGGTCCCGGTCCGGCAGGTCGATGTTGTGCGGCAGCCCGCGCGCCACCGACATGTGCCGCTCGGCCAGTTCCTTGCCGATGTTGCGGGAACCGGAGTGCAGCATCAGCCAGACCCGGCCGTCGTCCGGGCCACCCTGCTCCAGGCAGACCTCGATGAAGTGGTTGCCGCCGCCGAGCGTGCCGAGCTGCCGCTGCGCCCGCGTCTCGAGCTGGGCGACCTTCCGGTCCAGCGTGCCGAACCGCCGCCAGAACTCGTCCCAGCCCGCCTGCTCCAGGCCCCGGATTCGCCGCGGATCGACAGCGTCGTCGCGCATCGCGAAGCCGACCGGGATCGCCGCCTCGATCGCCGAACGCAGCGGCGCGAGGTCGTCGGGCAGGTCGGCGGCGGTCAGCGAGGTCCGCACCGCGGACATGCCGCAGCCGATGTCCACGCCGACCGCGGCCGGCGACACGGCCTGCCGCATCGCGATCACCGAGCCGACAGTGGCGCCCTTGCCGAAGTGCACGTCCGGCATCACCGCGACGCCCTGCACCCACGGCAGCGCGCCGATGTTGCGCAGCTGCCGGGCCGCCTGCGCCTCGATCGTGTACGGGTCGGTCCAGACGCGGACCGGCGCCCGGGTACCGGCCAGCGGGGTGAAACCCATCGTCGTCTCCTTGCTCGTGTCCGTCGGAGATAGACCCCGGAAACGGAGAACCGCCCTGCTCCGGTGTCGGGGCGGGCGGTTCGCGCGGATCGTCGCGCCGGCGCTAGACGCGCCACCACCCTGGTTGCCACTGCCGTTCCCGGCCCGTGCCCGGCTCGGGCAGCAGGGCACCGGCGCGCGGCGCTTGCCGCTCGGCGCGGGTGCGGTTCTGCTGCGACACGGTGGACTCCCCTGGTGGATCAGATCGACGTTGCCCGCTCACGGTACGGCCGCCGCGCACCGGCGGCAACGCGAATTCGCGAGTGAAGCCCTCGTATGAAGACCCGTCAGGACGGAACCTGGGCAAGCCTGAGCACGTATTCGAATCCGCGTTTCTGCGCGGGCGAATCCACCATTGGCAGGATCAGCGCCGGTATGCCGGCGGCAACCGATCCGCCGTCGCCGGCGGGATGATCACCGACCATCAGGGTCTGGCCCGGTGCGGCATGGAGGGCTTCGAGGGCGGCGACCCAGATCAGAGGGTCCGGTTTGACGAAGCCGACCTCGTAGGACAGTACGAACGCATCGACATGGCCGTCGAGTCCGTGCCGCGCAAAGCATGTGCGGATGTCCCAGCCGACGTTGCTGACGACGCCGATGCGAACACCGCTGTCACGCAATGCGGACAGGGTGGCGACGGTGTCGGCGTACGGCTCGACTGCTTCGGCGTGTGTTTCGTGCATGGCCGATGCCAGCGCCTGGTCCACCCCAGGAATCTGTTCCAGCACAGCGAGGATCGCCCGATCCCAGACTCGCGGGTCCAGATCTCGGGCGATGTGGGCCGGATCCGTGGCCGTCTCCCGCAACAGTTCCGCGAAGTCGCCGGCAATACGGTGCGCCTCGCCGACAGCCAATGTCCGGTCGATCGATGCCGCCGCGTTGCCCACCCAGCGCTCCGAGTCTCTGGCGAACAGAGTCCAGGCGAAGTCGAACAGTACTGTCGTCACGCGCCTGGCGGTCATCGCATCACCCTAGATCGACACGGCGCGTCCGGGAGCGGCGGTCGACCTGGATCGGGCCGGGCCAGGGTGCCCGGCCTCAGCCGGCGTGCGCGACCGGGTGACGCCGCATCTCCTCCATGAACGGGTAGCGCGCGGTCAGCTCGGCGAGCGTGATCCCCGCCCGCCAGGCGGCCGCCACCTGCGCGACCTGGAGCAGGTCGGTGGCGTCGCCGCGGGCCTGGACGTCGCCGTCCACCCTCAGGTCGATCATGAAGTAGCGGGCCTGGGAGCCGAGGCTGACGCAGACCACGCCCCGGGGGGAGGTCATCTCGGCGCAGGTGAAGCGGCTGCGCCCCTGCTCGGGCGCGGAGACCGCGCCGACGTCGAGCTGGTGCGCGGCGGCGGTCGCCACGAGCGCGGGGGCGAGACCACCCGGCTCGACCAGGTCCGGGTAGAGGCGCACACCCAGTGCGGCCGACACGTCGCTCATGCCTGACTCCCACTTCCTTGTGACAGAGACCAGCAGCGCGCAGGTTACGGGTGTGTTACCGGCACGCACGGCCATCCTGTCCCGTACGACCGTCGGGGGGCAATAGGAACGCCCTCATCGAACCCCTGCGAGGTACGCTGCCGCCTCATGGCGCACATCCGGTGTGACTTCTTCTCCGAGGCGCTCGGCGTGGGCACCTCGATGACGGTGCTGCTGCCCGACCCGGGTGCCGCCGGGATCGGCATGGCGGCGCCCGGCGCCGACGGTGACCCCCCGGTGCTCTACCTGCTGCACGGGCTGACCGACGACGACACGGTGTGGACGCGCCGCACGTCTATCGAGCGGTACGTGGCGCCGCTGGGGCTGGCCGTGGTGATGCCGCAGGTGCAGCGCAGCTTCTACTGCGACGAGGCGCACGGCAACCGGTACTGGACGTTCCTCAGCGAGGAGCTGCCCGAGGTGTGCCGGTCGTTGTTCCGGCTGTCCGACCGCCGGGAGGACACGTTCGTCGCGGGCCTGTCGATGGGCGGCTACGGCGCGGTGAAGTGGGCGCTGCGCCGGCCGGAGCGGTTCGCGGCGGCGGCGAGCCTGTCCGGCGCGCTGGACGTGACCCGCCGCCGCCACCATCCGACCCACCCGGTCGACCCGGTGGTGTGGCACACGGTCTGGGGCGACGACCCGGTGCCCGCCGACGACGACACGGTGGGGCTGCTGGAGCGCTCCGGCGACGACCGGCCGGCGCTCTACGTCGCCTGCGGCACCGAGGACTTCCTGTACGAGGACAACCTGCGGTTCCTCGACGCGGCCCGCGAGCGCGACGTGCCGGTCACGGTCGACTTCGGTCCGGGTGACCACGACTGGGCGTACTGGGACGCGCGCATTCAGGATGTGCTGGCCTGGCTGCCGCTGCGCGGGCGCTGACCGGCGGGGCTCAGACGCCCACGGTGCCGTCGATCGCCTCCCGGATCAGGTCGGCGTGCCCGTTGTGCCGGGCGTACTCGTGCAGCATGTGCAGCATGACCAGGCGCAGCGACACGTCCTCGCCCCAGCGGGCCTGGTGACCTGTCACGTCGAGGGACTCGGCCTCCCGCTCGATGCGCCGGGCGTGCTCGATCTCGCGCTGCCACGCCTCGAACGCCTCCGCCACGTCGGCGTCGCGGGCGTCGTACGCCTGCTGGAAGTCACCGGTGTCCGACCACACCAGCGGCACGTCCTCGGCGGCGATGACCCGGCGGAACCAGGTGCGCTCCACCTCCGCCATGTGCCGGACCAGCCCGAGCAGGGACAGCGTGGACGGCGGCGACGCCTGCCGGCGCAACTGCTCGTCGGTCAGCCCCTCGCACTTGAGGGCGAGCGTGGCCCGGTGGAAGTCGAGAAACGCGCGCAGCGACTCCCGCTCCCCGCCGAGCAGCGGCGGGCCGATCCGTTCGGTCTCCATGAACGCCCAGCCTAGCCGCAATCGATCATGGTGGAACGGCCGCGTCACCGCAGCGACGAACCGGCCACCGGGAAGTCGAACCAGGTGTCCGGGTACGGCTCGTCGACGTACCGGTAGTGCCACCACTCCAGCGGATAGTTCTCGAAGCCCTGCGCGGACATCAGCCGGCGCAGCAGGTCCCTGTTGTTCCGGGCGGTGTCGCTGATCCGCGCGTCGGCGGTGTGGGCACGCGGGTCGAAGCAGTCGAAGCCGGTGCCCATGTCGATCGAGTCGTCGGCGAAGCGGCGCCCGGCCGGGTCGGTGCAGGGCACCAGCGGCTGACCGGGCGTGTACCCGGCCTGCGGGGGCCCGGAGACCAGCACCAGGGTCAGGTCGACGGTGCTGCCCCGGCTGTGCGCGGTGGGCGCGCCGATGTAACCGTCGGCGAAGAGCCGGTCCTTCGGCACGGCGGGGTAGAACTCGCCCTTCATCAGCTGGTCGCCGGGGAGTTTCGCCCAGGCGACGAAGTCGTCGGCGGCGCGCTGCGGGCGGTAGCAGTCGTACACCTTGAGGCTGTGCCCGCCGGCCTGCGCGGCGGTCTGCACCCGGTGCAGCGCCTGCGCCGCCGGGCGGGTGAGCAGGCAGCGTGGTTCGGCGTACCCGTCGATCGGGCGGCCGACGAAGTTGTGCGGGCCCGCGTACCGGATGTCGGTGCGGACGGTGGGGTCGACGGTGCTGAGGTCCACGAAGTCCGCCGGGGCCCGCGGGCCGGTCGGGGTGGCTGACGGCGGCGCGGACGGCGACGGCGACGGCGCGGGCCGCTGGCAGGCGGCGGCGAGCAGCGCGGTCGCCACGGCCAGGCCCGCCGTCGCGCGCATGCCGGTGCCCATCCGCCGTGTCTACCAGCCCGGGCGGGCCGGCATCGGCGGAACCGGTGGTCAGCCGCCCAGGACGGTACGCAGGAAGTCCACAGCGGCGGCGTCGTCGTCGATGCCGCCCGCCTCGTGGCCGTTGAACCGCCACACCGTCAGGTCCTTGTCGCCCCGGTAGTCGTGGTAGGCGGCGTAGACCGTGGACGGCGGGACGATCTCGTCCATCAGCGCGACGGAGAACCGGGCCGGCGCGGTGGCGCGGCGGGCGAACGCGACGCCGTCGACGTAGCCGAGCGTGCGCAGCGTCTGCTCCTCGCGGTCGCGGTGCACGGCGAGGTAGTCCCGGATCTCCCGGAACGGCGCCGAGTCGGTGATCATGATCGCGCGCGGGATGTCGCAGAGGAACGGCACGTACGCCACCGCCGCGCGTACCGACGGCGCCAGCGCGGCGGCCGCGAGCGCTGCGGCCCCGCCCTGGCTGTGACCGAGAACGGCGATCCGGTCCGGGTCGACTGCCGGCAGCTCACGCGCGGCGTCCACGGCGCGGACCGCGTCGGTGAGGAAACGACGGTAGTAGTACTTGTTCGGGTCCTCGATGCCCCGGGTGGCCATGCCCGGCGCCTGCGGCCCGGCGGCGGCCACGTCCGGGGTGTCGCCCCGGCTCCACCCCGAGCCCTGGCCACGGGTGTCCATCTGGAGGTGGGCGAAGCCGGCTGCGGACCAGAGCAGGTTCTCCAGCGCGTGGCCGCGCCCGCCGCCGTACCCGACGTACTGCACGATCGTGGGCAGCGGGCCGGACGCGCCGCGCGGCGCCCGCAGCCACGCGCGGATCGGCTGTCCGGCGAAGCCGGGGAAGGTCACGTCGAAGACGTCGACACCGGTCAGCGGCGTCGGCAGCGGGGTCGCCGTCACGGGGTCGCCGCACGAGCGCGCCTGTGCGAGAGTGTCAGCCCAGAAGGCGTCGAAGTCGGCAGGCTCGTGCAGGTCGCTGCGGTAGGTACGGAGTTCGGCCTCGGTCAGGTCGGTGAGCACGCCTCGGTCTTCCTCGTCGTTCGTCGGGGTGGACGGCGAGCCGCCGGAAGATGGCTGGCGCATTTCCGGAACGTTTCCGCAACTCGTGCGAACGCTAGGGCCGGTCCGGCCTGTCGTCAAGCCCTCTGCGTACGGCAAGATGTGCGTGGGGCGGGACGGTCTACCGGTCGGTTCCGGCAGCCGGCGAAGGGAACACGGGTGAGCGCGGACGACGAACGCAGGGTGACCATCACCGCGATCGCACGGGAGGCCGGCGTCTCGGTCCCGACCGTGTCGCGCGTGCTCAACGGGCGGTCCGACGTCGCGCCGGACACGCGGGAACGGGTCGAGGAGCTGCTGCGCCACCACGGCTACCGGCGCCGGGGCAGCCGTACGGTGCGCCGGGCGGACCTGGTCGACCTGGTCTTCAACGACCTGGACAGCCCTTGGGCCGTGGAGATCATCCGCGGCGTGGAGGACGTCAGTCACGCCGCCGGGGTGGGCACCGTCGTCTCGGCGATCCACCGCGAGTCCAGCTCCACCCGGCAGTGGCTGCACAACCTGCGCGCCCGCGCGTCCGACGGCGTGATCGTGGTGACCTCGCACCTGAGCCCGGCCGTGCAGGCCCAGTTGCGCCGCCTCAACGTGCCGGTGGTGGTGGTCGACCCGGCTGCCGGCGTGGCCGCCACCGACGTGCCGGCGATCGGCGCCACCAACTGGACCGGCGGCCTGGCCGCCACCGAGCACCTGCTCAAGCTCGGCCACCGGCGGATCGGTTTCGTGGCCGGCCCGCCGCACCTGCTGTGCAGCCGAGCCCGGCTGGACGGCTACCGGGCCGCGCTGGCCGCTGCCGGTGTGGCCGCCGACGACCGGCTGGTGCAGCCCGGCGACTTCTACCACGCCTCCGGGTTCACCGCCGGTGGCGCGCTGCTCGACCTCGACGAGCCGCCGACGGCCATCTTCGCGGCGAGCGACCAGATGGCGTTCGGGGTGTACGAGGCGGTGCGCCGGCGCGGCCTGCGGGTCTGCGACGACGTGAGCGTGGTGGGCTTCGACGACCTGCCCGAGGCACGGTGGGCCTCCCCGCCGCTGACCACCGTCCGCCAGCCCCTCGTCGAGATGGGGCGGCTCGCCGCGCGTACCGTGCTGCGGCTGGCCCAGGGTGAGGAGATCGACTCGCCCCGGGTCGAACTGGCCACCGAACTGGTGGTGCGCGACAGCACCGCGGCGCCCGCCTGCCGCTGACCCGGACCGCCGCTTTCAGTCCTGTTCCGGAATTTCCGGCTCGCGCAGAACCGGCCCGGTCGACATGGTGGCGGCGGCCGCCGCGGCGTGCCGGCGCCGCCGCGCCAGCAGCACCGCTCCCCCGGCCGTCAGCACCGCGCCCACCGCCACCGTCACACCGGCGCTGGGCGCGGCGCCGGGGCCCGGCGCGCCGCCACGCAGGTCGGCGTGCCCGGCCAGGGCCGACGCCCCGCCGCCCGCCGGTGGCGCGGTCCGGTCCAGCTCACCCGGCTCGACCAGCCGCCCGACCGAGGCGTCCCGAGGCTGCGCGAATCCCCAGTCCAGCAGCGCGGCGCCCTGCTGCCAGCCCCGCTGGCTGGTCACCTCGGCGCCGAGCAGCGTGACCACGAGCCGCCGCCCGCCGCGCTCGGCGGCGCCGACGTAGGTGTGCCGGGCCAGGTCGGTGAAGCCGGTCTTGCCGCCGATCGCGCCCGGGTACTGGTCCAGCAGCATGTTGTCGTTGGAGATCGCGAACGCCTTCTTGCGCAGCGCCGGCTGGGCCGGGATCTGCGCCGAACGGGTGGCGGCGTACCGGCGGAAGGCCGGGTTCGCGAAGCACGCCCGCGCGATGAGCGCCAGGTCGTACGCGCTGGTGAACTGGCCCGGACCGTCCAGCCCGGACGGGGTGACCGCGTGGGTCTGCCGCGCGCCGAGCCGGTGCGCCTCCTCGTTCATCGCCCGCACCCCGCCGGCCAGTCCGTCCGGGCCGCCGCCGAGGCGGGCCAGCGCGTTCGCCGCCTCGTTGCCGGAACGCAGCAGCAGTCCCAGCCAGATCGTCTCGATCCGGTACCGCCCGCCCTCGACCAGCCCGACCGCCGAGCTGCCCGGTTCCACGGCCAGATCCCCGGCGGTCACGGTGACCTCCCGGTTCGGGTCCAGCCGGGGCAGCATCGTGGCCGCCAGCAGCAGCTTCTGCACGCTCGCGGGCACCGCGTACTCGTGCGGCCCGCAGCCGCCGAGCACCGCGCCACTGTCCAGGTCGGCGACCACCCAGGAGGTGGCGGTGACCGGCGGCGGCGCGGTCGACGCGGGCGGGACGACCAGCCCGGCGGTGTCCAGCGCCGCGCCGCCGACGGCCCGCGCGGCCGGATCGGGCGCGGGCGGCGGCTGCGGCGGCCGGGTCGACGGGGGCGGCACGTTCGGGCAGGGCGGCGCGGCCGGCATCCGGCGTACGGGCGCGCGGACGCCCGCCACCGCGGGCGTCGCCGACACCGGCACCAGCAGGGCGGCGGCCAGCGCCACGAAGGATCCCCAGGTCCTCATGACCCGGACGCTAGCCACGCCGACCCGAACGGGTCACCGGCTCCGGGATTCGGGCCCCGGCGCCGGGGCCACGCGGTAGGCTCCCCCGCCCGTGCCCGGATCAGCGCGCGGGCAGCCCGTGACCGCTGAGCGGGCCGACGTGCCATCCGCGGCGACGGCACTCGGCCAGCACGCGCGGAAGCGCGGCGACACCGGCACGCCAGGCGCCCGGCGCGGCGGTACGGGAGGAGTCGTGCAGCAGGATCGTGCCGCCTCCCTCCAGCCCGGACAGGACGGTTCGCGCGACCGTGTCGGCGGTGGCCGTGGCGGTCCAGTCCCGCCCCCAGCAGCTCCACAGCACCGGCCGCAGACGCAGCCGCCGGGCGGCCGTGAGAGCCGCGGCGGTGAGCACGCCGTACGGCGGTCGCAGGAACCGGGGCGCACGGCCGGTCACGTCCGTGACCAGGTCGTACGCGCGGGTCAGGTCCCGGACGGTGCGGGCCGGGCCGCGCAGCAGCAGGTTGTCGTGCGTCCAGCCGTGCACGGCCACCTCGTGGCCGTCGTCGACCAGCCGGCGGCCCAGCGCCGGGTTGCGCCGCAGCATCGCGCCGAGCACGAAGAACGTGGCACGGACCCGGTGCGCCGCCAGCACGTCCAGGACGTGGCCGGTGGACTCCGGGTCCGGGCCGTCGTCGAAGGTCAGCGCGACCCGGTCGGGCGCCCCGATTCCGTGCAGGCCGGGCAGCCACCGCCGCCGCACGGCGGGCAGCGCCGTGACCGACGGCGCCACCTGCAGCACCGGCAGCGCGAGCGCGGCGGCCCGGGCCAGGGTCGCCGCTCTCATCGCAGACCGCCGGTGGACTGCAGCATCGCGGCGAGTACGGCGACCGCGTCGCCGACCGGGTCCAGCAGCGGGCGGCGCGTGCCGGCCGAACCCGCGGGCGGCGCCCGGCGAGCCGCCTCGGCGACCAGGCCGGCCGGGTCCTGGGACACGTCGTCGTGGGACGGGACCACCGGTGAAGTCCCGATCACCGCCGCGAGCACCGGCCCGAGCTGCTGCGGTGTGCCCGCCCACCGGCTCAGGCCGGCGCGGGCCAGGATCGCGGCGTTCGCACGCCCGTGACCGGCGATGGGCCGGTACGTGACCACCGGCAGCCCGGCCGCCAGCGCCTCCTGGCAGGTCAGCCCGCCGGCGTTCTCCACCATCACGTCGACGGCGCGCATCAGTGCCGGCATGTCGTCGACCCAGCCCAGCACGTACCGGCCGGCGCCGTGCAGCCGGCGGCGCAGCGCCGCGTTGTGCCCGCACACCACCACCGGGCGGCCAGCCCCCGCGGCGACCTCGGCCACCGTCGCCGGCACCTCGCCGGCGCCCCAGGAGCCCGCGACGACAAGCGCGAGCACACCGTCGGCCGGCAGGCCGAACCGCTGACGGGCCCGCTGACGGTCCTCCGGGCCGGGCCGGGCGAAGGCGCGGGACACCAGCGGCTGCACCACCGTGACGTCGGCGGCGTCGGCCTGGCGCGTCTCGGCGTGGCGGACCGCGCAGTACACGTCCACGCCCGGCGCGAGCCAGGTCGGGTGCACCACGAAATCGGTCACGTAGGTGATCACCGGGACACGGAGCCGCCCGTGCCGCCGCAACGGGCCGAGGAGCTGGTTGGCGAACGGATAGGTGGTGACCACGGCCCGGGTGTCGGACGGGATGCGGCGGCGCAGGCGACGGCGCAACGGCCTCAGCAGCGCGCGGATCGCGCGTACGGCCGTCGGTGAGCTGCCGGTCAGCCGGAACAGCGCGTGGTAGCCCCACGGGAGCCGGTGCAGCACCCCCCGGTACGTCTCGCGCACCGCCCGGTGCAGCGGGCGGGGCAGCAGGTGCAGAAGGTTCAGCCGGTCCACCGCGAAGCCCCGCGCACGCAGCCGTTGCGCCAGCTCGTCAGCGGCCCGGTCGTGTCCGGCGCCGATGTCCGCCGAGACCACCACGATCCGGCCCGGGTGCTCCATGCCGGGCGCATACCCACGGAATCGGTGTCCACGCGACCCGCCGGGACGCCGGGTTCAGGCGCGGCGGCGTCCGCGGCGGCGGGACCGGCCCCGGCGGGCGGCGAGCACCGCCGCCACCCCACCGACGGTGAGGGCGAGCAGACCGGCGAGCGGCACGATCATCCGCCAGTCCCCCTCGCCGACGCGGCGCAGCGCGGTGCCGGCCGGCCCCCGCCACGGCGGCGAGACGGTACGGGCCGGCGCGGCGGCGGGAGCGTTACGGGGTTCCGCCGCCTCGGCGTCCCCCTCACCCGGCTCCACCAGCCGGCCGACCGAGGCGTCCCGAGGCAGCCCGAAGCCCCAGTCGAGCAGCTGGGCGCCCTGCTGCCAGCCGCGTACCGGCCTGGCCTCGGCGCCGAGCAGCGTCACCACGAGACGGCGTCCGCCGCGTTGCGCGGCGCCGACGTAACTGTGCCGGGCCAGCTCGGTGAAACCGGTCTTGCCGCCGAGCGCGCCCGGATAGCGGTAGATCAGCTGGTTCTCGTTCTGGATCTGGAACCCGCCCTTCTTCAGGGCGGGCTGGGCCGGGATCTGTGTGCGTTCGGTGAGCGCGTACCGGCGGAACGCGGCGTCGGCGAAGCAGGCCCGCGCGATCAGCGCCAGGTCGTACGCGGTGGTGAACTGCCCGGGGCCGTCCAGTCCGGACGGGGTGACCGCGTGGGTCTGCCCGGCGCCGAGCCGGCGGGCCTGCGCGTTCATCTCGGCGACGCCGGCCTGCGTGCTGCCGGCGCCGAGACGGGCCAGCATGTTCGCCGCGTCGTTGCCGGACTGCAGGAGCAGGCCCAGCCAGAGCGTCTCCACGCTGTAGCGTCCACCGACGAGCAGCCCGACGGCCGAGCTGCCCGGTTCGATGTCGAGGTCGGCGCGGGTCGCGACGGCCACCTGCTTCGGGTCGAGCCGGCTCAGCATGGTGGCGGCCAGCAGCAGTTTCTGGGTGCTGGCCGGCGTGCCGGGGACGTGCGCCCCGCACGCGCCCAGAACGGCGCCGGTGTCCAGGTCCGCCACGAGCCAGGTGCTGGCGGTGACCGCCGGGGGCGCGGGGCTGCCCGGCGGCGCGACCAGTCCGGCGCCGGCCAGCGCCTCCCCGCCCACCGCCGCCTGTTCGGGCGTCGTGGCCGGCGGCGTGGGGCGGGGCGGCCGGCTCACCTTCGGCGCGGGCTGCCGGGGGCAGGGCACGGTGGCGCCGGGCGCGGTGGCGCCGGGCGCGGTGGCCGTCCCGGGGGCGGCCGGCGCCGGTGCGGGTGTCCCGGCGGCGAGCAGGGTGACGGCGGTGACGGCGGCCAGGACCCGGGCTCTCATGAGAAGGCACCATACCGAGCCCGTTGATCAGGGCCGGGTGGCTCACCGGGACCGTGACGCCGCGCCGATCACGCCGCCCCGCTCGGTGACCGGCCGGGGGTCAGCGCACGCCGCGCAACCACCATCGTTGCCACGGCGTCTCCACCGCCTTCCGGTGGTAGCGGGACCGGACCCAGGCGACCGCCCGATCGGGCGGCAGCCCGTCCAGTACGGCGAAGGCGGCGAGCGCGGTTCCGGTACGCCCCACACCGCCGTGGCAGGCCACCTCGACCCGCTCGCCCGCGTACGCGCGCCGCCACGCCTCCCGCAGCGCGTCGAGCGCGTCGGCCCGGTCGGCCGGGAGCCAGAAGTCGGGCCAGCGGATGCGCCGGGCGGGCCACTCCGGTTCGGGGCCGGGCGCCAGCAGCAGCGCGAAGTCGGCGGGCGAGGCGGGCTCGGCGACTCGCCGCCCGCGGACGGTGGCGCCCCCGGGCAGCGTGAGCAGGCCGGCCTGATCGGTCCACGGTGTCGCGTCCATGGCCCATTGTGTCGTGTGGCACGGACACGTGAGTGCCCGCCGGACTCCGTCCGGCGGGCACTCACGATCGAGCCGGGTCTTTCCCGGCGCGCCCCGGATCAGCCGAGGCGACGGCGACGCCAGGCCATGGAGGCCAGCAGCAGCACCGCGCCGGCGGCGGCGAGGCCCCCACCGAGCTTCAGCGGCGTGCCGATGCTGTCACCGGTGACCGGCAGCCCGCCGTGGTGCGGGGACTTGGTCGGCCGCGGCGGCAGGACGGTGCCGGTGGCGCTGGCGATCCGACCGGACGTCAGACCGGTGGCGGTGAACGTGTACCGCCCGGGCCGGGTCGGCCGGTAGGTCACGGTGAAGTTGCCGCTGGCGTCGGTCGTCACGGTGAACGTGGTCGGCGCGGGCTGCGGCTGGGCACGGTTGGGCGTGTAGGCGACCGGCGCCATCGCCACCGTGCTGCCGTCGCTGCGTCGCGCGGAACCGTCGGCCGGGGCGGCCGCGGGCAGGCCCGAGATCGCCACGTCGATTCGGACCGTCTCGTTCGGCCCGAAGTTCGATCCCCGCAGGGTGAACGTCTCGCCGAGCCGGATGGTCGTCGGTGAGACGGTCAGCGACGCGACCTCGGGCGGGTAGACCGGGGGTTGCGGCTGCGCCGCCCCGGCCGCGGTCGGCACGGCCGCTACGGCCAGGCCCACCGTGAGCGCCATGATGATGCGGGATAGCCGCATGATGGTTTCCCTCCTACTGTTCACAGCTTGGTGCGTTGACTACTTGGGTGGTCCATGGGGTGACGGTGGGCGTGTGCACCAGCTCGGCCGTCCCGGCGCCGGTCTGGCCGGTGAGCACCGTGACGTCGAGCGTCCGGGTCTGCCCCGGGCGGGTCTCCACGTTGGCCACCGCCACCTGGCGGCGGCCGTCGGTGCCGCTGCCCATCGCGGTGTCCCTCCCGTCGAGCCGCCCGGTGAGGACGGCGCCCCCGGTGGGCGTGTGGACGGAGACGAAGGTGCGTGCGGTGTACTTGTCGCCGGACAGGGCCAGCCCGGTCACCGACTTGGTCAGGCCCGACTTCGGGGCGGTGGAGTGCACCGTCACCTTCAGCCGCAGCTCGCGGCGCCCGTCCGGATGGCATTCGCCGACCGTCACGGTGGCCGAGAACCTGAGGTAGTAACCGAGCTTCGCGCCGCTGCCGTCGTTGAGGAACACGCCGACAGTCGGCACGGTGTCCTTTTCCGGGAGCTGACCCGCCAGCCGGGTGTCGGCCAGCGCGCGCTGCTCATCGGATCGGACACTCCAGAACAATATCCGACGTTCGTTAATGGAACGACTAAAAACGGTCAAAAGCGACCGAGGGTCGACCGTCTTGGTGAATAACGTGTCGAACACGCCGGACGCGGCCCGGGCGAAGAACACGTCCTGGTCCTTCGTGTCCAGGTCCCGGTACGAGTCACTCAGCAGCGTCCGCACGGCGGTGGCGGCGGCCAGCGAAGGCCCGTCCGGCACGGTCACCGGGCCGACCACGCCGAGCAGGTACGACAGGACCACGGGGTCCACCGCCAGCACGCCGTCCACGGTGGTGCCGGTGCGGCGGCGCACCATGTCCCGGTAGAGCGCGGCGGCGGCCGGGAAGTCCGGGCTGAGGTTCACATCCGCCGGATAGATGCCCGGCAGGTCGCCCCAGAGCCGCTTCGCCTCCGCGGCGATCTTGAGTGGTGGGTCGAAGAACCGCAGGTCCGACGAGCTGCCCTGCTTGACCAACCGGACCCGGCCGCCCTCGGCCCGCAGCACCGCGTACGCGCCGAACATGCCGCCGGTGGCGCGCAGCTCGGCCGGATTCTGCGAGACGAGCAGATAACTGCGTGGCCCGTCCGCACCGAGCAGCGGCGGCAGCAGCCGCGCGCCCCGATCCGCCGCCGAGGTCAGCTCGCCCAGTTTGTCCAGCTCCGCGCGCAGCGCGGTGACCGCGTCGCGCACCTGCGCCACGAGGCTGTCCACCGGCACCTGCCGCAACCGCTCGGCGGTGGCCCGGACCGCCTGGTCGGCCGCCGCGACCTCGGCCGAGACCCCGCGCAGGCGGGCCAGGTCCAGCCGGCCCTGCTTCGGCACCAGCGAGGCGAGGTCGACCCGCAGCAGCGTGGGGAACGCGAGCCGGGCCAGGTCGTCCACCGCCACCGAGATCTGCCGCACCGCGGCCAGGTTGTCCCCCGCGTAGGGGGCCTGCTGGCCGGCCCACCAGACCGGATCCCCGGTCGCGCCGCGCGCGGCGGCCGCCTGCTCCTGCAACGCGGCGAGCGTGCGCTGCGCCCGGGCCACGTCGCCGTCGAGCACCTGGGCGCTGAGCTCCTTTGCCAGCCCGGCGGCGTTGACCAGGTGGGCGCGGGCCTGCCAGCCCCGGAACGCCACCCAGCCACCGGTGCTGAGCAGCACCGAGACGACGACCAGCCCGGTCAGCAGGATCCGGCGGACCCGGGCGCGCCGGCGCCGCCGCGAGCGCCGTCGGCGGCCGGGCGAAGGACCGGGTCCGGACACAAAATCCTCCTACGAGACGAATAAGACACTTTTCGCAATCGAGTTGCTTTCTAGCATGGAAAAGGGAGCTTTAGTTGGCTATTCCGCCGCTCTGTCGGCTTGCATGGCTTCTGCGAGTTTTGCTCGCTTCGGCGCCACACCCGCCGCCTCCTGCAGCAGGGCCTCGATCCGGTCCACGCCGGCCCGCATCGACATCTCCCGCAGGTACGCGCCCCGGCCCCGCCTACCCATGTCGATCCGGGCGGCCGCCGGGATGGCGGCGGCCAGCCAGAAGCGGTCGGCGAGCGCCGCCCAGTCCTCCGGCGGGCAGGACAGCCCCGCGCGGGCCCGCTCGACCAGCTCCGCCGTCTCCCCACCGGCGGAGGCGACCACCGGCACGGCACAGGAGAGCGCGGCCTGGAGCTTGGCGGGCACGGTCCCCCGCAGCTCGGGCAGGTCGCGCTGCGCCACGAGCTGATAGTCGGCGGCCGCGTAGAGCTGCGGCATGTCCACGGCGGACCGTCGCTCGACGAACCGGACGTTGTCGGCGCCGAGCTCGGCGGCGAGCCCCCGCACCCGCCGCTCCTGCGGACCGGAGCCGACCAGCACCAGGTCCATCCGGTCGCCGAGCGCCGCCGCCGCGCGGACCGCCGTCTCCAGCCCCTGGCGCACACCGATCGTCCCGGCGTGCATCACCACGCAACGGTCGTCCCGCCGGATGAGCCGGCGGACGGCCGGACCGGCCTGGGTCGGACGGAAGATGCGTTCGTCGGTCCAGTTGAGCACCGTACGCACCCGCGCCGGATCGGCCCCGCGGGCGCGCACCAGATCCCCCATGGACGGCGAGCTGACCGCCACCACTGCCGCCTCCCGGTAGAGGCGGCGCATGGCGGCCTCCAGCCGGGCCGGCGCCCGGTCGCTCTGCGCCGGGCCCGGCTCGTGCTCCGTCCAGACGTCCTGCACGTGCAGGACGGTGGGCGTACGGCCGAGCAGCCGCAGCAGCCCGGACGCCGCGAACGTGACCGCCGGGTGACCGAAGACGTAGAGCGCGTCGACGCCCCGCAGCAGGCCCCGCCCGGCGAGCGCGGCGCTGCCGGCGAAGGAGAGCCAGCTCGCGGTACGGGCCCGGGGCGTGCCGTCGCCGCCGGCGTACCGGGGCACCCGGCGTACGGTCAGCCGCTCGCTGTGCGTCTGGTGCCGCCAGCGCTGCCGCCAGCCCGGATAGACGTGGCCACCCGGGTAGTCCGGGAACCCGGTGAGCACCCGTACCTCGTGGCCCCGGGCGACCAGCTCCTCGGCCAGGCTGCCCGGGACGAACGCCGGCTCCGGCGGGAAGTGGTACGACAGGATGCCGATCCTCATGTCCACGCTCCCGGCGCGGCTTGCCGGACGGGCGGGCGGCGCGGCGCGTACGATTCCGGCAACCCCTCTGCGTCCGGCCGCGACCGCCGGAAGAACGCCGTCGCGGCACTCTGCGCCGCGACCGTGCCGACGAGAGGGGTGCAGATGGTCGACGAGGTCCTCTTCGTCTGCCACGCGAACATGTGCCGGTCACCGATGGCGGAGTTCATCGCCCGCCGGATGCTGGCCGGTCTGCCGCTGGCGGTCGCCAGCGCGGGCACCGACGCGATCGACGGCGCCGCCATGCACCCGTACGCGGTCGAGGTGGCCGCCCGGACCGGCGCGGACCCGGAGGCCTTCCGCACCCGGCGGCTGCGCCCCGAGCACCTGACCGGAGCGGCGCTGGTGCTGACCGCGACCCGCCGCCAGCGCTCGGCCTGCACCGCGATGGCCCCGGCCACGCTGGCGCGGACGTTCACGCTCCGGCAGTTCGCCCGGCTGGCCACCGAGGCCCGGGCGGACGAGGCGGAGGCGGGCACGCCGTTGCGGGCGGCGGTGTCGGCCGCCGTGCGCGCCCGGGGGCGGCTGCAACCCGCCGCCCCCGACGTGGACGACCTGCGCGACCCGATCGGCGGCTCGCCGGCCGACTTCCGGCGGTGCGCGGAGGAGATCGAGCGGTCGATCCGCCCCGTGCTCGCGCTCATCGCGACAGCCGGGTGAGTTCCTGCGTCCGGTCGCCCCCGACGGCCTTGGCGCCCCGGCGGCTGCCGGCCCGGTCGGCCGGCACCGAGGGCGCGGCCGGCGGCACGACCACCTTGTACGCCTCGTACTGGTAGGCGTCCGACTTGGCCACCTTGGCCATGTTGAGCACGCAGCCGAGCAGGCGCACCGAGACCGAGCTGAGCGCGTTCGCCGCCGCCGCCACCTGGCTGCGCGAGGTCCGGCCCTGCTGGGTGACCAGGAGCGCGCCGTCGGCCTGCACGGCCACCACCACGCCGTCGGTGACGGCCAGCAGCGGCGCGGTGTCGATCACCACGATGTCCGCCGAGTCCCGCAGCGCCACCAGCAGGTCCGCCATGGACTTCGAGCCGAGCAGCTCGCTCGGGTTGGGCGGGGTGGCGCCGCTGGGCAGCACGAGAAGGGACTTCTCCCCCCAGCGCTGCACCACGTCACCGACCTGGACGTCGCCGACCAGCACGTCGGTGAGGCCGACGCCGCCGTCGAGGCCCAGGTAGTCGGCCACCTTCGGGCGGCGCAGGTCGGCGTCGATGAGAAGCACCCGCCAGCCCGCCTCGGCCAGCGCGATGGCGGTGTTGCAGGCCATCGTGGTCTTCCCCTCGCCCTGCAACGCGCTCGTGACCGCGATGACCCGGGCCGGCTCGTGCACGTCCACGAAGCGCAGGTTCGTGCGCAGTTTGCGGACCGCCTCGGCCCGGGCGGAGGTGGCCGCCGCGCCGACGATCAGCGGCGCCGCCTTCGCGCCGTTCTCGTACGGGATCTCGCCGAGCAGCGGGCTGCCGGTCACCCGTTGCAGCGCGGCGCCGTCGCGCATCCGGACGTCGGCCAGCCCGCGCAGCACGGCCAGCGCGGCGCCGAGCAGCAGGCCCAGCACACCGCCCATGACCAGGTTGCGCGTGGGCTGCGGCGAGACCGGGCTGGACGTCACCCGGGGACCGCTGACGACCTCGATCTTGATCGGCGGGGCATTGCCGTCCGGCGGCGTCTCGACCTTGCGCACCAGCTCGGTGAACTTCGTCGCGAGCGTCTCGGTGGTCTTCAGCGCCCGGGTCTGATCGGTGTCGGTGATCGTGGCCTTGAGCAGGACCGTGCCGCTCGTGCTGGCCGTCCGGATCCGGCTGCGCACCTGGTCGGCGGTGAGACCCAGCGGCGCGTCGGCCACCACGCTCTGCGCCAGCCGGTCGCTGGTGAGCAGGTCACCGTAGGACTTCACCCGCTGCTGGAGGAAGAGGCTGCCCTGGTAGGCGTCGGTGACGCCCTGGCTGGGCGTGGTGACGAAGAACGTCACCGAGGCCTCGTACCGAGGCGCCGTCCGGACCGTCACGAGCGCGGCGGTGCCCAGGGCGAGCATCACCGTCACCAACACGATCCACCAGTGGCGTCGGACCAGGCGCAGGTAGCCGAGAACGTCCATCACGCCCTCCCTAACGACACGCCGGTCTGCCGATGAAACTGCACGAAAGCCCCCTAAAAGCACCCGTACCCGTGACAGGATCGAATCGCCTATTCACGACGTTACGTGACTTGACGAATGTAAACGACCGAACAGGCACAGAAGGTCTAATCCTTTCAATCCGGATAGGACACAGAGGGCAGCCCATGGATCGTGAAGCCAGCACAGCAGTGCGACCGCACCGCCGGATCACCCACCGCGCCGCCACCCTTTCCCTGTTAACGCTGGACACGGCCGCGTGGTGCGGAGGATTTCTCGGCGCCGCCTGGACGAGGTACGAGTTCGACCTGACCGCCGCCGCCACCGCCCGTACGCTCGGCCTGGCGCTGGCCTGCGCCGCGCTGTACGCCGCGCTCACGCTGCTGCGCTCCCGGATCTACGGGCGGTACCCGATCGGCAGCTCCGGTGACGCGCAAGGGCTGGCCGTCACCGTCGCGCTCGTCGCGGCCGTCGGCGCCGTCGCCGTGATGCCGTGGACGCGGCATCCGGTCCCGGCCAGCACGCCGCTCGTCGGCGGCGCGGTGGCGCTGGTGGTGATGGCGGCCGCCCGCGGGCTCTGGCGGGCCCACGCCGACCGCCGGCCACCCGCCGCACGACACGCCGAGCGCTGCCTGGTCTACGGGGTGGACGCGGCCAGCGAGCGGCTCGTCCGGGTGCTGCTGCACGACCCCGGCAGCGGATACCGGCCGATCGGCCTGCTCGACGACGCGCCCGACAGCCGCGGCCTGCGGCTGGAGGGGCTGCGCGTACTGGGCGGCCGCGAGCAGGTCGGCGACGCCGTCCGGGCGACCGGGGCGACCACCGTCATCTTCTCGATGAGCGGCTCGGACCCGCAGCTGCTGCGCGACGTGCGTACCCGGACCCTGGAGGCCGGGGCGGCGTTCAAGGTGCTGCCGCCGGTGCGCGAGCTGCTCGACCGGCCGGTCGCCGCCACCGACGTGCGCGACGTCCAGCTCACCGATCTGCTGGGCCGGGCGCACCGGGTGGCGGAGCTGAGCGTGGAGCGGGGTGGGCTGGCCGGCCGGCGGGTGCTGGTGACCGGCGCCGGCGGCTCGATCGGCTCGGAGCTGTGCCGGCAGATCGCCCGCTGCGAGCCGGACGAGCTGATGATGCTCGACCGGGACGAGTCGGCGCTGCACGCGCTGCAGATGTCCCTGCACGGGCGCGCGCTGCTGGACGGGCCGGAGCTGATCCTGGCCGACATCCGCGACGCCGAGGGCATCGCCCGGGTGATCGCCGACCGGCAGCCCGACGTGGTGTTCCACGCCGCCGCGCTCAAGCACCTCACGCTGCTCCAGCGCCATCCCGGTGAGGCGATCAAGACCAACATCCTGGGTACGCTGAACGTGCTGGAGGCGTGCCGGGACGTCGCCGAGTTCGTGAACATCTCCACCGACAAGGCGGCCAACCCGGCGAGCGTGCTCGGCTACTCCAAGCGGATCACCGAGCGGCTCACCGCGTACCACGCGCAGCGGCTCAACGGCACCTACCTCAGCGTCCGGTTCGGCAACGTGCTCAGCAGCCGCGGGTCGGTGCTCACCGCGTTCCAGGCGCAGATCCGCGCCGGCGTGCCGGTCACCGTCACCCACCCCGACGTCACCCGCTACTTCATGACCGTCCAGGAGGCGGTGCACCTGGTGCTCCAGGCCGCGACCATCGGCCGGGGCGGCGAGGCGCTGGTGCTCGACATGGGCGAGCCGGTCCGGATCGCGGACGTGGCGCGCCGGCTCGCCGCCGAGGCGGACCGGCCCGTGGAGATCGTCTTCACCGGGCTGCGGCCCGGTGAGAAGCTGCACGAGCACCTGTTCGGCGCGGACGAGGTGGACACCCGCCCGCTGCACCCGCTGATCTCCCACGTCCCGGTGCCGGAACTGGACCCGGACGAGGTGCGGACGCTGGACCCGTACGCGGAACCGGACGAGCTGATCAAGCGACTGGCGGCGTTCTGCGAACCGGCCGGCGCCGCCCTGCCGGCGCTGCCCGGCCAGCGCTGACCGGAGCCGGTGGGACGCCCGCCCACGAGATGGGACGAGCGTCCCACCGGCCCAGCTCGCCGCCGGTCCCGGCGGCCGTTAGGCTTGGAACCGGTGTGCCGGGAAGCCTGGTCGGCGATGGATTCGCCGACCCCAGCTCCCGAACGGACGCCGCATGACCCACACCCCACCTCCGTCGCGCCTGCTCTCCCGCCGCTCCTGGCCGGAGGCCCGGTTCCTGGCCGACGTGCTGCGCACCGAGACGGTCGGCGGCGCTCTGCTGCTTCTCGGCGCCGTGATCGCGCTGATCTGGGCCAACTCGCCGTGGCGCGCCGGGTACGCGGAACTGAGCCACTGGGTGCCCTGGCCCGGCGGACCGGCGCTGCACCTCGACCTCAGCCTGCGCACCTGGGCCGCCGACGGGTTGCTGGCGATCTTCTTCTTCGTGGTGGGCCTGGAACTCAAACGCGAGTTCGTCGCCGGTGACCTGCGTGACCCCCGCCGGGCCGCGCTGCCGGTGATCGCGGCCGTCGGCGGCATGGTCGCGCCCGCGCTGATCTACCTGGCGGTGACGCTCAGCGCCGGCGGCGCCGGACTGCGCGGATGGGCCATCCCCACCGCCACCGACATCGCGTTCGCCCTCGCCGTGCTCGCCGTGGTCAGCTCCCACCTGCCGCAGGGGCTGCGCGCGTTCCTGCTCACCCTCGCGGTGGTGGACGACCTCTTCGCGATCACCATCATCGCGGTGTTCTACACCGCCGACTTCCACCCGCTGCCGCTGCTCGGCGCGCTGCTGCCGATCGCCGTGTTCGGGTTGCTCGTGCAGCAGCGCCGCACCTGGTGGTGGGCGCTGATCCCGCTGGCCGTGACCGCCTGGACGCTCGTGCACGCCTCCGGCGTGCACGCCACGGTGGCGGGCGTGCTGCTCGGCTTCACCGTGCCCGTGCTGCGCGGACGCGACGGCTCGCCCGGCCTGGCCGAGCGGCTGGAGCACCGCTGGCGGCCGGTCTCCGCCGGCCTGGCCGTACCGGTCTTCGCCTTCTTCGCCGCCGGGGTGACGCTGGTCGGCGTGGACGTGGGCGGCGTGCTCCGCAACCCGGTGGTGCTCGCGGTCGCCGCCGGACTCGTGCTGGGCAAGGTCGTCGGCGTGTTCGGCTCGACGTACCTGCTCGCCCGGTTCACCCGGGCCGAACTGGACGAGGAGATCACCTGGGCCGACCTGCTCGGACTCGCGCTGCTGGCCGGCATCGGCTTCACCGTGTCGCTGCTCATCGGCGAGCTCGCGTTCGGCACGGGCAGCCCGGAGGAGGACGGCGTCAAGGTGGCGGTGCTGCTCGGCTCGCTGACCTCCGCCCTGCTCGCCTCGGTGGTGCTGGTCCGCCGCAACCGGGTCTACCGCCGGATCAGCGAACGGGAGAACCGGGACGCCGACGGTGACGGCATCCCGGACGTCTACCAGGGCGGAACCGCCTGACCCGCGTCGCGCCGGCCGTCCCCGGAGCGGGAACGGCCGGCGCGACACGGGCCGATCAGTTCAGCTCGGTGACCGCCTCGAAGATCAGCCACAGGCCGCAGATGGCGAACAGCACTGCCGCGCCGTAACGGATCGCCCGCTCCGGCAGGTGCCGGCCGAGCATCCGGCCCACCAGGATCGCCAGCGCGTCCGCGGCGACCATGCCGAGCGTCGACCCGAGCCAGGTGCCGAACCAGCCGTACTTGGTGGCCAGCGTGATGGTGGCGAGCATGGTCTTGTCGCCCAGCTCGGCCAGGAAGAACGCCACACCCACCGCGAGGATCGCCGACTTGCCGCTGCGCTCGGCCTTGCGCTTCTCCTCCTCGGTCAGCTTGTCGCCGCGCAGCGTCCACGCGCCGAATCCGAGGAACGCCAGGCCGGCGATGAGCGAGATCCAGCCGGTGGGCAGCGCGGCGTTCAGGCCGTACCCGATGGCCACCGAGGCCAGGTGCACGATCGCGGTGGCGATCGTGATGCCGATGAGCACCGGCACCGTCTTGAACCGAGTGGCGAATGTCAGCGCCATGAGCTGGGATTTGTCGCCCAGCTCCGCAACGAAGATCACGCCGAAGCTGACCACCAGCGCGACGAGGAAACCCTCCATGTGAACCTTCCCGATCAAGCCGGGAGGAGGAACGGGGGCGCCCTCGACCCGGCTGCGACAGCCTGAGTCGAAGGTCTCGCCCGCCCCGGAGACCGGGGCCGCGTGGCCGGATGCGGAACGCACCAGTGTGTCGACCACGACATTGGGGGCTACTCCCCTTCGCGCAGCCAGCCTAGCCGATCACCCGCCGGGCCCGTCAGCGGGTGTGGCCCGGACCACCCAGGCCCTCAGTCGGCCCGGGCCAGGGTCACCCCGAACAGCCCGCCCGGGTCGGTCCAGAACGCCTGCCGGGTGAACCCGGCGGCGGTCAGCTCGGCCGCGATCCCCTCCGGCCGGAACTTGGCCGACACCTCGGTGCGCAGCTCCTCGCCGGCGGCGAACACGACGTCGGTGTCCAGCACCCGCACCGTTGTCGGGCGCTCGGCGCGCAGCCGCATCTCGATCCACTCCCGCTCCGGGTCCCAGACCGCCACGTGCCGGAACGCCTCGACGTCGAAGTCCGCGCCCAGCTCCCGGTTGATCACCCGGAGCACGTTGCGGTTGAACTCGGCGGTCACGCCGGCCGCGTCGTCGTACGCGGGCACGATCACCGCCGGGTCCTTCACCAGGTCGGTGCCGATCAGCAGCCAGTCGCCGGTCTCCAGCGCCGCGCGCATCGCCGTGAGGAACCCGGACCGCTCCGCCGGCAGCAGGTTGCCGATCGTGCCGCCGAGGAACGCGACCAGGCGCCGGCCGCCGGTGGGCAGCCGGTCCAGGTGGCGGGTGAAGTCACCGACGATCCCCCGCACCCGCAGCCCCGGGTACGCGGCGGCGATCTGCTCGGTGGAGGAGCGCAACGCGCTCACCGACACGTCCAGCGGAACGAACGTGCCCAGGTCGCCGTGCCGGGTGAAGGCGTCCAGCAGCAGGCGGGTCTTCTCCGACGAGCCCGACCCCAGCTCGATCAGCGTCTTCGCGCCGGTCAGGGTGGCCACGTCGTCGGCGTGCGCGGCGAGCACGGCCCGCTCGGCCCGGGTCGGGTAGTACTCCGGCAGGCGGGTGATCTCCTCGAACAGCTCGCTGCCCCGGGCGTCGTAGAACCACTTCGGCGGCAGCCACTTCGGCGTCGCGGCCAGCCCCACCCGTACGTCCTCCCGCAACCCACGGTCGAGGTCCCGCTCCTCCAGGTGGATCTCCAGCGGCTCCGCGCTCATCAGGTGTCCTCTCTGTCCTGCCGGTGATGGGAAAAGGTCAGGCGGCGGTCAGCTCCCGCACGTCGAACCGGCCCGTGGACGCCACCACGAGCCGGCCGTCCGGCACCGCCTGCCAGGCCGGGTCGTCGTCGAACGGTTCGGAGGCCAGCAGCACCGAGTCCGGCCCGCGACGCGCCGACAGCGCGTGGCCGCCAGTGCTCGCCACCACCGTCGTAGCGTCGGTGAGCAGCAGGTTCAGCCGTGAGCCGGGAGCGGCGGCGGCGACCGCCGCGACCGTGTCCGCGACCGCCTCGTCCGGCGGCGCCCCGGCGCGCAGCCGGTGCCGGACCAGCGCCCACAGCAGCGCCGAGTCGGTCGGCACGTCGAGCGTGACCAGGTCGCGCACGGGCAGGCCCGCGGCGAGCGGGACCAGGCTGTCCGGCCAGCCCCGCACCACGCCGTTGTGGCTGAACAACCAGCGGCCCTCGGCGAACGGCGCCGCCGCCGTCTCGTGCAGCGGCATGCCGACGGTGGCGGACCGGACCGCCGCCAGCACCGCCCGCGCCCGCGTCACGGCGGCCAGCTCCGGCAGCGTGGTGTCGCTCCACATCGGCTGGGCCCGCCGGTACCGGACCGGGTCGCCGTCGTCCGGGTACCAGGCGACGCCGAAGCCGTCGGCGTTTATGGTGCCGCCGCCGCGCATGTCACGCGGCGCCCACGACTGGCGCAACAGGCCGTACGGCGGGTCGAACAGCAGGCTGCCCAGGAGCACGGGTGGACCGAGGTACGCGAGGTGACGGCACATCGGGCCGGCTCACTCCTCCGGTCCGGCGTCACGGGCGCAGCGGAAACCGCTGAAGATCTGCCGCCGGATCGGGTAGTCCCAGTTGCGGAACGTGCCCCGGCAGGCGGACCGGTCGGTGCCGAACGAGCCGCCCCGCAGCACCCTGTGGTCGTCGCCGAAGAAGACCTCCGAGTACTCCCGGTACGGGAACGCGGTGAAGCCCGGGTGCCCGCGGAACGGCGACGAGGTCCACTCCCACACATCGCCGACGAGCTGGTGCACGCCCAGCGGCGACGCGCCCGCCGGGTACGCGCCCACCGGCGCCGGCCACAGGTGCCGCTGGCCCAGGTTGGCGTGCTCGGCGCCCGGATCCTCGTCGCCCCACGGGTAGCGGCGGGACCGGCCGGACGCCGGGTCCCAGCGGGCCGCCTTCTCCCACTCCGCCTCGGTGGGCAGCCGCTTGCCGGCCCACGCCGCGTACGCCTGCGCCTCGTACCAGCAGACGTGCACCACCGGCTCGTCGTCGCGGACCGCCGACCAGCGGCCGAACCGGCGGTACGCCCAGCCGTCGCCGTCGCGCCGCCAGTGCATCGGCGCGCTCAGCTCCGCCTCGATCCGGTGCCGCCAGCCGGCCTCGCTCCACCAGCGCGGCTCGTCGTATCCGCCGTCGGCGATGAACGCGCGGTACTGCCCGTTCGTGACCGGCGCGGCGTCGATGAGGTACGCGGGCAGGTCGACGGTGTGCGCCGGACGCTCGTTGTCCAGTGCCCACGGGTCGGTGGAGGTGCCCATCGTGAACGGCCCGGCCGGCACCCGTACCTCCCCGCCGACCCGGGCCCGGGGCTCCGGCGGTGGCGGCGCGTCCAGCACCGGGGCGCCGGCGCGCAGCTGGTGGGTGGCGAGCATGGTCTCGTCGTGCTGCTGCTCGTGCTGCACGATCATGCCGAACGCGAACCCGTCGGCGACCAGGGGACGCTCGGTGAAGCGGATGCCGTCGAGCAGGTCGAACACCTTGTCGCGGACCGTACGCAGGTAGGCGCGCGCCTCGGCCGGCGGCAGCAGCGGCAGCGCCGGGCGGTCCTTGCGGGGCTGCTTGAACGCGTCGTAGAGGTCGTCGATGTCGTGGCGCACCGGTTCGCGGCCGCCGACGTCGCGGACCAGCCACAGCTCCTCCTGGTTGCCGACGTGCGCCAGGTCCCAGACCAGCGGCGACATCAGCGTGGAGTGCTGCCGGACCAGGTCGTCGTCGTCCACCGCGTCGGTGAGCGCCGCGGTGCGGGCGCGGGTCCGCTCCAGCTCCGCGGCGATCCGGTCGCGCAGTCGTTCGGCGTCAGTGCCCGGTCGCTCGGTCGTGGTCACCGGTGTCCCCTCTCCGCGGCGGCACGTCGCCGCCGGATCTCTCGGTGGGTCTCCTCGTGGATGGCGGGCGGCAGATCGAGGCGGGGCAGGGCCGTCAGGGCCAGGTCGAACAGCGCCGCCGCGGCGGTCGCCAGCGGGCGCTCGGCCAGTCCGCACCGGGCCGCCGCGCGCCACCGGTCGGCGACCGGCGCGGCCGCCGCCAGCGCGTCCCGGGTGGTCGCCGGGTCGGCGAAGAGCGCGGCCAGGACCGTCAGCGGCACGGTCCACGCCGCCCCGGGCTGTGCGTCCAGGTAGCGCAGCTCCAGGTAGCCGCGCGGGCGCACCGGCGGGAACAGCGTGCTGACGTGGTACTCCAGGTCGTCGGTGGTGGGCGGCCGGGGCAGCGCGCCGGCAAGCCAGTCGGCGAACGTGACGCCCGGCGGCGCGGTCCAGTCCGGGCCGTCGCCGCGTACGCAGAGCAGCGGCGCGGCGAGCGCGTACCCGGTCCAGGCGGCCACCGGATCCTCGTCGGCGCGTTCGGGCGACCACACCGGGCGGGTCCGGGCCGGGTCGATGGCCAGCCAGGTGGCCATCCGGGCGGAGGCCCAGCCGGTGGCCCGGCCCGCGTGCCGGTCGGCGGCGGGGAAGGCGGCCAGCAGCGGCGGGCCGACGGCGTGCGCGGCGGCCCACCGCTGCGCGAGGTGCTCCGGCTCGCCCGCGTCGAGGCAGACCTGCAGGCCCGCCGTGCTGTACATCATCGCCCGCCCCGCCGGGCCGCGCCGGTCGAAGGCGCACCGCATGGCCCGGTAGCGGGGGGTTTCCACGACGGGTCGCGGCAGCCGCCAGGGGTCGATCCCGCTACGGCCGAGCACCAGCCCGGCGGCGTCCAACCGGGCCCGTAGCTCGGCGACGTCGGCCTCGGTGGCCAGGACGAGCGCGCCGACAGTCGGTCGCGGCGCGGCGGAGATCTCCACCTGCCCGCCGGGCTCCACGGTCACGGCGCTCGCGCGCCGGAGCTCGTCGGCCGGGCTGGTGGGGTCGAGCGTCACGGGGCTGTGCCGCCCCAGCGCCCTGCGTAGTCGCTCGCGGTCGACCGGCCGGGCCGGGTCCGCGGCGTCGTGCACGGTCCATTCCAGTTCGACGCCGACGAGCGTGGGTGGTCCGGTCTTGAAGCAGATCCGGGCGAGATGGCCCCGGGCCGCCTGCTCGTCGCCCAGGACGACGGCGCGGTCCAGGTCCGGCGACATCACCATGGGGCGGCTCCTCCTCGGCGACGGACGACCACGGTGTCGCGACGCGCCCGGCCCGTTCGGCGCGGGACGCCGTCACACCATCCTCTGTCTAGCAGACGTGATCCGCTTGCCCGGAGAGATGAATTTTTGTCCGGAATCTGATTGCGCCCCCGCGCTCAGTCGTCCTCGTCCTGGTCGTCGTCTTCGGCTGGCGGGGTCCCCGAAGGCTTTCCCACCAGATGCCGGCAGTAGCTCTCCACGTGCTCGGGGCCGCCGGCGGCGGCCACCAGGTCGGCGAAGCCGGGCCTGGTCAGCGCCTTCTCCCGCTGCCGCTCCGACTTGACCAGGTAGGCGCGGCAGTGGGCGACGATCCGGTTGTTCCCCGGCGGGGGCGCGGGCGGCGCGGCCGGGACGCTCGGCGTCGACGTCGGCGTCACGTCGCGGGCCGGCCGGGACGCCGCGCCCGACGCCTCGCCGGCCGGTGTGCTCGGCGCCGGCCGCGACGGCCCGGTGGCGGTGGGGCCGGTGACGCCCGGGCCACTGGTGGCCGGCGCCGGCGGGATCACCGGGTCCGGGTGGCGGTCCAGGCGTACGGCGGCGAAGGCCACCCCGGCGACCGCGGTGGCGGCCAGCCCGGACAGCGCGGCGGCGATCCGCAGGCGCCGGCGCGGCCGGACCGCGGGCACGGGCCCCGGCGCGGGCGCGGCGCGGGCGGCCCGGAAGGCGGCGACCGCCCGGTCCTCGCCGGCGATCTCACCGGCGGTGGCCGGGCCGGCCGCGGCCGACAGCAGCCGGGTCAGCGGGTCGGTCTGCGGCCCCGGTGGCGACCCGGCGCGCGCGGCGTCGAGCAGACGATCGGATTCCGCCCGGTCGGCGGGCCCGCCGGACCGGCGAGGGTGCATGCCGTCTCTCCTCACGTCAGCCCTCCGCCGGCTCGGCCTCGGGCGCGTGCGGCACCTGGCGGTCGGTACGGGGACGCGGCGCGAGGGCGCCCCGGGAGTCGTCCGGGGCAGTGTCCGCCGCCGAGCGCTCCAGCATGGCAGCCAGCCGGCGAAGGCCCCGGTGCGCCGCGGTGCGCACGGCTCCGGCCCGCCGTCCCAGCACCCGCCCGGCGGTCTCCGCGTCGAGGCCGATGACGGCCCGCAGCATCACCGCCTCCGCCTCGGCCGGTGGCAGCGTACGGATCAGGGCCAGCGCGCTCTCGGTGGCGATGGCCTCGCCGGCCCGGTCGGCGGTGTCCGCGTCGGCGGCCAGGTCGTTGAGCGCCTGCACCGGCACCGGTACCGACGGACGCCGCCGCCGCCGGCGCAGATGGTCCATGGCCCGGTTGCGGGCGATCGTGACCGCCCAGGCGCGGAACTCGCCACCGGTGAAGGAGGGCAGGTCGCGGGAGATCTGGAGCCATGCCTCGGAGGCCACGTCCTCGGCGTCGGCGCCGACGAGAGCGGTCAGGTAGCGCAGCAGGGCGGGCTGCAGGCTGCGGTAGAGGAACCGGAACGCCTCCTCGTCGCCGGCCTGCGCCGCGGCGACCGCCTCGTTCAACTCGGCCGTCACGGTCGCCGTCCGGACCGGGTCGCGGCCGGGCGCCGGACACGCCGGGGAGCCAGTGGCCACACCGCCATCCGCACCCCGCCCCCCGGTGAGTTGATCTGACACTCGCACACGGGTGCGATGAGCCATGGACACTGCCGCGCGGCACGGGCGTCGGCGGACATACGGTACCGACGGCTCGGGGCGGCCGGGAGCCGGGCCGACGCCTGGGAACGCGGGGCGCTCCGGCAAGACGTCAGGGCCGGAGGAAGAGAGAGAAATGTCTACGCCCGTCACCGGCGTGTCGAGGTAACGCAACGTACGGAATCGACGCTCCCCGGCGCAACCGATCGTGCCGGGCCCCGCGGGCGGACAGCGACGTGCTGTCACATTCTGGCCGATCGTGCCGGTCCCGTCACGGTGCGCCGATCAGCGTCCCGGCTGCTGGAACGCCCCGCTGAAGGCTTTCGATCCCGTGCCGAGATCGCGGGAAATACTTCGCGCCCGCTGTGGGTACGGTATGGGGGTGCTGTCCTCAGACGTCGTACTCAGCGGTCGGTACCGCCTGGAAGACCGTGTCGCCACCGGCGGCATGGGCGACGTCTGGCGTGCCACCGACCTGGTCCTCGGTCGTCCGGTCGCGGTGAAGGTGCTTCTTCCCGCCCTGGTGTCCGACCCCGACTTCATCGCCCGTTTCCGTTCCGAGGCGCGGATCATGGCCTCGCTGCGCCACCCCGGCGTGGTCCAGGTCTTCGACTGCGGCGAGGACGAGCTGCCCAGCGGCGGCCGGGCCGACTACCTGGTGATGGAGTTCGTCGCCGGTGAGCCGCTGTCGCGGCGGATCGAGGACGCGGGGTGCCTCGAGGTCGCCGAGACCATGTCGATCGTGACCCAGGTGGCGCAGGCGCTGCACGCGGCGCACGGGCGCGGCATCGTGCACCGCGACGTGAAGCCGAGCAATCTGCTGGTGCAGGACGACGGCACCGTGGTGCTCGTCGACTTCGGGGTGGCCCGCTCGACCAACGTCACGAGCATCACCAGCACCAACGCGGTGCCCGGCACCGCCCTCTACATGGCGCCGGAGCAGGCCGCCGGCCGGCCGGTCTCGGGCGCCACCGACGTGTACGCGCTCGGCGCGGTCGCGTACTGCTGCCTCACCGGCAGCCCGCCGTTCACCGGTGACAACCCGCTGCAGGTGGCCGTACGCCATCTCGACGACGAGCCGCCGGAGCTGCCGGCGGAGATCCCGGCGTCGGTGCGCGAGCTGGTGTCCCGGGCGCTGGCCAAGGACCCGGCCGACCGCTACCCGAGCGCCGCGGCGATGGCCGACGCGGCGCGAGCCGCCCGTACCGACTCGCCGACCGCGACGATGGCGCTGCGCGGCGCGGCGGGCCCGGCGCGGTCCCGCGACGACCAGCCGGCGGTCCGGCCGGGCGCCGCGGTGGCGACGTCGCGGCGGCGGGGCCGGCGCGGCACGCTCGTCGGGGCGCTGGGCGCGGTGCTGGTGGCGATGGGCGCGCTGGGCGCGCTGGTGGCCGCCGCGAACGACACCGCCGAACCCGCCACGAAGATCGACAAGACGGCGCCCGCGGTGGCGCCGAGCGACCCGGCCGCGGAGCCGGTAGTCGACGAGCCGACGGCCGGCGACGACTACACCTACCGGCCGGTCGGCCCGGGCGGCCGGCCGTCGGCCACGCCGTCGGTGACGCCGAGCGCCTCGACGGTCCCGTCGGCGCAGCCGAGCGTCAGCGAGGAGCCGGCGCCCACCGGCGCGCCGACCACCACGCCGCCCAGCACGCCGGCGACGACGGCGCCCACCACTACGCCGGCACCCGAACCGACCACCGCCGACCCCGGCACCGGCGGTGACACCGGCGGGCAGCCGGCCACCCAACCCTGACCCACGACGAGCCGGCCCCGCCCGCGGCGGAGCCGGCTCCTCGTCGTGTCCGGGCGGTGGTGCTCAGTCCGCGCCGAGCGACGCCACCACCGGCCGGGACAGCGCCCGGCGGGCCGGCAGGACCGAGGCGAGCAGCGCGGCCACCACCGCCACCGCGACGATCAGCCCGATCCGCGCCCAGGGCAGGACGAGCGTGAAGTCCCCGCCGATGCGGGCCACCACTGCCATCGCCCCGGCGGCCGCCCCGGCGCCGAGCGCGATGCCGAGCAGCGTGCCGACGAGCGCGGTGAGCACCGCCTCGACCGCCAGCACACCCCGCATCCCGGCCCGGCTCAGTCCGACCGCGCGCAGCACCGCCGTCTCCCGGGTGCGTTCCACCACGGACAGGCTGAGCGTGTTGGCGACCCCCACGAGCGAGATCACCACGGCGAGGCCGAGCAGCGCGGTGACGAACCCCAGCACCAGGTCGACGGTGCCGGTGAGCATCTTCTTGTACGCGGCCTGGTCCATCACGTTCACCGTCGGGTAGCGCGCCAGCACCGACTCGACAGCGGTCCGGGCCTCGTCGACGCTCACCCCGGCGGCCGGATCCACCTCGGCCAGGTAACCGCGCACGGTCGGGAACATGGCGGTGAAGTCGGCGTCCAGCACGTCCACCAGGTGACCGGGGGGCACCGGGCTCCCGGCCAGGATTGGCTCCTCGTCGGCCACCACCGCGGCGACCCGGAACGGCCGCCCGGCGAGCGTGATCGTGGAACCGGCCGTCCAGCCCCTGGTCGCGGCCAGCTCGCGGTGCACCAGCACCGCTCCCGGCCCCAGGCCGGCCGGGTCACCGGCGTCCACCGCGGACAGCGTGCGCCGGACCAGCGCCGGGTGCGCGGCCCGCAGCTGCACGTCGCCGACCACCCGGCTGCGCTGCTCGTGCACCACACCCAGCTCCGGGCGGGCGGCCAGTTCGCCGGCAACGGTGGCCGGCAGGTCCCCGCCGATGCCGGTGACCAGGAAGTCCACGCCGATCCGGGCGTCCACCGCGCGTTCGATGCCGGACTTGACGCTCGCCGCGCCGACCACGAAGGCGGAGACCAGCCCGATGCCGATGACCATGGCCGTCGCGGTGGCGGCGACCCGGCGCGGGTTGCGCACCGCGTTCGACACGGCCAGCCCGCCGGTGGCGCCGAACGCCGCGCGGAACGGCCCGCCGAGCACCCGTACCAGCGCCGGCACCAGCACCGGGCCGAACGCCACGATGCCGCCGAAGGCCAGCAACCCGCCGGCCGCGACCAGCACCACCTGGCCGGTGGCGCCGGCGCCGGCCAGCGCCGCCACACCGGCGGCGAGCGCCAGCGCGCCGACCGCCAGCCGGATCCGCCCGGCCGGACGGACCGGGTTGACCGCCGCGTCGGTGAGCGCGGCCACCGGGGCGACCCGGGTGCCCTGCCAGGCCGGCAGCGCCGCCGACGCCACGGTGAGCAGCGTCCCCAGCCCCAGCGACAGCAGCAGCGTACGCGGGGTCAGGGTGAGCCCGCCGCCCAGCGGCGCGCCGGTGCCGGCGAGCAGCACGCCGAGGCCGCCGGCCACCGCCGCGCCGGCCAGCACCCCCACGACGGAGGCGAGCAGGCCGGTCACCGCCGCCTCGGACAGCGTGGCCCGGTAGATCTGCCCCCGGGTGGCGCCGACCAGCCGCAGCAGCGCGGTACGCCGGGAGCGCTGGGCGAGCACGATGGCGAAGGTGTTGGCGATCACGAAGCCGGCCACCACCACCGCGACGGCGGCGAACGTGCCCAGCAGCATGCCGAACTGCCGCAGGTCGCGTACCGCGTCGTCGACGGCCGCGTCGAGGATGGCGTCGCGGTCCCGGACCGTCACGTCCGGTCCCACCACGGCGCGGATCCGGTCGGCCAGCGCCGCCGTGTCCACCCCGGGACGGGCCGCCACCATGATCCGGCCGTAGCCCTTCTCGCCGCTGACGGCCAGCGCGTCCGGGCCGGTCAGCCCGATGTAGGGGCCGCCGACGTCGCGGGAGCTGCCGTCCACGTCGACGGCGCCGACAAGCGTGTACGGCCGGGCCGCGCCGTCGCGTCCGCCGATCGACACCGGGCCGCCGACGGTGAAGCGCTGCTCGGCGACGGTCTCGTCGTCGAGCACCACCTCGCCGGGGCGCTGCGGCAGCCGCCCGGCCACCACGTCGTAGGACTGCAGGGCCGCCTCGGTGGGGATCGCGGCGAGCACCGCGTAGCCGAGCACGGGACGGCCGTCGGCGCCCACCACCCCGGCGGAGCCGGTCAGCTCCCCCGCGGCGGCGGCCACCCCGTCGAGGGCGCGTACCCGGTCCACGAGCTCCGGGGGCAGCGGGTCGCTCTCCGCGTACGCGGCCAGGTCGGTGTGTCTGTCGAACTCACCGGCGCGCTCGTACGCCCCGGCGCGCATCCCGTCGGTGAACATCAGCGTGCCGGCGACGAACGCGACGCCGAGCACGATCGCCAGCGAGGACAGCAGCAGGCGCAGGCCGTCGGCGCGGACCTGGCGCAGGGTCAGCCGCAGCATCCCGCTCACCGCCCTGCCGGCGCGACGGCCGGGTCGAGCCGGCTGAGCGCGTCCCGGACCGCGCCGACCGTGGGCGCGTGCAGCTCGTCGACCAGCCGGCCGTCGGCGAGGAAGACCACCCGGTCGGCGTACGCGGCGGCGGCCGGGTCGTGGGTGACCATGACGACGGTCTGACCGAGCATGTCCACCGCCTCGCGCAGCAGCCGCAGCACCTCGGCGCCGGAGCGCGAGTCGAGGTTGCCGGTCGGCTCGTCGGCGAAGATCACCCAGGGTCGGGTGATCAGCGCGCGGGCCACCGCGACGCGCTGCTGCTGCCCGCCGGACAGCTCCGCCGGGCGGTGCCCGAGGCGGTCGGTCAGGCCCACCGCCGCCACCACCTGCCCCAGCCACGCCGGGTCCGGGCGACGGCCGGCGATCGCCAGCGGCAGGACGATGTTCTCCTGCGCGGTGAGCGTGGGCAGCAGGTTGAACTTCTGGAAGACGAAGCCGATCCGGTCCCGGCGCAGCCGGGTGAGCCGCCGGTCGTCCAGGCGCGTCAGGTCGGCGTCACCGATGTGTACCGCCCCGGCGGTCGGCCGGTCGAGGCCGGCGAGGCAGTGCAGCAGAGTGGACTTGCCGGAGCCGGACGGGCCCATGACGGCGGTGAACCGGGCGGCGGCCAGGTCGAGGTCGACGCCGTCGAGCGCGACGACCCGGGACTGCCCGGCGCCGTACTCCATGCGCAGCGCGCGGGCGGCGAGGGTGACGCCGGTGGTCGGTGGTGCGGACACTGAGGTGCTCCTGTCGGACACGGTCTCTCTGACAGTTCCGACGCTAGGGGCGGCACCACCTGGTTGATCTCCACCTGCGCGCTCGACCTCGATGCGACGGAGGTCGTCCCCCACCGGGGAAACCCGTACGACCTGAGGCGTACGCCGGGTCAGCCGCCGGGCGTGATCAGGCCGCTCTCGTACGCCAGGACGACCGCCTGGACCCGGTCGCGCAGTTGGAGCTTGGCCAGGATGCGGCCGACGTGGGTCTTCACCGTCGCCTCCGCGACGTGCACCCGGGCGGCGATCTCGGCGTTGGAGAGCCCCTGCGCCACCAGCAGCAGCACCTCCCGTTCCCGCTCGGTGAGCTGGGCCAGCCGGGGATCGGCGGCCGGCGCGGGGCCGAGCTGCCCGGCGAACCGGTCGAGCAGCCGCCGGGTGATCGACGGGGCCACCACCGAGTCGCCCTGGGCGACCACCCGGATCGCGGCCATGAGCTCCTCCGGCGGCACGTTCTTGAGCAGGAACCCGCTCGCCCCGGCGCGCAGCGCGGCGAACGCGTCGGCCTCCGTGTCGAACGTGGTCAGCGCCAGCACGCGGGGGCGCCCGTCGTCGCGCCGGGCGCAGATCCGCCGGGTCGCCTCCACCCCGTCCATGGTCGGCATGCGCAGGTCCATCACCACCACGTCGACGGCGACCCGGTCCAGCACCCGCAGCGCGTCCGCGCCGTCGATGGCCTCGGCGACCACCGCCAGGTCGGGCTGGGAGTCGAGCACCATCCGGAACCCGGCGCGTACCAGCGCCTGGTCGTCGACGATCATCACCCGTACCGTCACGCCGCCGCGCTCCCTTCCCCGGTGCCGGCCGCCGGGGCCAGCGGCAGCCGCGCCCGCACCCGCCAGCCACCGGCAAGTGTGGGTCCGGCGGCGAGGCTGCCGTCGTACACCCCGACCCGTTCCCGCATGCCGACCAGGCCGTGACCGCCGGACGGCGCCGGGCCGTCGACCGGACGGCCGCGCCCGTCGTCCACGGCGCGGATCACGACGGCGTCGGCGCTCCAGTCCAGCGTCAGCTCCACCGACGCGCCGACGCCCGCGTGCTTGAGCGTGTTGGTCAGGCTCTCCTGCACCACCCGGTAGACGGTCAGCTCCAGGCCGGGGGGCAGCGGCGGCGGCGCGCCGGCGCCGCCGCAGGCGACCCGCAGCCCGGCGGCGCGGAACCGGTCGAGCAACGCGGGCAGCTCCACCAGCGCGGGCCGGCGGTGCGCGGGCCCGTCCGCCGGGTCCGGCTGCGTCGCTGTGGGTTCCCGCAGTACGCCGACCAGCCGCCGCATCTCCTCCAGCGCCGCCCGGCCGGTGTCCGCCACCACCTTGGCCGCCTCGCGGGCGGTGGCCGGATCCCGGTCGAGCGTGAACCGCACCCCGTCCGCCTGCACGATCATCACGGCCATGCTGTGGGCGACCACGTCGTGCAGCTCGCGGGCGATCCGGGTGCGCTCCTCGGCGACCGCGGCCCGCGCCTGCGCCTCCCGTTCCCGTTCCAGCGTCGCGGCCCGGTCCTCCAGGCTGAGCACGTAGAGCCGACGGGTCCGCAGGTTCAGCCCGGCCAGCCAGACCGCGCCGACGATCAGGGCGTAGAAGAACGCGCCCATCCACCAGGGCCCGGCGCCGGGCGTCTGGAGCGCGGCGAGCACCCCGCCGAGCACGGCGACGACCCCGGCCACGATGCCGTCACGGAGCCGGTCGGCGTACTTGACCACGCTGTAGAGGGCGATCAGCACGGCGATGTCGTAGGCGAGCGGACCCCAGCCGGCGATCACCTGGACCAGCGCGAGCGCGGCCACCGCGACGGCGACCGCCGTCGGGTGGGCACGCCGGAAGAACACCGCCACCGCCGCCGCCAGCCCGACCGCGAACGCCGGTACGCCGATCTGGCCGGCGACGTACGCGGAGACGGCGAAGAACACGACCAGCCCGCAGACGGCGGTGTCGAAGGCGATGCCGCGCAGCGGACGGCCGAGGATGAGGCGAGCCACGATTCCCCAGCCTAGGCCCGCTCTCCCCACCTCTCCCCCGCCGGGGCGCGGGGGTCAGGAGGGCAGGAGGGCGCGCATGCGGGTGATCTCGGCGGACTGCTCGACGGCCACGCCGGTGGCGAACTCCTGCATGGCCTGGTCGGCGCCGACCTTCAGCAGGTCGGTGGACATCACGATCGCGCCCTGGTGGTGATCGGTCATCATCCGCACGAACATCCGGTCGAACGCCGCGCCCTTCGCGTCGGCGAGCTGCCGCATCGCCTCGGCGGACTGCATCCCGCGCATGCTGCCGTGGTCGTGCCCCGGCACGTCGGCGGGCAGGTCGCGGGTGCTGAGCCAGGCACGCAGCAGGCCGACCTCCGGCCCCTGGGCGGCGCGGATCCGCTCGGCCACGGCGCGGATGCGGGGGTCGGCGGCCCGGTCGGGGGCGAGCGTCGCCATCTCCAGCGCCTGCTCGTGGTGCGGGATCATCATCCGGACGTACCAGATGTCGAGGCTGTTGAACCGGGGTGTCGACGCTGCCCGCACCTGATCGGGCGCACGGGTGGCGGCCGACTCCCCCGGGCGGCCGGGAACCAGCAGCGGCGGCGCCGAGGTGGTGGCGCTCGGGCTCGGCGCGCCCGTCGCGGCGTTGCCCGCCGCCTCGGGCCGGGTGTCGTCGCGCTCGGCGAGCGCCAGCCCGCCGATCACCACAAGCATGACGAGCGCTGTGACGCCCACCCACACGCGCGCCTGCCGGCTGGTCATACGACGCCTCCTCCGGTCAAGGTGAAGGCGATCCTATACATAGATAAAAGTTCCCCAGTGTGACCCAGGTCACATTGATGACGGTCTCCGATCGGTAAGGTTTGGCGAATCATCATCCCCTTTCGAAGGGTGTTGCCGGTGATCAGCATCCGCACGTCCCGCACCCGCATCATCAGCCTCGCCGCCGCCGGCCTGCTGCTCGCCGGCGTGGTCGCCGCGCCGCCGAGCAGCGCCCAGGAGATCCCCCGCGCCCAGGCCGCGCCGGCCACCGTGGACAGCGCCGTCCCCGGTGTCGACGAGATCTCCAGCAGCCCCAACCTGCGGCAGGTGGCCAACCTGCCGAAGCAGGCGCCGTTCGACACCACCGCAGCCCTCGGCACCGACATCGCCTTCCAGGGGCGGTACGCGTTCGTCGGCAACTACGACGGGTTCGTCATCTACGACATCCTCCGGCCGAGCCGCCCGACGATCGTGTCGCAGGTGCTCTGCCCCGGCTCGCAGAACGACATCTCGGTCCACGGCGACCTGCTCTTCCTGTCCACCGACTCCTCCCGCAGCGACGACTCCTGCGCCAGCACCAGCCAGCCGGCGTCGGTGAAGGAGTCCTGGGAGGGCATCAAGATCTTCGACATCCGCGACAAGCGCAACCCGCGCTACATCAAGTCGGTCGAAACGGCGTGCGGCTCGCACACCCACACGCTCGTGCCCGGCAAGGACAAGCGCAACGTCTACCTGTACGTCTCGTCGTACAGCCCGCGCGCCGACTTCCCGGACTGCCAGCCGCCGCACGACTCCATCTCCATCGTCAAGGTGCCGGTGAAGAGCCCCACCACCGCCTCCGTGGTGGCCACGCCGAACCTGTTCCCGGACGGCGGCTACCCGGGCATCCCCGGCCAGTCGTCGGCCACCACCGGCTGCCACGACATCACCGCGTACCCGGCGAAGGACCTGGCCGCCGGCGCGTGCATGGGTGACGGCATCCTGCTGGACATCAAGGACCGTGAGGCGCCCCGGGTGATCGAGCGGGTGACCGACGCCGAGAACTTCGCGTTCTGGCACTCGGCCACTTTCAACAACTCCGGCACCAAGGTCGTCTTCACCGACGAGCTGGGCGGCGGCGGCGCGGCCACCTGCAACGAGGTGGTCGGCCCGAACCGTGGCGCGGACGCCATCTACGACATCACCGGCCGCGGCAACGCCCGCAAGCTGGAATTCCGCAGCTACTACAAGATCCCGCGCGTCAACGCCGACACCGAGAACTGCGTGGCCCACAACGGCTCACTGATCCCGGTGCCCGGCCGCGACATCATGGTGCAGGCGTGGTACCAGGGCGGCATCTCGGTGTGGGACTTCACCAACTCCCGCAAGCCGACCGAGATCGCCTACTGGGAGCGCGGTCCGCTGGACGCCACGCAGCTGCGTACCGGCGGGTCCTGGTCGGCGTACTGGTACAACGGCCACATCTACTCCAGCGACATCCAGAAGGGACTGGACGTGCTGGAGCTGCGTGACCCGCGTACCTGGCTGGCGCAGTTCCTGCTGGTTCCCGAGCTGAACGTGCAGACCCAGGCGGGCTACCTGAGCTGGTGACCCGCTGACCCGTCCCGGGCCCGGCGCTCCCCTCGCGGGGGCCGCCGGGCCCGGTGCGTTATCAGCGCCGACGACCTCGGCCGGAGCGGTCCACCCGGCCCGGATCAGCTCATCGGCAGGCGGTAGTCGCGGGTGCCGCCACCGGCCGTGACCACCCGCACCTCGCCGCTGCGCAGCCCGTACGTGACCGACCAGCGGGTGTGCGACTGGCGTACCGCGTTCAGCAGCCGCAGTGCCCCGGCCGTGTCGACCACCCCACCGGTGCGGTCCAGTTCCTTCGCCAGCACCCCGTACCTGCGGTCCTGGCGCAGTTCCCGGTCGGGCACACCGACGGCCGGCACGTTCGTCAGCGCCTGCCACGGGCCGCTGCGCCGGTCCACTGTCATCTTCCCGTCGACGAACTCCACCACCGCCGACGTGCCGGTCGCGTCGGCCAGCAGGTAGTGCAGCGGCGGCCCGCCGTCGAAGTCCAGGTTGTAGCGCTTGAACACGGCGACCGCCTCGTCCACGGTCGCGGCCGAGTCGAGCACCAGGCGCAGGATGCGCACCGAGCCCACCTTCGGCAGTCCCGGCACCGGCTCGGCGCGCGCCCCGTCGTCGGCGGCCAGCCCGACCGCGAGACCCCGCTCGTTCATGCCGTCGAACGGCAGCAGCGGCGCGTCCAGCAGCCGCCGGTCCCCCGTCGGGTCGGCGGCCACCCCCAGGTAGGAGATGTCGACCAGCGAGATCGAGGCGTAACCGTCCGGCGGGTCGGTGCGCAGCACCAGCGCGGGGTTCGGCTCCCAGTCGAAGTTGCGGGCGAACACCGGCCGCTCCCGGTCGCCGAGCGCGGCGAACAACGAGCAGCCGAACGGGCTCGGCGGCGTCGACCCGGCCAGCCCGGCGGTCGGGTCGTAGTCGCCGTCGTACGTCATCTCGTACATCGGCAGGTCGTCGATCTTGCGGAGGCTGGCCAGCGTCCGTTCGACCTGGCCCGGGTCCTGCCGCGAGGCGGTGGGCGAGCCGGCCGCGGCCGGCGGGTCGGACCGGCGGCTCTCCCCGCAGGCCGTGCCGAGCAGGAGCAACGCGAGCCCGCCGGCGATGAGGGTCCTCCGCATGACAGCGACGCTAGAAGAGGCGTCCGCCGATGTCCATCCGGGACCCGGTCAACTCCGCACCACAGCGAACATCCGCCACCGCGCCGGCGGTGACCGGACCTGGCATTCGGGTGCCGCGAGATTGCGCGCCGAGCGGGCACCCGCCGGCCGCGTCCCGCGCCGACAATGGCCGGATGGACGTCGACGACTACCGGACCCACTCCCCGTACAGCGATCCCCGCCACCACGCGGCGCTGCTCGACGCCGTGCCGGCTGACCTGCCCACCGTCGCGGCGACCGCCCGCAACGTGATCATCCACTACCGGGCCGGCGGGGTGGAGCTGCCGGACGTCCGCCGGGCCGAGGTGAATCTGCGCTGGCTGGACCGCATCCTCGACGCCGACCAGTCGCGGTTCCCGCTGCCGCTGACCGCCGAGCGCCCGGCCGCCGAGCGGGTCGCCGGGTGCTGCCGGGACCACACGCTGCTCACCGTCGCGGCGCTGCGCCAGCACGGCGTCCCGGCCCGCAGCCGGGTCGGGTTCGCGAGCTACTTCGTGCCCGGCTGGCACCACGACCATGTGCTCGCCGAGTGGTGGGACGGCGAGCGGTGGGTCTGGTCCGACCCCGAGCTGGACCCGGCCGGCGACCGGCCGTTCGACGGCTACGACATCGACCCGGAGGCCGGGCACTTCGAGTCGGCGGCCCGGGTGTGGCTGGCGTACCGGGCGGGCCGGGTCGACCCGGACAGCTACGGCGTGGACCCGTCGCTGCCGATCCGGGGCGACTGGTTCATCCACGACTACGTGCTGCTGGAGCTGGCCCACCGGCACAAGGACGAGGTGCTGCTCTGGGACGGTTTCGGGGCGATGACCGAGGACCTGACCGGCGCCGACCTCACGCTCGTCGACGAGGTCGCCGCGCTGCTGGTGGCCGCCGACCGCGGCGACGCCGCCGCCGGGCGGGAGCTGGCCCGGCGGTACGCCTCGGACGCCCGGCTGCGTCCGGGCCCGACGGTGCACTGCATGGACCCGGTCTCCGGCGTGGCCGCCGACGTGGACCTGCGGCGCTGACCCGGCGGCCTCCTACCGGGGCCACGCGGGCTCACCCGGGCAGGGGCGCCTCGTCGCCTCGGGTGCGGCGCGGGTTGACCAGCCGCCGGACCATCGGCGCGGCGTTCCACCGGGCCGCGCCGACCAGGTCCCGGGCGTGTTCCAGCACGGTGTAGTCGGGCCGGGCCATGCCCTCGGCGATGGCCCGGTCGAGGTCGTTGCCGCAGCGGGTGAGCACGCTGTCGAAGTCCCGGCGGACCGGTTCCAGCAGGTCGTAGCCGAAGGAGCGGTGCAGCCGGGCGAACAGCGGCTTGTAGAGGCGGGCCCGTTCGTGCAGCCCGGACGAGTACGACATCGGGTTCTTCGGCCGCTGCCGGACGTAGGCGGGCAGCAGGTCGGCGAAGGCCTGCCGGACGATCCACTTCTCCTGCCCGTCGCGCAGCTTGAGGTCCAGCGGCAGCCGCATGGCCAGCTCGACGACGCTGAGGTCGAGGAACGGCACCCGGGCCTCCACCCCGTGCGCCATGCTGGCCCGGTCCACCCGTTGCAGCTCGGTCCGGCACAGGTTGCGGATCTTGTGCAGGAACAGCCGGCGGGACCGCTCCGGCCCGACCTGGTGGTACATCGGATAGCCGCCGAACAGCTCGTCGGAGCCGTCGCCGGTGAGCACCACCCGTACGCCCAGCTCGCGCAGCCGCCGGAAGATCGGCACCGAGACGACAGCGTTGATGATGTCGCCGTACTCGGTCAGCTCGGAGACCCGGATCGCCTCACGTACGTCGGCCAGCCGGATGTCGCGGGGGCGCAGCTCGATCACCTCGTGCGGCACGCCGAGGTCGGCGGCGAGCCGCCGGGCGTACGCGACGTCGGGGCTCTCCGGCACGCCGATGGTGACCGCCACGCAGTCCGGGTGCAGTTCGCGGGCGTGCAGCAGCGCCAGCGAGCTGTCCAGGCCGCCGGAGAGCAGCACGCCGACGGTGAGGTCGGTGTCCAGCCGGGCCCGCATCGCGTCGGTGAGCGCGACGCGGACCAGCAGGGCCGCCTCGTCCGGGTCGTCGATCACCGGCAGGCCGTCGCCGAGGGTGAGCAGGTCGACGTGCGGGCGCGGCCGGACCGGTTCGCCGGGCTCGACCCAGCCGTGGTGCCCGGGCGCCACCTCGCCGATCGGCGCGCCGTGCCCGACGAGCGCCTTGACCTCGGAGGCGAGGTGCAGGCAGCCGGGCAGGCGGGACCAGTACAGCGGCTTGACCCCGAGCGGGTCCCGGGCCAGGTACGCCCGCCCGCTGTCCCGCTCGACGATCACGAACGCGTACTCCCCACGCAGCCGGCGTACCGCGTTCTCGCCCCACTGGCGGAACGCGGTCAGCACGACCTCGGTGTCGCCGGTGGTGCGGAACTCGTGCCCGAGCCGGGTCAGCTCGGCGCGCAGCTCGTGGTGGTTGAAGATCTCGCCGTTGTAGCAGAGCAGGTGCCGCTCGTCCGGCGACATCCACGGCTGGACGGACCGTTCCCGGTCCACGATCTTCAGGCGCCGTACGCCGGCCAGGAGGCCGTTCTCCTGGCGGGTCTCGGTGACCTCACCACGCGACGCGAGCGCGGTGAGCATCCGGCGGAACGTGGCCGGGTCGGCCTCGGGGCCGATGCTCAGCGCGATGCCGCACACCGGGTCACACCCCCATCTCGGCCTCGTACGCCCGCCGGTAGCGGCGGCGGGCGTCCGGGGCGAGACACACGTGCCAGGCCTGTCCCTCGTCGACCACGTTCACCTCGCCGGCGTCCTGGCGGGCCAGGAGCAACCCGGCGAGGGCCGAACGGGCGCCGAAGCGCTCGTACCATTCCAGCTCGACATCGGCGGCCCAGCCGAGGCAGTGTCCGCTGGGCACCATCGCGGCGTACCCCAGGCGGCGCAGCCGGTACTGGTGCTCGGCGCTGCGGGCCAGGCTGGTCACCCAGAGCGGCGGCGTGCCGTCCGGCGCGACGGCCGCGAACTCCCGGGCCAGGTCGTTGAGGAACGCGATCATCTCGCGGCGGGCCCGGCGGAACAGCAGACCGGCGGTACGCGGGGTGGCGGCCGGAAGCAACCGGCGGCGCGCCGCGCGCAGGCCCCGGCCCACGACCGTGGCGGGCTGCTCCTGATAGCGGAACTCGATCAGCCCGCGCCGGCGCAGCCACTCCAGGTCGACGAGTTCGGCGCTGGTGCGGACCTGGTCGTCGGTGAGGAACGTCGGGGCGTCCCGCCACCAGAGCACGTCGACGCGGGAGAGCAGGTAGATCCGCACCAGCGCGGTAAGGTCCTGCGCCGAGCTGCGCGCGTTTGGCTGGTAGCGGGCCATCTCCAGCAGCAGCGTCTCCCGGGCCCCGATCAGCCCCTGGGGCGTGGCGTCGAGGACGGCGGCGATGGCGGGTTCGCGCAGCCGCTGGTCGAGCAGCACCTGGCGGGCGGTGGCCGACGGCGCGTCGGCGAGCGCGCCCACCTCGACCAGGAGGTCCGCCACCGCCGCCCGGTACGCGGACAGGTCCGGGACGGCGTCGCCGCGCCGGCCGGCTGCGGGCACCCGGCGGGCGGGAGCGGTGGGTACGGCGGCGGGACCGGGCTGGCGACCGGGGCTGCGGCTGGGCACTCGCATGGTCTCCGTCCCCTCTCGGTCAGGACACGGCGTGATTGGGCCTGCACACACCGTAAAGACCGGAGAAGGCGCGATTCCTCCCATCTCCCCCGAAGTGCCCGATCAGGTGGCGGACGGCGACACCAGGGCCTGCACCTCCTCGTATCCGGGCGGCGCCGGCAGGCCCGCGTCACACCCGGCGCCGATCGCGTCGGTCAGGTGCAGCGCGGCACCGAGCGCGGCCCGGAACAGCAGCGATCCGGTGTTGACCCGGGCCACGCCGAGCCGCCCGAGGGCTGCGAGGTCCGGGCCGCCCGGCCGGTACAGCACGTTCAGCGGCAACCCCGCCTCGGCGGCGAGCAGGCCGACCAGGTCGTCCGGCGCGCCGGGCACGAACAGGCAGTCGGCACCGGCGGCCCGGAACGCCGCCGCCCGCCGCCGTGCCTCGTCCAGCGGCGCCGGCACGCCCAGCCACCAGGCGTCGGTGCGGGCGTTGACGACCATCCGCGGCACCGCCGCGCGGACCGCAGCGATCACGGCGGCGACGTGGTCCGCCGGGGCCAGTCGCCCGTCCGGGCGCCCGTCCTCCAGGTTCACGCCGACCACCCCGAGCGCGGCCAGCTCGCCCACGAACCCGGCGACCTGCGCCGGGTCATCGTGGAAGCCGTCCTCGACGTCCACCGTCAGCAGCGCCGGCAGGTCCCGCAGCCGGTACGCCAGCTCCAGCGTCTCGGCGCGGGTCGCCCTGACGGCGTCCGGCCGCCCGGCGGCCGCCGCCACGCCCAGGCTGGTCGTACCGATCGCCTGATGGCCCCTGGCGGCGAGCGCCGCGGCGGAGGCGTGGTCCCAGGCGTTCGGCAGGAGCAGCGGTTCGCCGGGCCGGTGCAGGTCACGGAATGCGCGGTACCGGTCGGTCATCGGAGGATCACCTCGAGTGGGGTCGGCGGGACGTCAGGGGTAGGGCCGCCGGGACGGCAGCGGCGGCGCAGCACGCCGACCACGCCGGCGGCCAGGGCGAGCGCGTGCCGCTGCCCGGGGCAGCCGCGGGGGCCGGCGCCGAACGTCAGCGCGGCGTTCGCCCGGCCGGCGCGGAAACGGTCCGGCTCCGGAAAGACCGCCGGGTCGCGGTTGGCGGCGTCGAACCGCAGCAGCAGCCGCTCCCCCACGCGCACCGGCTGGCCGTCCAGGGTCAGCGGGTCGGCGGCGACCCGGCGGGTGACCCGTACCGGCGGGTCGAGGCGCAGCACCTCGGCGAGCAGCGCGTCGGTCTCGAGCCCGTCCGGCGCGTCGAGCCCGTGCCGGACGGCGGCCACGATCAGCCCGGCGGTGGCGTCGGCGGCCTGCACCAGCAGCCCGAGCCGGTTCGCTGTCACCTCGGCCGGAGCGGGCGGCGACATGGCCAGCAGCGCCGCCACCGCCCGGTCCGCCCGCCGCACCGCCGCCGGGCCGGCGCCCGGGTGGTAGGCGGCGGCCACCGCCGTCACCTCCGCGACGGCCGCCGCCGGGTCGGCCAGCCCGAGCCGCTCCGCCAGCACCACAAGGGGTACGCGCCGAGCCAGGTCACCGGTCACGTCCACCCGGTCGCCGCCGTTGTCCGCGCTCGCGGCGCGGTCGAGGATCCGCCCGGTCAGCCGTTCCGCGATCACGCGCAGTTCCCGTGGGTCGAGCGTGTCGAGCGCCGCCACCCCGACGGCTCGCCGCGCGGCATGCCGGTCCGGCGGGCTGAACCGGCTCACCGAGGCGCGCAGCCATGCCAGGCCGCCCTCCGGCGCCTCCTCGGCGGGCGGCACCACGCAGCGGGGATCGGTCAGGAGGGAGACGACGTCCGCGTACCGGGTGACCACCCAGCCGCCGTCGTCCGAGGTCGGCGGCCCGCAGGGCGGCGTGCCCGGAGCAGCCGTGATCGTCGGTGAATCCATCACCGGACCGTAGGGCGCCGACAGTTCGGCCCGGACCGAACGATCCGGCCGGGCACACCCGGCGGTCAGCCGCGGGCGGGACCGGTGCCGCGGGGCACGGGCGGGTCAGGCGCGCGCCGGGCCGGTGACCCGGGTGGCGGGCGCGGCCAGCAGCACCGGGTCGAGCCCGAGCGCCTCGGCCAGCGCGTCCCGCCCCGCCGGGGTGACCCGTACCGCCCGGCCGTTGCCGCGCGCGGTCCAGCCGAGGTCGAGGAAGCGCCCGCACAGCGCCGCCCCGACCGCGCCGGCCAGGTGCGGGCGCCGTTCGGTCCAGTCCAGGCAGTCGCGGACGAGCGGCCGCCGGGTGCCGCGCAGTGGTTCGACGGGTACGCCGAGACGGTCCAGCCAGCTCATGCCGGCCTCGGTCAGCGCGAGGCCGCCGGTGCGGTCGAGCACGCCACGGTCGAGCAGGGCGTCGTGCAGCAGCACGCCGAGCCGCCCGGCCAGGTGGTCGTAGCAGGTGCGCGCGTACGCCAGGGCGGCACCGGCCGACGCGGCGCGCAACGTGCGGGGCGGGGCCGCCGGTGCGGGCGCCCGCGCGGCCAGGTCCTCGACGAGCTGGGCGACGCCCGGGTCGGCGAGGCGGACGTACCGGTGGCGGCCCTGCCGCTCCTCGACCACCAGACCGCCCGCCACCAGCCGGGTGAGGTGGCCGCTCGCGGTGGACGCGGCCACCCCGGCGGCGCGGGCCAGCTCCCCGGCGGTCCAGGCGCGGCCGTCGAGCAGGGCCAGGCAGAAGCCGGCCCGGGTGGGGTCGGCGAGCAGCCGGGCGAACCCGGCGAGTCCGCGTCCGTCGGCACCGGTGGTCATCGGCCCATGCTGACACGGGCACGGTTCGGGCCGCGCCGAACGGTCCGGGGGTTGGGGTCAGATCGCGGTTCCGGGTGGGGACTTCAGGAGGGATGCCGCTTCGGCCGGGTAGCCGCCACGACCCGACCGCAGGGCGATGGCCGCCAGACGAATCAGGTCGATGTTGACGCCGGCAGCACCACTCGGGTCATGGACCTGCAGGCGCACCTCCACACTCACCGCCGTCTCGGCCCAGCCCTGCGCTTCGATGTTGAGGTGGGCGATCTTGTGGGATCGCAGGTGCGGCATGTACGCGAGGGGCGCCATCTGGACCTTGCCGGACGACCCCAGGGCGTTCAGCTTGGACTGCTTCTTGGTGTTCGGGTTCTCGACCAGGTTGCGGAAGTCTTCGGTCCCGCCCAGATTGACCTGGTAGGAGCTGCCCAGGGTGAGGCCGCGCTCCTCGATCAGCCGCAGTAGTGCGTGGTGCAGCACGGAGGTGCCGAACTGGCTGGCCAGGTCGTCGCCGAGCAACGGCACACGGGCTTCCTCGAAACGTGCCAGTAGTGACTCGTGCCTGGCCACCGGATCCGACGTGGTGTTCACGAACGCGACTCCCGCTGTCAGAGCCGCCTCGGCGTAAGCCCGAGCCGTGTCCGGCCGGCCGCTCGGAGCGGAGTAGAGCAGCACCTCCGCCCCTTCCAGCGCGTGCGCCACCCGTTCGACTTCCGTCGAGTCCACCAGGCCACGCCGCACCGTCACGCCGGCGGGCGGAAGTTCGGTGTCGAGGCGCGGGAAGTTGTTGGGCGGCATGAATATCGCCTCGTGGAGATCCTTGCCCACCTTTCGGTCGGACATGGCGAAAGCGGCGACGACGTCGATGTCGCTGACGCACAGTCCCGCGATCTCTGGCCGGTGGAGCCCTACCAGGCTGCCGGTGTTGCGGTAGAAGGCGATGCCCTGCACCAACGCCGACGTGTTGTTGCCCACACCGACGACCGCCAATCGAACACTGTCGATCATGGGGCGAAGAGTACCCGGATCTGCCCACGCCGGGGGTCCCGGTCAGCGGAACCGACGCCCACCAGCGCCGGGTATGACCTCTCGGTCAGCCGCCGGAACGCGGGCAGGCGGTGGTCAGCTCGCTGATCGTGCGGGTGTCGCCGTCGTAGCTGCGCGCCGCCACGAACGCCCCGGCCGGCGGGTGCGCCCCGGCGACCGCCCGGGCGCGCCGCCGGTCCGCCGCGCCGAACCGCAGCGCCAGGCTCAGGTGCGGCACCCACCGGCCGGGCTGGTGCCACGAGTGCCCGCCGGACGCCTCGGCCAGCACGTCCCAGACCGCGCCGTGCAGCGCGACGAGCTGCGGTGTCGGGCGGACCAGCCACACCAGTGGCGCGCTGCCGTCGAGCACCGCCACCCGGCCCAGCCGCACCGGCAGCGGCAGCGCCGCGTCACAGAGGTCGGCCAGTCGCTGCTCGGCGCCGGACGGGAACTCCTCGACGGAGGCGAGCGTCAGGTGCGGCCGGTTCGTCGGGTGCGTGTTGCGGGCCAGGCTGGGCAGCCCGGCAGCGGCGAGCCGGTCCCAGGCAGCGCGAACCGCCGCTTCCAGTTCGGATGAGCAGAGCAGTTCGACCGTCCGCACGTGATCAGGCTAGCCGCCGGCAGCGTGCCACGACGTCCCGTACCTCAGAGCCAGCCGGCCTCGCGGGCGAGCCGTACCGCTTCGGCCCGGTTCGCGGCGCCGAGCTTCTGCACGCAGGCGCTCAGGTGGTTGCGGACCGTCCCGGCGGCCAGGTGGGTACGCCGGGCGATCACCGCGACCGGGGTGCCCAGCTCAGCCAGGCGCAGCGTCTCCAGCTCGCGCGGCGTCAACGGGCACTCGGGCAGGGTGAGCGCGTCGGCCGCGAGCGCCGGATCGACGTACCGGGCGCCGGAGTGCACGCGGCGGATCACGTCGGCCAGCGCGCCGCCGGGAGCGCCCTTGGCGAGGAAGCCGCGCACTCCGGCGGCCAGCGCCGGCGGGAGCTGGGCGGGGCGGCCGTGTCCGGTGAGGATCACCGGGGCGCAGCCGGGCAGCGCCCGGGTCAGCTCGGCGGCGACCTCGACCCCGCCGGGCGCCGGCATCTCCAGGTCGAGCACCGCGACGTCCGGGCGGTGAGCCAGCGCCGCGTCCAGGGCTGCGCGCCCGTCGCCCGCGTGCGCCACCACCTCGATGTCCGGCTCCAGGTCGAGCAGCGCGGCGAGGGCGAGCCGGATCAGCTCCTCGTCGTCGGCCAGCAGCACCCGGATCATCGCGCCACCGGCACGGTCGCGACCAGGCTGAACACGCCGTCGGCGGCGTCCGCCCGGACCCGGCCGCCGACCGGGGCGAGCCGGTCGGACAGGCCGCGCAGGCCGCCGCTGAGCCGGTCCGGGCCGTCGCCGTCACGCACGCCGTCGTTGCGTACGGTCAGCGTCACCGCCGTGTCCTCCCGGGTGATCTCGATCCGGCACCAGCCGGCCCGGCTGTGCCGCAGCACGTTCGTCCCGGCTTCACGCAGCACGGCGGCCAGGTCGGCGGCGACCGGACCGGGCACGTCGCCGGACGGCGGGACCACAGTCGTGCGTACGCCGCTGGAGCGCAGCACCTCCCCCACCGCGGCGGCCTGCTCGGCCAGGTCGACGGCGCGGTAGCCGTGCACCGCCGCGCGTACCCGGGTCAGCGCCGTTGCGGCGAGCCGCCGCGCCTGCGCCGCCTCCCGGGCGGCCCGGTCCGGTTCGACCGGCGCCAGCCGCTCGGCCAGCTCGGCCTTCAGCGCGATCACCGTCAGGTCGTGGCCGAGCAGGTCGTGCACGTCCCGGGCGAAGCGCAGCCGTTCCTCGGCGGCGGCCAGCCGGGCCTGGGCGGCCTGCCCCTGCCGGGCCTCGACCAGCAGGTCCCAGAACCAGACCTGGACCCAGGTGAGCGCGGCTGTCCCGGCCCCCACCAGGCCGGTGACCAGCAGCGCCGTGGTCAGCGGGCCATCGGTCCACCAGGTGACGGCCGCGGACGCCGCGAGGACGCCGGCCGCCGCCACCGCCGCCACGACGGGCCGGAACAGCAGCGGCGTCATGCCGACCAGCGACGCGCCGAGCCACGCCCAGGTGGGCCAGGAGCCGGCCGCGACCGGGCCGAGCAGCGGCAGGCTGAGCAGCGCCGCCACGGTCAGCGCGGCGTGCCGGCGGCGGCGCGCCGGCACGGGCAGCCACGGCGTGACGGCGGCGTGCAGCACCGCGACCTGGGCGGCGGTGAACACGAGCAGCCCGGCGGCGCCGAGCGCGACGCGTACCGGGTCGGGTTCGCGGGCCAGTCCGACCGCTGGCAGCAGCACCGTCGTCCACACGTTCGTGGCCAGCGACAGCAGCGTGACCCGCCGGGCCCGGCGCAGCCGGTGGTCCGCCGGATCGACGCTCATGCCCGCTGATCCTAGGGCGTGCACCGGTCCGCCCACTCCTGAGAAACGTCACGGCCGGGCCGTGCGATCCGCACGGTTTCCCGATGACTGACGCGCCTTCTCCGGTGCGCCCGGCGACGGCAGGGTCGGGGCATGACGGAGATGACTGTGGTCGTACCCCGGCGGTGGGCCGGGTGGGCGCGGACGCGGCACCTGGCCGCGATGGTGGTGGCGATGCTGGCCGGGATGGTGCTGCTCGGGCCGCTGTGGCGGGTGGGCGCGGACGTGCTGGGCGGCGCGGCGGTGCTGGCGCGGCCGGACGTGGGCGCGCTGGTGATGGCGACGAACATGGCGGCGGGCATGGCCGCGTGGATGTGGCACCGGGGGTACGGCTGGGCCGCCACCGGCGAGATGTCGGCGGCCATGTACGTGCCGTTCCTGCTGCTGCTTCCGCCCTGGTGGGCGGGGTGGGTCGGCGACGACGCGCTGCTGCTCGGCGGCCACCTGCTGATGGTGCCGGCGATGCTGCTGGTGGCGCTGCGGCACCGGCACACGTCCGCCGCGCCGCCCCGCCGACACCCGGTCGCGGCAGCCGTGGCGCGCGGGTGGCCGGCCGGGCTGGCGCTGCTCATGACCGTGGACATGTGGTTCGCGCCGACCGTCTTCGCGCCGTGGACGCTGCTGGTCCTGCCGGCCGGCTACCTGCTGATCGGCACCTGGCGGCGGCAGTGGGGCGACCGGCGCGCGCTGGCCGCGCAGCTCGCCGGGCCGGCCGGGTGGGGCGGCCTGGCGGTCGTGGCGACGACCGCGTCCGCCGACGTCGCCGGGGTGCTCGTCGGGGTGGGCTGGCTCGTCCACGCCGCCTGGGACGCCTGGTACCACCGCACCGGAACTGTGGTGCCGCGCGGGTACGCGCTGTGGTGCGCGGTGTTCGACGTCGCGGTCGGTTTCACCACGTTGCTGGCCGTCCTGTCCCGGTGATCCGGCGGGGGCACGGGGCCACGCCGGATCACCCGGAGGGGACGGCACGCAGGTGGCGCGGCGAACGTTTGGCCCGGTCGCCGCGAGCGCCGCGCGGCGGTGATGAAAAACTTGTCGCATGACCGCCGCACCGACCCCGACCGACCCCGCCATTCCCGCCGACGCCGAGGACGCCACCGCCTTCGCGGATCTCGGGCTGCGCACCGAGTTGCTGGGCGCGCTGGCCGCGCTCGGCTACGAGGAACCCACCCCGATCCAGCGGGAGGCGATCCCTCCGCTGCTGGCCGGGCAGGATCTGCTGGGACAGGCGGCGACCGGTACGGGCAAGACCGCCGCGTTCGCGCTGCCGCTGCTGCAGCGGATGCCGGTGGGACGACCGGACGGCGACCCGGTGTCGCTGGTGCTGGTGCCCACCCGTGAGCTGGCCGTGCAGGTCTCCGAGGCGTTCCACCGCTACGGCAAGGACCTGGGCGCCCGGGTGCTGCCGATCTACGGCGGGCAGCCGATCGGCCGGCAGCTGCGCGCGCTCGACCACGGGGTGGACGTGGTGGTCGCGACGCCGGGCCGGGCCCTGGACCACATCGCCCGGGGCACGCTGCGGCTGGGCGCGCTGGCCACGGTGGTGCTGGACGAGGCGGACGAGATGCTCGACATGGGCTTCGCCGAGGACATCGAGGCGATCCTGGAGCACGCGCCGGCCGGCCGGCAGACGGTGCTGTTCTCGGCCACCATGCCGGCCCGCATCGACGGGCTGGCCCGGCAGCACCTGACCGATCCGGTCCGGATCCAGATCGAGCGGGAGCGGCCGGTCGCCGTGGAGGCGCCCCGGGTACGGCAGAGCGCGTACATCGTGGCCCGGGGTCACAAGCCGGCCGCGCTGGGCCGGGTGCTGGACGTGGAGTCGCCCACCGCGGCGATCGTGTTCTGCCGCAGCCGCGAGGAGGTCGACCGGCTCACCGAGACGATGAACGGCCGGGGCTACCGGGCCGAGGCGCTGCACGGCGGGATGAGCCAGGAGCAGCGGGACCGGGTGATGGGCCGGCTGCGCGCGGGTACGGCGGACCTGCTGGTCGCCACCGACGTGGCCGCCCGGGGGCTGGACGTCGAGCAGCTCACCCACGTGGTCAACTACGACGTCCCGTCGGCGCCGGAGTCGTACGTGCACCGGATCGGCCGGGTGGGCCGGGCCGGGCGGGAGGGTGTGGCGATCACGCTCGCCGAGCCGCGCGAGCACCGGATGCTCAAGACCATCGAGCGGGTCACCGGCCAGCGGATCACCATCGACAAGATCCCCACGGTGGCGGACATGCGGACCCGGCGGCTGGAGCTGACCCAGGGCGCGCTGCGGGAGAGCCTGCTGGAGGACGACCTCGACCCGTACCGGGTGATCGTCGAGTCGCTGACCGACGAGTTCGACCTGGTCGAGGTGGCGCTGGCGGCGGTGAAGCTGGCGCACGAGGCGACGTCGCCCGGCTCGGACGACGAGGAGGAGATCCCGCAGGTTCCGGTCCGCGGCCCGCGCGAGGGCCGCCCGGAGACCGGTGGGCGGGGCGAGCGCCGGGGCCCGGGCCGTCCGCGTACCGGGGGGACCACCCAGGTCTTCATCGGGCTGGGCCGACGCGCCGGGGTACGGCCGCAGGACCTGGTCGGCGCGATCACCGGGGAGACCCGGATCAGTGGCCGGGACATCGGCTCGATCGAGATCGCCGACCGGTTCTCGCTGGTCGAGGTGCCGCAGGCGGTGGCCGACGAGATCATCTCAGGGCTGCGGGGCACCACGATCAAGGGCCGTAAGGCGACCGTACGCCGGGACCGGGACGGCGACGGTTCCGGTGAGCGCCGCGACCGGGGTTACGAGCGGCGCGACCGGCGCTGAGCGCGGGCGGACACGGCGTCGCCCCGGCCACCGTGCGTACGGTGGCCGGGGCGACGGCCGTCAGGCCGCGGCGAGCGCCGGGCCGTCCAGCGCCTGCGTGCCGATCTCGGCCGGGCGCAGCGCCAGCGCGAGCACGTCCGCCACGTCAGACAGGGTGTGCACGGTCAGCGCCTCCCGCACCTGCGCCGGCAGGTCGTCCAGGTCCGGCTCGTTGCGCTTCGGGATGATCACCTCGGTGAGACCGGCCCGATGCGCGGCGAGCAGCTTCTGCTTCACCCCGCCGATCGGCAGCACCCGGCCGGAGAGCGTCACCTCGCCGGTCATCCCGAACTCGGGCCGCACCGGACGCCCGGTCACCAGTGAGGCCAGCGCGGTCACCATGGTGATGCCGGCGCTCGGGCCGTCCTTCGGTACCGCGCCCGCCGGGACGTGCAGGTGGATCCGCCGCCCGGCCAGCGCGTTCGGGTCCAGCCCGTAGCGCCGCCCGTTCGACCGCAGGTACGACCACGCGATGTGCGCGGACTCCTTCATCACGTCGCCGAGCTGCCCGGTGAGCGTCAGCCCGGGCTCGCCCTCCATGGTGGTGGCCTCGATGAACAGCACGTCGCCACCGGCGCCGGTGACGGCCAGGCCGGTCGCCACGCCGGGCACGGCGGTCCGCTCGGCCGACTCCGGGGTGAACTTCGGCCGGCCCAGGTAGCGGGCCAGGTTCCCGGCGTCCACGTGTACCGGCGCGGCGTCCGTGGCGAGCGCGACGGCCACCTTGCGCAGGATCTTCGCCAGGGCCCGTTCGAGCTGCCGGACACCGGCCTCCCGGGTGTACTCGCCCGCGATCAGCGCCAGCGCGTCGTCGGCGACGCTCACCTCCTCGCCGGTCAGCCCGGCCCGCTCCCGCTGCCGGGGCAGCAGGTGGTCGCGGGCGATGGCCACCTTCTCGTCCTCGGTGTAGCCGTCCAGCGCGACCAGCTCCATCCGGTCCAGCAGCGGGCCGGGGATCGCCTCCACCACGTTGGCGGTGGCGAGGAACAGCACGTCGGACAGGTCGAGGTCGACCTCCAGGTAGTGGTCGCGGAACGTGTGGTTCTGCGCCGGGTCGAGCACCTCCAGCAGAGCCGCCGCCGGGTCGCCGGAGTAGCCGGCGGCCAGCTTGTCGACCTCGTCGAGCAGCACGACCGGGTTCATCGAGCCGGCCTCGCGCAGCGCCCGCACGATCCGGCCGGGCAGCGCGCCGACGTAGGTGCGCCGGTGGCCGCGGATCTCCGCCTCGTCCCGGACGCCGCCGAGGGAGACGCGGACGAAGTTGCGGCCCAGCGCCCGGGCGACCGACTCGCCGAGGCTGGTCTTGCCGACACCGGGCGGGCCGGCCAGGGCGAGCACCGCGCCGGAGCCGCGTCCGCCGACCACGCCGAGGTTGCGCTCCGCGCGCCGGTTGCGCACCGCGAGGTACTCCAGGATGCGGTCCTTCACGTCGGCCAGGCCGGCGTGGTCGGCGTCGAGCACGGCCCGCGCCGCGGCCAGGTCCGTGTTGTCAGCGGTACGCGTGCTCCACGGCATCTCCAGCACGGTGTCCAGCCAGGTACGGATCCAGCCCGCCTCGGGTGAGGCGTCGCTGGCCCGTTCCAGCTTGCCGACCTCGCGCAGCGCCGCCTCGCGTACCTTCTCCGGCAGGTCGGCGGACTCCACCCGGGAGCGGTAGTCGGCGGAGCCGTCGGGCTCGTCCTCGCCGAGTTCCTTGCGGATCGCGGCGAGTTGCTGGCGGAGCAGGAACTCGCGCTGGGACTTCTCCAGCCCTTCGCGCACGTCGCTGTTGATCTGCTCGGTGACCTCCTGCTCGGCCAGGTGCTCCTTCACCCAGCCGACCAGCAGCTCCAGCCGACCGGTGACGTCCGGCGCGGCGAGCAGCTCGGTCTTCTGCGCCAGGCTGAGCCAGGGCGCGTAGCCGGCCGAGTCGGCCAGCTCGGACAGGTCCGTCATCCGCTCCATCGCGTCGATCACCTGCCAGGCGCCGCGCTGCTGGAGCACCGAGGTCATGAGCGCGCGGTACTCGCGGGCGAGTTCCCGGGCGCGGCCCGCCGGTGCGGGTTCGTCGAGCGTCGCGGCCTCGACCCAGAGCGCGGCGCCGGGACCGGGCACGCCGGAGCCGATGCGGGCGCGGACGAGACCGCGGATCACGGCGGCCGGCTCGCCGCTGGGCAGCCGGCCCACCTTCTCGATCGTGGCGACCACGCCGACGGAGCCGTACTCGCCGTCGAGGCGGGGCACGGCCAGGAGTTCCTTGTCGCCGGTGGCGCGGGCCGCGTCGACGGCGGCCTGGGTGGTCGGGTCGAGGGTGACCGGGATGACCATCCCGGGCAGCAGGACGGTGTCGGTCAGGGGAAGTACCGGAAGAGTTGCCATCGGACACCTGCCATCACGTTGGTTGAGCGTGTCTGGCTCAAGTAACAAAAGGTGCCCCTTGTTCCGGGTTGTGACCCACGCCACTGTCCGACCTTCCCGACGCCTGTTCGCGCACCGGTCCTCTATTGGCCGCGACGCTTACCTGGCACGACCCGCCGAATGCAAAGAGGCGGGTATTGTTGCGAAATTACCGTGAGGTAAGTCAGACTCTTAGCACACCCCGCCCGACACAGGGAGTAATGGCGATGGCAAGGAAAGTAATCACCGTTCTGACCGACGACCTCGACGGCGGAAAGGCCGATCGGACCGTCGAGTTCAGCCTGGACGGCGTGGCGTACACGATCGACGTGTCCGACGAGAACGCGGGCGTTCTGCGCAAGGCGCTGGACCCGTACATCAGCGCTGGCAGGCGGATCGGCCGCGGCGCCACCGAGGTCGCCCGCGCCACCCGGCGCGCGGGCCGGCCGAGCACCTCGGGAATGGACCGCGAGCAGAACCGCGCCATCCGCGAATGGGCAGCCAAGAACGGGTACGAGATTTCCGAGCGCGGGCGCATCCCGGTGTCGGTCGTCGAGGCGTACAAGAACCGCTGAGCGCTAAACACTCACCGTCGGGTATCCCAGGGTCACGCTGAGAAATCGCAGCGCCCGGCCGGCCTTTTGTGTTGTCGGTGACTTTCATCGGGCTGGAGTCCGACGGCATGAAACTTCTTCCCGGAACGATTCCCACGCTCCCCTGCCGGACCCGCCTCGCGTACCCACCACGCGGACACGACACGGCCGCGGCCACCCGGACGGTTCCCGGGCGGCCGCGGCCGTCGCGTGTCCTCAGTTGACCCGGATGCGCACCACGTCGATGGCGGGAGTCTGGTTCGCCCGCTCCATCATCGGGATGCGGTGCGAGCCGTCACCGGCCCAGACCGCACACTGCGCCACGCCCGACTGCGCCAGGCCCGGGATCTGGATCAGCACGTCGTCCGGCTGGTTGCCGCCGCGGCCGTCCTCGGTGGCGACGAAGAACGCCGGCACGTCCTGCGGGTTCGGGGGCTGCCGGGTGCTGCCGAGCATCCGGCAGGCGGTGTGGAAGTGGCCGCGCACCAGGCCCTGACCGTTGAGCAGCGAGCTCTCCAGGTAGTAGCCGCCCTGCCCGGCCGCGAGGAAGCGGTCCCGCACCAGGTTCTTGGTGGTCACCCGGAGCGTGAACGGCTGGTTGCGCCGCACCTGGTTCGGGAACTGCGTGATCAGCAGCGACGGGTTGTTCGCCGCGGCGCCCACCTCACCGAACGCGGTGCTGACGCACCGGTTGCCGTTCTGGAAGCCGTCGTGCCCCTGCAGCTGGCTGCCGGAGCAGTCCTTGGCGAGCACGTTCAGCCCGTTGCCGCCACCGTTGTTCTGGCCGCCGCCGTTGTTGTTCCCGCCGCCGTTGTTCCCGCCGTTCTGGCCCCCGTTCTGACCGCCGTTGTTGTTGCCGCCGTTCTGACCCCCGCCGTTCTGACCCCCACCGTTGCCGGGGACGTCGGTCAACGCGCACCGGGCGAACTGGTCCAGCCCCTGCGGGCGCTGGCCGAACCGGCCGATGGCGGTGGCGATCCGGTTCAGCGCCGCGGTCCGCTTGTCCGCGAGCGGACCCAGGATCGCGTTGTCGATGAACTCGCCGCCGTTGCGGCCCTCCGCCGCGAGCCGCCGGTTCGCCTCAGCGATCTGGGACGTCAGCGCCGCCAGCTCGCGATCCACCTCGGCACGGGCCCGGCCGGGCACCTGCGGCAGCCGACCCCGGACGTCCGGGCAGGTCACGGTCGGAGTGCCGGCGCCGGCGCCACCCGCGGTCGTCTGCTGGCACTCGGCCGGCGACATCTGGCCGTCGCCCCAGTGGTTGCGGACCCAGCGGCCGTTCTGCCAGGTACGGGTGCTGCTGCCCTGGCCGTCCGGGGCGGTCGCCCCCGGGCTGGCGGGCACACAGGACGCCGAGGCGGCGCGCGTGGTCGTCCGCCGGTCCTGGGCGGACGAGATCTGGGTGACGGCCACGATGCCGCCGAAGACCGCGAGCGTGCCGACCACTGCCAGCACCCGCTTGCTCCGCGCGTTACCGGATGACCGGCGCGCCCGTGTGGACCTGCGCATCGAATTGCTCTCCTTCTCGATCCGGTAGTTGACTGGTGATCCCGGCGGACCGATGAATTCGGGGTGTGAGATCACTGCGACGCTCGGGTCGCGCGTCGATGGCCGACGATGCCCTTTCCGCATCGTCTCCGCGCCGTCCGGGCGCGGCGGCGAAGTCTGCGTCCATTCCCGATGAGGTACGGAGCGCCGTCGGCGAAGGTTCAACCGGAGATCGAAAAAAATCGGGACGTGCCGGGCCGGGGTCGGCTCGGCGCCGCGGCCAGGAAGGATTCAGTCCGCGCAGAGGTGGTCGAAGGCGAAGCCGCCGTCGAAGGAGTCCCGCCGGGCCGCGAGCGCGCGCACCCGACCGCGAAGCTCCTCCCGGTCCACCAGAGACGCCCCGGCGGCGTCGAGATCGCGCAGTCGCTCCCCCAGCGCCATCGCGGCCAGGTCCTCGGCGAGCCGGCCCGGGTCCACGCCGCAGGAGAATCCCCGCGACGTCAGCCGTACCCGCTCCAGCAGGCAGCCGCCGGGCCGCACCTCGACCCAGCACCAGCCCTCCGCCGGGCCGCCGGTCCAGCGCACGTGCAGCCCGCGCACGATCGGGTCGGCGAGCCGGCCGGCCACGTACGCCTCGACCGCCTCGACCCGCGCGAGCGCCCCGAGGTCGTTCACCGGTCCACGCCGGCCGTCCGGCAGCCGGCCGATGATGTCCCGGAAGCCGACCGCGTCCCCGGCCTCCGGGTCGGTGCCCTCGGCGTAGGCCCGCGCGTCCAGGACGTACTCGACGAAGCGGCGGACGTGATCGGCGCCGCGCAGCGTCGGTGACTCGACCCGCAGCAGCGGCAGGCCGACGGCGGCGGACACCGCGTCGGTCAGCCGTTCCTCCCGGCGGGCGGGCGACCCGTCGGACGCGGGCGCGGTGAACCGCACCGCGAAGCGCGGCAGGCCGGTGTCGGCGGCGCCGACCACCAGGTCCAGCGGCGCCCGTCCGGCCGTGCTCCACTGGTTGCCGGTGACTCCCGGCGGACGGCCCTGCACCAGCTCGCCGAGCCGCCGGCCGGCGTACCCGACGTGCCCGTGGCGGGTCAGGCACGGCGTCGCGCCGGACGGGACCGGCCGCAGCCAGGAGGCGGTCACGCTGCCGGTGTTCGTCATCTCGCCCCGCCCCCCGTCGTCCGGTCGACGCCCGAGTGTAGGGCGTCGGGCGTCCGCCCCGGCGGTGCGGTGGAGCACGCCGGGGCCCGCCGACCGGTGCGCAGCCGCGTCCGTGCCTCTAGGCTCTGCCCGTGCACAGCGGACGGACCCCGGAGCAGTTCACCAAACGCAGTCTCGTCGCCCTCTCCCACGCCATCGAGCGGGCCGCGCTCGCCGAGGCCGAGGACGGCCCGCTGATCGTGTTCGCCCTGTTCCAGCGGCTGCCGTACTTCGACCGGGAGCGCGAGGTCTACCGGCGCATCGCCGGCCGCGCCGCGGCGACGGTGGTGGCGATGGTCGGCGGCCCGCCGCCCGACCTGCCCGATCGCACGTACGGCGTGACGCTCGACGAGGCGGAGGAGCTGGCCCGCGAGTGGAGCGTGGTGGTGCTGAGCCCTCGGTTCGGCGCCACCCTCGTGGCCCACGACCGCGCCGAGGCGACGCCCGCGCCGACGCTGGAAGCCGGCCGGCTCTTCGACGGCCGCTGGGGATTCCGCCGGGACGAGGCGCTGCACGAGGCCATCCGGCTGCGCGAACAACTCGCCGAGCGGCTGCCCGCCGAGGCGCGCACGGCGCTGGACGAGGCGATCGCCCGGGTGCGCGACATCCCGGCCGGACCGGGCGAGCCGCGCGCCGAGGCGGCGCTGCGGCTGCTGGCCCGCCGCGCCGACCGGGTCACGCCGCCGGTCCAGCCCGCCGAGGCGTTCCTCGACGAGCCGGGCCTGCGCCGGTGGGCCGGCATGGACGGGGTGACCGCCTCGGGCACGCTGCCGGTGGCGCTGGTCGGCCTGCGGGTGGACGAGCCGCCCGGCTCGCCGGAACGATTCGGCCGGCGCAACGGCGCCCGGGAGGGCCATGCCGTGCTCGCCGCCGTCACCGGCGCGCTGCGCCCGGTCGACCGCGCGCTGCGGGTCGCCGAGAACGAGTACCAGCTCCTGCTGCCCGGGCTGGACGAGCCGGCCGCGCTCGAGGTGGTGCGCCGCCTGCACGACGCGATCGCCGCGCTCGCCAAGTCGTACCCGTTCCTGGTTTACACGATGCACGCGGCGGTCGGGGTGAGCACCCGGCGGCCGCTGCCCACCGCAGACCTGCGCGCCGCCGTCGACTGGGCGGCCCGCAAGGGCCTGCCGGTGGCGGGCCTGCCGCCGGAGACGGCCGACGCCGCGACCGCGCCGGCCCGCTGATCCGCGGTACGAGGGGAGAACACGCCGTGCGGGTGGTGTCGCTGGTGCCGTCGCTGACCGAGGCGGTGGCGGCCACCCGCCCGGAGGTGCTGGTCGGGGCGACCGACTGGTGCACCCATCCGGCCGGGCTGGACGTCGCCCGGGTCGGCGGGACGAAGTATCCGGACCTGGACCGGGTGCTCGCCCTCAAACCGGATCTGGTGCTGCTCAACGAGGAGGAGAACCGGCTGGCCGACGCCGAGGCGTTGCGCGCGGCCGGGGCGCCGGTGCGGGTCACGTTCCCGCGTACCGTGCCGGAGGCGCTCGACCAGCTCGGCGAGCTGGTGGTAGCGCTCGGCGCGCCGGCCGAGCCGCCGTGGCTGACGGCAGCCCGTCGCGCCTGGGCGGCCCTGGGCACGCCGGCGCGCGTCCGCACCGCTGTGGTGCCGGTGTGGCGGCGCCCGTGGGTGGTGCTCGGCCGGGACACGTTCGCCGGGGACGTGCTGGCCCGGCTCGGCGTGGTGAACGGCTGGGCCGGGGACGCGGAACGCTATCCCCGGCCCACTCTCGACGAGCTGCGCGCCCGGTCACCGGAGCTGGTGGTGCTGCCCGACGAGCCGTACCGGTTCACCGCCGACGACGGGCCGGAGGCGTTCCCGGGGGTGCCGGCGGCGCTGGTGTCCGGCCGGCACCTCACCTGGTACGGCCCGTCGCTGGCCGAGGCGCCGGCGCTGCTCGCCGCCCAGCTCGCGAGCGCCACCGCCTGACCACGCCGGCACGCTCAGGCAACCGGGGTGGCGTGCACCGGGTCCAGCTCCATCAGCGTGGTGTCGTCCAGGTCGTACCCGATGGCGTTGTGCACGGCGACCACGCCCGCGACCTGTCCGGCCAGGCGGCCGGCGAGCTCGACGGCGCTGCGCCGGTCCAGCCGACCGTCCATGGTGACCTCGCCGCCGCGGACCTGCACCGTGACCAGGCCGTCGCGGACCGACAGCACCCGGCGCAGCACCTCGTGCACCACCTCCTCGCGGATCTCCGCGTCGGTACGCAGGTGCACCCGGAGCAGGTCACCACGGGTGACGATGCCGGACAGCCGGCCCAGGTCGTCCAGCACCGGCACCCGCTTGACCGCCTCGCGGTCCATCAGCCGGGCCGTCGCGGCCAGCGAGGCGCGCTCGTGGGTGGTGACCGCCGGTGCGGTCATCAGGTCCCCGGCCACCAGCGCGTCGGCCTTCTCCCGGGCGGTACGGCGCCGCCGCCCCTCGAACACCCGGCGCTCGTCCGGGTGACCGGCCCGCTCCACCTTGTGCAGCAGGTCCGCCTCGGAGATCACGCCGAGCACCCGGTGGAACGAGTCGACCACCGGCACGCCGCTGATCCGCTTACGCACCAGCACGTCGACGATCTCGCGGTACGGGGTCTGCTCCGTCACCGCCGCGACGTCCCTGGTCATCACGTCGGCCACCTGCCACGTCCTCATCACGACCTCCTCGTACCGGGCCTTCACCTGCGACGATAGGCCGCCGCAAACGCCCTGGTCAGGGGCGGCGGACCGGCGGGGACGGGCCGACCGGACCGGGTACGGACGGGACCAATGACCCGGTCATCAGGGCACCGGTAGGCCCTGCTCCGGGAGGCGGCTCGGCGGTGGAATGAATGTGCCACCGGGAAGCGCGGTGCGAGGCACAGGAAGGGACGTGGAGACCATGACCGCGACAATCGAGCGGACCCCCGCCGTCAAGCGGACCCCCGCCGCCACCACCGCTCCGGCGGCGCACATCGAGACCACCCGGCAGAAGGCCACCCGGTACGTGTGGGCCGGCCTGCGGCTCGCGCTGGGCTGGATCTTCCTCTGGGCCTTCCTCGACAAGATGTTCGGCCTCGGCCACGAGACCGCGGCGAAGAACGCCTGGATCAACGGCGGCAGCCCGACCAAGGGCTTCCTGGGCAACGCGGTCGAGGGCCCGTTCGCGGACCTCTACCGGAACATCGCCGGCGCGGCCTGGGCGGACACGCTGTTCATGCTCGGCCTGCTCGGCATCGGTGTCGCGCTGATGCTCGGCATCGGCATCCGGATCGCCGCCGTGGCCGGCGGACTGCTCCTGGTCCTGATGTGGACGGCCGTGCTGCCCCCGGCGAACAACCCCTTCATGGACGACCACCTCATCTACGCGGGCCTGTTGGCCGGTCTCGCCCTGGTGGGCGCCGGCAACACCCTCGGCCTCGGCCGGATCTGGGCGAAGCTCCCCCTGGTCCAGCGTCTCCCCTGGCTGAAGTGAACCAGCCCGCTGCGGGGCGGGCGTCGCCGACAGGCGGCGCCCGCCCCCTTCTCGTGTCCCCGCCACGCCGTTGTGCGGGGACCGGCGCGTATCGGCCGGTCGCGATCCCGCAGGATCGACGGTGACCACACCGTCAGCACCGAGGAGACCGTTCATGGACAAGCCCCAGGTCGGCCCGATCGAGGGCGCGCCGCCCGCGGATCTGGTCGTCGAGGACATCACCGTCGGCGACGGCCCGGAGGCCCGCCCGGGCCAACTGGTGAGCGTGCACTACGTGGGCGTGGCCCACTCGAACGGCCGCGAGTTCGACGCCTCGTGGAACCGGGGTGAGACGTTCGAGTTCCCGCTCGGCGGCGGCCAGGTCATCGCCGGCTGGGACCAGGGCGTCGTCGGCATGAAGGTCGGCGGCCGGCGCAAGCTCACCATCCCGCCGCACCTGGGCTACGGCGCCCGCGGCGCCGGCGGCGTCATCAAGCCGAACGAGACGCTCGTCTTCGTGGTGGACCTGCTCGGCGTGCGCTGAGCGCAGCGCCGTTCACGTCGGGCCGTCGGCACTCGCGCCGGCGGCCCGTCGTGTGCCCGGCGGCCCGCTCCCGTTCAGGCCGCGCACGCCACCATCTCGTGGGTGCGGCCGGACCGGTCGTGGGCACGACTCGGCACGTCCTGCGAGCGGTCGGAGCAGCGCACCGGGAGCACCCGGTGCAGGCCGGTCACCCGCAGCACCCGGGCCACCACCGGGTCCGGGTCGACGAGCACCAGCTCGCCACCGCGGGCCCGGACCCGCAGGTGGGTGGCGACGAGCGCGCGGACCCCGGCGGCGGACAGCAGCCGCACACCCGACAGGTCGACCCGCAGCACCGGCCGCGCCGGCGCGGCCCAGAGCGCGGCCCGGAACGCCGTCACGGTGGCGATGTCGATCTCGCCGACCGGACGCAGCTCGACCACGTGATCGTGCACGTCCATCGCCACGTGGAAGCGCTCAACGCTGTGTACCATGCGGCCAAACCTACCCGGCCCCACCGACAATTCCGGGCCTCGCGGCGGGGGTTCCGGGTACTGTCCGGGAACCGACCCCGAGCCGTCTCAGGGTCATCCCGCAGCCGCCGCGCCACGGGCGCGAAACGCCGTCGGGCACTGCCCTTCGCGACGCCGCCGGGCCACAATGAGCCGATGGCTGTCCCCCGCCCGCGTGCGCCCCTGCTGATCCGGCCGGTCCGCGAGCCGGCGACCGTGCCGCCGCCGCTGACCGGGCCCTGGACGCCCGCCGACACCCGGCTCGACCGGGCCGACCTGCTGCCGTTGCCGGCCGGCGGGCACGGGCCGGAGGACGTGGTGGTCGACGCCGACGGCCGGGTGGTCAGCGGCGACGAGGACGGCCGGCTCTGGTGGTGGCCCGCCGAGGCGGCGGCCGGCACCCGGCCCACGCTTCTGGCCGAGACCGGCGGACGGCCGCTGGGCATCGAACGGGACCCGGCCGACGGCGGGCTGCTCGTCTGCGACGCGTACCGGGGACTGCTGCGGGTCGACCCCGCCGGCGCGGTGCACGAGCTGACCGGGACCGCCCCGCCGGTGCACCTGGCCGACAACGCGGCGGTCGCGAGCGACGGCACCGTCTACTTCACCGACTCCTCCGACCGCTTCCCGCTGTCGCACTGGAAGCGGGACCTGCTGGAGCACCGGCCCAACGGGCGGGTGCTGGCCTACGACAGGCGCACCGGGCGCACCGACGTGGTCGCCGACGGGCTCTACTTCCCCAACGGGCTGGCGCTCACCCCGGACGAGTCGGCGCTGATGCTCGCCGAGACCGCCACCCACCGGCTGCTCCGGATCGACCTGCCGGGCGGGCGGGCCACGGTGCTGACCGACCTGCCGGCGTACCCGGACAACATCTCCGCGGTGGGTGACGGGACGTACTGGGTCGCGTTGCCCAGCCCCCGGCTGGCGACGATGGAACGGCTGCTGCCGCATCCGCGCGTCCGCCAGATCGTCGCGCTGCTGCCCGGCGCGGTGCAGCCCCGGCCGCGCCGTTACGGGCTGGTCGCGCTGGTCGACGGCGCGGGGCGGGTGCTGCGGACGCTGCACGGCCCGAGCGGGGCGTACCCGATGGTCACCGGCGTGCGGCTGCACGGCCGCCGGCTCTGGCTGGGCAGCCTGACCGCGGCCGGGGTGGCCCGCGTCGACCTGGACTGAGCACGGCACGGGGCCGTTCCTCCCCAGGTTCAGCCGCCGCTGTTGCTCCGCGACGGCGCCGGCGCCGACCCGCCGGCCACCGCGCCCGGGTGCGGCGTGGCGCTCTGCGTGGGCTTCAGCCCCGCCGGTACGGGCAGCGCGCTGCCCTTGGCGAACTCGTCCCAGCTGACGTTCCAGGCGGTGAAGCCGTTGCCCTGGTCGAGCTTCACCTCGGTGCCCCGCACTGTCACCAGGTCACCGACCTGCGTGACGCCCATGAGCCAGTCCGCGGCCGTGGCCGACACGTTCGTGCAGCCGTGCGAAGTGTTGGTGTAGCCCTGCTCCCCCTCCGACCACGGCGCGGAGTGGATGAACTCGCCGCCCCAGGTCAGCCGCTGGGCGTCGTCCACGTCGACCACGTAGCCGCCGTTTGGCTCACCCCGGGTGTCGAACGTGGTGTGCTCGTGCTTCTCCATGATCACCATGGTGCCGCTGGACGTCGGCGTGCTCTCCTTGCCGAGACTGACCGGGATCTTCTTGAGCACCTTGCCGTCCTCGTAGACGGTCATCTGCTTGGTCCCGTTGTCGATGTCGAGCGTCACCTGCCGACCGACCTTGGCGGTCGCGACCCGGTCGGAGTCGCCGATCGCCTCCTTGCCGATGGGCAGCCCCTGCAACGCGCTGCGCACGCTGATCGTCGTGCCCGGCTTCCAGCGGTCCGGCGCCCGGTACTCGGCCTGCTTGCCGTCGGCCACCCACGACCAGGTGCCGGGCTGCGGCGGGTCGGTCTTCACGAACAGCCGGCGCTGCACGTCCGCGCGGGCCTCCTTCGGAATCGGCGGGTCGAATCCGAGCACCACCGGCATCGCCGTCCCGTACGTCTGATTCGGCCGGAAATACAATTCGCTGGTGACGGCCGGTTTGGTGGATTTGGCCATCGTCGTGAACGTCGTCTTCTGCGTGGCGGTCTTCCCCGAATCGCCGGTCGCGGTCACCTCCGCCGTGTACGTCCGGGAATTGGCCAGCGGACGGTCCGGCACCCAGCCGGAGCCGTCCTCGCGCGGCTGGGCCGGTACGGCGTTGCCCTTGTCGTCGGTCAGCTTGACGGCTGTCACCTTGCCGTTGCTGACCTTCGTGCCCACCTCCGCGCTGATCGGCACGTTCTTCGTGCGATCGGCGGGTGTCACGGTGACCGACGGCGGCGACGCCTCGGCCTGTTTCGCCACCGACTTCGGGCCGGCGGTGCACGCGCCGACCGCCAGCGGCGCGGCTGCGACAGTCATCGCGAAAAGCGTCAGTCGGCGCCTCGCAAACATATTTCGCCCCCCATTTCCGAACCCTCTCGCCCACATTCTGTAGGCCCAGGATCACGCCGTGGCACCTTCGGCGGAATTGCTCGGAAAAGGCTGCGGAGAATCGTGCCGGACAGGTAATTCCCGTCCCCGCTTGCGCCGCACGCGCCCTCCGCCCGGTTCCCACCACCGCCCCTCCTCACCTCTTGACCGCCCCTTGTCCGTCGATCATGAAGTTGACGGCGCGCGGCGTCCTTTTTGTCCCCGCCAACCTCATGATCGACGAAGAGAGGGCGGCGTGAGGTTCCGACCCGGCGAGATCTTGGTACGAAACGGCCTCCATAGGGGCACTTTGCTACCAAGATCTCGACCGATCCCACCCACCGGAACAAGGGTCCCGCAAGACGGCCAGCGCTGGACTCCCTCGCTCGCGTCACCCGTGCCGCCGCGGCGATCTTGCAGTTGCGGCCCCGGAGAAGGGTGCGAATCGGGCACGTCGAGGGCCGCAAGTGCAAGATCGCGAGCGGGGGGCGGGGAGGCCGGGGCGGGGAGCGGGGGCGGGGACGCGCAGGGCGGTGACGCGGCGCGGCCCCGGACCTCCGTGGGGAGGGCCGGGGCCGGGAGCCTGACCGGTCAGACGTTGGCGACCAGGAGGGCGGGCTGCTCGACGCAGTCGGCGACGTGGCGCAGGAAGCCGCCCGCCACCCCGCCGTCGCAGACCCGGTGGTCGAAGGTGAGGCTGATCTGGGTCACCTTGCGGACGGCGAGCTGCCCGTCCACCACCCACGGCTTGTCCACGATCCGGCCGACGCCGAGCAGCGCCGCCTCCGGATGGTTGATGATCGGCGTCGAGCCGTCGACGCCGAACACGCCGTAGTTGTTGAGCGTGAATGTCCCGCCGGTCAGCCGTGCCGGGGGCAGCGTGCCGGCCCGGGCCGCCGCGGTGGTCTCGGCGAGCGCGGCGGCCAGCTCCCGGGTGGTCAGCCGCTGCGCGTCACGCAGCACCGGCACGACCAGGCCCCTGTCGGTCTGCGCGGCGATGCCCAGGTGCACGCCCGCGGACTGGATGATCCGCTGCCCCTCGGTGTCGACGTGCGCGTTGAGCTGCGGATACTTCCGCAGGCCGCTGAGGCAGATCCGGGCCAGCAGGGCCAGGATGCTCACCGGCGCCTCCGGCGCGGCGGCGTTGATCGCGGCGCGCGTCTCCAGCAGGCCGGTGGCGTCCACGTCGACCCAGATGGTCACCTCGGGGATCTCCCGGCGGCTGCGGGAGAGCTTGTCGGCGATCACCTTGCGGATGCCGGTGAGCGGGATGACCGTGTCACCGTCGCCGGCCGGGGCGAGCCCGACGTGGGCGGCCGGGGCGTCCGGCACCGCGGCCAGCCGGGCCGCCGGAGCAGCAGCGGCCACGGCGGCGTCCAGGTCAGCCCGGCGGATCACGCCGCCCGGCCCGGTGCCGCGCAGCGACGCCAGGTCGATGCCGTGCTCCTTGGCCAGCCGCCGCACGATCGGCGAGATGACAAGCGGCGCCGCCGCCGGTCCGCCGGTCCGCGCCGGGTCGACCGACGCCGGCGCGGCCTCGGGAGCGAGCGCCAGACGCGGCCGACGCCGCCGCTGGCCGGAGCCGCCGTGGCCGGTGCCGTAGCCGATCAGGACGTTTCCGGACCCGGCCCGCTCCTCCTCGCAATAGGTGGCGTGCGGGTCGGGGGCGTCGTCGAGCGGGGCGATGGTGATCAGCGGCTGACCGACCGGGCGTACCTCACCGGCCGCGCCGTGCAGGGCCACGACCCGTCCGGCGTACGGGCACGGCACGTCGACGACGGCCTTGGCGGTCTCCACCTCGACCACGCTCTGGTCCACGGTGACCACGTCGCCCACGGCCACCCGCCACTCGACGATCTCCGCCTCGCTCAGCCCTTCCCCGAGGTCGGGCAGGAGGAAGTCGCGGGTCCCCACAGCCGTGCTCATGCCGTGCCGGCCGGGCATGCCCTCACGGCCCTCGCTCCGCTCGGTGCGTTCGGTCATGCCGTTCCGGCCGGGCATGCCCTCACGGCCCTCGCTCCGCTCGGTGCGTTCGGTCATGCCGCCACCCACCTCGTGTCGGGCTGGTCGTCCCACTGCAGGCGGGCCACGGTGTCCAGCACCCGGTCGACCGAGGGCAGGTGGGTGTGCTCCAGCATCGGCGCCGGGTACGGGATGTCCAGCCCGGACACCCGCAGCACCGGCGCGTGCAGCGCATGGAAGCAGCGCTCCTGCACCCGCGCGGCGATCTCCGCGCCGACACCGGCGAAGCCCTGCGCCTCCTGGATCACCACGCACCGGCCGGTACGGCGTACCGAGGCGGTGACCGTGGCGTCGTCGAACGGCACGATGCTGCGCACGTCGACCACCTCCAGGTCCCAGCCCTCCTCGCGGGCGGCCTCGGCGGCGGCCAGCGCCACAGGCACCGCCGGCCCGTACGCGATAAGCGTCGCGTCGGTGCCGGGGCGGCGCACCACGGCGCTGCCGATCGGCGCGGTACGGGCCGGCAGCTCCGCCTCGGCGCTGGTGAAATAGAGCTTCTTGGGCTCCAGGAACACCACCGGGTCGGGGTCGTCGATGGCGGCGCGCAGCAGCGAGTACGCGTCGTCCACGGTCGCGGGCGTGACCACCTTCAGGCCGGGCGTGTGCGCGTAGTACGCCTCGGACGAGTCGCAGTGGTGCTCCACGCCGCCGATGCCACCGGCGTACGGCACGCGGATGACGATCGGCACGCTCAACGCGCCGCGGGTGCGGTTGCGCAGCTTCGCCACGTGCGAGGCGATCTGCTCGAACGCCGGGTACGCGAACGCGTCGAACTGCATCTCGACCACCGGCCGCAGGCCGGACATGGCCAGGCCGACCGCGAACCCGACGATGCCGGCCTCGGCGAGCGGGGTGTCGAAGCAGCGCTTGTCGCCGAACCGGGCCTGCAGCCCGTCGGTGATCCGGAAGACGCCGCCGAGCTGGCCGACGTCCTCACCGAAGACGACCACCCGCTCGTCGTCGAGCATCGCGTCGGCGAGCGCCGCGTTGAGCGCCTTCGCCATGGTCATGGTGGCCATCAGGCATCCCCCTCCGCGTCGGCGGCCAGCTCGGCCCGGACCATCTCGCGCTGCTCGACCAGTTGCGGCGTCGGCTCGGCGTACACGTGGTCGAACAGGCTCAGCGGGTCCACTGTCGGCTGGTCGTCCATCCGGCGGCGCAGCGCCGCGGCGTACTCCTCGGCCACCTCGGCGATCGCCGCGACGGCGGCGTCGTCGAGGACGCCCTTGGCCCGCAGGTACGCCTCGAGCCGGGCGATCGGGTCGCGGTCGCGCCACGCCTCGACCTCGTCGGCGTCGCGGTAGCGGGTCTGGTCGTCGGCGTTGGTGTGCGGTTCCATCCGGTAGGTGTGCGCCTCGACCAGGTAGGGGCCCTTGCCGGCGCGGGCGTGCGCGACGGCGCGCTCCAGCACCGCGAGCACGGCGACCGGGTCGTTGCCGTCGACCTGCTCGCTGGGTACGCCGTAGCCGACGCCCTTGTACGCGAGGCTCGGCGCGGCGGTCTGCCGGGACAGCGGCACGCTGATCGCGTACTTGTTGTTCTGCACCAGGTAGACGACGGGCGCCTTGAACACGGCGGCGAAGTTGATGCCCTCGTGGAAGTCGCCCTCGCTGGTGGCGCCGTCGCCGATGAACGCCAGTGCCACGGTGTCGCGGCCCTGGTACGACTCGCCGTAGGCCAGCCCGGCGGCGTGCACGCACTGGGTGGCGAGCGGGGTGCACTGCGGCGCGGTGCGGGTGGCGGCCGGGTCGTACCCGCAGTGCCAGTCGCCGCGCAGCAGCGTGAGCACCTCGACCGGGTCGAGGCCGCGCGCGGTCAGCGCCATCGACTCGCGGTACGTGGGGAACACCCAGTCGTCCTCGCGCAGCGCGAGCACGCCGCCGATCTGGCACGCCTCCTGGCCGCGCGCGGACGGGTAGACGGCGAGGCGGCCCTGCTTGGTGAGCGCGGTGGCCTGCACGTCGAAGCGGCGGCCGACGACCATCCGCCGGTACATCTCGCGCAGCGTCTCCACCGGCGGCTCCGGGTAGTCGTCGCGGGCCGGCAGCGGGGTCCCGTCGGGTTCGAGCAGCCGGACCGGCTCCCGCTGCGGCATGAAGCCGGCCGACGGGTCGGGTGCGGCCGGGGTGGTCTTCCGGCGGGTGCGCGGGGATGCCCTGCGGACCGCCTGGGGTGTGGTCGTCACGGCGGGGACCTCCTGGACGTGTGGTGGCCCTATGCTCCCGGTCGTGGATGATTGACTCAACATGCGGGATGAACGCGGGACGAATGGCACGGGAGGGCGGCTGCGGTGAGCCAGGAGACCGGCACCACACCGGGCGCGGCGGGCGGAACGGGACGTTCGGCCGGGCCGCTCGACGAGGTGGATCGGCGGATCCTGCGCGAGCTGGTCCGTGACGCCCGCACGTCCATCCGTACGCTGGCCGAACGGGTGCACGTCTCGCGTACCAACGCGTACGCCCGGGTGGAGCGGCTGCTGCGCGACGGGGTGCTGACCGGGTTCACCGCGCGGGTCGCGCCGGAGCCGGCCGGGCTGGGCACGTCGGCGTACATCGCGCTGACCATCGAGCAGAACACCTGGCGGGAGGTCTCCGCCGAGCTGGCCCGGGTGCGCTACATCGAGCACGCGGCGCTGCTCAGCGGCGAGCACGACGTCCTCGCGCTGGTCCGGGCGCCGGACAACGCGACGTTGCGGGACGTGGTGCTGGACCGGGTGCAGAGCATCGCCGGGGTGCTGTCCACACGTACCTGGCTGGTGTTCGAGGAGTTCGACGGCACGCAGAGCCCCTGGGACTGACCGCCTCAGCGTTCCGGCGGCGACTCCAGCCCTTCGGCGTCGGCCCGCTCCAGCAGGGGTTCCAGCGAGTACCGCCGCCCGTCCAGCCCGGCGTGCGGGTCGCCGCGGTCGGCGAACCGGTCGGGCATGCTGAGCACGTCGAAGTCCTCCGGGCGGGCGTCGTCCAGCTCGGACCAGTCCAGCGGCGCCGAGACCAGCGCCGCGGGTGTCGGCCGGATCGAGTACGCCGAGGTCATGGTGTGGTCGCGGGCCATCTGGTTGTAGTCGACGAACACCGGCCGGTCCCGCTGGTCGCGCCACCAGGTGGTGGTGACCAGGTCGGGCAGGCGTCGCTGCATCTCCAGGCCGAGCGCGAGCACCGCACGCCGGCACTCGCCGAAGCTCCAGCGCGGCTCGATCGAGACGTAGACGTGGATGCCGCGTCCGCCGGTGGTCTTCGGGAAGCCCTCCAGGCCCAGCTCGGCCAGGAACGCGCGTACCTCGTGCGCCACCGGCACCACCTGCGCGAAGTCGACACCCGGCATCGGGTCGAGGTCGATGCGCAACTGGTCGGGGCGTTCCACGTCGCCCTTCGACACCGGCCACGGGTGGAACCGCAGCGTGCCCAGGTTGGCCGCCCAGATCACCACGGCCAGCTCGCTCGGCGCCACCTCGTCGGCGGTACGGCCGCTGGGGAACGTGATGTGCGCGGTGCGCACCCAGTCGGGCGCGCCGGCCGGGAGCCGCTTCTGGTAGAACGCGTCGCCCTTGTTGGTCTGCCGGGTGGCCACCTTTGCGCCCTCGAACACGCCGCGCGGCCAGCGTTCCAGCATGGTCGGCCGGTCCCGCAGCGCGCGCAGGATGCCGTCGCCGACGGACAGGAAGTAGTTGACCACGTCCAGCTTGGTCAGCCCGCGCTCCGGGAAGTAGGGCTTGTCGGGGCTGGAGACGCGGACCAGCCGCTCCCCCACCTGGATCTCCTGCGCCGCCGTGGTCGCCACCGTCACACCGTAGCGATCCGGCCCGGCCGTGGGGACCGGCTCACCGGGACTCCCCGGTGACCGACAGCCGGATCCAGGCGTCCACCCAGGCCCGTACCGCCGGTTCGCCGGGGTCGGCGCCGAGCGCGCCGGCCAGGCCGGCCACTGTCGCGCCGCAGCGGTCCAGGCCGACCGCGGCGAGCCCGGCCGCCGTCGCGCGCAACCGCTCCGGGAAGGCGGCCGGCAGGTGCCGCAGGCCGGTGTGCGCGGCCTGCGCGAGCAGCGCCGCCGCCGCACCCAGCGCCGCGGCGACCGGGTCGGGCCGGGCGTCGACCGCGCCGGCCAGCCGCCCGTCACCCACCCCAGGCGCCAGATCGGGTACGACCACAGTGTCGGCGACCACCGCCAGCGGCTCGACGACGAGTCCGTCGGCGCCCCGGCGGACTGTCCCGCTGACGTAGCGCGGCGGCCCGTGTGTGCCGTCCAGTGCCGCCGCGAGCGCGTCGAGTGCACCCGGGGCGGCGGCGTGGTGAGTGGCGGTGACGGTCGCCGTGCCGCCGTCGACCCCGGTCACCGTGGCGTGCAGGCGCTGTTCGCCGGCCGCGTACCCGATGGCGCGGACCTCGCCGAGCGCGAGCACCCGCACCGACTCGGCGGCGGTCCGGGGGCGGAGCAGCCGGGGTGGCCGTCCGGCCAGCTCGGCGGCGAGCGCGTCCGGGTCGCGGGCGAGCAGGCCCGGCGGCAGGCCGGACCAGTCTCCCGCGCCGGGCGTGACAGTGGTGCGGGCCAGCCGGCCGGCGGCGAACCGGAGCTGGTGCGCGGCGCTGCGCACCGCCGACTCGGAGACCACGTTGCCGCCGGCGAGCGCGCCGAGCGTGGCGCCGGTGATCCGCCGCCCGGCCAGCTCGCGCCCGGTGGGCGGGTCGTCGCCGGTGACCGGGTAGGCGCGGCGCAGCACCAGCACCGAGACGGCGGCCGGGTGGGCGAGCACCACGTCCACGCCCACCTCGCCGCCGCTGGACCGGACCCGGGCGCCGAGGCCGGTCAGCCGTACCCGCCGCAGCGGCGTCTCCGCCGGCTCGTGGGTGCCGAGTACCCGCTCCGGCGGGGTGGCCCCGGCGTTGACCACCGCGCGCCGCCGCGCGGGCAGCTCGGCGAGCAGGTCGGCGAGGGTCTCCGGCCGGTACCGGGCGCCGCGCGCGGCGTACGCCTCCAGTTGCCCGGCCAGGTCCTCCACCGCCAGCAGCGGCCAGCGCAGACCGGCCGCGTCGAGGTCCCGCCGGGCCGCCGCGAGCCGGGCGTCCACGCCGGAGCCCAGGTGCGCGACGCCGGTCAGCAGCACGTCGGCGGCCAGCGCCACCGCCGCGTCCAGCGCCGGGTGATCCGTCACGGTGGCCGGTCCGCCGACGCGTACCTGCGCCTCGGGACGGTCCGGGTGTTCCCGGTCGGCCGCCCGGCACGCCCACACGGCGAGCGCGATCGACTCTCCGCCGTCGTCGGCGGCGTCGCCGCGCGCGTACCCGATCTGGCGGGGCACGAGGAACCGGACCGTGCCGGTAGGCAGCTCCACGCGCGGGACCGGGTCGGCGGCGTCCGGCCGGTGGACCACGGCGGTGTAGCCGCGGCGCAGCCGTCGCTTCGCGGCGGCGAGCGCCGGGGCGCCGATCGCGGCGGCCAGTTCCTCGTCGGTGACGTCGCCCGGCGACCACCGCCACGGCTCGCCGCCGGAGCCGGCGTCGTCCAGGCCCGGCGTGACGTCGTGGCCCGGCTCGGCGTCGTGGCTCGACGCGGCGTCGTGGCCCGGCACGGCCTGCCGGTCCGACGCCGCGGGCTGGTCCGGCGCGACCTCGCGGCCGGGGGCGTCGGCGTGCGTGCGCTGGTAGGTCAGCACGACGGTGAGCAGGTGCCGGCACACGCCGGGCGCCGGGCAGGAGCAGATCCCGGCCGCGAGGCCGCCGCGCACGGGCAGCGTCACCGTCACCCCGTCCGGGTACGCGGCGCGCACCGCGCCGTCGGTGTCCTCGGTGAGCATCGGCCGCTCACCGGCGTCGACCTCCTTCGTGGCGCGCTTCAACAGGCCCCTGTTGCTCAGCGCGGCCAGCACGTCCGGGGTGAGCGCGATCAGGTCGTCACGGGTCATCCGGTCCCCCTACCGGCCCACGTGCTCGGCCACGAACGCGGCCAGCTCGCCCGGCGTCATCGCGCCCACCGCGGCGCCCACGTCGGCCAGCCGCTGCGCGGTGGCCCGGTCGTACGCCGGGTCGGCCTCCTCGTCCAGCGCGGCGAGCGCCAGCACGTGCGTGCCCTGCTCCACCAGCTGCTGCACCGACCGGACCAGACGTCCGGCGTTCCCGCCCTCGTAGAAGTCGGACACCAGCGCGACGATGGCCCGGCGCGGGTTCTCCACGAGCTGCGCGCCGTACGCGACCGCGCGGGCGATGTCGGTGCCGCCGCCGAGCTGCACCTTCATCAGCAGCTCCACCGGGTCGTCCACGTCGGAGGTCAGGTCGACCACGTCGGTGTCGAACGCGACCAGGTGGGTGCGCACGCCCGGCAGCCCCCACAGGCAGGCGGCGGTCACCGCGGCGTGGATCACCGAGCCGAGCATCGAACCGGACTGGTCCACCAGCAGGATCACCTGCCAGCGGTCCAGGTGGCGGCGGGTACGGGAGAAGAAGTGCGGCTGCCGTACGTGCAGCCGGCGCTCGTCCGGCCGCCAGTGCGCCAGGTTCGCCCGGATGGTGCGCCGGACGTCGAAGTTGCGGGCCTGCCGGAACCGGCTGGGTCGTCGCGCCCGGGGCCCGGAGAACGACTGCCGTACCTCGGCGGCCAGCCGCTCGACCCGTTGCCGCACCACCGCCTCGACCAGCTTGCGGGCCAGGCGCAGCACCTCCGGGTCCATCAGGTGCTTGGTGCGCAGCACCGCGCGCAGCAGCGCCGGGTTCGGCTCGACCCGGGCCAGCACCGCCGGGTCGGTGACGACCTCGTGGATGCCGTACCGCTCGACCGCGTCGCGTTCCAGCCGCTGCACCGTCTCCTTCGGGAACAGCCGGGTGATCCCGTCCAGCCAGTCCACAGTGGTCAGCGCGGACGGGCCGGACCCGCCGCGCCGCACGTCGCGGCGGCCGAGGTCGGCGTCGCGGCCGTAGAGCCAGTCCAGCGCCGCGTCCCGGCCGGCCGCCTCCGCCGACAGACCGCCCAGGCTGTCCTGCGCGGCGTCGCCGAGCACCAGCCGCCAGCGTTCCCGCATCGGGTCCGTCACGCCCGCTCCCCCTCCCACAGCCCTTCCCGGGCCAGCACCGCGTCGACCCGCTCCTCCACCGCGCGGGCGGCGGCCACCAGCAGCGGGTCGGCGTCCAGCCGCAGCAGGCCACCGGGCGGCGCGTCGCCGCCGTGCAGCGCCTGCACGTGCCGGGCCACCTCCGCCCGCTCCCGCGGCGGGAACCAGCCGAACGCCTGCCGCAGCGCGGGCAACGCCACCAGGAAGTCGTGCGCGCCCATCCCGGCCAGCAGCTCGTCGACGACCGTGAGCAGCGCGGCGTCGCCCGCCACCACCTCCTCGCGGGCCAGCGCGAACAACCCGGACAGCCAGTCACCGAGCGTGTCCGGCGCGGCCACGGCCCGGACCGCGCGGGCGGCGTCCGGCACGTCGCCCAGCGACCAGGCCAGGCCCAGCGCCGCGCCGCGCAGGTCCGGCGGGGCCGCCGCGTCGGCGGCGACCCGCCCGGCCACCGCGAGCGCGCCGTCGCGGTCGAGCCCGAGCGCGGGACCGGCGTGGCGGATCGCGTCCCGGACCGCGACGAGCGCGGCCAGCCGTCCCGGGTCGGCCGGCGCGGCCGTGGCCCGTACGCCCTCGACGAGCCAGAGCGCCCGGCGTACGGCGGCGGTGATCAGCGCGCCCAGCGGTGCGGTTCCGGCGCTGCCGAGGAGCCGGTCGTGCCGCCACAGCGCCAGCGCGACGGCGAGCGCCCGGCCCAGCGCCCGCAGGTCGGTGACGGTGCCGGTGGCGCGGGTGATCGCGGTGAGCGTGCGGGTGGAGTGCTCGGTCAGCCCGGCCAGCGCGGTGTCGAACAGCGTCGTGGCGAGCGCGTCGACGTCGGCGCCGAGCAGCGTCATCCGCTCCTCGATCCGGGCGGTGACCGCGTCGGTGACGGTCGGCCCGTACCCACCGGCCTCGATCACCCGGGCGAGCCGGTCCGCCGACGGCGCGGGCGTCCAGCGTTCGGTGAGCAGCGCGTCCGCGCCCACCCGGGGGCCGCTCTCGCGGCTGTGACCGGGTACGTCGAGCAGCCGCAGCCGGTGCAGCAGGCGGCTGCGGGCCAGGTCGCCGGAGACTGTCAGGTCCAGCTCGACCGTCTCCTGCGGATCGATCCGGTGCCGTGCCAGCTCGGCGTCGACGTCGTGCACGAGCGGCGGAAGTGGCGTGTCCGGGTGCAGGCGGCCGACCTGGTCGCCGCTGAGCGCTGCGACCATCTCCACCACCACCGGGTGCGCGCCGGGCGCGAGGGTGCCCCGGGTCGCCCACGGCAGCGGCTGGTCGAGCGCGTCGGTGACCAGCGCGGACACCAGAGCGTCGAGCACGTCGACCCGGCCCGGGTGGGCGTGGCCGCGCAGCCGGGCCAGGCCGCCGGCCATGGTCCGGGCGGCGATCAGGTCGGCGGTGGAGACGGGCTGCCGCCGGGCACGCAGCCGGGCCGCCACCGCCTCGGTGAGCGCCTCCGCGGCCCGGCGCGGGCCGTCCTCCCAGACCCGCTGGTAGTACGCCGGGGACGGCATCCCGGACTGGTAGCCGACGAACGCGTCGAGGCGCCGGAACGAGTACGGCACGAGGTAGCTGCCCGCCACCGCGTCCGGAGCCGGGGCGGGCACCTCCGGCCAGTCCTCGTCCTCCGGTCCGTCGTCCCCCGCCCCGGCGGTGAGCCGGACCAGGGCGGGACGGTGGAAGCCACCGGTCACCACCAGCACCGGGCGGCCGGCGGCCCGGCGGCGGGCGGCGCGTACCCAGCGGGCCATGTACGCCTCCCGGGCCGTGTCGTCCGCCCCGGCCGCCGACTCGCCGCGCAGCACGTCGAAGTACGTGTCGAGGCGCTCGGCCAGCCCGTCGTCCGGGCCGATCTCGAACAGGTGGTCCCAGAGCGCGTCCACGTTGTCCACGGCGAGGGTGGCGCAGAGCCGGCGTACCGCCTCGGCGTACCGCTGGTCGGCGTCGGCGTACCGGTTGGCGCGGCCGGACAGCGCGGGATGCCACGCGGGCAGGTCGATGAAGCGCAGCTGCGCGCCCACCTCACGTCCGGCGGTCAGCGCCACCCACTCCGGCGAGTACGCGCAGAACGGGCTCCAGGAGGCGTGCCGCCGGTTGCCGTCGCGGTGCGCGGTGAACACGGCGATCGGCAGCTCGTGGTCTCCCAGCAACTCGTCCATCCGCCCGTTCAGGTCCGCCGGCCCCTCCACCAGCACGTACGCCGGGCGCAGCCGCGCCACCGTGGCCGCGACCAGCCGGGCGCAGGCCGGGCTGTGGTGCCGGACGCCGAGGAAGGTGACGCCGCCGGGCGCCTCGACGGTGCTCACCCGGGCAGCAGGTGCCGGGCGTCGTGCACCGCCCGCCACTGCGCGCCGGAGCGGCGGGACACCTGCTGTTCCAGGTAGCGACGCAGCCGGGCCAGGTCCTCCGCGTCGTCCTTCGCGGCGGTGCCGGCCAGGCAGGCGACCAGGTCGGCGGCGTCGCCGGGCTCGCCGCGCAGGAACCAGCCGCGCAGCCCGACCGCGTGCGCCACCGACACCGCCTCGGCGGTGCTCATCACCGCCGACAGCCGCTCCATCGCGTCGCCACGTTCGGTGATCCCGGTCCGCAGCTCCCGGAACGTGGTGACCAGCACCTCCAGCAGGTCCCGGCGGGGCGGCGCGGTCACACCGGAGCGGCGCAGCAACTCGCCCGCCTCGGCCTCCACCAGTTCCAGCTCGGTGCCGAGGTCGGGGATCGGGAAGACGGTCTCGAAGTTGAACCGCCGCTTCAGCGCGGCGCTCATCTCGTTGACGCCCCGGTCCCGGGTGTTCGCGGTGGCGATCACGTTGAAGCCCTCGCGGGCGAACACCATGGCGTCGGCGCCGGGCAGCTCCGGAATGGCGAGCACGCGGTCCGACAGCGGGGAGAGCAGGCAGTCCTGCACCTCCAGCGGGCAGCGGGTGATCTCCTCGAAGCGGACCACCCGCCCCTCGGCCATGCCGCGCAGCAGCGGCGCCGGCACCAGCGCGCGCGGCGACGGGCCGTCGGCGACCAGCAGAGCGTAGTTCCACGAGTAGCGGATCTGGTCCTCGGTGGTGGCCGCGCCGCCCTGGATGGTCAGCGTGGAGTCGCCGCTGACCGCGGCCGCGAGCAGCTCCGACAGCAGCGACTTGGCGGTGCCGGGCTCGCCGACGAGCATCAGCCCGCGGCTGGTCGCCAGCGCCACCAGCGCCCTGTCGATCAGCGACGGGTCGCCGACGAACTTGCGCCGGATCCCGGCCGCCGGGTCACCGAGGATGAACCGGCGCGCGGCGCGCAGGCTCAGCCGCCAGCCCGGCGGGCGCGGGTCACTGTCGTTCGCGGCCAGCGCGGTCAGCTCGTCGGCGTACCGCACCTCGGCCGGAGGCCGCTGCGCTCGCTCGACGGCCGGGGGCCGCTGGGCCCGCTCGGCGGTCGGGTCGAGCGCGGTCACCGGGTCACCTCCGCCAGGTCGCGCAGCACCTCGGAGACGGTGACGTCGTCCAGGTCGCCGAGGCGGACCTTGCCGTCGCGCTGGAACCAGCCGCCGTACGGCACGTCGTTGACCCAGATCGCCTCGATCTTCTGGTCGGGGAACATGTCGACGATCCCGACCGCGATGCCGGGGTCGAGGTCGATCACCACCGCCCCGCCGCCGGGGACCTCGCGTTCCAGCCAGCTCTGGATGCCGGCGTCCTGCGGGTCGCCGCGCCGCCAGCCTCGCCGCTCCAGGCTGAGCAGCCGCCCGGCCGGGACCGTGACGCCCGCGTGCCGCCGCAGCAGCTTCTCCGCGCGCTCGGCCTCGTCCAGCCGGTGCACGTCGCGGCCGAGCTGCGGGAACGGCTGGAGGATCTCGTAGTCGGCGAAGACCTCCGCCCAGGCCGGCACCGCCGTGCCGAGGCGCAGCGGGTGCGCGATGGTGACGGTGGCGTCATCCGGCAGCGCGTACGTCTCGTCGTCGGCGTCGGCGAGCGTGCGGTCCTCGGCGACCCGGAACGCGGTGACCACCTGACCGGCGTCGTCCACAGTGGCCCAGACCAGCCGGCGCACGACGTGCCACAGCAGCGGGTGGGACAGGAAGTAGCGGCGGAAGTCCGTGGCCGGCCAGCGCCGCCCGGTCACCATGGCCGTCTCGAAGCGGCGGATCTGATCGGCGGCGAGCGTGCGCACGTCCTTCTTCAGGCCGGCGAAACGCTTGTGCGCGGCGGGCGCGAGCGTGGCGTCGTCCCGGGCGCCGGGCTTGGGCAGGTCCTTGCGGCGGGCGCCGGCGCCGTCCACCACGTACGGCTTGAGCTGCTCGTCGAAGCCGACGGTGAACCGGCGCGGCCCGTAGTCGAGGACCAGACTGCCGTCGGCGTCCAGCCCGAGGTCGGGCACCAGCCGGTCGCCGAGCTGCTCGGGCGTCAGCCCCAGCCCGTCGGCGACCTCGGTGACCTTGCGGGCCGCCTGCTCCCGCAGGCCGCGGAACTTCACCTTCTGCGAGATGCCGTACAGGTGCATCAGCGCCACGTCGGTGCCGATCTGCGCCAGCACCTCCAGGCCGGTCACCGCCCGGGCGTGCTGGCTCTCACCCGGCCAGGCCCGGACCAGCGGCGCGAGCCGCCGCGCGGTCGAGTCGTCGCCGAGCAGCCCCAGCGCGGTGAACGCCCAGCCGTCCCTCGACGGCGCGCCGGCGGCCTGCCAGCTCTCGAACAGCGCCCAGCCGAACTCCGCCAGGGAGTCGCTGTCGCACGCCGCGCGGACGATCTCCACCCCCGGGTACGGCTCGCCGGGCGCGGAGATGGCGAGCATCGTGCAGAGGTGGCGTACCGCCTCGGCGGGCAGCGCCGCCGAACGGTCCCGCAGCAGCACCTGCGGCAGCACCGCCGGGTCCAGCCACGCCGGCAGGCTCGGCATCCGGGCCGGGAGCTGCGCCAGCGGGTCCGCGTCGAGCATCGCCGTGGCGGCGGCGAGCGCCTCCTCGCCGTGCTCGCGGGCCACGCCGAGGAGCGTGTCGCGGTGTTCGGCGGCGACCAGGCGCAGCGCCCGCTCGGCGGCCCGGCGGCGCGGGCCGGGCGCGCCCAGGGCAGCCGGCAGCAGCGCCCGCACGGCGTACTCCGGGTGCCGCCGCAGCCAGGCCCGGGCGACCGGGCGGGCCGTCTTGAGCCGGTCGAGCCAGTCGGCCATCAGGTCGGCGACCTCGCCGTCGGCGTACGGCAGCAGCACCTCGCCGACACTCTTCGGCGCGGTACGGGCCAGGTGCAGCGCGGTGGGCAGCGCGTCCAGCTCGTAGCGCCCGGCGAGGCGGGACATCCACTCGTCGGCGCCCCAGGACTCGGTGGGCCGCCAGGCCGGCAGCAGCGGCCGGGCCAGTTCCTCGGTGGCCCGGACGAAGAAGTGGATCGCCGCTGACGATCCGGCTCGCCCGGCGGCGACCTCGGCGGCCAGCACGGTCAGGTCGTCACCCCGCCACCAGCCGGACCAGCGGGGCACCACCGCGGCCCACCGCTCCCGCTCGCCCGGCAGCCAGGCCGTGGCGGACCCGGCGGGACGGGCCAGCCCGTCCACCACCGGCGGGGCGGAACGTGGGCGGCGGACCGACCAGGGCGGGGACACCAGCACCGGTGGCAGCCGGTCCGGCCCGGCGGCCGGCAGCGCGGAGGCGTCGTCGTGGATCCGCTCGATCCGCTCCCGCTGTGCCGGGGCCAGCGTCGGCAGCGCCGCCTCGACAGCGGCCGGGTTGGCCAGCACGTGGGCGCGCAGCAACGTGGCTGCCTCCCGCGCAGCCGGGCTGCGCCCCTCGGCGGCGGCGGACAGCAGGCGCACGCCGCGCACCGGGAAGCGGCGCAGCATCTCCGTCACCGCGGGCGGCACGTACCTACGGTCCAGCCGGTCGAGCAGCGCCGCCATCGGCTCGTCGCCGGGCAGGGCCGCCAGCAGCGACGCCAGCCGCTGCCGCGCGTCCGCGCCGGCGTGCTCGTGGTCGAACCATTCGGTCAGCAGCGGCGCGATCGGCGACCCGACCGCCGCGGTGGCGGTGACGATCGGCGCCTGGTCGTACATCAGCCGGTAGACCGCCAGGTGCCCGCTGAGGGCGTGGATCGCGTCCACCTCGTCGACCGCGCCCAGCAGCAGCTCGGCGAGCAGCGGGCCCCCGTCGCGCGCCACGTCGGCGGCGTCCCGGGCCACCCACTCCCGCTCGGTCGGCAGCAGGAACGAGGTGACCACCCGCGTCGCCAACGGCCCGGACCGGTACGGGACCAGCGCGGCGCGGGCCGCGGCGTAGTCGTCGTCGCCGGCCGCCGCGAGATGGGCGCGGACCCGGCGCAGCACGGACTGGCGCAGCCGCCAGTGGCCGTAGTTCTGCGACTTCTCCGCCCTGATGCGGTTCAGCGGCAGCGGGGACATCGACCCGGCGGCAGCCACGGTGATCTGCTCGGTCGCGGCGACGGCCGCACCGGCCGGACCGAGATCGGCGACCAGCAGGTCGCCGAGGGCCAGCCCTTGCTGGTCGCGCCCGTGATAGCCGAGCGCCATGGCCACCGCCGCCACCAGCGCGGCACCGCCCAGCGGACCGGGCTCGCCGTCGAGGTAGCCGCGCAGCGCCGGACCCAGCTCCGGGTCGGTGGTGGCCCGGGCGATGGCGGCGACCTGGTCGGCCACCGAGTCCAGCACCTTCCGCCCGGCGGCCCGCCCCTTCGCGGCGCTGGGCAGGGCCGGGCCCGGTGCGCCGCCCCGGCGCGGGGCCAGCATCCGTCGCCAGCCGGCCGGGACCTCGAACGCGTCCTCGTCCGGCAGGTCGCCGGCGGGCGACGCGGCCGACGGCGTCCCGGCCCGGTCGCTGCCGGCCGAACCAGCGCCAGCCGGATCGGCGACGGTCGCCTCCGGTTCGTGGCTCGGTCCGGCCGGCCCGACGGCCGGCGCGCCGGTGTGCCCGGCGGAGGGCGCGGCGGTCGCCTCGGCGTACCCCTTGCGCAGTTTCTCCGCGATCAGCCGGTCGGCGTGCGCGGTGGCCTCGGCCGGCGAACCCAGCTCCTTGACCTGGGTGCGGCCCTGCGAGCCGAGGGATCCATAGCGGACCGTCACCGTCGCGTCGCGCTGCCCGACCTCCCAGAACTTGGCCGAACCGCCGCCCACGAACTCGAATCTGCGCACACCGTCTCCTTGATCGCCCGCAGTGTGCGGGGACCATAACCGGCGGCACCGACAGCGTGAGAACCGCTCAGGTGATCAGCAGCGCCCCGACGACGATCAGCGGCACCGAGACGAACAGGAAGATGCCGACGCCGGTGAGCACCAGCGCGGCGCCGCCGTCCTCCCGCTCCGGCGCGAGGCCGAACGCCGACCGGGCCGGCAGCATGCCGATGCGGCTCAACGTGAGGTCACCGGTCATCCCGATCACGGCGCCGACAATCATGAACGCGACGCCGAGCCGGTGCGTGAAGTCGCCGCCGCCGACGGCCACCCAGATGCCGACCGCCGCCGCGATCACCAGGACCGCGATCAGGAAGAGCACCAGCGCCTCCCGCAGCCCCCGCACCACAGTCGCCATGTGCGCCTCCCTCGTACCCGGGCCGTCCGTCCCGCGTCGTGGGACATTGTGCCGGGTCGATGCACGGCCGCGCAGTCCCGCGCCGGGCCGGGCCGGCACGGTTATCCCCGGTCGGGCCCGGGTACCGGGAGCCGCATGGCGGAGTTGGCATCGCTCTGGATCGTCCGGCACGGCGAGAGCACGGCGAACGTCGCGGCCACGGCGGCCGAGACGTCCGGCGCCGAGCTGATCGACCTCAGCCACCGGGACGCGGACGTGCCGCTGTCGCCCACCGGCGAGGAGCAGGCGCGGGCGACCGGCCGGTGGCTGGCCGGGCTGCCGGGCTCGCGGCGCCCGGACGTGGCGGTGGTGTCGCCGTACCTGCGGGCGGTGCGCACGGCCGAGCTGGCGCTGCACGGCACCGGGATCCCGGCGAGCGTCGACGAGCGGCTGCGCGACCGGGAGCTGGGCGTCCTCGACGGGCTCACCGGCCACGGCGTGAACCGGCGCTACCCGGAGGAGGCGCGGCGGCGTACCCGGCTCGGCAAGTTCTACTACCGCCCGCCCGGCGGCGAGTCCTGGACCGACGTGGCGCTGCGGCTGCGGGCGCTGCTCGGCGACCTGCGCCGCGACCACGAGGGGGGCCGGGTGCTGCTGTTCGGCCACGACGCGCTGGTCTTCCTGCTGCGCTACCTGGTGGAGGGGCTCACCGAGGCCGAGCTGATGGCGCTGACCCGCGAGCACGTGATCGCCAACTGCTCGGTCACCGGCTGGCACGCCGACGACACCGGCCGGCTCGTGCCGGACGTGTTCAACGACGTCGCCCACCTGCACCGGCAGGGGGCGACGCCCACCAGGGAGGACGAGGTCAATGCCGAGCCGGTCTGACGTGATCACCCCCGCGCTGCTGCGGGACTGGGCGCTGCCGGTGCCCACCGGCGGCAAGGAGGCGCGCGGCACCGTGCTGGTGGTCGGCGGCTCCCGGTTCACCCCCGGCGCGGTGCTGCTCGCCGGGGTGGCCGCGCTGCGCGCCGGGGCCGGCGTGCTCCAGCTCGCCGCGGCCGAGTCGACGGCGGCGTCGCTGAGCATCCAGGTGCCGGAGGCGCTCGTGGTCGGCCTGCCGGAGACCGGTGACGGCGCGGTCCGCGGCGACCCGGGCGACCTGCTCCACGGCCTGGTCGCCGAGGCCGACGTGGTGGCGGTCGGACCCGGCCTGACCGACATCGAGACCACCGGGGAGCTGCTGCGCCTGGTCCTGGACGCGGCCGGCCGGGAGACCGCGCTGGTGCTCGACGCGTACGCGCTGGGCGCGCTCAGCCACGCGCCGGAGCTGCTGGCCGGGTCCGGCCGCAAGGCGGTGCTCACTCCCAACCTGACCGAGGCGAAGCACCTGCTGGGCCGCGATCCGGGCGACGACCTGGACGCCGAGGCGGTGGAACTGGCCGGCCGGTACGACGCTGCCGTCTCGCTGTACGGGCACATCGCGACGCCGGACGGCCGGGCCTGGCGGGAGGAGAGCGGGGACGCCGGGCTGGGCACCTCGGGCAGCGGCGACGTGCGCTCCGGGCTGCTCGCGGGTCTGCTCTCCCGGGGCGCCGACCCGGCGCAGGCCGCCTGCTGGGCGGCGTTCGCGCACGCGGTGAGCGGGCAGCGGCTGGTCCCCCGGTACGGGCGGATCGGCTTCCTCGCCCGGGAGCTGCTCGACGAGATTCCGTACACGATCGCCACGGTCTGACGATCCACAGCTCGGCGGGGTGAGGCGTGTAACACCCCGCCGTCGGTGGGCGCTGTTGCGGCGAGGCGTGCAGCCTGCGCGTCTCCACCGGGCCGTACCCCCGTCCAGGGAGCGGCCCGGCCGCACCAACCCCCTGGGAGTCTGTGTGAACAATCTCCGTCGCAAGACACTCGCCGCCGCGTCCGCCGTGACGCTCGGCGCCGGTCTCGCCCTGATCGGCGTCCCGGCGCCGGTGGCGGCCGCCGGACCGGAGACGTCGTACCTGGTCCTCGCCCCGCAGGGCAACGGCACCGCCAAGGCCGCCGCGCGGGTGGCCGCCGCCGACGGCGCTGTCGTGGCCGCGTACGACAAGATCGGCGTGCTCGTCGCGCGCTCCTCCGCCCCGGACTTCGCCACCCGCGTGGCCGGTGCCGGCGTCGAGTCGGTCGCCTCCACCGCCGGTCTGGGCACCGCCCTCGACGAGGGCGAGACGGTCGAGGTCCCGGCCGCCGACGTGGTCCGCGCCGCGGGCGACCCGACCGCCGAGCCGCTGTACGGCCAGCAGTGGGACATGGACATGATCCGCGTCCCGCAGGCGCACGCGGTGACCGGCGGCAGCCCGTCGGTCGTGGTGGGCGTGCTGGACAGCGGCATCTCCAGCAGCCACCCGGACCTGGCGACCCAGATCGCCAAGGACAAGAGCACGTCCTGCATCGGCGGCGTCACCGACACCGCCGAGCCGGCGTGGAACCCGACCACCAGCGACCACGGCACCCACGTGGCGGGCACCATCGCCGCCGCGGTCAACGGCGTCGGCGTCACCGGCGTCGCCCCGGGCGTCAAGGTCGCCGCCGTCAAGGTGGTCAACGACGACGGCTACATCTTCCCGGAGGCCGCGGTCTGCGGGTTCATGTGGGCCGCCGAGCACGGCTTCCAGCTCACCAACAACAGCTACTACATCGACCCGTGGCAGCTGAACTGCCGCAACGACGCCCGCCAGCGTCCGGTGTGGCAGGCCGTGCAGCGGGCGCTGCGCTACTCGCAGTCGCAGGGCGTGCTGCACGTGGCGTCGGCCGGCAACGCGAACTTCGACCTGGCCCACAAGATCACCGACACCGGCAGCCCGAACAACGGCACGCCGGAGGAGCGCGCGAACCTCACCAACGCCTGCCTGGTCCTCCCGGCCGAGGCGCCGGGCGTGGTGACCGTCGCCGCCGTCGGCCCGACCGGTGACAAGAGCTACTACTCCTCGTACGGCCAGGGCGTGATCGACGTGACCGCACCCGGTGGCGACACCCGGTTCCGGACCCAGGGCGCGCGCTCGACGTCCACCGACGGCATCCTGTCCACCACCTTCAACACCGCCACCCGTACCAACGGGTGGGGCTACAAGCAGGGCACCTCGATGTCCGGCCCGCACGCCGCGGGCGTCGCGGCGCTGGCGCTGTCCGCGCACCCGGGCATGACGCCGGGCCAGCTCTCCTCGTTCCTGGAGCGCACGGCGGTGGCGAAGTCCTGCCCGGCGGGCGTGTACAACCCGGTGCCGCTGATCCCGGCGGGCCCGAACGCGTACGACGCGACCTGCTCCGGCGGGAAGCGCAACGGGTTCTACGGCGCCGGTGTCGTGGACGCGTACAACGCGGTGAAGTAACCCGTACCCGCGTGGACCGGGCCCGGCGAACGCGCCGGGCCCGGTCTGTTTGTCCTGGTCGGGCCCCGGGTAGGGGGGCAGCGTCAGCCGACTATAGGAGGTAACCGGTGTCCACCGACGCGATCGTCCTGCTCAAGGAGGACCACAAGGAGATCCGCCGCCTGTTCAAGGCCTTCCAGGAGGCCGAGGAGGGACCGGCGAGCAAGCGCGGGAAGATCGTCGAGCAGATCCTCGAGGCGCTGACGGTGCACACCTACCTGGAGAACGAGGTGATGTACCCGGAGGTCCGCAAGCTGGTGCCCGACGTCGAGGACGACATCCTGGAGTCGTACGAGGAGCACCACGTCGCGGACGTGCTCTGCTTCGAGCTGTTCACCATGGACGCCGACGACGAGCGGTTCGCCGCCAAGACGACGGTGCTGATCGAGAACGTGCTGCACCACGTCGAGGAGGAGGAGCAGGAGTGGTTCCCGAAGGTCCGGGAGGCGCTCGGCCGTAACCAGCTCCAGGAGATCGGCCAGCGGATGCTCGACCTGCGCCCGAAGGCCCCGAAGACGCCGACCGCGCCGAAGGCGCTGAAGAAGTCCCTCGATGCCGTGGTCGCCTGACACCGGCCGCGACGCGAGCGGGACCGCCCCGAGGCAGAGGGGCGGTCCCGCTCGCGTCGCGGGGTTCAGTCGCCGGGACCGGCGGCCCAACCCCGCAGGTCCGGGCCGGGCCGGTAGGATCGGCACGGGCCGTGACTGGCGCGTGGAGATGGAGCACCATCGGGGAGCGGCCTCGTCATGAGGACGCATGCCGAGCGCCTGGGCCTTCCGCACGTCACCTGGAGGTCGCATGTCGCGCAACGCCGAGTCCACCGCCTTCCGCAGCGCGCTGGAGGTCGTCCGCGGCGTCGAGCCGCGCGTCGCCGACGCCATCGCCGCGGAACTGGCCGACCAGCGCGAGTCGCTCAAGCTCATCGCCAGCGAGAACTACGCCTCCCCGGCGACGCTGCTGGCCATGGGCAACTGGTTCAGCGACAAGTACGCCGAGGGCACCGTCGGGCGCCGCTTCTACGCCGGCTGCCAGAACGTCGACACGGTCGAGGCGCTCGCCGCCGAGCACGCCCGCGAGCTGTTCGGCGCGTCCCACGCCTACGTGCAGCCGCACTCGGGCATCGACGCCAACCTGGTCGCGTTCTGGGCGATCCTGGCCGACCGGGTCGAGTCCCCCGCGCTGCGCAAGGCGCAGGCCCGGCAGGTGAACGACCTCACCGAGGCCGACTGGTTCGCGCTGCGCCGTGAGCTGGGCAACCAGCGGATGCTGGGCATGTCGCTGGACGCCGGCGGGCACCTCACCCACGGCTTCCGGCCGAACATCTCCGGCAAGATGTTCGACCAGCGCAGCTACGGCACCGACCCGGCCACCGGCCTGATCGACTACGACCGGGTGGCCGAGGCGGCCCGCGAGTTCAAGCCGCTGATCCTGGTCGCCGGTTACTCCGCGTACCCGCGGAAGGTCAACTTCCGGATCATGCGGGAGATCGCCGACTCGGTCGGCGCCACCTTCATGGTCGACATGGCCCACTTCGCCGGGCTGGTCGCCGGCAAGGTCTTCACCGGCGACTTCGACCCGGTGCCGCACGCGCACATCGTCACCACCACCACGCACAAGTCGCTGCGCGGCCCGCGCGGCGGCATGGTGCTCTGCGGCCCGGAGCTGGCCGACCAGGTCGACCGGGGGTGCCCGATGGTGCTCGGCGGGCCGCTGCCGCACGTGATGGCCGCCAAGGCGGTCGCGCTGGCCGAGGCACGCCGCCCCGACTTCGCCGACTACGCCCAGCGGATCGTGGACAACGCGCAGGCGCTCGCCGACGGGCTGCTGCGCCGGGGCGCGACGCTGGTCACCGGCGGCACCGACAACCACCTGGTGCTCATCGACGTGTCCGGGTACGGCCTGACCGGCCGGCAGGCCGAGCAGGCGCTGCTGGACTCGGGCATCGTGACCAACCGCAACTCGGTGCCGCAGGACCCGAACGGCGCCTGGTACACCTCCGGCATCCGCATCGGCACCCCGGCGCTGACCACCCGGGGCCTCGGCGCCGCCGAGATGGACGCCACCGCCGAGCTGATCCACACCGTGCTCAGCCAGACCACGCCCGGCACCGGCCCGGACGGCGCGCCGTCGAAGGCGAAGTACGTGCTGGACCCGGCGGTCGCCGAGTCCGTCGGCAAGCAGGCCGCCGACCTGCTCACGCCGTTCCCGCTCTACCCCTCGGTCGACCTGGGCTGAGCGCCCGACAACACGAAGCGGCACCCCGGGAGAAGGAGTTTCCCGGGGTGCCGGCGGTTACGGGGTCAGCGCAGCGGGCGCTTCAGGTGGTAGCGGTGGACCTCGGTGCTGCCCTGCACGTTGTTCACGTCCTCGGCGGCGGAGACCAGTTCCCAGCCCTCCCGGCCGACCCGGTTCAGGTGCGCGATGGCGGTGTCGCCGTACGCGGTCACGTCGGTGCGTGACCCGTCCGGGCCGTACCACACGAACGAGACGTGGAAATTGCGTCCCTGACCCTGATACCGACGAACGAGCAACGCGTACTCCCAGGCAACCATTGGTCCATTATCAACAGACGAACGGCGTCAGGAAACACGTAGTGTGCCGGAACCCTGACACTCCGGCGTCACGCTGCCGGACATGGTGTCCGTGACCAGCGCGGCGAGCCGGTCCAGCCCGAGATCGATCGACTCCGGTGTGACAGCGCTCACCGACAGCCGCAACGCATTCACCGGCGTGCCCGCATCGTAGAAGTGGGCCATCGGCGTCCAGAGCACGCCGTACTCGCGGGCCGAGCGGTGCAGCAGCGCGTCGTCGACCGGGAACGGGACGCTCACCACCACGAAGAAGCCGCCCGCCGGGACGGTCCAGGTGACCGGGCCGCCGGCCGGGAAGCGCCGGGCCAGGCCGTCGACCAGGTGGCGCAGGTTGCGGGCGTACGCGGCCCGTTCCCGCACGTTCGCGGCCACCAGCGAGCAGTCGTGCGCCAGCAGCGCGCCGCCGATCACCGCCTGGCTGATCGGTGACGTGTTCACCGTGACCATGCTCTTGATCTTCGCGAGGTGGTCGGCGAAGGGGACCACTGTGCCGTCGGCCTCCCCCACCCGCTGGTCGGCGACCACGTAGCCGACCCGGGCCCCGGGCAGCACGGTCTTGGCGAACGAGCCGAGGTAGACCACCCGGCGCGCGGTGTCCAGCGCCTTGAGCGTGGGCCGCCGCGCGGTGCCGTCGGCCGGGAACAGGCCGTACGGGTTGTCCTCGATCAGCAGCAGGTCCTCCTCGGCGGCCAGCTCCAGCAGCCGTCGCCGCTGCCCGGTGCCCATGCTGACGCCGGACGGGTTGGCGAAGTCGGGCATCACGTAGCAGGCCCGGGGCGTCAGCCCTTCCGCGCGGGCGCGGCGCACCCCGGCGCGCAGGTCGGCCAGGTCGACGCCGTCGGGCCCGCCGGCCACCGGGCGCACCGGCAGGTCGACCAGACGGGCCGCGCCGGTGAGCCCGACGTACGTGGGCGCGACAGCGAACAGCACGTCCGCCGGGCCGGTCCGCAGCGCGCGCAGCACCAGGAACATCGCCTCCTGGCAGCCAACTGTCACCACTATCGACTCCGGGTCGACGGTGAGCCCCTCGTCCACGGCGAGGTGCCGGGCGATCAGGTGGTGCACGACGCCCTTGGTCCGGCCGTACTGCAGCAGCGTCCGGTCCACGCCGGCCCGGTCCAGCCCGACGTCCTCGGCGAGGTGGCGGCGGAAGCGGTCCAGGTACGTGTGCAGCACCGCCGAGTCGAAGAACTCCTCGTACGGCCGCCCGGCCGCCAGCGACACCGCGTCCGGGTAGTGCTGCGCCACCTCGTTGAGGAAGTTCATCGAGTTCAGCGCCGGGTCGCCGACACTGCCGTGCAGCGCCGTGACGGCCAGGTCGACCGGTTCCACGTCAGCCTCCGATCCGGGTGCGCAGCCGCCGGGCCGAGGCCGGGTCCGGGCAGCCGCTGAGGATGAGCGCGTCGCGCAGTTCCGCCGCGAGCAGCGCGAGTGCCGCCTCGGCGCCGACCCGGCCACCGGCGGCCAGGGCCCAGAGCAGCGGCCGGCCCAGCAGCACGCCGTCCGCGCCCAGCGCCAGCGCGCGCAGCACGTCGACGCCGCCGCGGACGCCGCTGTCCAGCAGCACCGCGCACCGCTCGTCGACCGCCTCGACCACCTCGGGCAGCACGCTCGCGCTGGCCGGGGCGGCGTCGAGCTGCCGTCCGCCGTGGTTGGAGACCACCACGGCGTCCACGCCGGCGTCCGCCGCACGGACCGCGTCGCGCGCGTCCAGGATGCCCTTGACCAGCAACGGCACCCGGGTACGCTCCCGCAGCCACTCCAGGTCCGCCCAGCTCAGCGCCGGGGCGAAGACCGCGCCGGTGTGCACCGCCACCGCCGACACGCCGGGGGTGCCCTGGTGCGCCAGGTCGTCCCGGCCGCCGGGCAGGTTCGCGGCGGTGACGTGCGGCGGCAGCGCGAACCCGTTGCGGGCGTCGCGCAGGCGCCGCCCGAGCACCGGCACGTCCACAGTCACCATCACCGCCGCGCAGCCGGCCGCCGACGCCCGGTCGAGCAGGTCGGCCACCAGCGTCCGGTCGCGCAGCCAGTACAGCTGGAACCACACCGTCGCGCCGGTCGCCGCGATCTCCTCGATCGGCGTGCTGGCCAGCGTGCTGGCCACGTAGGGCACGCCCGCCGCGCGGGCCGCCGCCGCGAGCGCGGGCTCGCCGTCGGGGTGCAGCAACCGCTGGTACGCCATCGGCGCGACAGCCACCGGCAACGCGGCCCGGCCGCCGGGCAGCGCCGCCTCGGTGGACGGGTCGTCCACGCCGGCCAGCATCCGCGGCAGCACCGCCACCCGATCGAGCGCGGCCCGGTTCGCGGCCAGGGCGGTCTCGGCGCCGCTGCCGCCGTCGACGAAGTCCCACACGTCGGGCGGCAGCACCGCCCGGGCCAGCGCGGCGAAGTCGGCCAGGCTGACCGGCGGCACGAAGCCGTCCGCCGCGTCGGCGGGCGGCTGCGTGTCGCGTGCCGGGTCAGCCATGGCCGCCCGCGCCCACCGTGTTCCCGGCCGGGTCCACGCCCGCAGCGGACTCGCCCGCACCGGGCGTGCGGTCGAGCCCGAACGTGCGGCGCAGGAAGGCGGCGGCCCGCTCCTGGGCCTGCCGTCCGGCGTCGAACACGCCGGGCATGGCGAAGAACCCGTGCACCATCCCCGGGTAGTGGGCCGTCTCGGTGGGCACGCCGGCCTCGCCCAGCCGCTCGGCGTACCGCCGGCCCTCGGCGCACAGCGGGTCGTACCCGGCGGTGATCACGAGCGCCGGGGGCAGGCCGCCCAGGTCCTCGGCGAGCAGCGGAGACGCCAGCGGGTGGGCCGCGTCGCCCGGGTCGGCCAGGTAGTGGCTCCGGTACCAGCCCACCGAGTGCCTGTTGAACAGCATCGGGTCCTCGTCGTCGCCGGGGCGGTGCCCGGGCCGCTGGTCGGTGTTCGGATAGACCAGCAGCTGGGCGGCGAGCCGGGGACCGCCGTCGGCGCGGGCCAGCAGCGTGACAGCGGCGGCCAGGTTCCCGCCCGCGCTGTCCCCGCCGACCGCCAGCCGGTCCGGGTCGACGCGGAACTCGGCGGCGTGCGCGGCGAGGTGCCGCACCGCGGCGTGGCAGTCCTCCACCGCCGCCGGGAACGGATGCTCCGGGGCGAGCCGGTAGCCGACCGTCACGGTCTGCGCGCCGGTCAGGTTGACCAGCCGCCGGCAGATTCCGTCGGCGGTGTCGACGCTGCCGAGGGTCCAGCCGCCACCGAAGAAGTAGACGAGCGTCGGCAGCGGGCCGTCGCCGTCCGGCCGGTGGATCCGCACCGGCAGCGGCCCGGCCGGGCCGGGCACCGTCGTGTCGCGTACCTCGGCGACCGGCTCGACCGCGCCGGAGCCGGCACGGATCGCGGCGAGGTCGGCGGCGCGGGCCTCGGCCAGGGTCTGGGTGTAGAGCGGCACGGTCCCGGCGGCGGCCCGCGCGGTCCGCCACGCGACCACCTGCGGATCGAGTGTCATCCGGCCTCCCCTGTGGTGACGAAGAGCTTGTCGATGCCGCGCAGGAACAGACTCCCGCTGTACGTGTACGGCTGGGTGACGGCCAGCCGCGGGAAGCGCGCGAACAGGCGCGGCAGCCGCAGCCGGCCCTCCAGCCGGGACACCGCCGAGCCGAGGCAGAAGTGCAGCCCGACGCCGAAGGCCAACGACGGCGGGCCGGGACGGCGCGGGTCGAAGCGGTCCGGGTCGGGGAACCGGGCCGGGTCGCGGTTGGCGGCGGCGATCAGCAGCAGCACGTTGTCGTCCCGGTCGACCGGCACGCCGCCGAGGTCGACGCCGGCGGGCGCGGAGCGGGCCAGGAAGTGCACCGGGCTCTCCATCCGCAGCACCTCCTCCACGCAGCCCCGGGCCAGCGCGTCGTCACCGGGTAGCGCGGCGGTCACGTCCGGGTGGTCCAGCAGCAGCGGCAGGCCGTTGCTGAACATGTAGACGGTGGTGACGAAGCTGGCGTTGAACAGCACGATCAGGTTACTGATCAACTCGTCCTCGGTGAGGTCGACGCCGCCCGCGTCGAGCACCTCGACCAGCCCGCTGATCAGGTCGTGACCGGGCGTACGGCGCCGGTGGGCGATCAGGTCGCGGTAGTAGACGCGCAGCTCCTCGGCGGCCTGGTTGGCCCGGGCCAGCCGCTCCGGCGTCTTGCCGGACACGTCCATGTACTCGTCGATCCAGTCGACCCGCTGCCGGTACCAGGCCAGGTCGGCCGGGGGCAGGCCGATGAACTCGGCCATCACCAGCGCCGGGACCGGGTACGCGAAGTCGGCCACGAAGTCCACCTCGTGCCCGTCGGCGCCCACCTCGGCCATGTGGTCCAGGCGTTCGGCGACGACCCGCTCGATCACCGGCTCCAGCGCGACCAGCCGGCGCGGGGTGAACGTCTTCGCGAACACCGCGCGCATCCGGGTGTGGTCGGGCGGGTTGACGAACATCATCGACGTCAGGAAAGTCCGCAGGATCTCCTGCTCCTCCCAGCCGGGCGGGAAGCCCTTGTACCAGCCGGGATCGCGCAGGATCTGGTCCACCATGTCGTAGCCGCCGGCCACCGCGCTGACGGTGCTGTGCTCGGCGCGGGCCGGAACGGCGTTTATCGGCCCGTGCTCGTGCAGGGCCGCGTAGAAGGGATAGGGGTTCTGCCGGCCCTGTTCGCTGTAGAGCCCGGTCAGGATCTCGCTGACGTCCACTGTCTTTCCTCCCCAGGAAAACGGCGGCGGGGGCGGCGTCGTGTCGACCGCCGCCCCCGCCCGGTGTCACAGTCCGAGCAGCTTCAACGGCACCGCGTTCGCCATCGCCGCGGCTCCGGTGTCGTTCGGGTGGATGTGGTCACCCGAGTCGTACGCCGGCAGCAGCCGGCTGGGCTGCGCCGGGTCGCGCATCACCGCGTCGAAGTCGACGACGCCGTCGAACTCGGCCCGGCCGGGCCCGCGCAGCCAGGTGTTGACGGCCTGCCGGGTGGCGTCCTTCTCCGGCGTCCACACGCCCGGCCCGCCGTTGCCCTCGTACGGCATGAGCGTGCCGGCGATGCTGGTCAGGCCGCGCGCCTGGACCTGCCGGTTGAGCTGGCGCAGCGAGGCGATGATCGCCTCCGGGCTGTCACCGTTCATCCAGATGTCGTTGATGCCCAGGTGGGTGATGACGGTACGCACCCCGGTCTGCGGGAACACGTCCTCGTTGAGCCGGGCCAGCGCGTTCGGGCCCAGCTCGTAGTAGCCGGGGAAGTCGCCCGCGCCGGGCTCGGTGCCCTCGTGGTTGAGCCGGTTGCCGGCCAGGCTGAGGTTGAGCACGCCCGGCGTACGCGGCTCCGGGCGGGCGTCGATCAGCCGCTTGGCGAGCAGGTCCGGCCAGCGGCGGTCGGCGTTGACGGTGCTGCCGTTGCCGTCGCTGATGGAGTCGCCGAGCACCACCACGGAGCCGGGCGTCACCTTGCGCTCCACGTCGATGCCGGACAGGAACATCCAGCAGCAGTTGGGCCGGATGGTGAAGCCGGCGCCGTCGGCCGCCGAGGTGAGGTCGGTGGCGCCGATGAAGTTGGTGACCCGGGACTGGCCGTGGAACGTGACCGGCCCGGTGAGCACCGGGAAGTACAGGGTGACCACCAGGTCCTCCTGCTCGGCCACCGGGAAGGCCACCGGGTCGCTGAGCAGTTCGGCGCCCTTGTTGATGGTCGCCGAGCCGGCGCCGGAGAAGGTCAGCTGGCGGACGCTGGCCGGGACGATGTCGGACAGGTCGTCGGGGGTGGCGGTGTTCGGCCGGGCGATGGTGGCGCGGCCGACCTGGATGGCCTGCTGGCCGTAGAGGTTGGTCAGCCGCACCCGCAGGCGCGGCCCGCCCACCGAGGTCTGCACGGTCATCCGGATGCTCTGGTTGTTCAGGCCGGTCTCGGTCAGGCCCACGGTGTTCCCGCGGGTCACCGCCGCGGCCCAGGTCCCGGCCCACTCGGCGCGCCCGTGCCCGGCGCGGTCGGTGTCGGTCGGGCCGGCGCTCGCGGTGACCGCCGGGGTGGCGGCGATCAGCAGCGTTACGGCGGAAGCTATGACGTGCCATCTCTTCGGGGTCGGCATCGATCCTCCATGGTCGGCAGCCCCGGGCGTGACGCGGTCGGCGGCACCGGCCCGGGCGATGGACCGGAAACTAGCTTCCGGCGGTGACGAGCGTCAATCAACCTGATCGACATGATCAAATGCCCACGTCGCGGGACGCAGCGACGATCGGCTCTGTCCGCGGTGGACCGCCGCTGCCTAGGCTCGGAAGCTGGCGGCGGTGCGGTCGCCGACCTGGCACCTGCCGTCATGTCCCGGCCCTGACCTGGCCGGACGCCGCTCGCGGACCATGATGGGGGCTGCCCGATGACCGACCGGCCGAACTATGTGCACGAGGCGCTGGAGCTCTTCGCCGGCTTCGGCGACCGGGAGGCGCTCGTCGGCGGCGGACGCCGCCTCACCTACCCCCAGGTCGCCGCGCGGGTGCGCGGCCTGGCCGCCGCGCTGCGCCGGCACGGGGTACGCCCCGGCGCGGCCGTGCTGGTGATGCTCGGCAACACGGTCGAGGGCCCGTTGCTGCAACTGGCGCTGCACCTGCTGGGCTGCCGGAGCATGTGGGTCGCCCCGGTGACCTCGCGGCGGGAGGTCGACGAGTTCGTCGCGCTGTCCGCGCCGGAGGCGTTCGTGTACGACCCGCGCGACCCGCAGGCGGTCCAGATCGCGGCCGGGCTGTCCGGCGTACCGGTGCTCTGCCTCGGCCCCGGCGGCGCCGGACCGGACCTGACCGCGACGGCCGGCGAGCCGGCGGCTGAGCTGCCCGCCGACGCGCCCGCGCCGGAGTCGTTCCTGCAGACCAGCGGCACCACCGGCACGCCGAAGCTGGTGCACCACCGGGAGAGCTTCTACCGGCAGGTCCTCGCCCTGGCCGCCGACTTCCGGGGCGCCGGGTTCCCGCTGCTGCGGCACCTGTCGCACTCACCGATGTGGCTGGCCAGTGGCCAGATCACCACGCTGTTCAACCTGTTCACCGGCGGCGTGCTGTTCCTGCGCGAGCAGTGGGACCCGGCCGCGTTCATCGCGACAGTGGACGCCGAGCGGCTCACCTCCACATTCGTCACCCCGCCGATGCTCTACGAGGTGCTCGACCACCCCGACCTGCCGGGCGCCGACTTCTCCGCCATGTTCATGTTCAACGTGGGCGCCGGGCCCGCCGCGCCCGCCCGGCTGCGCCAGGCCATCGCCCGCTTCGGCCCGTGCCTGCGCATCGTGTACGGCCTCAGCGAGGCGGTGGTCATCTGCGCGCTGCCCGGGCTGACCGAGGACCCGGAGCACCCGGAGCGTCTGCGCTCCTGCGGCCGCCCGTACGGCGACGTGACGGTGGAGATCCGCGACGCCGACGGCAAGGTGCTGCCGCCCGGCGACGACGGCGAGGTGTGGGTCCGGACGAAGCTGAGCTTCGCCGGCTACCACGGCCGGCCGGAGCTGACCGCGGAGACGCTCGTCGACGGCTGGGTCCGCACCCGCGACATCGGCCACCTCGACGCCGACGGCTACCTCTACCTGGTCGACCGGTTGCAGGACCGGATCCTCACCCGGGCGCGCAGCTGGCCGATCTACTCCCGCCCGATCGAGGACGTGCTCGCCGGCCACCCCGAGGTGCGGGCCGCCGCCGTGATCGGCGTGCCGGACCCGGTCGCCGGGGAGCTGCCGTACGCGTACGTGGTGCCGGCGCCCGGCGCGTCGGTGACCGGCGAGGAGCTGATCGCGCTGGTGGTGCGGGAGCTGAGCGAGACGTGGGCGCCCGGCGCCGTGGAGTTCGTGGACGCGCTGCCGCTGAACCGGTCCGCGAAGGTGGACAAACGGGCGCTTCGGGCCCGGTACGCCGCCGCGCATCCCGCCGACGCCGACACGCTGGGCACCGTGATCGGCAGCTCGGCATGAACCCGCGCCGGGAGTTGTACACCCTGGTCGGCGCCGACCTGCTGTCCAACCTCGGCACCCGGATCTCCGTGGTGGCCATCCCCTGGCTGGTGCTGGAGACCACCGGCAGCCCCACCAAGATGGGACTCGTCGCGGCGGCGGAGACGCTGCCGTACATGCTCTCCAGCGCGCTGGCCACGCCGTGGGCGGACCGCTTCGGGGTACGCCGTACCTCCGTGTTCGTGGACGCGGCGAGCGCCGTCGCGATGGCGGTGGTGGCGCTGGCCCCCTGGCTCGGGTTCGGCCGGCTGCTGGTCCTGGTGGCGGTCGCCGGCGGGCTGCGCGGCATCGGCGACCGGGTCAAGCACGTACTGTTCAAACCGGCCGCCGAGCGGGCCGGGGTGCCGCTGATCCGGCTCACCAGCGCCTACGACGGCCTGGCCCGGGGCATGACGCTGTTCGGCGCGGTGCTCGGCGGACTGCTCATCGACTGGGTCGGGCTGACCCGGGCCATCTGGATCGACGCGGCCACGTTCGCGGTCTGCGCGCTGCTCATCGGCGTGCTGGTCCGGCCGCCCGCGCCGACTCAACCCGCACCCCGGGAGCCCTACCTGCGGGCGCTGCGCGGCGGCTTCGCGTACCTGCGCACCGACCGGACGCTGATGATCATGCTGATCGTGGTCTCGGTGTCGAACATGTTCGCCAACGCCAGCGTCGCGGTCTGGATCCCGCTCTGGGTCAACCAGGTGCTCGGCGACCCGGCCGGCTTCGGCCTGCTGCTCGGTGTGTTCTCGGGCGGCGCGCTGCTGGGCAACGTGCTGTTCACGATGTTCGGCACCCGGCTGCCCGCCGGGACGACGTTCGCGCTGGGGCTGACGCTCAGCGGCGCGCCCCGGCTGCTCGCGCTGGCGCTCAGCGACGACCTGGTCGTGGTGCTGGTGGTGACGTTCCTGTCCGGCATCGGCATCGCGGCGGTGAACCCGCTGCTCGGCGCGTCGCTCTACCAGCGGGTGCCGGGCGAGCTGCAGACCCGGGTGCTGGGCATCTCCGGGTCGGTGGCGTTCCTCGGCCTGCCCGTCGGCGCGCTGCTCGGCGGCTGGTCGGTGGCGCTGCTCGACCTCACCCCGGCGCTGCTGGTGATGTCGGTGGTCTGCCTGGTGCTGACCGTGGGACCGCTGCTGCTGACCCGCGGGTCCCACCGCCCGGCCCCGGAACCGGCGACCCCCACGCCGGTCTGAGCCGGGGTGTCGGTGGGCGGCGGTAGGGTCGGGGCCATGGCGACCTGGGACGACGTGCGGCGCATCGCGCTGGCCCTGCCGGAGACCACCGAGCGCGGCTCGTACGACGACCTGCCCGCCTGGCGGGTGCGCGACAAGATGTTCGTCTGGGACCGGCCGCTGCGCCGCAGCGACCTCGAAGCGCTCGGCGACGCCGCGCCGGACGGCCCGATCCTCGGCGCCCGGGTGCCCGACCTGGGCGCCAAGGAGGCGCTGCTCGCCGACGACCCGGCGGTCTACTTCACCACGCCGCACCTCGACGGCTACCCGGCCGTGCTGGTCCGGCTCGACCGGATCGCCGTGGACGACCTGACCGAGCTGATCACCGAGGCGTGGCACACCCGCGCGCCGAAGCGGCTCGCCGCCGCGCACCGGGCCGGGGCCGCGTGAGCCGCCCGGTGGACGCCGTCGTCTTCGACATGGACGGCACGCTCATCGAGTCGCACGAGGTGGTGCCGGCGGCGTACCGGGCGGCGGTGCGGGCCGGTGGCGGCCCGTCGTACACCGACGCCGAGGTCATCGCCGGCTACTCGATCGGCTCACCGTCCGACCTGCTGACGCACCTGCTCCGGCGCCCCGCCACCGCCGCTGACCTCGACCGCTACCACACCGAACTGGCCGCGACGGCCGGGCGGGTGAGCGTCTACCCCGGAGTCCCGGAGATGCTCGCCGACCTCGCCGCCCGGGTGCCGGTGGGCGTGTTCACCGGCGCGAGCCACCAGGCGGCGGAGATCATGCTCGACCGGGTCGGCCTGCTCGGTCACTTCCGGGTGGTCCTCGGCGGCGACCAGGTCACCCGCCCCAAACCGGCGCCCGAGGGCGTCGAGGTGGCCTGCCGGCGGCTCGGCGTGCCGGCCGGCCGGGCCGCGTACGTGGGCGACTCGCCGCTGGACCTGCGCGCCGCCCGCAGCAGCGGCGCGGTGGCGGTGGCCGCCGCGTGGGGCCATCAGTACGATCCGGCCGAACCCGCCGACCTCAGTCTGTCCCGGCCCGGCGAACTGCTGACCCTGCTGAGCTGAGCCTCTTTTGCCGCGCCGGGCGCTCGGCTAGCCTGCCGATCATGGCATCGACGTTGACCGAGGCGACTGATCCGTGGTGCCTGCGTCCGGGCGAGGCCACCGAGCTGCTGCGCGGGCACCCGTGGCGCCGGTTCGTGGTGCTCGGCGACAGCGTCGCGGAAGGACTGTGCGAGCCGGTCGACGGCTACCCGGACCTCCAGTGGGCCGACCGGATCGCCGCCGAGCTGCGCGCCGTCCGGCCGGAGCTGGCGTACCTGAACCTGGGCCGGCGCGGGCTGCGCGCGCACGAGGTGCGGGCGGCCCAGCTGGCCGACGCGCTGGCCTTCGCACCGGATCTCGCACTGGTGGTGTGCGGCGGCAACGACGCGTTCCGGTCCGCCTACGACCCGGACGCGGTCGACGCCGAGCTGACCGCCATGATCACCGCGCTGCGGGAAGCGGGGGCGGACGTGATCACGGTGGGCATGTTCGACGTCTCGCACAGCCCGGCCGTGCCGGAGACGCTGCGCGCGGGCCTGGGCGAGCGGATGCGCCGGCTGTCCCGGCACACCCGCGGCGTGGCCGAGCGGCTGGGCACGCTGCACGTGCACCTGACCGACCATCCGCTGGTGGCCGACCCGTCGCTGTACAGCAGCGACGGGCGGCACGGCAGTGCCCGCAGCGACGCGATAGCCACAGCCGAAACCCTGAAGGTCCTCTCCCCCCCCCCCCCCCACCCC
>NZ_MAGP01000023.1 GCF_002926165.1 Micromonospora chalcea | reverse complement strand
CGGGAAGGGAGGGGGGTGATGGGCCGGGTTGGGGTTACCCTGATGCCATGTCGGCCACCGCGCACGCGTACCTCGCCCGGCCTGGGCGACCCGCCGTGGTGGCGCGCACCCTGGACGAGCTGACCGGCCCCACCACCGGCATCGTCGAACTGCCGGTACGCCTCATGTGGAGCAGCGAGCGCGCGTTCGACCTGGCCGACCCGGACGAACTGCTCTGGATGTACGAGAACGTGCTGCGCGAGACGACCCGGGTGGAGGATCTGCGCGAGCTGATCCACGGGGGCACGTTGCGCCGGTTGTGGCCGCTGTTGAACCTGCCCCGGGGCGTACGCCTGGCCTGGGAGGGCCGGCACCGGAGCCTGCGCCCGGCGTGACCCATCCGCACGACTTCTACCGGGAGGTGGCCCGGGTGGCGCTGGCCGCCGCCGGCCCGCACCGGTTCGTGCTCGGCGGCGGTGTCGCCTGGGCCGCGCACGGCCTGGTCACCCGCCCCACCGAGGACGTCGACCTGTTCGCCGACGTGGAGGGCGCCGCCGCGGCCGCGGCCGACGGGGTACGCGCGGCGCTGGAACGGGCCGGCTACCGGGTGGCCGAGGCGGATCCGGGCGGCCTGGGCGAGGTGTTCGACGGCTTCGACCGGGACCTGCGGGACTTCGTGGTGAGCCGGGACGGCCGGCAGATCCGCCTCAGCCTGGCCCGCCTGGACCGGCACCGCAGCCCGGTGGTGATGGACTTCGGCCCGGTGATGGACGTGCGGGACCTGATCGCCAACAAGACCGCCGCGCTGGTGAACCGGCGGGAGGTACGCGACTACATCGACGTGTCCGCCGCGCTGGACCGGTACACGGTCGCGGAGCTGCTGGAGCTGGCCCGGCAGGTGGACCCGGCGCTGGACGACGAGGACGTGCGCGCCGCCGGCCGCTACCTGGACGGGCTGGCCGACCGCCGGTTCACCCGCTACGGCCTGGACGCGCCGCGCATCGCCGAGGTGCGCCGCCGGATGGCCGTCTGGCCCCGCTGAGCAACGGAACCAGACGACCCCCGCCGCGCCGCGCCGGACGGACAGACGCCCGAGTCGCGCCGGACCAGACGACCGAGCCGGGACAAGCCGGACCGGCCGGATGGGCGAGCCGGGACCAGAGACGCAGCCGGACCGGACGCTCACTTCGTCGGGCGGCCGCCCGTGACGCCGAGGATCTCGCCGGTGACGTAGCTGGACTCCTGGGATGCGAAGTAGACGTACGCGGGCGCCAGCTCGGCCGGCTGACCGGGACGGCCCATCGGCGTGTCGGTGCCGAACTGCTTCACCTTCTCCTCCGGCATGGTGGCCGGGATCAGCGGCGTCCAGATCGGACCGGGCGCGACCGCGTTGACCCGGATGCCCCGCTCGGCGAGGTTCTGCGCGAGCGCCTTGGTGAAGTTCGCGATGGCGGCCTTGGTGGTGGCGTAGTCGAGCAGCTGCGGCGACGGGTCGAACGCCTGGATCGACGACGTGTTGATGATCGTCGAGCCTTCCTTCATGTGCGGCACGGCGAACTTGCAGAGCCAGAACATGGCGTACACGTTGGTCTTGAACACCCGGTCGAACTGCTCGGTGGTGATGTCGAGCAGGCCGTTGTCCTGCGACATCTGGTACGCCGCGTTGTTGACCAGGATGTCGACGCCGCCGAGGTCGCGCATCGCCTGGTCGACGAGGGCACGGCAGTTGGCCTCCTCGCGCAGGTCGCACCGGACCGCGACGCCGGTGCGCCCGGCCTGCTCGATCAGGGCGACCGTCTCCCGGGCGTCCTTCTCCTCCTCGTCGGCGAGGTAGGTGACGAGCACGTCGGCGCCCTCGCGGGCGAAGGCGATCGCCACGGCCCGCCCGATGCCGGAGTCGCCGCCGGTGATGATCGCGCGCTTGCCGGTGAGCCGGTCGCTGCCCCGGTACGACTGCTCGCCGTGGTCGGGCTTCGGCCCCATCTCCTGCTCGTTGCCGGGCGGCGTCTGCTGCTGCGAGGGCTGTCCCTCACGCTGTCCGTACTGCTCGGCCGGGTGCTGCTGGGTGAACTGGTCCTCGCTCATGTCTGCGCCCCTACCCCGGTGGCCGGAGGGGAAACAGCAGCACCGTGACCGTAGGGGAAACAAAACGGGCCGGTGTGGCGCACGCGACATGTGGTGGTTATGGTGCGCAACGGCGCCCACGAGGCGCGTACCCCCCATTGGAAAGGCACCTCATGACTTCCTCCTCCGGCGCCTCCCGGCGCCAGGTGCTGGCCGTCGCGGCCGCCGCCGCGACCGCTCCCCTGCTGGCCGGCGCGCCCGCCGAGGCGAAGCCGAAGCAGCCGAAGACCTGGGACCTGACGATCCTCGGCACGTCCGACACCCACGGCAACGTCTACAACTGGGACTACTACAAGGACGCGGAGTTCGACGACAGCAAGCAGAACGACGTCGGCGTCGCGAAGCTCGCCACCCTGGTCAACCAGATCCGCGCCGAGCGCAAGGGCAGGGCCACGCTGGTCCTCGACGCCGGCGACACCATCCAGGGCACGCCGCTGGCCACGTACTACGCCAAGCAGGAGCCGATCACCAGCACCGGTGAGACGCACCCGATGGCCCGAGCCATGAACATCCTCAAGTACGACGCGGTGACGCTCGGCAACCACGAGTTCAACTACGGCCTGCCGCTGCTGGCCACCTGGATCGAGCAGCTCGGCTTCCCGGCCCTGGCCGCGAACGCGCTCAACGCGAAGACCGGCAAGCCGGCGTTCCTCCCGTACGTGATCAAGGAGGTCAAGCTCGGCGGGCACGGCGCGCCGAAGCTGCGCGTGGGCGTCCTCGGCCTGACCAACCCCGGCGTGGCCATCTGGGACAAGGGCAACGTCGAGGGCCGCCTCGTCTTCGCCGACATGGTCGCCACCGCCGCGAAGTGGGTGCCGGAGATGCGCCGCCGCGGCGCCGACCTGGTCGTCATCTCGGCGCACGGCGGCGACAGCGGCACCTCCAGCTACGGCCCGGAGCTGCCGAACGAGAACCCGACCGCGCTGATCGCCGAGCAGGTCCCCGGCATCGACGCGATCCTGTTCGGCCACGCGCACAACGAGGTGCCGGAGAAGTTCGTCACCAACCTCACCACCGGCGAGCGGGTCCTCACCTCGGAGCCGTCGAAGTGGGGCCAGCGGCTGACCCGGATGGACTTCACGCTGACCCGGGAGAAGGGCCGCTGGACGGTCACCGCCAAGTCGGCCACCACGCTCAACACCAACACGGTGGTCGAGGACCCGGCGGTGCTCGCGGCCGTGCGCGGCCAGCACACCAAGACCGTCGAGTACGTCAACCGCGTCGTCGCGCAGTCCAGCGTGGAGCTGTCGGCCGCCGAGTCGCGGTACAAGGACACCCCGATCCTGGACTTCATCAACCACGTCCAGACCGAGGTCGTCACCGAGGCGCTCGCGGGCGGCGAGTACGCGGGCCTGCCGGTGCTGTCCATCGCCGCGCCGTTCAGCCGTACCGCGGTGTTCCCGCAGGGCGACGTGCGCATCCGCGACGTGGCGGGCCTCTACGTGTACGACAACACGCTGGAGGCGGTCGTGCTGACCGGCGCCGAGGTGAAGGCGTACCTGGAGTACTCGGCGAAGTACTTCGTCACGCTGCCGGCGGGCGCGCCGGTGAACCCGGAGACGATCAGCGACCCGGCGGTGCCGGACTACAACTACGACGTGTTCTCCGGCGTCGACTACGACATCGACATCGCCAAGCCGGTCGGCCAGCGGATCACCCGGCTGGTGCTGGCCGGCACCGACACCCCGGTCGCGGCGGACGCCCGGTTCGTGGTGGCGGTGAACAACTACCGGCGCAGCGGCGGCGGCAACTTCCCGGGCATCGTGAAGACCCAGGTCTACAACGCCCAGCAGGAGACCCGCCAGCTGCTCATCGACTGGGCGCAGGCCAAGGGCGTCATCGACCCGGCCGACTTCTTCGTACCCAACTGGAAGCTGGTGCGCGACGGCGTGCCGGTCTTCTGACCGTGCGGCGACGGGGTCCGGGCCGGTGCCCGGGCCCCGTCAGCCGCCCGCGCGCAGGTGCCACTCCGACTCCCCGCCGACCGGGTCCGGCCGGTCCGGCGGGGTCTCGGTCTCCACGGACCCCGTGAGGTCCTCCGGGCGTACCCGGGCCGGCAGTTCGCCGAAGCGGACGTGCCGCAGGAACGCGTACTCCTCGTCGGTGAACGACTCGGCCGGCTCACTCATGACCGCATTGTGCGCCCGCCCGTCCCGCCGGCGCATCAACCACCACGGCAGGGGTATGCCGCCGCGACGACCGTCGGCGACGAGGTGGAGGAGACATGCGCGCAGTACGGATGACAGCGCCCGGGGTGCTGGAGCACACGGAGGTGCCCACGCCCGAGGCCGGCCCCGGTGAGGTGCTGCTGCGCGTCGGCGCGGTCGGCGCCTGCCACTCCGACCTGCACATCCTCGACGCTCCGGCGGGCGTGTTCCCGATCCCGATGACCCTGGGGCACGAGATCGCCGGCACCGTCGACACGGTCGGCGCCGGGGTGGTCGGCTGGTCGCCCGGAGAACGGGCCGCGGTCTACGGGATCATCGGCTGCGGCCGGTGCCGTGCCTGCCTGCGGGGCGAGGAGAACCGCTGCCGGGTAACCCCGGTCGGCGGCGTCGGGCTCAGCCGCGACGGCGGGCTCGCCGAGTACGTCGTGGTTCCCGCGTCCCGGCTGCTGCCGGTCGGCGACATGGACCTGACCCAGGCCGCGCCGCTCACCGACGCCGGGCTGACGCCGTACCACGCGGTGGAGCTGGCCCGGCCCCGGCTGCGGCCCGGCACGACCTGCGTGGTGATCGGCATCGGCGGCCTGGGGCACATGGGGTTGCAGATCCTGCTCGCCACCACCGCGGTACGGATCGTCGCGGTGGACACCAGCGCCGCGGCGCTGGACCTGGCCGGGCGGCTCGGCGCGCACCACGTGGTGCAGGCCGGCCCGGACGCGGTGGAGAAGATCCGTGAGCTGGTCGGGCCGGCCCCGGACGGCGCGGACGTGGTGCTCGACTTCGTCGGCGCCCAGGCGACCCTGGACACCGCCCGGCAGGTCGTCGCCACCGGCGGTCAGCTGCTGCTGGTCGGCCTGGCCGGCGGTACGCTGCCGGTCCGGCCGGTCGCCGACGAGCCGCCGCCCGTGCCGTTCGAGGCCGCTGTGGCGGTGCCGTTCTGGGGCACCCGGGCCGAACTGCACGAGGTGATCGCGCTGGCCCGCGACGGCCGGCTGCACGCCGACGTGCAGACGTTCCCGCTCGCGGAGGCGCCGCAGGCGTACGAGGCGCTGCGCCGGGGCGACGTGCACGGGCGGGCGGTCATCGTCCCCTGACCGGGGGCGTTCAGCCGTGCTGGAAGACCGGGGCGAGCACCTCGGCCAGGCGTGCCTTGACCGCGTCGCGGTGCGGCTGCGGCAGCGCCGGGGCGTCCCGGCTCGGCCCGATGCCGGTGTCCAGCAGCACGTACAGCGCCCGCAACGCCCGCATGCTGTTCGAGGCGTGCGCGGGTGTGGTGCCCCGGGGCAGCGCGGCGAAGCTCGCCGCGACCGGGTCCAGCCAGCCGAGCGCGTCGGCGCCGGACAGGCCGGGCCGGGCCAGCACCAGCGCGATCGCGCGGGCCAACCGGTCGTCCTCCTGCTGCGCGAAGAGGTGCCCGGTCGGCGCGACGAGGCGGGCCGCGGCCAGGTCGAGCATGCTCGCCGGGTCGACAGACGGGTGGCGGCCGAACGTGGCCAGCAGGTCGGCGCCGTGGGCCACCGCGTGCAGCCAGCCGAGCGTCGCGTCGTACCCGCGCAGGTCGGTCTCGGCCGGGTACCAGGCGCGGAACGCGGCCGGCCAGGCCGGGTCGAGGTCACCCCGGCTGACGATCATGTCCAGCACCAGCGGCGCGAACGTGCGGGCCTGGATCTCCGGGTCGGTGAACCGCTCGGCCATGATCGCGCCCAGCTTCGCCCGGCGGCCGGCGTCGATCACGTCCCGGGCGATCCAGGTGCGCAGCACCACGTAGGGCGCACCGTCCCGGACCGCCGGGTCGGGGTCGCGCAGCGCGGCGGCGAGTTCGGCGACGAGGTCGTCCAGGTCGCGGCCGTCCGGCACCGCGAAGTCGCGTTCGCAGACGAGATCCCAGTCGGTCACCGCGCCAGGTTAACCGGCCACGGCCCGCGCCCTCGCGGGCAGACGGTCGAGCACCGCGAGCCCGGCGCGTACCGGCCGCCGGTCGAGCATCTCGGCGAAGCTCGCCCGGCCCTGGCAGAACCGGACGAACATCCGCCAGCCGGGCGGGCTGGCCAGCATCGCGTGGAACACGTCGGGCCGCCGCTCGAACGTCTCCAGCAGCCGGTGCCCGGCGCGCATCTCCGGCGTCAGCCGCCGGCCGACCTCCCGGGCGTACGCGCCGAGGTCGCCGCCGGCCACCGCTTCCCCGGCCAGCCGGCCGGAGCGCAGCGCGTAGCTGATCCCCTCCCGGCTCCACGGCTCCAGCAGCCCGGCCGCGTCGCCTGCGACCAGCACCCGCCCGTGGCGCAGCGGCGAGTCGTCGGCGCGGCAGCGGGTGAGGTGACCGGAGTCGTGCTCCGGCGTCACCCCGGACAGTCCGAGCCGGTCGGTGAAGTCGCGCAGGTAGGCGCGGGTGCGGTCGCCGTCGCCCCGGGCCGAGATGACGCCCACGGTGAGCCGGTCGCCCTTGGGGAACACCCACGCGTAGGAGCCGGGCAGCGGCCCCCAGTCGAGCAGCACCCGGCCGCGCCAGCGTTCCCGTTCGGCACCGTCCACCGGCAGTTCCAGTTCCAGGCCGAGGTCGACCTGGCGGAAACGGACACCGACGTGGCGTGCCGTGACGCCGGAGGAGCCGTCCGCGCCGATGACGGCACGGGCGCGCACCACCTCGCCGTCGGCCAGACGCAGGCGTACCTCGTCGGGGTCCTGCTCGACCGCGCGGACCGCGACGCCCTCGCGGACCTGAGCCCCGGCGGCGACGGCGGCGGCGCGCAGCCGGTCGTCGAACTCCTCCCGGCGGATCATCGTGACCAGCGGCGACGGGTGCCGGCGGGTGAACGCGCGCCGCCCGTCGCGGGTGAACGTGATCCGGTCGACCCGGTCGTGGGCGGGCACCTCGAGGCGGTCGGCGACCTCGGCCAGCGAGGTGCCGATCAGGCCGCCGCCGCAGGTCTTGTACCGGGGGTGGGTGGCCCGCTCGACCACGAGCGTGCGGACGCCGGAGCGGGCCGCGGCATGCGCGGCGGAGAGTCCGGCGGGCCCACCGCCGACCACGACGAGATCCCAGATGATCACTGGTGCAGCCTAGGGCACCGCCGTGCCGCCCCGCCCGGCACGACAGTCGAACGGGTGAGCATCATCGCGGCCCGTCCGGGTAACCGCCGGTCGCCGGCCGTCCGCGGGTCGGACGGTCCACGCCGAGGAGGGAAGCGATGCCTCAGGTCCAGCTGTCTGCGGTCGAGGAACGGGTGTACCAGGCGGTGTCCGCGCTGGAGGTGCAGGGACACGTCCCCTACCCGGACCTGATCGCCCAGGAGACCGGGATGACCGAGGAGGAACTGCGCGAGCCGCTGCACTCGCTCACCGAGCGAGGGCTGCTGCACCGCGAGGACTCCCCGATGTCCGGCCTGGACTTCGGGCCGCGGTGGTGCGCGCGCCAGGTGGCGTGATCGGATCGTGCCGGACACCGGGTACGACGATCGGCGTCGCTGGCGCGCGCTGAGCGTCGGCCTGATCGCGGCGTTCATGACGCTGCTGGACGTCAGCATCGTCAACGTCGCGGTGCCGTCGATCGACCGGGCGCTGCACGCCACACCGAGCGACCTGCAGTGGGTGCTGTCCGGGTACGCGCTGACGTTCGGCCTGGTGCTGGTGCCGGCCGGGCGGTTCGGCGACGCGCGCGGGCGGCGTACCGCGTTCGTGGTCGGGGTGGGCCTGTTCACGCTGACCAGCGCGCTGGCCGGGCTGGCCCGCTCGCCGGAGTGGCTGGTGGTGGCCCGGCTCGTCCAGGGCGCCGCCGCCGGTGTGGTGAACCCTCAGGTCAGCGGCATGATCCAGGAGCTGTTCCGGGGCGCCGACCGGGGTCGCGCGTTCGGCCTGCTGGGCGCGACGATCGGTATCTCCACCGCCGTGGGGCCGCTGCTCGGCGGCCTGCTCATCCAGCTGGGCGGCGCGGAGCACGGCTGGCGGTGGGTGTTCTTCGTGAACATCCCGGTCGGGATCGTGGCGATGCTGCTCGGCTGGCGGCTGATGCCGACCCGGGCGACGAACCCCGCCGGGCGGGGCCGCCTCGATCCACTCGGCGTGCTGCTGCTCGGCGCCGGGGTGACGGTGATCCTGCTGCCGCTGGTGCAGCGGGAGCAGTGGCGGGGCCCGGGCAAGTGGTTGCTGATCCCGGTCGGCCTGCTGCTGCTCGCCGGGTTCGCGCTCTGGGAGCACCGGTACGCCCGGCGCGCCCAGCCGCTGTTCGACCTGCGGCTGTTCACGGTGCGCTCGTACACGCTCGGCGCGCTGATCGGCCTGATCTACTTCGCCGGGTTCACCGCGATCTTCTTCATCTTCACGCTCTACCTGCAGATGGGGCTCGGCTACAGCGCGCTCGTGGCCGGTCTGGCGATCACGCCGTTCGCGCTCGGTTCGGCGCTCGCCTCCGCGCTCGGCGGCCGGGTGGTCACCCGGTACGGCCGTCCGCTCGTCGCGATCGGGCTGCTGGCGGTGGTGGCCGGGCTGATCGCGACCGACCTGGTGCTGGCGGGCGGGCCGCACGACAACGTGCCGCTGCGGACCGCGCTGCCGCTGCTCGTCGCGGGGCTGGGCAGCGGCCTGGTGATCGCGCCGAACCAGACGCTCACGCTGTCCGAGGTGCCGGTGCCGATGGCCGGCAGCGGCGCGGGCATGCTGCAGACCGGGCAGCGCATCGGCTCGGCCGCCGGCATCGCCGCGGTGGGCGCGCTGTTCTTCTCCACGATCGCCGACGACCACGGCGACTGGGGTACGGCGTTCCGCCACTCACTGCTGCTCGCCGCCGGGATCATCGTGCTGGCGCTGGGTGCCGCCGTGGCGGACATCGTGGCCGGTCACCGACGCCCGGCGGGCCGCCCCTGATCGGCGCCGGGCAGCAGCACGGTGGTGAGCAGCCGCCGGGTGCGGCCGGGCCCGGGGCCGAGCGCGGCGTACTCGGCGAACAGCTCGCGGAACCGGGTGACGAACTCGGCGGTCTCGGCGTCGGTGGCGTGGAACGCGTTCTGCCGGTAGCCGGCCACGTCGCGGGCCAGGTCGGGGTCGCCGCGGTCGAGGTAGCCGTCGAAGTCGGCGAGCAGGCCCGCGACGAAGGTGAGGAACGCCTGGCGGTGCCGTTGCGGGCTCATGGCCCGGGCCTCGTCCGGGTCCACCGACGCGGCGGCCTCGTGGAGCCGGTAGCTGCGCTCGACCGCGCCGCGGGCCCGCCGCTCCCCGACCGTGTGCAGCACGCCGTTCTCGGCGAGCGTGGCGACCTGCCGGTAGAGCGTGGCCGGCGGCACGTCGCTCAGCTCGCTGCGCAGGTCGGCGGTGGTCAGCGTGCGGCCGCCCAGGAACGCCTGGACGATGCGCAGCCGGACCGGGTGCATCAGCAGCTCCACGGTGTCGAGTGCCACAGTCGCTCCCCTTTTTGTTATCGCCTCCGGTAATGTTCTCACCGACGATAACAGAACCGAGGAGCACGCCGATGGCCACCATCGACATCACCCCCGACCGCATCGACGTCCGGCTCACCACCGCCGAGAAGATCTGGGCCCTGCGCGGCGACCTGTCGTTCCCCCGCTCCGCCGTCGCGGGCGCCGTCGTCGTGCCCGACGGGGCGCGCGCCACCCGCGGCATCCGGGCGCCCGGCCTCGGCGTGCCCCGCACGCGCAACGTCGGCACCTGGCGCGGCAGGGCCGGCAAGGAGTTCGTCAGCGTCCGCGGCGGCCAGCCGGCCGTCCGCATCACCCTCACCGGCCAGGCGTACGACTCCCTGCTCATCGGCGCCGACGACGCCTCCGCCCTGGCCGTGGCGGTGCTGCCGTGACGATCGACCGTCCGCTCGTCGTCGACTCGGGCGAGCAGCGGCTGTCCGGCACGCTCACGCTGCCCGACGGCGCCGGAGGGCACCCGGTGGCGCTGCTGCTGCCCGGCTCCGGGCCGATCAACCGCGACGGCGACCACCGCCGCCTGCCCCTGGGCATCCAGCGGCACCTGGCCGCAGCGCTCGCCGGGGCCGGGATCGCGGTCGCCCGGTACGACCGGCGGGGCGTCGGCGAGAGCACCGGCGAGTTCCTGCGTACCGGCTTCTTCGACAACGTCGACGACGCGGCCGCCGTGTTCGCGGCGCTGCGCGACGACCCGGTCGTGGACGCCGGACGGATGTTCCTGGTCGGGCACAGCGAGGGCGCGCTCACCGCTGTCGCGCTCGCCGCGCGCGGCGTACCGGTGGCCGGCCTGGTCCTGCTGTCCGCGCCCGGGCGCACCGGCGCCGAGGTGCTGCGCTGGCAGGCCGGACGACTGCTGCCCACGCTGCCCGCGCCGGTACGCCTGGTGCTCCGGCTCACCCGCACCGACCTGGTGACGAAGGTGGCCCGCAACCACGAGAAGATCCTCGCCACCGACAAGGACGTGGCGTGGGTCGGCGGGCAGCGGCTCAACGCCCGCTGGTTCCGGGAGTTCCTGCGCTACGACCCGCGGCCGGACCTGGCCCGCGTCGACGCGCCGATCCTCGCGCTCACCGGCGACAAGGACCTCCAGACCGACCCGGCGGACCTGCCGGTCATCGCCGCGCACGCGGGCGGGCCGGTGCGGACCGGCGTGCTGCCGGACGTCACCCACGTGCTGCGGCGCCAGCCCGGTCCGCCGTCGCTGCGGGCGTACCGGGACGAGGCGAAGCAGCCGCTGGACCCGTCGGTGGTCGAACCGGTGCTGTCGTGGCTGGCCACGCACAGCGGCTGAGAGCACGCGAAAGGCCGGCACCCGGATCGGGTACCGGCCTTTCGTCGGGTCTTACTTGTGCCAGTGCTCGGCGACGATCTCGGCGGCCTGCTTCTCCCACTGCGCGTACGCGTCGGGGTAGGCGCTGACCTGCACGGTCTGCGCGGCCTCGGTCAGCGGCATGTCCTGCCAGCCGTCGACCTGCTTGAGGCCCTTGAGGAACGCCAGCGTCGAGTACTCGGGGTCGGTGATCTGCTCCGGCGTACCCCAGCCGCTGGACGGCCGCTGCTGGAACAGGCCCAGCGAGTCGTGGTCGTTGCGGTCACCCAGGTGACCCAGGTTCTCCAGCTTCGACTCCTGCAGCGCGGTGGCGATCGCGACGACAGCGGCCCGCTCGGGCAGGCCCGCCTTCTTGGTGGCCGCGATGATGGCCTTGGCGTTGGCGATCTGCTCGTCGTTCAGGTCCACGTGCGACTGCTCGCCCTGCGGGCTCACGCCCTGAACCGCGACGGCGGCCGGCTTGGTGGTCTCCGCCGCGTGGGCGGCGACCGGACCGGCGAACACGCCACCGGTGAAGGCGAGACCGGCGATACCGAGGATGCTCTTGCGCAGGATCGTGTTCATGGTGGGCTCCGTTCGGGGGTCGACGCATCCGGGGGATGCGTGGGCACCGTCAGGCGCTCGAAGTTCTCGGGGGGATCCGGCAGCGCGGGGCGTGCCGGGTGCATCTGCAACGACCGACGACCCGGGCTTGTTCCCCGGGGGCGCTCGCCGGCGCCACTCCGGTCGCGCACCGGCTTACAACGGCCCCCACCCGCCCCCGGGGAAC
>NZ_MAGP01000022.1 GCF_002926165.1 Micromonospora chalcea | reverse complement strand
CCCGCACCCCGTCGGCCTGACACGCCGCCACCAGATCCGCAACCGGCTGCGGCGGACCCGACACCACCACCGTCGACGGACCGTTCACCGCCGCCACCCCGACACCCGGGAACGCCGGCAGCCACTCAGCCACCGCCTCCGCCGACAGGTCCACCGACGCCATCGTCCCGGTACCCCGCAGCACCGTCAGCGCCCGCGACCGCAACGCCACAGCCTTCGCCGCGTCCTCCAGGGAGAGAATCCCCGCCACACACGCCGCACCGATCTCACCCTGCGAGTGACCGACCACCGCCGCCGGGGTGACCCCCGCGTGCTGCCACACCGCCGCCAGCGCCACACCCACAGCCCACAGCACCGGCTGCACGACCTCGACCCGCTCCAGCCACGACTCGTCGTCACCCGTCAACACCGACACCAGATCGACGTCCAGGTACGGGGCCAGGGCCCGCTGACACTCCGCCAGACTCGCGTCGAACACCGGCGTCCGACCCACCAAGCCGGCCGCCATCCGCGCCGACTGCGCACCCTGACCCGGGAACACGAACACCGCACTCGTCCCGACGGCCGTACCCGTGACCAGGTTCCCCGCCGGCGCACCAGCCGCCAGGGCGTCCAGCCCCGCCAGCAACTCCTCCGCGCTCGACCCGACCACGACCGCCCGCTGGTCGAACGTCGACCGGGTCGTCGTCAGGGACCAGCCCACCGCCGCCGCATCGACCTCGCCGTGCTCGCGTACGTGCCGGGCCAGCCGGGCCGCCTGGCCGGTCAGGGCTTCCCTCGACCGCCCCGACAGCGGCCATGCCACGACGCCGGAATCCACGAGGCCGGGCCGGGTGTCCACGCGTGCGGCGTCGACCGGCTCGTCACCCTGCTCGATGATCACGTGGGCGTTCGTGCCGGAGATGCCGAACGACGACACCGCCGCCCGGCGCGGCCGGTCCACCGCCGGCCACGGCCGCGACTCCGTGGCCAGCTCGACGGCGCCGGAGGTCCAGTCGATGTGCGGGGACGGCTCGTCCACGTGCAGCGTCGCCGGGACGAGGCCGTGCCGGATGGCCTGCACCATCTTGATCACACCGGCCACCCCGGCGGCGGCCTGGGCGTGGCCGATGTTCGACTTGATCGAGCCGAGCAGCAGCGGCCGGTCGGCGGGCCGCTCCCGCCCGTACGTGGCCAGCAGGGCCTGCGCCTCGATCGGGTCACCGAGCGTGGTGCCGGTGCCGTGCGCCTCGACCACGTCCACGTCGGCCGTGGTAAGGCGGGCCGACGCCAGCGCCTGGCGGATCACCCGCTGCTGCGACGGACCGTTCGGGGCGGTCAGCCCGTTGGAGGCGCCGTCGGAGTTGATCGCCGAGCCGCGCACCACCGCGTACACGGTGCGGCCCTGTCGGCGCGCGTCGGAGAGCCGCTGCACGAGCAGCATGCCCACGCCCTCGGACCAGCCGGTGCCGTCGGCCGACGCGGCGAACGACTTGCACCGGCCGTCGGCGGCCAGGCCGCGCTGCCGGGAGAACTCGACGAAGGCGGTCGGGGTGGCCATCACCATCACGCCGCCGGCGAGGGCCATGTCGCACTCGCCGCGCCGCAGCGCCTGACCGGCCCAGTGCAGGGCCACCAGCGACGAGGAGCAGGCCGTGTCCAGCGACACCGCCGGCCCCTCCAGCCCGAACGTGTACGCCACCCGGCCGGAGATGACGCTGCTGGTCATCCCGGTCAGCATGTAGCCCTCGGCGGCCTCCGGCGAGTACGCGAGCAGCGAGCCGTAGTCCTGGCCGCTGGTGCCGACAAAGACGCCGGTGCTGCTGCCCCGTACGTCGGCCGGGTCGATGCCGGCGGACTCGAAGGACTCCCAGGTGGTTTCCAGCAGCAGCCGCTGCTGCGGGTCCATGGCCAGGGCCTCGCGGGGCGAGATGCCGAAGAAGCCGGGGTCGAACCGGTCCACGCCGCTGAGGAAGCCGCCGCCGCGGGCGTAGAAGGTGCCGGGGGCGTCGGGGTCGGGGCTGTAGAGGCTGTCGAGGTCCCAGCCACGGTCGGTCGGCAGGTCGCTGATCGCGTCGACGCCGTCGACCACCAGCCGCCACAGGTCGTCGGGCGACCACACGCCGCCGGGCAGCCGGCAGGCCATGCCGATGATCGCGAGGGGCTCGTCGTCGCCGACCGGCACGGTGGTCGTCGCGGGTCGCACGGGGACCGGGGTGCCGGCGATCTCCGTACCCAGGAAGCCCGCCAGGTCGTGCGGGGTCGGGTAGTCGAAGACGAGGGTGGCCGGCAGCCGCATCCCGAAGGCGTTGTTGAGCCGGTTGCGCATCTCGACGGCGGTCAGCGAGTCGAAGCCGAACTCGCTGAACGCCCGGCGCGGCTCGATGGCCGCCGGGTCGGGGTAGCCGAGCACGGCGGCGGCCTGCCCGCGGACGATCTCGACCAGCGCGGCGGCCCGCTCGGCGTCGCCCAGCCCGGCGAGCTGCTGCACCAGTGACGCGCCGGTGGTGGCCGCGGCGGCGCGCGCGGGCGTGCGGATCAGCGCCCGGTACAGCGGCGGGATGCTCCCGCCGGCGAACTGCACCTTCATCGCGGCGAGGTCCAGCCGGGCCGGGACGAGCGCGGCGTCGGTGGTGCGGCAGGCCACGTCGAAGAGCGCGAGCCCCTCCTCGGCCTCCATGGCGGCGACGCCGGAGCGGGAGATCCGGTTGAGGTGGACGTCGTCCAGCTCGGTGGTCATGCCGCTGCGGTCGGCCCAGAGGCCCCAGGCGAGGGTGAGCGCGGCGAGGCCGCGCGCCTTGCGGTGGTGGGCCAGCCCGTCGAGGAACGCGTTGGCGGCGGCGTAGTTGCCCTGGCCCGGGCCGCCTGCGGTGGCGGCCAGCGAGGAGTACGAGACGAACGCCTTCAGGCCGAGGTCGGCGGTCAGCTCGTGCAGGTGCCACGCGGCGTCGACCTTGGGCCGCAGCACGCCGTCCATCCGCTCGGGGGTGAGCGAGGAGATGACGCCGTCGTCGCGGACGCCGGCGGCGTGGACGACGGCGGTGAGGGGGTGCTCCGCCGGGATGCCGGCCAGCAGCTCGGCCACGGCGGCGCGGTCGGCGACGTCGCAGGCGGCGACGGTGACGCTCACGCCGAGCGCCTCCAGTTCGGCGCAGAGCTCCGCGACGCCCCCGGCGGCGCGGCCGCGCCGGCTGGTGAGGATGAGGTGCCGGACGCCGTACGTGCTGACCAGGTGCCGGCTCATCAGCTGGCCGAGGGTGCCGGTGGCGCCGGTGATCAGCACGGTGCCGTCGGAGTCGAACGGGGCGGCCGGCGGCTCGGCCGGGGCGGGAACCCGGGTGAGCCGGGCGCCGGCGGCGACACCCGCGCGGATCACGACCTGCGGTTCGTCGGTCGCGACGGCCGGGACGAGCGCGGCGGCACAGCCGGCCACGTCGTCGACGTCGACAAGCACGAACCGGTCGGGGTTCTCCGACTGGGCGGAGCGGAGCAGGCCGATCACGGCGGCGCCGGCCAGGTCGGTCAGGTCGGCGTCCCGGTCGGTGGCGACCGCGCCCGAGGTCAGCACCACCAGCCGGGACACCGCGTAGCGCTCCTCGGCGAGGAACTGCTGGAGCACGGCAAGCACCCGGTGGGTCGCCTCGGCGACGGCGCGCGGCACGTCCGCCGACGCGGGCGGGTCGAGCAACGGCAGGACCAGCACGCCGGGCGCGTCCGTCCCGTCGTCCATCGCCGTGGCCAGGGCCGTCAGGTCGGGGTACGCCGCCACGGCCGTGCCGGTGGCCGCGACCGCGTCGGTGAGCGCCGCGGCGTCGCCGATGACCGCCCAGTCGACAGTGGACGGGCCGGCGGGCAGCGCGAGCGGCGCCCAATCGACCTGGAAGAGCGACTCGGTGCCGCCGCCGGAGGCGGTGCGGAGCTGGTCGGCGGAGACCGGCCGCAGGACCAGGGAGCCGACGGAGATGACGGGCGCGCCGGTGACGTCGGTGAGCAGCAGCGAGATGCTGTCGGGGCCGGTGTGCGAGACCCGGACGCGGGCCGCCGCGGCCCCGGCGCCGTGCAGGGCGACGTCGTTCCAGGAGAACGGCAGCCGGCCGTACCCCGGGGGCATGCCCGCCCCTGAAGGCTCTCCGGCCGGCGTGGTCAGGCCGAGGGTGTGCAGCGCCGCGTCGAGCAGGGCCGGGTGCAGGCCGTACCCGCCGGCCTCGGCGGCGGGGGCCTCGGGCAGCGCCAGCTCGGCGAAGAGGTCGTCGCCGCGCCGCCACGCGGAGCGCAGGGCGATGAAGGACGGACCGTAGTCGTAGCCCTGGGCGGAGAGGTTCAGGTAGAGGTCGTCGGTGCCGACCTCGGTGGCGCCCGGCGGCGGCCAGGTGGTCAGGTCGGACCAGCCGGCGGGGCCGCTCGGGGCGGCGGGGCCGCTGGCCAGCACGCCGCTGGCGTTGCGGGTCCAGGTCCGCTCGCCCGCGCCCTCGGCCGGCTCGCCGTCCTGGGCGGAGTGCAGCGACACGGACCGGCAGCCGGTCTCGTCGGCCGGGCCGATCCAGAGCTGGATGTCGACGCCCCCGGTCTCCGGCAGGATCAGCGGCGACTCCAGGGTGAGTTCGCGGACGTGGTCCGCGCCGACGTGCGCGCCGGCCTGGAGGGCGAGTTCGACGAAGCCCGTGCCGGGCAGCAGCACGGTGTCGAAGACGACGTGGTCACAGATCCACGGGTGGGTACGCCGGGCCAGCCGGCCGGTGAACAGGAATCCCTCGGCGTGCGCGACGCCGACGGCGGCCCCGAGCAGGGGGTGTTGCGCGGGGCGCAGGCCGACGGCGGTGACGTCGCCGGTCCACCCGGCGCCCGCCTCGGGCCAGTAGCGCTGGTGCTGGAAGGCGTACGTGGGCAGGTCGACGCGCCGCGCGCCGGTGTCGGCGAACCACTGCCGCCAGTCGACCGCCACCCCGTGCACGTGCAGCTCGGCCAGCCCGGCCAGCAGCCCGTGCGCCTCGGGCCGGTCGGCGCGCTGCGCGGCGACGGCCAGCACGGCGTCGTCGGCGGGCAGGATGTCGGCCGCCATCGCGGTCAGTACGCTGCGCGGGCCGATCTCCAGGAACGTGTCCGCCCCGGCGGCGCGCAGCGCGGCGACCCCGTCAGCGAACCGCACCGCCTCGCGCACGTGGCGCACCCAGTACTCCGGCGTGCGGATCTCATCGCCGGCCAGGGCACCGGTCACGTTCGACACGACCGGCAACAACGGCGCGGCGAACTCCAACCCGTCGAGAACGGCCCGGAAATCAGCGAGCACCGGCTCCATCAACGGACTGTGGAACGCGTGGCTGACCGCGAGCCGACGCGTACGCACACCCCGGTCCTTCCAGACCCGCTCCACCTCGTCGAGGGCCTCAACGGCACCGGAGACCACGACAGCCTGCGGACCATTGACCGCCGCGATCCCTACACCGGCCAGCCCGTCCAGCGCCGCCGCCACATCGGCCTCGGCCGCCGCGACCGCCAGCATCCCGCCACCGGTCGGCAGCGCCTGCATCAACCGGCCCCGCGCCGCCACCAGCGCGCAGGCGTGCTCCAGCGACAGCACCCCCGCCACGTACGCCGCCGTGACCTCACCGATCGAGTGGCCGCCGACCAGGTCGGGGGCGACGCCGAAGGACTCGACGAGACGGAACAGCGCCACCTCGACCGCGAACAGACCGGCCTGCGTGAACACCGTCTGGTCCAGCAGCTCCGCCTCAGCCGAACCCGGCTCGGCGAAGAGCACCTCGCGCAGCGGGCGCGGCAGGGCCCTGTCCAGGTGCCCGCACGCCTCGTCGAACGCGGCGGCGAAGACCGGGAACTCGGCGTACAACTCCCGGCCCATGCCGGCGCGCTGCGCACCCTGGCCGGAGAACAGCACCGCCAACGGACCCCGGCCGCCGGCCTGGCCCGTGACAACCGCACCCGACGGCTGCCCGGCGGCCAGGGCACGCAACCCGGCCAGCAACTCCTCACGGCCGGTCGCGGAGACCACGGCCCGGTGCTCCAGGGTGGAGCGTGAGGTGACCGACGAGAAGGCCACGTCCAGGGGCCGCAGGGTCTCGTCGGCGGCGATCCGGGCCGCCCAGCGGCCCGCCGGCGCGGCGAGGCCGGCCGCGTCCCGGGCCGACACCGGCACCGGCACGACCGGCCGCTCGACCGGCGACGCGGCGGCGGCCGACGGGGACTGCTGGGGCTCCGGAGCCTGCTCCAGGATGGTGTGGGCGTTCGTGCCGGACACCCCGAACGAGGAGACGGCCGAGCGGCGCGGCCGGCTCACCGCCGGCCACGGCGTCGCCTCGGTCACCAGCGACACCTCGCCGGCCGACCAGTCGACCTCGGGCGTCGGCTCGTCCACGTGCAGGGTGGGCGGTACGACGCCGTGCCGCATCGCCATGACCATCTTGATCACACCGGCGACACCGGCGGCGGCCTGGGCGTGACCGATGTTCGACTTGACCGACCCGAGCAGCAGCGGCGCCGAGTCCCCCCGGTCCTGCCCGTACGTGGCGAGCAGCGCCTGCGCCTCGATCGGGTCGCCGAGCCGGGTGCCGGTGCCGTGCGCCTCCACCACGTCCACGCCGCCGGTGGCGAGGCCGGCGTTGGCCAGCGCCTGCTGGATCACCCGCTGCTGCGACGGCCCGTTCGGGGCGCTCAGGCCGTTGGAGGCGCCGTCCTGGTTGACGGCGCTGCCCCGCACCACGGCGAGGACGGGGTGGCCGTTGCGCTGCGCGTCCGACAGCCGCTCCAGCACCAGGACGCCGACGCCCTCGGACCAGCCGGTCCCGTCGGCGGCGGCGGCGAACGCCTTGCAGCGGCCGTCGGCGGCGAGGCCGCGCTGCCGGGAGAACTCGACGAAGGCGGCCGGGGTGCACATGGCGGTGACCCCGGCGACGATCGCCAGGGTGCACTCCCGCTGCCGCAGCGCCTGCCCCGCCAGGTGCAGGGCGACCAGCGAGGACGAGCAGGCCGTGTCGATGGTGACCGCCGGGCCCTCCAGCCCGAAGGTGTAGGCGATCCGGCCGGAGACCACGCTGCCGGCGTTGCCGGTCATCAGGTGCCCCTCCAGGCCCTGCGCGGCGCCCATCAGCACGGTGCCGTAGTCCTGGCCGGTGCTGCCGGCGAAGACGCCGGTGCGGCTGCCGCGCAGCGAGTGCGGGTCGATGCCGGCCCGCTCCAGGGCCTCCCACGATGTCTCCAGCAGCCAGCGCTGCTGCGGGTCCATCGCCAGCGCCTCGCGGGGGGAGATCGCGAAGAAGCCCGGGTCGAAGTCGGCCAGGTCGTGGACGAAGCCGCCCTGCCGCGTGTACGACGTGCCGCTCTGTTCAGGGTCGCTGTCGTAGAGCGACCCGAGGTCCCAGCCGCGGTCCTCGGGGAAGTCGGTGACCACGTCCCGGCCGGACGCGACCACCTCCCACAGGTCCTCGGGAGAGCGCACCCCGCCGGGGAAGCGGCAGCTCATGGAGACGATGGCGACCGGTTCCTGTTCACCGGCCTCCACCTCGCGCAGGCGCTGGCGCACCTGGTGCAGGTCAGCGGTGACCCGCTTGAGGTAGTCGAGAAGCTTCGCCTCGTCAGCCATGGACCGCGCACTCCTTGTGTTGACCCGTCGTCGCAGCAGCGATCACGTCAGGACATCCCCAGCTCGCGGTCGATGAAGTCGAAGACCTCGTCCGGCGTCGCGTCCTGGAGCTTCTCGGCGACGGTGTCGCCGTCCGCCGGGGCGTCGGCCTCGTTGAGGGAGGCCAGCAGCGCCCGCAGCCGTTCGGTGATCCGAATTCGGGCGCTGCGGTCCGGCGCCGAGCCGGAGAGTGCCGCTTCCAACCTGTCCAGCTCACCGAAGACCGGTGCGACCCCGGCCACGCCGCCGTCGACGATCGCGGCCCGCACGTATTCGGCCAGCCCGGCGGCGGTCGGGTAGTCGAAGACCACGGTGGCGGGCAGCCGCACGCCGGTCGCCGCGGTGAGCCGGTTACGCAGCTCCACGGCGGTCAGCGAGTCGAAGCCGAGTTCGCGGAACGCCCGGTCCGGCTCGACGGCGTCCATCGAGGCGTGCCCGAGCACCGCGGCGGCCTGCCCGCGTACCAGCTCCAGCAGGGTCTTGCGTCGTTCGGCGTCGGTCTGCCCGGCGAGCAGGGCGGCCAGGGACTCCGCGGAGACGCCGGTGTCCTCGGCCCGCTCGGCGACGGCCCGCCGTGCCTCGGCCACACCCGCGATGAGCGGGCTGGGCCGCACGGCCACGAAGCCGGGCACGTAGCGGGCCCAGTCGATCTCGGTCACCATCGTCGCCGGCTCGCCCCGCGCGACGCACTGGGCGAGCGCCGTGAGCGCGAGCGCGGTGTCGAGGCGGGCCACGCCGGTACGCCGGCGGCGCTCCTCGACGGCCTGGTCGGTGGCGGCCATCCCGCCGGCCGCCCAGGGGCCCCAGGCGACCGAGGTGGCCGGCAGGCCCTGGCGGTGCCGCTGCTCGGCGAGCGCGTCGAGGTAGGCGTTGGCGGCGGCGTAGCTGCCCTGACCGGCGGCGCCGAGCTGGCCGGCCATCGCGGAGAACAGCACGAACGCGCGCAGTTCCCGCCCGAGGGTGAGCTCGTGCAGGTGCAGGGCGCCGAGCACCTTGGGTCGCAGGACGGTGGCGAGCCGGTCGGGGGTGAGCCCGTCGAGCACCCCGTCCTCCAGCACGCCGGCGGCGTGCACGACGGTGGTCAGCGGCGCGTCGGCGGGCACCTCGTCGAGCAGCTTGGCCAGCGCGGCCCGGTCGGCCACGTCGCAGGCCGCGACGGTCACCCGGGTGCCCGCCCCGGTCAGCTCACGGACGAGTGCCGTGGCGCCGGGGGCGTCCGCGCCGCGGCGGCTGACGAGCATCAGGTGCTCGGCGCCCCGGGCGGCCAGCCAGCGGGCCTTCTCCGCGCCGAGCGCGCCGGTGCCGCCGGTGACCAGCGTCGTGCCCGGGTAGCCGGCCTCGTCGGTGGGCGCCTCGCCGCCGGGCGCGCGTACCAGCCGGCGTACCAGGATGGTGGCGCCGTCGACCGCGAGCTGGTCCTCGCCGTCGAGGCCGGCGAGGGCGGCGCAGAGCAGGTCCCAGCCGTGGTCGTCCAGGGTGGCCGGTACGTCGACCAGGCCGCCCCACCGCTCGGGGTGTTCGAGGGCGACGACCCGGCCGAGGCCCCAGAGCAGCGACTGCTCCGGGCGGCCGGCGGTGCCGCCCCGGGTGGTGCCGGCGGCGCCCCGGGTGACGCACCACAGCGGCGCGGCGACGTCGAGGTCCCCGAGCGCCTGGATCAGCGCCAGCGACCGGGCGAGGAACGGCGGCACCGGCTGGGTGTCGTCGACCGCGCCGTCGGCGAGGGCGAGCAGGGACAGCACCCCGTCGACCGGGGCCGGCCCGCCGTCGGAGGTACGGGTGACACCGCTCAGGTGTGCGGTGAGGGCGGCCCGGTCGGTCAGGTTCTCCGGCAGCGACACCAGCCGGACGTCGGCGCCCCGGCGGGACAGCTCGGCGACGGCGGCCTCGCCCTCCTCCGGGTGCCGCGCGTCGGCGATCACCCACCAGGCGCCGGGGAGGAAGCTGACGGGCGTGCCGGTGTACGGCTGCCAGACGGCGCGGTAGCGCAGGTCGTCCAGGGCGGACCGGTTGCGCTGCCGGCGTCGCCAGGAGGCGAGCACGGGCAGGGCCCCGCCCAGCCGTTCCAGGGATTCCGTCGCGTCCTGCTCGGTGAGTTCCGCGAGCGCGGCCAGGTCGTCGCGTTCGACGGCCGCCCAGAACGCGGAGTCGACGCCGCTCGGGGTCTCCTCGGTGTCGTCCTGCCGGGTCGCCGCGGTCGGCCAGAAGCGGCTGCGGTCGAAGGCGTACGTGGGCAGTGCCACCACGTCGGTCTCGGCGAGGACGGCCGTCAGGTCGACGGGCAGGCCGATCGCGTGGGCGGTGGCGAGGTTCGTCAGCAGCCGCGTCGCGTCGTCGTCACCGCGCCGCAGGCTGCCCAGCGTGTGCCCGGTCGCGCCGGCGTCGTCCAGGATCGCCGTCACCGGCATCGTCAGCACCGGATGCGGTGAGATCTCGACGAACGTCGTGTGACCCGCCTCGACGGCCACCCGGACGGCGGCCTCGAACTGGACGGTCTGCCGCAGGTTGTCGTACCAGTAGTCCGCCGACATCGAGGACGGGTCCACCCAGTCCCCGGTGAGGGTGGAGACGAGCCGGACGTTGCCCTGTCGCGGCGTCACGTCGGCCAGGTCGGCGCGCAACTGCTCCGCGACGTCCTGCACCGCCACGGAGTGCGACGCGTAGTCCACCGGGATCAACCGCGCCCGCACCCCGTCGGCCTGACACGCCGCCACCAGGTCGGCGACCGGTTGCGGCGGACCCGACACCACCACCGTCGACGGGCCGTTCACCGCCGCCACCCCGACACCCGGGAACGCCGGCAACCGCTCAGCCACCGCCTCAGCAGACAGGTCGACCGACGCCATCGTGCCGGTGCCCCGCAGCACGGTCAGCGCCCGCGACCGCAGCGCCACGGCCTTCGCCGCGTCCTCCAGGCTGAGGATCCCGGCCACACACGCGGCACCGATCTCACCCTGCGAGTGACCGACCACCGCCACCGGGGTGACCCCCGCGTGCTGCCACACCGCCGCCAGCGCCACACCCACAGCCCACAGCACCGGCTGCACGACCTCGACCCGCTCCAGCCACGACTCGTCGTCACCCGTCAACACCGACACCAGATCGACGTCCAGGTACGGGGCCAGGGCCCGCTGACACTCCGCCAGACTCGCGTCGAACACCGGCGTCCGACCCACCAAGCCGGCCGCCATCCGCGCCGACTGCGCACCCTGACCCGGGAACACGAACACCGCACTCGTCCCGACGGCCGTACCCGTGACCAGGTTCCCCGCCGGCACACCAGCCGCCAGGGCGTCCAGCCCCGCCAGCAACTCCTCCATCCCCGACCCGACCACAGCCGCCCGCTGGTCGAACACCGACCTGGTAACAGCGAGAGACCAGCCCACCGCCGCCGCGTCGAGGTCGGCGTGCGCGCGGACGTGCTGGGCCAGGCGAGCGGCCTGACCGGCCAGCGCGCCCTTCGACCGCCCCGACACCGTCCAGACGACGACGTCGGAGGCCACGAGCCCCGGGCTGCGATCCTCGGCGGCCTCGCCGTCGGGCTCCACGCTCTCGGCGGGGAGGTCCTCGGGCAGTTCGATGATCACGTGGGCGTTTGTGCCGGAGATTCCGAACGACGACACCGCCGCCCGGCGCGCCCGGTCCACGGCCGGCCACGGCCGCGACTCGATCGCCAGCTCGACGGCCCCGGAGGTCCAGTCGATGTGCGGCGACGGCTCGTCCACGTGCAGCGTCGCGGGAACCACGCCCTCGCGCATCGCCAGCACCATCTTGATCACACCGGCGACGCCGGCGGCGGCCTGCGTGTGGCCGATGTTCGACTTGACCGAGCCGAGCAGCAGCGGCTCCTCGCGCTCCTGCCCGTACGTGGCGAGCAGGGCCTGCGCCTCGATCGGGTCACCGAGCGTGGTGCCCGTGCCGTGCGCCTCGACCACGTCCACGTCGGCCGCGGAGAGCCGCGCCGACGCCAGCGCCTGGCGGATCACCCGCTGCTGCGACGGACCGTTCGGGGCGGTCAGCCCGTTCGAGGCGCCGTCCTGGTTGACCGCACTGCCCCGCACGATCGCCAGCACCTCGTGCCCGTTGCGCCGCGCGTCCGACAGCCGCTCCACCAGCAGCACGCCCACACCCTCGCCCCAGCCCGTGCCGTCCGCAGCCGCCGCGAACGCCTTGCACCGGCCGTCGGCCGCCAGGCCCCGCTGC
>NZ_MAGP01000021.1 GCF_002926165.1 Micromonospora chalcea | reverse complement strand
GGGGGGGGGGGGGGGGGGGGGGGGGGGGGGGGGGGGGGGGGGGGGGGGGGGGGGGGGGGGAGGGGAGGGGGGGGTCAGGCTGCGGCTCGGTCCGGGAGGGGGCGGCGGCGGTGGGACGGGTCGGTCAGCGTGGGCGGGGACCAGGCGCCGTCGGGCTGGTAGAGGTTCGTGCCCGGTGGGACGATCTCGTCGATACGGTCCAGCACCGCGTCATCCAGCGTCAGCTCCGCCCCGGCGAGCAGAGCGTCCAGCTGGTCCATCGTGCGCGGCCCGATGATGGTCGACGTGACCGCCGGATGCACGGCGGTGAACGCCACGGCGAGTTGCGGCAGCGTACAGCCCACCTCGTCGGCGAGCGCCACCAGTTCCTCGACGGCGGCGTACTTGGCCGCGTTGCCCGGCAGCGCCGGGTCGAACCGCGCCGGGGTGAGGGCCGGGCGGCCGGCGCCGAGGTCGACGGGCCGCCCCTGCCGGTATCGGCCGGACAGGAACCCGGAGGCCAGCGGGCTCCACACCAGCACGCCCATCCGGTAGCGGCGGCACACCGGCAGCACCGACGTCTCGACGCCGCGCGCCAGGATCGAGTACGGCGGCTGCTCGGTGCGGAATCGGCCCAGCGCACGCCGCTCGGCGACGTGGTGCGCCTCCACGATCTCCTCGGCCGGGAAGGTCGAGCAGCCGAACGCGCGGATCTTCCCGGCCCGGACCAGGTCGGTGAGCGCGCCGAGCGTCTCCTCGACGTCCGTGGTGTGGTCGGGGCGGTGCACCTGGTAGAGGTCGATCCAGTCGGTGCCCAGCCGGCGCAGGCTGTCCTCGACCGCACGGACGATCCAGCGGCGCGAGTTGCCGCCCCGGTTGGGCCCCTCCCCCATCGGGAAGTGGACCTTCGTGGCGAGCACCACGTCGTCGCGGCGGCCACGCAGGGCCTTGCCGACGATCTCCTCGGACTCGCCGGCCGAGTACATGTCGGCAGTGTCCACGAAGTTGACGCCGCGGTCGAGTGCCGCGTGGACGATCCGGGCGCAGTCGTCGTGGTCGGGGTTGCCGACCGCGCCGAACATCATGGTGCCGAGGCAGTGGACGCTGACCTCGATGCCGGTGCCGCCGAGGACGCGATAGCGCATGTGAGCTCCCTGGTTCGCACCGCGCCGGCCGGATGGCGCGCGGTCCGGTCACGGTAGGAGTTCGAGTGCGCTGGAGGTCAACCGTCGGCGGCGGGTTCCGCGCTGCCGGCGAGGTAGCCGGCCGCCTGCAACTCGAACAGCTCGCGGTAGAGCCCGCCCTGGGCCATCAACGTGTCGTGGTCGCCGGACTGCACGAGCCGGCCGTGGTCCATCACGAAGATCCGGTCGGCGTGCCGCACGTTCGCCAGCCGGTGGGTGATCAGCACGACGGCCCGGTCCGGGTGCCGCCGCAGATGCTGGAAGAGGGCGTGCTCGGCACGCGCGTCCAGCGCTGCGGACGGCTCGTCGCAGATCAGCAGCCGGGCGTCGCGGTAGAGGCCGCGTGCGGCCACCAGCCGCTGCCACTGCCCGCCGGACAGGTCCTGGCCGTCCTTGAACTGCCGGTCCAGCAACGTGTCGTACCCGAACGGCAGCTCGCTGATCATGTCGTGCGCGGCGGCGTCGCGGGCGGCGGTCTCCACGCTGGGGCCGGGCCCGTCGGCGCGGTCGTGGCGGCCGACGCGGATGTTCTGCCGGGCGGTGAACGGGAACCTCCACCAGTCCTGGCTCATCACCGCGACCTGGGCGGCGGTCTGCCGTGGGTCCAGTTCGGCGGTGTCCACGCCGTCCCAGCGGATCGTGCCGCCGGTGGGCCGGTAGAGGCCGGCGATCAGCTTGGCGAGCGTGGTCTTGCCGGAGCCGTTCTCCCCCACCAGCGCGATCACCTCACCGCGCCGGAACGTGAGGCTTACCTCGTCGACCGCCGCCGTGTCGGTGTCCGGGTAGCGCAGGCTGACCCGCTCGACGTCGATGCGCGTGAACCCGTCGACGGGCAGGTGCCCGCCGGCCGGGATCCGCCGCGCCGCCCGGTCGAGGAAGTCGCGGTAGTCCTGGTAGTAGAGCGCGTCCTCGTAGAGCGAGTTGGTGGCGAAGATCGCGGTGCGCAGGCTCGTCCGCGCGGCCTGGAGCGCGAGCAGCGCGGTGGCCGCCGCCGCCAGCGCGACCACGCCGCCCATCAGCAGCCCGCCCAGTACGGCGTAGACCGCGAACGCGGCCACGCCGGTCACCGACAGGCCGAGTCCTCGGGTGACGGTCTGCGAACGGGCCAGCCGGAGCTGGGCCTGGGTCTCGACGGTCATCATCCGGTGGTACTCGGCCAGCAGGAAGTCCCGCATCTGGTAGGCACGGATCTCGGCGGCGGTGTGCCGATCGGCCATCAAACGGGCCAGCAGGTACATCCGGCGGCGACGGGTGATCCAGGCCAGCAGCGCCAGGTACTGCCGCCGCGCCAGTTTGACCGCGGTGACCGCCTCGGGCACCGCGGCGAGCAGCAGGCACGGCAGCAGGACGGGCTGGATGACGGTGACCGCGGCGGCGGTGGCCAGCACACCCACGACCCCGGTCACCAGGTTCACGGTGTGGTCCACGATCGACGCGGCCTCGGCCATGCCCCGATCCCGGGCACGATCCATCTCCTCGGCGAAGCCGGCGTCGTCGAACGCGGCGAGTTCCACAGCGGTGGTCGCCTCGAACAGCCGGAGTTCCACCTGGTAGTTGATCTGCGGGATGAGCCGCGCCTGCGCCCAGCCGGCGGCGACAGTCAGCGCTCCCCGGGCCGTCACGGCGGCGGCCGCGAGCAGGAGCGCGGGCAGGGCCGCCCGGATCCGGTCCGGTGTGGGCCCGTCGGCGAAGAGTTGCCGGAGCACGCCGGTGGTGGCGAGCAGCCCGAAGGTGGTGAGCAGGCCGGCGACCACGTTGAGCCCGATCGAGGCGAGCGTGTCTCGGCGGCTGGTCGCCCAGGCCAGGCCGATGGCCTCGCGGACGAGGGCGGGCAGCCGGCGCGCCACCGACCAGAAGCTGGTGTGGGCGAACTCGGTGGCGCGGTTCATCCAGTGCCCGTCCGCCAGCTCCGGCAGCGGCGTCTCGTCGCCCGCCGCGCTCCCGGCCGGGGCGGGCTCGTCCGGCGGGTGCTCGTCCGAGGGGCGCCGAGGACCGAAAACCGCTGCCATACGCGTCTCCTCCGGTACGCCGACGACTCCGGAGCTTACGTTCCGCAATCGACAGATGTCTCCCCGTGTTCGGCGTGTCGTACAGGCGTCCCAACGGCGTGTCCACCGGGCGGCGGGCGAAAGACCGCCCGCACGGTGGTCGCCGCCGGGTCGCGTCGCGCGCGACCGGTCCGGGTGGCAGGCTTGTGGGGTTCGCCGGCGCAGGCCGGCCGACCGCCCGTCGTGAAGGAGAAGATCGACCCGATGGCTGTGGACGTCACCACCACCGACGAATGGCAGGCGCTGCGCAAGCACGCCGAGGCGATGCGCGGCACGCACCTGCGCGACCTGTTCGCCGCCGACGGGCAGCATGGTGAGCGGCTCACCGGTGAGGTCGCCGACCTGCACGTGGACTACAGCAAGAACCTGATCACCGACGAGACCGTCGCGCTGCTCGGCGCGCTCGCCGAGCGGGTCGGGCTGACCGACCGGATCGCGGCCATGTTCGCTGGGCGGCACATCAACGTGACCGAGGACCGGGCCGTGCTGCACACCGCGCTGCGCCTGCCGGCGGACGCCTCGCTCACCGTGGACGGCCAGGACGTCGTCGCCGACGTGCACGCCGTGCTGGACCGCATGTCGGCGTTCGCGCAGCGGGTGCGCTCCGGCTCGTGGCGCGGCCACACCGGCGAGCGGATCACCACCGTGGTGAACATCGGCATCGGCGGCTCCGACCTGGGACCGGTGATGGCGTACGAGGCGCTGAAGGCGTACCGGGACGCGGGCATCAACTGCCGGTTCGTGTCGAACATCGACCCGACCGACATCCACGACAAGACCGCCGACCTGGACCCGGCGAGCACGCTGTTCGTGGTGGTCTCCAAGACGTTCTCCACCCAGGAGACGCTCGCCAACGCCGACCAGGCGCGGCGCTGGCTGCTCGCCGGCGTGGACGCGGACGACGACGCGGTGGCCCGCCACTTCGTCGCGGTCAGCACCAACGAGCAGCGGGTCCGGGACTTCGGCATCGACCCGGAGAACATGTTCGGCTTCTGGGACTGGGTGGGCGGACGCTACTCGCTGCCGTCGGCGGTCGGCCTGTCGGTGATGCTCGCGATCGGACCGGACCGGTTCCGCGAGATGCTGGCCGGCTACCACGCGGTCGACGAGCACTTCCGGTCCGCTCCGGTGGAACGCAACGTGCCGGCGCTGCTCGGCCTGCTCAACGTCTGGTACACCGACTTCCTCGGCGCGGAGACCCACGCGGTGCTGCCCTACTCGCAGTACCTGCACCGCTTCCCCGCCTACCTGCAGCAGCTCACCATGGAGAGCAACGGCAAGTCGGTACGCGTCGACGGCTCGCCGGTGACGTACCCGACCGGGGAGATCTTCTGGGGTGAGCCGGGCACCAACGGCCAGCACGCCTTCTACCAGCTCATCCACCAGGGCACCCGGCTGATCCCGGCGGACTTCATCGCGTTCAGCCGGCCCAACCACGACCTGGGCGACATGCACGACCTGTTCATGTCGAACTTCTTCGCCCAGACCGCCGCGCTGGCGTTCGGGCGGACCCGGGAGCAGGTGGAGGCCGAGGGCACCGCGCCCGAGGTGGTGGCGCACCGGGTGATGGCCGGCAACCACCCGACCACGTCGATCCTGGCGCCGAAGCTCACCCCGTCGACGCTGGGCCAGCTGATCGCGCTCTACGAGCACATCACGTTCACCGAGGCCGCGGTCTGGGACATCAACGCCTTCGACCAGTGGGGTGTGGAGCTGGGCAAGGTGATGGCCAACCAGCTCGCGCCGAAGCTGACCGGGCCGGACCCGGACCTGGCCGACGTGGACACCTCGACCGCCGAGCTGATCCGCCGCTACCGGGCCGAGCGCGGCCGGAGCTGACCGCGTACCCGTGGCGTCCCGCGCGCGACCGGCCGGGACGCCACGGGTCAGCGGCGCAGCAGGTCGGCGTGCGCCGCGCGCAGCCGGATCAGCGCCGGGTCGCCGGCCGGGGCGCGGCGGTCGAGTTCGGCCCACGCCTCGGCCAGCGCGTCGGCCAGCGCCCGCAACTCGGCGGCGTGCCGCCGGCCGGACTGCTGGTGCAGCTCCTCCAGACGGCGGGCCCAGCCGGCGCTGATCGCGGCGACCCGGTCGGCGTCGGCGCGCGCCTGAGCGCCGGTGCGGGCGGCCGGCGCGGGCACGATCGCGGCGATCGGGCGGGAATCGCCGTCGCGGGTGACGAGGGTGACGGTGTCGGTCAGCTCGGCCAGGGAGACGAGCTGGGTGAGCCGGGTGCGGACCTCGCGCAGCGGCAGGGCGCGCGGCTGCGGGGACCGGTCGGCCAGTGCGGGGACAGCCATGGACACATGTTCACGTCCGGGTACGACAGTTTCGGCGGTCAGGTCGTCCACTCCGGCGCCAGCACCGACCAGACCTCCATGTCGGCGCGGCCCTCCGGCGTCGCGGCGGCCCCGCGCAGGACGCCGTCGCGGCTCATGCCCAGCCGCTTGGCGACGGCGATGCTGCGGTCGTTGCCGGCCTTCGTGATCCACTCGACCCGGTGGATGCCGCGCTCCCGCACCGCCCAGTCGATGATCACGCGCGCGGCGCGGGTGACCAGGCCCTGCCCCTCGGCGCCCGGTTCCAGCCAGCAGCCCGCCTCGCACACCCCGCGCGCGGTGCTCAGCGACACGAACAGCACGCCGCCGACGAGCGTGCCGCGCTGCCAGATGCCCCAGAGGCCGCCGTCGTCGCGGGCCCACCGGTCGGCGTACGCCTGGAGGACCTTGCGGGCCGACTCGGCGTCGGTGGCGACGAAGGACGCGCCGACCCACGGCGAGATGTGCTCGCGGCAGCGGTCGAGGTTGGCCAGGAACTCGTCGGCGTGCCAGGGCGACAGTGGACGCAGCTCCGCGTCGTCGGTGAGGGCGTGGGCGAACATCAGGGGAAGCTAGCAGGACCGTCGCGCTTTTGTCGGTCGGTCCCTCTACGGTCTGCGCCGTGAACGCCGTCCAGACGTACCGATACCTTCAGCCGTCCGCGCTGCGCGCCGCCGGTCTCGATCTGCAGACCTGCGGCGGCCCGGCGGCCAACCCGCGCTTCTTCGCCGGGTTCCTCACCGCCCCGGCCGCGGCGGCGGCCGGGCTGCTCGCCGTCGCCGAGGTGGCCCGCACCCGCTACCACCAGCCGCGCAACCCGGCCAGCCTGGACCCGGTGGTCACCGGCAGCCGGGGCCGCCTGCGGTTCGAGTCGTTCTCCGGCTGCTGCGGGGTGTACGCCCGGATGGACGTCCTGCCGGCCGGGCTGGACGGCGAGATCAGCGGCCACGGCACCACGAACGTGGACGTGAACCCGCCGCTGCGGGAGGCGCTGGCCCGGGTGGGCGGCATCGAGCCGCTGCACGTGGCGGTCGGCCCGGACGACCTGACCGTCTCCACCATGGACGGCTCGGTGGTCGAGCGGAAGGTGCCGCTGCCCGGACGCTGGCTGCGCGGCTTCGCCGAGGTGCACGTGCTCACCGCCGGCTTCGAGCCGCGCGCCGAGATCCCGGCGGCGGAGGCGGCGGCGTTCCTGCGCCGGCTGCCCGCCGCGACGGACCGCAGCGTGCTGTGGGCGGTGCCCGCCGGGCGTACGCTGCGGCTGACCTCCCGGCCGGCGCCGGGCGCGGTCTGCCTGGCCGGCGCGGGCCGGCTGGCGGCGCTGCGCGGCGTGCTGCGCCACGCCCGCACGCTGCGGGTGTACGGCCCGGCGGTGCGCGCCGGATCGCCGGCCGTGCCGAGCACGTGGGAGCTGGACACCGGGGCGCTGCGGGTGTCGCTGACGCTGTCCCCCGAGCCGTACCGGGGGTTCTCCGGCGAGGGCGCGGCGCTGGCGGCGCTCGCGCTGGACGACGTGGTCGACGACGCGGAACTGGTGGGCGCGCTGCTCAACTGGGATCCGATGATCGACGTGGCCGCGCTGGCCGACGCCGCCGCGCTGCCCGACGGGCGGGTGCGTGCCGCGCTCGCCCAGCTGGGCACCGCCGGGCGGGTCGGGTACGACGTGGCGGACGGGGCGTACTTCCACCGGGTGATGCCCTACGACGCGGGCCGCGCGGAGCGGGACAACCCGCGGCTGCTCGGCGCGCGGGCGCTGGTCGAGCGCGGCGCGGTCGAGCGCGACGGCGAGGACGCGACGGTACGCACCGACGCCGAGGTCTACCGGGTGCGCCGCCACCCGGACGGCGCATACTCCTGCACCTGTCGCTGGTGGGCGCGGCACCGCGGGCAGCGGGGGCCGTGCCGGCACGCGCTGGCCGTGTCGATGGTCGCGGCGCCGGTGGAGGTGCTGTCGTGACCGGGTTCGTCGAGGCGGTGGTGCGCGGCAGGATGTCCGAGGTCCGCTCCGCCCTGGCCGGGTTGGACGAGCCGGCCCGGCGGGCGCTCGGCGACGAACTGGTCGCCGACGTGCGCCGCAGGCGGGACGCCTGGTGGTGGCAGGGCGAGGCGGCGACGCTGGCGGTCGCAGCGGTGGGGACGCTGAGCACGCCGACGAAGGTGGCCGCGCTGCTCGGCCGCCGCTCGGTCTGGCTGAGCGGCGTCGACGCCGCGCCGGTGGTCGACGTGGCCCGGGAACGCGGGGTGACCTGGCTGGCGGACGTGGCGTACAAGCTGGCCGACCGGCTGCCCCGGGACCGGATGCTCGCGGGCTGGCGGTTCGTCGCCGGTCTCCTGCTGGCGGAGAAGGCGCCGCCGCCGACCGGGGACGACTTCGTGCGCGGGTGGGCGGCCGCACAGGGCTGGCCGGCCCCACGCGGGACGCGCCCACCCACTGTGGACCGGCTGCGCGCGGACCCGTTCCTGGACGCGCTGCTGCCGCGCCTGTTCGAGGTGGACGGCGTGGGCACCGAACTGGCCCGCGGCGACGGCGCGGGCACGGACGCGGATGCCCTGCCCCGTGCGCTGGCGGCGCTGGCGGCGGAGGGCCGGCTCGACCGCGCTGCCCTGCTCAACGGCGTGCTCGGCCGGCTGCTGCGCGGCGACCGGCCGGCGGCGCTGCGCCCGTTCCTGGCCCTGCACGACCTGCTCGCGCCGACTCCGGACGAGGTGGCGGTGCGGTCGAGCGCCTACCTGCGGCTGCTCGCCGACGGGCCGGGGCCGGTGGCCCGCGCCGCCCAGCGGACGCTGCGGGAGGCCGGTGACGCCGCCGAGCCGGAGGCGCTGTGGGAAACCGCCCGGACGGTGCTGGCCCGGCCGGAGAAGGCGCTGGTCCGGGCACAGTTGACCTGGCTCGACCGGCTGGCCCGGCAGCACCCGGATCAGGCCACGGAGGTCGGCGCGGTGCTCGCCGTGGCGGCCGGTCACCCGGACGCCGGACTGCGCGAGCGCGCGCTGGCGCTGGCGGCGCGGCACGGTCACCGGCCAGAGGCGGTCGCCACCGTGGCCGAGCCTCGTGACGACCTGCCGCCGCCGCTGCCGGCGCCGGCCGCGCCACCGCCGATCGCCGACGTGGACGCGCTGGTGGAGGAGGTGGCGGCGACACTGCGCGGACTGTGGCCGGCCTCGGTGCTGGAACGGGTCATGGACGGGCTGCTGCGGCTGGGCACCCGTGACCGCGACCGTCTCGAGGTCGCGCTGGCGCCGGTGCTGCGCCGGGAGCAGGTGGCCGAGTACGAGCACATCTGGGCCCGGTCCGACCCCTCGTTCGAGATCGACCGGCTGCTGCTGTTTGTCGCGCGTATCGGGGACGCCACCCGGCGCCGCGACGGCTGGGCCTCGACGCTGGCTACGGCCGGTGGCGGGCCTGCCGCGGTGGCCTCCGGCCGCCCCGCGCCGATGTGGCTATACCGCCTCCGGCTGGCCGAGGCCGGGCAGCGCCTGGACGGCCGTGACGATCCAGGGCTGTTGTCCGCGCCCACCTCGGCCACCGGGGCGGTCGAACCGCAGGTGCTCTACGAGCGGCTGGCGGCGCTCGGCGACCGGCCGTACTGGAGGTGGGACTACACGCAGGCGTTGTTGCGCCTGCCGGCCGGGGTCGACGAGCCGCTTGCGGCCCGCGCCGAGGCGCTCGGCACGCCGGGCGGCGTCGAGCTGGCGGCCTGGCTGCGCGGCGGTGGCGTGCCGGCGCCGGTGCAGGAGGTGGTGACGGTGGGCCGGCGGGACCGGTCCGGCCGCTACGACTGGAGCTACGACCAGTTGCCGGAACGACGGCGGCTCGTCGCGCTCACCCCACCGGCCGACGTGGACGACCGGTTCGGCCTGCTCACTGTGCGGCCGGCGGCGATCGGCCGCCGGATCTTCGACGCCGGGCACCTGTGGCCGGCCGTCCTGCCCGGGCACCGGGGCGTGGTCGCCGCCCAGGTCCTTCCCGAGCTGGCCATGGCCGCCCAGGAGGACTTCGCCGGGCGTGGGCCGGTCCTGCTGACGCTCGCCGAGTGCACAGGCGCGGGCGGTCCGGCGCTGGACCTGGCCGTGGCGTACGGGCTGTGTGCCCGGCACGAGGCGGACCGGGTCGCCGCGCTCGACGCGCTGCTGCTCCTGGCCGCCGCCGGTGACCTGGACGCGCCGGCGGTGGGCGGGCATCTGGGCGAGATGGGGGCGCAGGGGCAGGTGATCCTCACCCGGGCCGTCACGCCGCTGCGGGACGCGCTGGCGGCGGGCGCCCGGCTGAGCGTCTGGCGGCTGCTCGCCGCGGCGTTGCCGCCCCTGCTGGCCGGGCCGACGCCACCGCGGGGCACGCCGGACCTGCTCGCGCTGGCGGCGGAGGCGGCGACCGCGACGGGCGTCCGGATCGAGGTGCCCGGACTGGCCGACGTGGTGGCCCGGGGCGGCAGCAGCCGGCTGGTCGCCGAGGCCCGCCGCCTCACCGCCGCCCTGGCCGCCTGAGTCAGCCGCCCCCGTCGCCGGGCAGATACCCGCACAGCGCGTCGAACTGCGCCACGGTCAGGTACGAGGGATTCGCCGCCTGCGGCTGCCGGAGCACCTCGGCCCCGGCCAGCCGCGGGTCGGCGCGCAGCACCTCGCGGCGTACCCGCAGTGGCTCGTCCAGGATCGTCAGGTCCAGCGGCGCGGTCCACGGCTCGCCCGGCGCGCCGGGCTGCGGCGGGGCGGCGATCCGCCCGATGCCCCAGACGCCGTACGGCGTCCGGCCCCGGCTGCCGCTGGCCCAGAACACCACCGGCTGGCCGGCGCGCATCAGGCGTACCCGGTAGCCGGGGCGGACGCACCAGCCGGTGACGCGCGGGTCGGCGGCGAAGCGGGCCGTAAGGTCCACCGCGTCCGCGTTGCCCTTGATCAACCAGGCGCCGAGGTCGTCCACTGTCGCCCGCCGATCGGTCATCAGCCCATTCTGCGGTCCGCCCGGGCGGAGCGCCGGACGACGGGGCGGCGGGCCGGGGCGGTCGTCAGATGATCAGGTGGGTCCAGTAGGTGAGCCAGACCGCGAACAACGCGCCCTGCAGCAGCGCCAGCGCGGCGGTGAGCCAGCCGTCGAGGCCGGGCCGGCGAGCCCAGCGGGCCAGCACGAACGCGACCGGGAACGCGGCGAGCAGGTAGCGCAGGAGGCTCTTGTACACCGGCGGCCCCATCGACAGTGGCACCAGCACCACGACGAGCGTGTAGACCAGGTACGGCCAGTCGGCCCGGCGGCGCAGCCCGACGACCGCCACCACCAGCGTCGCCACCGCGATCCACACCCGCAGCGCGTCGGCCGAGTTGCCGCCGGTCAGCGCGGACACCGCCGTCGCGACGGGGTTCTGCAACCGGATCGCCCAGCCGGTCTCCTGCGCGTGCTGGTAGGCGAACCAGTCCCCGCTCTGCCAGCGGCAGAACGCCATGAACGTCAGCCAGCCCGCCGGCACCAGCACCAGCGGCCAGCCCTCGCGCAGCAGTCGCGGCCACGCGCGCGGGCCGGCCCGCGGGCGGTGCTGGCGGAGCAGCACCAGCGCCAGCGGCGCCACCACGAGGAAGCCGACGGAGCGGCTCATCGCCAGGAAGTAGCCGACCACGCCGACGACCAGCCAGCGGCGTCGTTCGGCGTACCAGAAGGTGGCCAGCGCCAGGCAGACGAACAGGGACTCGGTGAGCGCCGCCTGGAACAGGAACGCCGTCGGCAGGAGCAGCAGGTACCGGACCGCTCGCCGGCCGTCGGCCGGTGCGGCGCCGCCGAGCAGCCGGCCCCCCAGCCGGTACGCGAAGTAGAGCTGCACCACCAGCGCCACGTTGCTGACCAGCAGCAGAGCCCAGGCGGTGTGACCGCCGAGCAGCGGCGCGAGCGGCCGGGCCAGGAACGGATAGAGCAGCGGGAAGCCGAAGTCCGGCCACGGCCGGTCCAGTGGCAGCCGGGCCAGGTGCTCGTAGAGGAACGAGTCCCAGGCGAACCAGAGCGAGAACCAGCGGTGCGACGAGATCGCGTCCTGCTGCTCCCGCATCCCGGTCTCGCCGGCCGGCGGCGCGCCGGGCACCCCGTCCCAGGCGGCCAGCACCAGCACGCCGAGCAGGCTGAGCACGAGCTTCGAGCCGACGAAGACGGCGAACACGAATCCCCACGGCTCGGGCACCCCGCGGGCGACCCGGATTCCACGCGACCACCACCGGGTACGCCCGGAGCGCGCCCCGACGGCAGGGCCGGCCGCGCGTTCAGATTCGGCCGCGCGGAAGGATTCGGCCGCGCGTTCGGGGTCGGCCGCGCCACCGGGATCGACCCGCCGCTCCTCCGTCATCGCGCTCCCACCGGTCGGCCCCTGGCCGACGGCCCGGCCGGAAGCCCGGCCCGCATTCCCCGTCCGTCCCCGCCCACACC
>NZ_MAGP01000020.1 GCF_002926165.1 Micromonospora chalcea | reverse complement strand
GCTCGGCCCGCCCGACCCGACGCCCGGTGTGGCCAGTCCGACGCCGGTGGCCACCACCGACCCGCTGCCCCCGCCGGGCGGCAGCGGGTCGGTGGTGGCCACCGGCGTCGGACTGGTCACACCGGGCGTCGGGTCGGGCGGGCAGAGCGGTTTGAGGTTCGGGTTGCCCGGGTCGTCGCTGGTCAGCTCCGCCAGCCGGCGCTCGGCGTCCGGCTCGTTGCGGGCCTGGATGCCCTGCTTCACCCGCTCCTGGGCGGCCAGCGTCAGGTCGTCGAGCCGGGCGTCGCTGCGCTCGTGCACGTTCGACAGGTCCAGCCCGGCGACCTGGCCGGGCACGCCGCGGAAGACCGCGAGCTGGCCGTCGTCGGTGGCGCCGACGTAGTACTGCCGCTGGGTGTACGTCCAGCCGCCGAACACGCCGCCGCCGACGATGACCGCGAGCGCCAGCACCATCGCGACGGTGCGCAGCGGTCGGCGGCGCCGGCCGTCGGGCTCGTCGTCGCGGTTGTCCGCCGGCTCCTCGGGGACGGGTGGCCGGGGCGCGGACAGCGCCGAGGCGCGGGCCGCCGGGGTGGAGTCGTCGGCCGAGGTCGCCATGCCGCGGTCCCGGGCGGCGGCGCCGCCCACGATCGGGGACGCCTCGACGATGTCCTGGTCGGTGGCGTCGGCGATGATCACGGTGATGTTGTCCGGGCCGCCGCCGCGCAGCGCGAGCTGCACCAGGCGTTCCACGCACCGCTGCGGGTCGGGGTACTCCCGCATGGTGTCGGCGATGGTGTCCGCGCTGACCACGCCGGAGAGCCCGTCGGAGCAGATCAGGTAGCGGTCGCCGGGCAGCACCTGCCGGACGCTGTACTCCGGGTCGATGTCGCGGCCGTCGAGCGCCCGGGTGAGCAGCGAGCGCTGGGGGTGGCTGCTCGCCTCCTCCGCGCTGATCCGGCCCTCGTCGACGAGCATCTGGACGTACGTGTCGTCCTTGGTGATCTGCGCGAACTCACCGTTGCGCAGGAGATAGGCCCGCGAGTCACCGATGTGGACCATCCCGAGCTTGCTGCCGGAGAAGAGGGTCGCGGTGAGCGTGGTGCCCATCCCCTCCAGCTGCGGGTTGGCGTCCACGGTGTCGCGGAGCTGCTGGTTGGCGGTGCCCACGGCGGAGCGGAGCGCGTCGACCAGGGCGTCACCGGGGACGTCCTCGTCGAGCGGCGCCATGGCACCGATGACGATGTTGCTGGCGACGTCACCGGCGGCCATGCCGCCCATGCCGTCGGCCACGGCGAGCAGCCGCGGTCCGGCGTAGACGGAATCCTGATTGCCGTCTCGGATCAGACCGCGGTCGCTGTGGGCCGCGTAGCGCAGGGTCAGAGTCATGGCCGTAATTCGAGGGAAGTGCGGCCGATCCGGATCGGCACGCCGAGGGGGACGGGGGTTGGTCCGGTGACCTTAGCGCGATCGAGATAGGTGCCGTTAGTCGATCCGAGGTCCTCGACGTACCACTGCCCCTCACGGGGCACCAGCCGGGCGTGTCGCGCCGAGGCGTAGTCGTCGGTGATCACCAGCGTCGAGTCCTCCGCCCGGCCGATGGTGATCTGGGCCTCGCCGAGCGTGATCCGGGTGCCGGCCAGCTGGCCGGCGGTGACCACGAGCTGGTGGGCGGCCCGGCCGCGCTTGGCCTTCGCCGGCTTCCCCGCCTGCCCGGTCGACGCGCCGATCCCCCGCGGCGCGGCCACCAGGCGGCCCGACCGGGCGCCCGCGAACAGGTCCCGGCGGATCACACCGACGACCGTGAACACGAAGATCCACAGCAGGATGAGGAACCCGAACCGGGCGACGGTGATGACGAGCTCCGGCAACGGGGATCAGCCGTCCACGCGGAAGGTCAGCGTCGTGGTGCCGAGCTGGATCATGTCGCCGGGGTTGAGGGCGACCGCCGAGACGCGCTGGCCGTTGACCATCGTGCCGTTCGTGGAGCCCAGGTCGGTCAGCACGACCTGCCCGCCGTCGAAGTCCAGCCGGGCGTGGCGTCGCGAGATGCCGACGTCGGGCAGGCGCAGGTTGGCCTGGTCGCCGCGGCCGATCACGGTCGAGCCCATCTGGAGGGGGTAGGTGCGGCCGTCGCCGGAGACCAGGCGGACGTTGCGGCCACCGCCGTGACCGGGCGGAGGGCCGTAGCCGCCGCCCTGGTCGTACGCCGGGTACGCCGGGCCGGCGTCGTAGCCACCGGGCGCGGAGACCGGGGCGACGTCCCCGCCGGTGTAGACCTCGGCGGTGACCCGGAACATGCCGGTGTCCAGGCCCTCACCGCGCTCGACCTCGACGATCACGTCGCCGTAGACCGTCCACGCCTGCTCGCCGATGAACTCGGCCTGCGACTGCGCCAGCTCCTGGGCCAGCGCGGCAGCGTACGGCGCCAGCCGACTGTGGTCGTAGGGCGAGAGATCGATCACGTAGCGGTTGGGCACAAGGGTGCGCCCACCGGCCAGGATCGCCTTGTGCGCCTCGGCCTCCCGCTGCATGGCGTTGAGGATCTCCACGGGGTGGACCACCCCTTTGAAGACCTTGGCGAAGGCCCCCTCGACCAGGCCTTCCAGACGCTTCTCGAAGCGTTGCAGCACGCTCACCGGCTCCTCCTCGGGTCCCGAGGCAATGATGGTATCCGGACACCGCCTCCGCAGCTCACACGCCGCTCGGCCGGCTGCCGTCGGCCCGTTCGTGACCAGGCCCGCGGACGTGCTAAAGTTTCGCCCGCCACGAGCGGTGATCGTTCGTGGCGTGGCCAGTGGACAGCGTAATATGTCCCGGCACCCGTCGCAGATGGCGGGCGCGGGATGCGATATGGTGTTCCGGGTCGTGCCACGGGGATGTGGCGGAATGGCAGACGCGCACGGTTCAGGTCCGTGTGTCCGAAAGGACGTGGGGGTTCAACTCCCCCCATCCCCACCAGAACAAGGGCTCCGCAGACAGCGGGGCCCTTGCTTCGTATCGGGGCGTTTCGGACGTCACGCTATGCTCCGATGGTTTCCCTGCCTCCCACGGACCAGGAGTGGCGTGTGACTGTCGCGTTGGTGACCGGTTCCGGCGGTCTGATCGGCTCCGAGGCGGCCCGGCACTTCGCCGGACTGGGTCTCGACGTGGTCGGCATCGACAACGACATGCGGCGGTACTTCTTCGGCGAGGACGGCTCGACCGCCTGGAGCCTGGACCGGCTCGCCGCCGACCTCGGCTCCGCGTACACCCACCACGCCGTGGACATCCGCGACCGGGACGGCCTGGAGCAGGTCTTCAAGCGGTACGGCAAGGACATCGCCGTGGTGATCCACAGCGCCGCCCAGCCGAGCCACGACTGGGCCGCCAAGGAGCCGTTCACCGACTTCGACGTGAACGCCGGCGGCACGCTCAACGTGCTGGAGTACACCCGGCGGCACGCGATCGACGCGCCGTTCATCCACTGCTCCACCAACAAGGTGTACGGCGACCGGCCCAACTCGCTGCCGCTGATCGAGCTGGAGACCCGCTACGAGCTGCCCGAGGACCACCGCTGGTACGACGGCATCACCGAGGACATGTCGATCGACGAGTCGCTGCACTCGATCTTCGGCGCCTCGAAGGTCGCCTCGGACGTGATGGTCCAGGAGTACGGCCGTTACTTCGACATGAAGACCGCCTGCTTCCGGGGCGGCACACTGACCGGCCCGGCGCACTCCGCCGCCGAGCTGCACGGCTTCCTGGCGTACCTGATGCGCTGCGTGATGGAGGGCCGGACGTACAACCTCTTCGGCTACAAGGGGAAGATGGTCCGGGACGCGATCCACTCGCACGACGTGCTCACCGCGTTCGAGGCGTTCTTCCGCGAGCCGCGCTCGGCCCAGGTCTACAACCTCGGCGGCGGCCGGCACTCGAACACCTCGCACATCGAGGCGTTCCGGATCGCCCAGGAGATCACCGGCCGCGAGGCCCGGATCAACTACGTCGAGCAGGCCCGCACCGGCGACCACCAGTGGTACGTCAGCAGCATGGCCCGCTTCGAGGAGCACTACCCGTCCTGGAAGATCACGTACGACGTGCCGATGATCCTCCGCGAGATCTACGAGGCCAACGTCGACAAGTGGGTGCCGAAGGCATGAGCGCCGGGACCAAGCGCAACGTCCTCGGCGTCGGGGTCGACGCGACCGACTACGCCCGGGCCACCGAGGCCGTGGTCTCGGCCGCGCACGAGCGCCGCCCGCTGGCGCTCACCGCGCTCGCCGTGCACGGCGTGATGACCGGCGTGCTCGACCCGGCGCACAACGCCCGGCTCAACTCGTTCGACGTGGTCACCCCGGACGGTCAGCCGGTGCGCTGGGCGCTCAACCTGCTGCACGGCGCCGGGCTCACCGACCGCGTCTACGGCCCGGAGCTGACCCTGCGGGTGCTCGCCCGGTTCGCCGAGGAGGGGCTGCCGGTCTACCTCTACGGCTCCACCGAGGAGACGCTGTCCCGGCTGGTCCCGGCGCTGGAGCGCAAGTTCCCCGCGCTGAAGATCGCCGGGGTCGAGCCGTCCAAGTTCCGCGCCGCCACCCCGGGCGAGGACGCCGAGATCGCCGACCGGATCCGGGCCAGCGGCGCCCGCCTCGTCCTGGTCGGGCTGGGCTGCCCGCGCCAGGAGGTCTTCGCGTACGCCATGCGCCCGCTGCTGGACATGCCGCTGATGGCTGTCGGCGCGGCGTTCGACTACCACGCCGGTCTGCTGCGCAACCCGCCACCGTGGATGCAGCGCGCCGGACTGGAGTGGTTCTGGCGCCTCGGCCTGGAGCCCAAGCGCCTGTGGCGCCGGTACGTCATCCTCAACCCGGCCTACCTGGCCCGGCTCGCCGCCCAGAAGACCGGGCTGTGGAAGGCCACCCCGCCGGCGCCGGCCACCACCCGACCGGCCACTTTCGACGTCTGAGCCGCCCCGACGACCCCTACGGGCCCGGATACGGGACGAACCGGGGTGCCGTCCCGGATTCGGCGAACGTCGAAACGGGCAAGGCTGGGGGGCATGGATGACCGTCTCGCCGTACTGCTTCCCGTCGCCGCCGTCTGGCTCGCCGCCGGACTGGTCGCGGAGGGCCTGCCCGGGCTCGACCGCGCCCGCGCGCTGCGCCGGCGTACCGGATGGCTGTCCGCCCTGGTGCTGACCGGCCTCGCGCTCACCGCGGCGGTCCTCGCCGCGGGCCTGCAGAGCGCCGGCGACACCACTGTGGACCGGGCCGCCGCCGCGCTCGGCGTCGCGGCGGCGCCGGCGGCCGTGGTGGCGGTCTGCACGGTACGGCGGGTCCGGCGGCTGCGGTCCGGCGCGGGCGCGTTCGCGGCGGCGCCGGGAACGCCCGCCCCGCACGGGCTGCGCGCGGCCGCGGCGCACCCGCTGATCGCGCTGCCGTTGCAGGCGACGGCGCTCGCGGTGCTGGTGGCCGTGCTGCCGGCGCTCGGCGTCGCGCTGCTCGCCGCGCCCGGAGTGGCCGGCCCGGTGATCACCGTCGCGGTGCTCGGTGTGTGCGCGATCGGAGTACGCCACGCGCTGCGGCACAACCGGCTCGCCGAGCGGGCCATGCCGGCGGCCGAGCCGGTGTCAGCGCGACCGGCTCGCGCCCTGCACGTATAGCAGCTCCAGGATCGCGCGGGTCGCCTCGAACCAACGGTCCAGCCAGCCGGGCGGAGGGACGCTGCCCTTCGGCGGCAGTTCCATCAGCAGACCGCGCAGCAGCGGATGGTCCACCAGGGACTCCTGCTGCTCGATCGGCCAGCCGCTCGGCGGGAACGACGGCTCGGTGAGCGGGTTGGGGTCCAGCGACGGCAGGGACAGCGGCGTCGCGGCCTGCTCGGGCACGCCACCCTCGCGGGCCTCCTCGCCGTCGCCGGAGACCACCTCGGTGAGGACGGTGTCCCGGCGGGCGCCGCGGTACTTGCCACCGAACCGCTCGGGCTTGCCCGGGCCGCTGGTGAGGTTCTCTGAACCGATCGTCGTCATCCGTCTCGCCTGCCTCGTTCGGTTGCCGATCCGTGCGGTTCAACGAGGCGGATCGAAACTGGCGACGGGTGCGGCGTCCGGACGCGAATGGTCCCGCCCGGCAACGCTGCCGGACGGGACCACGCTGCGGTGCCGGTCAGCTCCGGCCGAACGCGCCGCCCCGGGCGCGGGCGACGAAGGTCTGCCAGTCGTCCGGAGCGAAGATCAGGGCCGGGCCTGTCTTGTCCTTCGAGTCCCGGACCCCGACCGCCCCGGTCACGTACGCGACCTCCACGCAGTTGTCGCAGTTCGGCCCGCTCTTCGAGCTCTTGAACCACGTCGCCTGCGTCAGGTCCACGGGGAACTCCTTGGTCGCCATTTCCACAGTGGCTCCTCTGCCAGTTTCGCGATATGTGCGATGGATTCCTCCGGGCGTATGGCCGCTGCTCGAATGTGATCGAAGATGAAGCTGTACTTCTGCAGTTCGTCGCTCTTCTCCAGGAAGAGCCCACCCGTGGCGTTCTCCGCGTACACGACATCGGGATCACTCGGCTCGGGGAAGCTGAGGATCGTGAAGGTGCCGTCCATGCCCGCGTGCGCGCCCACCTCGAAGGGCAGGACCTGCACTGTCACGTTCGGCAGTTCAGCCACCTCCACCAGCCGCTTGAGCTGACCACGCATCACCGCGTCGCCGCCAACCGGCCTGCTCAGCACCGCCTCATCGAGCACCACCCACAGATCGACCGGATCGTCCTGCGTCAACAACGACTGACGGCCCAATCGGACACGCACCCGTTGGTCTACTTGTTCGGCGGTGAAGTCCGGCCGGGCCGCCCGGATCATCGCGCCGGCGTACTCCTCGGTCTCCAGCAGCCCCGGCACGACCTGCTGCTCGTACGCCCGGATGGAGCTGGCCGCGGCCTCCAGGCCGACGTACGCCCCGACCAGCACCGTGCTGTACGGATGCCACCAGCCCTTCTGCCGGGCCTCACGGGCGATCTGCACCAGCTCGTCGCTCTCCGCGCCGACGACTCCGTAGATACGGAGCATGTCGCGCACGTCGCGCGGCGTGGCGGTGGTGTGGCCGGTCTCGATCCGGGAGACCTTCGACGCCGAGCACTCCAACTGCTCGGCCACCGCTTCTATGGTGATGCCCGCGGCCTCGCGCTGCCGGCGGAGTTCCGCCCCCAGCCGGCGCCGCCGGATGGTGGGGCTGCGCCGTTCGGTCACGGCATCTCCTCGGCTCGCGACTGCGTCACAGTCACCCGGCTACCTCCGGTCGGTCGCGCCCCGATTCCGCACCCACCGCGGGCGCGACCGGCGGGCGGCGGGCGAGCGTTCGCGGCAGGGGTGGTGCCGGTCGTCGACCGGCCGCGACGGGCGAAACCGGCGTCCAGTGTGACGCCCCGATACCTGACGCTTCAAGTTTCCCGTTCACGTGTCCTCCTCACCTATCCGCAAAACACGACGTGCAACTTGCATGTCGCACGTCGCTGTAGCACTCTGTCCGTATGGCACGGGTTACTCACCGTCTTCGAACGATCTCCGGGCGTGGTGACACCGCGGTCCGTGGGACGGCCGGAGGGGAGCCGTCCCGCGCCGTGCGACCTGCCCCGGAATGAAGACCCCGTCGCTGCAAGCCAGCTTGGCTGCGGCGGCGGGAGCGGTAACCGGGAGCAGCCGGGTGATGGTCGGGTGGCGGTCCGCCACCGCGGGTACGGCCCGACCAGCACCGCCAAACGACCGCCGGTCCACGAGGCAGACCCCCGTCACCGGACCGCACCGACCTCGTTCAGCCTCGCCGGTCCCGACGACCGGCCGACCCTCCCCAGGAGCCCATGTGCTTCCCCGCTCCGGTGACGTACTGCACGTGACGCGCGCGGCGAGTGTCCAGTTCTTCCGACCGATCATGTTCCGGGTGATCCGGATTCTCGACTGGCCGACCTACGACGGTTGGCTCTGGCTCGACGGCTACGAGTTGAACGCGGCGGGGGACGCGGTCAACCGGCGGTCGATCTTCGTACTCGAAGAGGGGTTGCAGCAGGTCCACGCTGCGCCGGTTCCCCGGCAGCACACCGTCCGGACGGCCCGCCGCCCGGTGGTCCGGACTCCGGTCCGGGTGGGCTGACCTCACGATTCCCGGTCGGGAGGGCGTGCCGACGCCATAGAATCGGTACGCCCACCCCGGCATGTTCCACCCGCGCGCCACGGACCCTGAACCTGGGATGGTCATGGTCAATCTGCCCGCCGCGCGGCGGCACCACCGGTCCCGTGTCGGCTATGCCCTCGGGCTGTTCGCCTTCCTCGTCGTGGCCACCGCGCTCGCGCTCGTGGTGCGGCACCCCGCCTTCTCTGCCACCCAGCAGCTCGCCGAGCCGGTACCGGCCCCGGAGATCACCGTGGCCGGTGAGGACGGCCGAGCCGCATCCGGCGAGGACGCCCGGGCGGCGGCCGGCGAGGACGACGGCTGGTCTCCCACCGACCCGTCGCAGGACGAGGACGATCCGGAGGCCGACGCGCCGCCCGCGGGCACCGGAGGCGGCGAGGGCACGCTCGCCGAGCGGCCCACCGACCCCACCGACGACCTCAGCCGGTCGCTGTTCTACTCCGGCCTGCTCGGGCTCGCCATCTCCCTCGCCGGCCTCGGGCTGGTCGGCGCCCGCCGGCGTCAGTGGTGAACGTTCCGACACCGGTCGTGGACGTCAGGGCGTGGTGGTGGTCGCCGGGGCGGAACCCGGCGAGCTCGGGCCGGCGGTCGGCGGCGCGGGTACGGCCACCACGATGGTGACCCGGTCGTCCTCGCCCACCGGGTAGCCGGCCTCCGGATCGGTCGAGATCACCGTGCCGGCCGGCCGGTCCGACGCCCGCCGCTGCACCCGGTAGTCCACGTCCAGCCGGTCGAGCGCCGCCCGGGCGGCGGCCTCCGGCAGCCCCACAAGCGGTGGCATCGGCACCTCGACCGCCTCGGTCGTGGGTGGCGTGCTCGGCGGGGAACTGCTCGGCGCGGCGCTCGTCGGGGCGGCACTGGTCTGCGCCGAGGTGCTCGGCACCGCCGACGGCACCGTGCCCGGATCCGAGTCCCGGTCGGCGGCACGCAGCGCCAGCCACACCCCCGCCCCGATCAACCCCAGCAGGAGCAGCGCCAGGATGCCCAGCAGGATCGGCATCCACCAGCGGCGTCCGGCCTGCTCGTCGCCGTACCACTCGCCCCCGGGCTCGGGATAGCCGGCCGGTCGCGGCGGCGGCACCCCGGCCCGGCCGGACCAGGCGCCCACCGGCTCCTGCGGTGCGGTGGCGTCCAGCGGACGCCGCGACGGCCCGCCGGGCAGCGGACGGGTTGCGTCACCGCCCGCGTCCGGCGGCATCGCTTGGGTCTCGTCGCTCCCGGCGGCATTGCGCGGCATGGCCCGGGTCGCGTCGACGTCCTCTCCGCCCGAGTCGCGCGGCATCGCGCGGGTGGCGTCGGCGTCCTCCCCGGCCGGATGCCGGGGCACGGCGCGGGTCTCGTCCGCGTCACCGGCGGGAGGATCCTGACGGTCGTCGCTCATGGCACGTCCTTTCCCCACCGGGACGGGGCGCACGGCCCTCGATCGTCCACCGTAACGGGCCACCGCCAGGTCGGCCGGGATCAGCGCGCCCGCGCCGGTCAGCCAGTCGGCGACGGGGTGGCGGACGGCGACTCGGACCGGGCGTCGCCGCAGGTCAGCACCACCTGGTCGTTCCACCGCGCCGGGCTGCCCGCGACCGGCTCCTGTGCCGTGACCGGGCCCTGGCGACCAGTGCCGTAGCGGGGATAGAGCCCGGCGTCCACCAGATCGTCCGCGGCGTCGGAGCAGGACAGCGCACCCACGTCGGGCACGCTGACCGCCGGAGCCGGTCCGGTCACGAACAGGGAGACGGTGACGCCGCGCTTCACCGGCGTACCCGGCGCCGGGGAGGCGCGCTCCACCGAGCGTCCGGCGCCGGTGCCGAAGACCAGTCGCCAGCCGAGCCGGCGGTCACGCAACTCCCGGCGGGCCTGCTCGAAGTCGACGCCGACCACCTCGGGCACGGTGAGCCCGGCGGGCGTGCTCGTCCGCGTACCGGTCGGGGCCGTGGTCGCGGGAGGCGTGGTGGCCGGCGCGGACGTCGAGGCGGTGACAACCGGCGTGGCCTCGCCGGAGGCGGCCGGACGGTCCGGGTCGCCGGCCAGGATCCAGCCGGCGCTGCCCCCGATCACCGCCAGCAGAACCACTGCCAGGCCACCCCCGAGGAACAGCCGGGCCGGTCGCGGGCCGGTGCCGTCGCCGTCCGGTTGCCGCTCGTCCGTCATGTCCCCCGCCCCCGCTCATCGACGACCGTATCCACCGCTGCCAAACGGTCACGGCGTGTCGCCACGACTCGCCGCGCCGACCTCGGGACGTTACGCTCCCCGGCATGGTCAGTCGGGGCTGGGGAGGATCGACCGCCGCCGCGCTCGGCGTCGCTGCCGGCGCGGGCGCCGCGCAGCTCGGTTTCGGGTACGGGTTGGGCATCATCAACTGGGCGCCGACCGGCGCGGTACGGATCGAGGCGGCCTGGGTGGCGAGCCTCGCGTGGGCGACCTGGATCGCGGCGACCTCGGTCATCGCCGGCGCCGTCTGCGCCCAGCGCCTGCGGGGCCGGGACGACGAGTCGCAGGGCCGGCCGCCCCGGTTCGCGCTGGTGCTCGCCGCAGCTGTCGGCGCGCTCGTCACCGTACTGCTGGTGGCGGTGCCGGCGCGGGCGGCCCAGGTGCCGGACGTGTCCGCGCCGCAGACCGTCGCCGCCGCGTACGCGGGAGCCGGACTGCTTCTCGGGATGCTGCTCGCCACCTGGGCGCTGCACACCCGCGCCGCCGCCACCAACCTCATCGCCACCTCGGGCTGGCTCTGGCTGCTCGCCGTCGTGTCGGTGGTCGACGGGGTGGTCGCCGGCCGTGGCCTGACCACCGCCCAACTCGGCATCTGGCAGATCAGCGCGGACCGAGGCGCGTTCTGGATCCGCGACTACTTCTACTGGCCCGGCGCGCTGCTGTCGGTGCTCTCCGCGCTCGTGATCGGCGTGCTGGCGGCCCGGCGCGCGGCCCGCGCCGCCGAGGTACGGGTCGGCGCGGCCGCCTCCGGAGCGGCCGGACCGCTGCTCGTGGCACTGGCGTACCTGCTCGCCGTACCGCGGCTCGCCGGGATCGCCGCCGAGCAGTTGTCGGCCCACCTGATCGCCCCGTACGCGGTGATCGCCGGTGTCGGCGGCTCGATGCTGACGGCCGCGCTCGCCCAGCGCGCCGAGCGTCGCGCCGCCGAGCGGGTGAGCGTCCCCCGCCAGCGCACCGGCGAGCCGGACCCGGTCGTCGGCGAGGCCGACCCGGCGACCAGCGACCCCGACGGGACGTCCGCGCCGGCCGGATCAGTGTCGGACCCGTCCGGCACGTCGGCGGCGGGCGACTCGGGGGCGCGACCGTCGGGTGGGTCGCGCAAGCGCTCGGGCGGATTGTTCGGGGCGCGGAAGAAGGCCGGCCCGTCGGCCTCCGATCCGTCAGCGGCTGGCCCGTCGGCGGCCGGCTCGGCGGCGGCCGGCTCGGCGGCGGCCGGCTCGGCGGCGTCAGGTCGGTCAGGAGCGTCAGCGGCTGGCCCGTCGGCGTCCGATCCGTCGGGCCCGTCAGCGGCTCGCCCGTCAGCGGCTCGCCCGTCAGCGGTGGAGCGGTCGGGCCCGTCAGCAGCGGACCGGTCGGCGTCGGACCGGTCAGCGGACTGGGCGGCCGGGACGGACAAGGCACCGGACACCTCGGCCGGCACACGTGAGGCGACGGCCGCAGCCGAGCCTGGCGTAGCCGTCGGCCGGACCGGAACGGAGAAGGGCCGTGCCACCCGGTCGGCTACCGGCCGTCGGGGTCGGGCCGTCCCGCCGCAGCGCCAGCCCGAAGCCCTGGACCACCCGCAGACCAGCCAGGACGGTCCCTCGTCACGTTCAGACAAGCCCTCGTAGTAGCCCGAGGCTCCTCAGCGGTCGCCCGAATCCCGCCCACTCCCATCGATCTTGGAGTTGTGG
>NZ_MAGP01000019.1 GCF_002926165.1 Micromonospora chalcea | reverse complement strand
GGTGGGTCAGGTGATGCGGCGGGCTGCGTTGGGAGCGGCGGCGGGGAGCGCGTCGGGGTGGAGGATGGCGGCTATGGTCTCGGCGCCGTCGACCAGGCGCGGGCCGGCGCGCACGATCAGGCCGTCCGCGTCCAGCGCCCACACCTGCGCGCCGGGGAAGTGCCCGGCCACGCCGGCGGCCTGCTCGGCCGCGCCGTCGAGGTGGAAGCCGCACGGCGCGACCAGTACCACGTCGGGTCGGGCGGCCCGCAGGGCGTCCCAGGTGGTCGGGCCGGACCGGGCGCCGCGATGGGTGCCCACCGGCTCGCCGCCGGCCACGTCGACCAGGTCGGGAATCCAGTGCCCGGCGCCGAACGGCGGGTCCACCCATTCGACCACCGCGACCCGGGGCCGGGGCCGGCCGGCCACCGCCGCGCGGACCGCCGCGAGCCGGCCGCGCAGGCCGTCGACAAGGGCCTCGGCGCGGTCCGGCACCCGGGCCGCCGCGCCCACCGCGCGGATCGACTCCAGCACGTCGTCCAGGGTGTACGGGTCCAGGGACAGCACCTCGGACCGGCACCCGAGGTGGTCCACCGCGTCGGCGACCCGGCCCGAGGGCAGCGCGCAGACCCGGCACAGGTCCTGGGTGAGGATCAGGTCCGGGTCCAGCCCGGCCAGCGCCCCGGCGTGCAGCGTGTACAGGTCGGCCCCGGCCGCGACCTGCGCCCTGACGTAGGCGTCGATGTCGCCGGGACTCATGCCCTGGGTGTCCCGGCCGCCGACGACCACAGTGGTGCCCGACCGGTACGACGGAGGCACCTCGCACTCGAACGTGACGCCGACCAGGTCGTCGCCGAGACCCAGCGCGTACACGATCTCGGTGGCGGAGGGAAGCAGGGAGACCAGCCGCATGCCGCCATCATGCCGGTCCCGCGGACCGCCCGGTGCGCGGGCACATCGGGCCGCCCTCGGGCCTTGCCGGGACGCCGGACCCGCTTAGACTCTGCTGACTCCGCCGAGCCCCCCGGGCGGTGTGCCGGGGTGCGTCGGCGTCCCGTTCCGGTCAGTCCGTCTGACCTGCGCTCCGGAGAACCCGATGAAGAGCCGTACCGCCGCCGTCCTGACCGTCCTCTGCGCGGCCACCGCGCTCACCGCCTGCGGTGACGACGAGCCCGCGCCGAAGGGCCAGCAGGTGCCGGTGACCGCCACCGACACCAGTTGCGAGGTCACCACCACGCTGTTCACGCCGGGCACCGTCACGTTCACCGTGACCAACCGGGGTCAGCAGGCCACCGGGGTCTACGTCTACGGCCGCGAGGGTGACGCCTTCACCAAGGTGATCGCCGAGGTCGCGGACGTGCCGGTGGGCCGCACCGGCGACCTGCGGGCCTCGCTGCAGACCGGCACGTACGAGGTGGCCTGCAAGCCCGGCCGGCAGGGCGACGGCGTGCGTACGAAGATCACCGTGTCCGACGACGGCAACCTGGCCAGCGCCGCAGCCGAGGTGGCCTACGACCGGTCGGTGACGATCGAGCTGACCGACGACGCGATGACCGGGGTGGACGCCCTGATCGCCGAGCCCGGCGAGAAGCTGGCGTTCAAGGTGACGAACAAGACCGCCGGGGCCCGGACGCTGTACGTGCTCAACCCCGACGGCAAGCGGGTCGCGGAGATGAAGGCGGAGGCCAACGGCACCGCCGAGACGGTGGTGACGCTCGGCGCGGCGGGGGACTGGTCGCTGAAGGTCAAGGGCGACGGCGTGCCGTCGGTGAGCAAGCGGCTGGTGGTGCGCTGAGGCGGCCGCGAAAACACCATCGATCCGGCTGCATCCACCGGGGACGGTGCGGGCGAAGCATTGGTCGTGACGACAGTCACGGACCTGGTCGCTTCGACGAAAGGCTCCCCGATGAACATCGCTCGTCTCGCCGCCCGGCTGGCCGTGGGCGCCACCGCCGCGGCGGTGGCCACCACCGCCGCCGCCGTGCCCGCCCAGGCCGGCGCCAAGCAGCCGGGCACGCGGTCGCTGGCCGCCGTGCTCACCGCGGACAAGAGCGGCTTCGACCGCAACTCGCGGGACTTCGACGTGCTCACCAAGGCGGTCCTGACGGTGCTGCAGGCCAAGCCGGACTCGCCGGTGAAGGTGCTCACCGACGGTACCGTCGCGCTGACCGCGTTCGTGCCGAACGACTACGCGTTCCGCGAGCTGGTCCGGGACATCACCGCCGCGAAGAAGCTGCCCGGGGAGAAGGCCGCGTTCGACGCGGTCGCCGGCCTGGGCGTGGACACGGTGGAGGACGTCCTGCTCTACCACGTCGTGCCGGGCGCGACGATCGACCGGAAGGCGGCGCTGAAGGCGGACGGCGCGGACCTGACCACCGCGCTCGGCGCCACCGTCGAGGTGGACGTGAAGCGCTGCTGGTACGGCCGCGAGGTGCGCCTGGTCGACGCCGACACCAGCGACCGCAACGCCAAGGTGGTGCGGTACGACATCAACAAGGGCAACAAGCAGATCGCGCACGCGGTGGACCGGGTGCTGCGCCCGATCGACCTTCCCTGAACCACCCCCGCCACGGCGCCCGGCACCCCCTGCCGGGCGCCGTCGGCGTGTGCCGCCCGTTCGCGGCTGACCTGGCTCTGGTGGGCCGCGCGAGCCGTGCCGTACGGTGCTCGCCGTGACCGCGCACGATCATGTCCCGCCCGGCCCCGTCGCCGTGCTCGCCAACCCGACCGCCGGCCGGGGGCGGCACCGCGGTCTGCTGCCCGGGATCCTGGAGCGCCTCGCCGGAGCGGGCCGCCCGGTCGAGCTGCTGCGCGCGCGTACCCCCGAGGAGGCGGAGGCGGCGTGCCACGCCGCGGTCGCCGGCGGCGCCGGGGCGCTCGTCGCGGTGGGCGGCGACGGCACGATGCACCGCGCGTTGCAGGCGGTCGCCGGCACCGATGTGCCGTTCGGGCCGGTACCGGCGGGCACCGGCAACGACTTCGCGGTGGACACCGGCTTCCCGGCCGACCCGGTGGCCGCGGTCGAGGTGATCGCCGACGCGCTCGCCGCCGGCCGTGCCCGGTCGGTGGACCTGGCGCGGCTGTCCCGGCGCGGCGAGGCCGACCGTTGGTTCGGCGCGGTGCTCGCGGCGGGCTTCGACGCGATCGTCAACGAACGCGCCAACCGGATGCGCTGGCCGCGCGGCCCGCGCCGGTACGACCTGGCGATAGTGGTCGAGCTGGCCCGGCTGCGGCCACGCCGCTACCGGCTGGTTCTCGACGGGGTGGCGCAGGAGGTCGACGCGGTGCTGGTCGCGGTGGGAAACACGGCCAGCTACGGCGGCGGCATGCGGATCTGCCCGGACGCCGACCCGCACGACGGCCTGCTGGACGTGGTGGTGGGCGGGCGGTTCGACAGGCGCACGCTGATGCGGGTCAAGCCGCAGATCTACCGGGGCACCCATGTCACGCACCCGCTGGCGCGCGTCTACCGGGCGCGGACGGTGGAGCTGGCCGCCGAGGGAATCACCTCGTACGCCGACGGGGAACGCTCCCTCGACCTGCCGGTGACCGTCACGGCCGTGCCGGCGGCGCTGCGGCTGCTGCGCTGACCGCCGCCACGCCCTCGGCGTCCGGAGGGCCGGGAACGGGCGGCGGCGCGGTGGACGGGGCGGCGGCGCGGACCGCGCCGGCGCTCGCGGCGACCACCAGCCCGATCGCGAGCACCTCGACCGGGTGCAGCGCCTGGCCGAGCACCAGCCAGCCGGCCACCGCGGCGATCGCCGGGCCGAGGCTCATCATGACCGCGAACGTCGCGGTGGGCAGCCGCCGCAGCGCCGCCAGCTCCAGGCTGTACGGCAGCACGGAGGCGAGCAGCGCCAGCCCGGTACCGAGCCCCAGCACCACCGGGTCGGCGAGGCGGCCGCCGCCGTCTGCCAGCCCGAACGGCAGCGTGAGCGCAGCGGCGAAGGTCAGCGCGAGGGCCAGCCCGTCGGCGCCGGGGAACCGCGCGCCGATCCGCGCCGAGCAGACGATGTACGCGGCCCACATCGCGCCCGCCGTCAGCGCCAGCGCCGCGCCGACCGGGTCGAGCCGGTCGAACCCGCCCTGCCCGAGCAGCGCCACCCCGCCCAGCGCCAGCGCGGCCCAGAACCAGGCCGCCGCCCGGCGCGCGCCGAACACCGACAGCGCCAGCGGGCCGAGCACCTCCAGCGTCACCGCCGGACCGAGCGGGATCCGCTCGATCGCCTGGTAGAAGATCGAGTTCATGCCGGCCAGGGCCAGCCCGAACGCGACCACTGCGGCCCAGTCCCGGCGCCCGTACCCGCGCACCCGGGGGCGGCACACCACGAGCATCACCAGCGCGCCGATGGTCAGCCGCAGCGTCACCGCCCCGGCCACCCCGGTACGCGGGAACAGCAGCGCCGCCAGCGCGGAGCCGAACTGCACCGACAGCGCCCCGCCGAGCACCAGCGCGACGCCGCCGAGCCGGCCCGGCGCACGCGGCGGCAAGGGGTGGACACCGGTCATGCCCCTGACCGTAGCCGGTGCGCCGGGACGGGTTCGCGCCGCTGGCGGGGTGTGCGCTCAGCCGACCCCGGCCAGGTCGAGCACCGCGTCGAGCCCGTTCGGGCGGCCGGCGTCGGCGCACGGCAGCACCAGCACCCCGCACCCGGCCGCGACCGCGCCCGCGTCGGCCGGGGTGTCGCCCACCATGAGCGTGCGCTCCGGGTCGACGCCGAGCATCCCGCAGGCGCGCAGGAAGATGCCCGGGTCCGGCTTGCAGCGCCCCACCTCGTACGACAGCGCGTACGCGTCGACCAGCCCGTCGAGATCCCAGGCGGCGAACAGCGGCCGCAGGTCGAAGCCGATGTTGCTGACCACCGCCACCTTCACCCCGGCGGACCGCAGCGCGCCGAGCACCGGCGCGGTGTCCGGGTACGGCACCCAGCCCTCGGGCACCAGCACCCGCTCGTAGAGCGCGTCGGCGAACCCGTCGATGCCGGTGTCCACCGTCTCGGCCTGCCCGGTGTACGCGCCCCGGTGGGCCTGCGGGTAGAGATCGCGGTCGGCCCACAGCTCGGCCAGCCGGGGCGGCACCCGGGCCGGCAGCGGGCCGCCCGCGCGCCCGGCGGTGAGCAGCCGGTCGGCCAGCGACGTGGCCCGGATCCGGTCCAGCTCGACGCCGCAGGCGGACGCCGCGGCGAGCACCCAGGTCAGCGGCTCCTCCACCTGGGCGAGCGTGCCGTGGAAGTCGAAGAGCACCGCCTCCACCGGCCGGCGGGACGGGCGCGGGCCCACGACGTCGTCGGCGCCGCTGGCGGCATGGGGCAGTTCGGTACGGTCCGGCACGTCGTGCACCCTACCGACCCGCTCCGACCGTCCTGCCGGATGGCCTTGACCGGTACTCGTCGGCCGTACCGATTAATCTTGGATCCATGTCGAGCCCCGCCGAGCGGTACGCCGCGGCGCGCCGCCGGGCCGCGCAGGCCTCCGCCTTCCCGGCCCTGGACGAATTCTCCCTGGATCTCGGGTTCGATCTCGACGACTTCCAGCGCGAGGCGTGCGAGGCGCTGGAGCGGGGCAGCGGCGTGCTGGTCTGTGCGCCCACCGGCGCCGGCAAGACCGTGGTGGGCGAGTTCGCGGTGCACCTGGCGCTGCGCGGCCGGCCCGGCGGCGACGAGCCTGCGGCCCGGCGCAAGTGCTTCTACACCACGCCGATCAAGGCGCTGTCCAACCAGAAGTACCACGACCTGGTGGACCGCTACGGCGCCGAGCAGGTCGGCCTGCTCACCGGCGACAACGCGATAAACGGCGACGCGCCGGTGGTGGTGATGACCACCGAGGTGCTGCGCAACATGCTCTACGCCGGCTCGGCCACCCTGGAGGGCCTGGCGTACGTGGTGATGGACGAGGTCCACTACCTGGCCGACCGCTTCCGCGGCGGGGTCTGGGAAGAGGTGATCATCCACCTGCCCGAGTCGGTCACGCTGGTGTCGCTGTCGGCCACCGTCTCCAACGCCGAGGAGTTCGCCGACTGGCTGGTCACCGTACGCGGCGAGACCGCCGTGGTGGTCTCCGAGCACCGCCCGGTGCCGCTGTGGCAGCACATGCTCGTCGGCAAGCGGATGTTCGACCTGTTCCACGACGCCGACGCCGCCCGCAAGCACGACGTGCACCCGGAGCTGCTGCGCTACACCCGGGACACGATGCGCCGGCTGGAGCTGGGCGAGGGCCGCAGCGCCGGCCCCGGTGGCGGCCGGCGCGGCCCGCGTTGGCGCGGCCCGATGCGCCCGGACATCGTCGACCGGCTCGACCGGGAGGGGCTGCTGCCGGCGATCCTGTTCATCTTCAGCCGGGCCGGCTGCGACGCCGCAGTGCAGCAGTGCCTGGCCGCCGGGCTGCGCCTGACCTCCCCGGAGGAACGCGCCGAGATCCGCCGGGTGGTCGAGTCCCGGGTCACCGCCATCCCCGGCGAGGACCTGTCCGTGCTCGGCTACTGGGAGTGGCTCGACGGGCTGGAGCGCGGGCTGGCCGCCCACCACGCCGGCATGCTCCCCGCGTTCAAGGAGGTCGTCGAGGAGCTGTTCGTCCGCGGGCTGGTCAAGGCCGTCTTCGCCACCGAGACGCTGGCGCTGGGCATCAACATGCCGGCCCGCTGCGTGGTGCTGGAACGCCTGGTCAAGTTCAACGGCGAGGCCCACGTCGACCTCACCCCGGGCGAGTACACCCAGCTCACCGGCCGGGCCGGCCGCCGGGGCATCGACGTCGAGGGCCACGCGGTGGTGGTCTGGTCGCCGGAGACCGACCCCCGGCACGTGGCCGGGCTCGCCACCACCCGCACCTACCCGCTGCGCTCCAGCTTCCGGCCGTCGTACAACATGGCCGTCAACCTGGTCGGCAGCGTCGGCGCGGCGCCGGCCCGCGAGCTGCTGGAGTCCTCGTTCGCGCAGTTCCAGGCCGACCGGTCGGTGGTCGGCCTGGCCCGGCAGGTGCAGCGCAACACCGAGACCATCGAGGCGTACGGCGCGGAGGCCGCCTGCCACCACGGCGACTTCGACGAGTACTTCGCGCTGCGGGTGGCGATCGCCGACCGGGAACGCGCCATCGCCCGGCAGGGGCAGAGCCAGCGCAAGGCGGCGGCTGTCGCCTCGCTGGAGCGGCTGCGGGTCGGTGACGTGATCCGGGTGCCGTCCGGGCGGCGGGCCGGCCTGGCGGTGGTGCTGGACCCGGCCACCGGCGGGTTCGGCGAGCCCCGGCCGCTGGTGCTCACCCAGGACCGCTGGGCCGGCCGGGTCACCCCCGGTGACTTCACCACCCCGGCGGAGGTGCTGACCCGCATCCGGGTGCCGAAGCACTTCAACCACCGTTCGCCCGCGGCCCGGCGGGACCTGGCGGCGGCGGTCAGCGGCACCGGCCTGGACCGGCACGGCGGCCGGCGGGGTGGCCGGTCCCGTCAGGCGGCGGGGGAGGACCACCGCCTCAGCCAGCTCCGCGTCGAGCTGCGCGCGCACCCGTGTCACGCCTGCCCGGACCGGGAGGAGCACGCCCGCTGGGCGGAGCGGCGGCGCCGGCTGGAACGCGACACCGAGGAGCTGCGCCAGCGGGTGTCCGGGCGGACCGGCTCGCTGGCCCGTACCTTCGACCGGATCGTGGCGTTGCTCACCGCGCGCGGCTACCTGGCCGCCGACGGTGAGGTCACCGACGCCGGCCGGATGCTGGCCCGGATCTGGACCGAGGCGGACCTGCTGGTGGCCGAGTGCCTGCGCCGCCGGGTGTGGGACGGCCTGTCTCCGGCGGAGCTGGCCGCCGCCGTGTCGGTGGTGGTCTTCGAGGCCCGGCGGGACGTCGACGAGCGGGCGTCGTTGCCGCGTGGTGGGGTCGCCGACGCGGTCGACGAGACGCTCAAGCTGTGGGGCGACATCGAGGCCGACGAGGCGGCGCGCGGCCTGGCGGTGACCCGCGAGCCGGATCTCGGGTTCGCCTGGCCGATCTACCGGTGGGCGCGCGGCGAGGCGCTGGCCAAGGTGCTCGCCAGCGGGCACCAGATCGACGGGGAGATGCCGGCCGGCGACTTCGTCAGGTGGGCGCGACAGGTGGTCGACCTGCTCGGGCAGGTCGCCGACTCGGGTGGCGCTTCGGCCGAGCTGCGCGGCACCGCACGGCAGGCCATCGCGGCGGTCAACCGGGGCGTGCTGGCCTACCACGCCTCCGCCTAACGGTCACTTTCGGTCACCGATCTCCGGAAACCGACGCATCGCTGCGTCACCGCGCTGACACCCCGCGAATTGTCGGGGGGTCGATGCATGCCCTGGTCAGGGCCTATCCCATCATTGCCCCGGGGCGCCGTGGGTCGCGCTGCGTCGATGGTGAGGAAAGGGCGTCGTGGGCGAGATCAATCACTTCGAGTACGGGTGGATCACACCCGCGCTCAGCTACGCGTTGTCAGTGCTCGGCTCGGCGCTCGGACTGGTCTGCGCCGGGCGGATCCGGACCGCCACCAGCGGCGGCCAGCGCGCCTGGTGGGGCCTGCTCGCCGCGTGGGCGCTGGGTGGCACCGCGATCTGGGCCATGCACTTCATGGCGATGCTCGGGTTCGCCGTCTCCGGCACCCGGATCCGCTACGACGTGCCGCTGACGGCCGCCAGCACCGCGATCGCGGTGGCGTCGGTCGGCATCGGGCTGTGGATCGTGGGCACCGGCCGGCTCGCCGCGCCGCGTCTGCTGGCCGGCGGGTTCTTCACCGGCGCCGGGGTGGCCGCCATGCACTACACCGGCATGGCCGCGATGCGCCTGGACGGCTCGTTCGGCTACGACCCGCTGCGGGTGACGCTGTCGGTGGTCATCGCGATCGTGGCCGCCACCGTCGCGCTCTGGCTGGCGATGACCGTCCGGCGCGGGCTCGCCATCGCCGCCTCGGCGCTGGTCATGGGCATCGCTGTGAACGGCATGCACTTCACCGGCATGAGCGCGCTGTCGGTGCACCTGCACGAGAGCCGCGGCCCGGCCTCCGGCACCGAGGTGAGCGGACTGCTGGTGCCGATCGTGCTGGCGGTGGTCTTCGGCGTGGTGGGGCTCGTCTACGCGCTGCTCGCCGCGCCGTCGGACGACGACCGGGCCGGGGCCGCGTACGTCAGCTCGCGGCTCGGTGACGCGCCGCGGACGGTCGCCGCCGAGCCCGCGCCGGACCCGGTGGGCCTGCGTGCCCGGTCGACGCTGGCGCAGCCCGGCGCCCAGTTCCCGAGCCGCCGGAGCACCGACCGCCCTTCGTGATCAACTGATCACGATCGGTCGCCCGCCAGCGCGTCGACCAGGCGGCGGCAGGACCCGGCCAGGTTCCAGCGCTGCGCCAGCTCCAGCAGCCGCTCCGGGTCGGCGGGCGACGTCGGCAGCGCCGGGTCCAGCTCGGGCAGCGGCACGTCGGTGGCGACCCGGACCACCTTCGGCGCCACCGCCAGGTAGTCGCGGGCGGCGTCGAGCTTGGCCCGCAGCCCCGGGGCGAAGCCGGAGCCGGGGTCGTCGAGCGCGGCCAGGATGCCGTCGAGCCCGCCGTAACGGTCGATCAGCCGGGCGGCGGTCTTCTCACCCACCCCGGCCACGCCGGGCAGGCCGTCGCTGGGGTCGCCGCGCAGCGCCGCGAAGTCGGCGTACCGGTCGGCGGGCACGCCGTAGCGGGCCCGCACCGCCGCGTCGTCGCAGTCGTCCAGCTTGGCCACGCCCCGCCCGACGTAGAGCAGCCGCACCGGGCGCGCGTCGTCGACGAGCTGGAACAGGTCGCGGTCGCCGGAGACCACCTCGACCGGGCCGGGCTGGGTCACCGAGAGCGTGCCGAGCACGTCGTCGGCCTCGTAGCCGGTGGCGCCCACAACCGGGATGCCGAGCGCGTCGAGGACCTCGAGGATCATCGGCACCTGCGGGGACAGCGTGTCCGGCACGACCTCGCCGCCCTCGGGCGCGACCCGGTGCGCCTTGTAGGACGGCAGCAGCTCGACCCGCCACGCCGGCCGCCAGTCGTGGTCCATCGCGCAGATCATCCGGTCGGGACGGCGGGTGCGGACCAGCTGGGCGAGCATGTCGAGGAAGCCGCGCACGGCGTTGACGGGCTGGCCGTCGCCGGTCTTCGCGGCCGACTCGGGAATGCCGAAGTAGGCGCGGAAGTAGAGGCTGGGGGAGTCGATCAGGAGGATCGGCTGTCGGTGTGCCACGGCGACAAGCCTTCCACAGCCCTCTGACGAGATGGGGGAGGCGACCGCGGGACCGGAAACCCGGGCGCGCGCGGGTCCCCGAATGCGCAGACTGGCGGGGTGAGCTTCGTACCCGGCCTGACCCTGGCCCGCCGGTTCCACGACGAGGTGGTGGGTCCGCTGCTGGCGCGGCGGCTGCCCGGCCTGCGGTACTCCGCCGGTCTGCTCGACGGCGGCTCCGAGCTGCTCGGCCTCGACACGCCCCGCTCCACCGACCACGACTGGGGTCCGCGTACCCAGGTCTTCGTGGACAGCGCGCACGACGTGGCGCCGGTACGGGCGGCGCTGGACGCGGACCTGCCGGCGCGGTTCCTCGGCTGGCCGACCCGGTACGCCGGTGGCCCGGCGGTACGGCTCGGCACGGTGCACGCCGACGGCGACCGGCACGGCGTGAGCGTGGACGAGCTGGGCGGGTGGCTGCGGGACCGGCTGGGCGCCGACCCGCGCGCCGGCATGTCGGTGGCGGACTGGCTGGCGACGCCGACGCAGCGGCTGGCCGAGTTGACCGGGGGAGCGGTGTTCCACGACGGGCTCGACGGGGCGCTCACCGCCGCCCGCGCCGCGCTGGCCTGGTATCCGGACGACGTGTGGCGGCACGTGCTGGCGTCCGGGTGGCAGCGGGTCGCGCAGGCCGAGCACCTGGCGGGCCGGTGCGCCGAGGTCGGCGACGAGCTGGGCAGCCGGGTGGTGGCCGCCGGGCTGGCCCGGGACCTGATGCGCCTCGGGCTGCTGCTGCGTCGCCGCTGGCCCCCGTACGCGAAATGGCTCGGCACGGCGTTCGCGACGCTGCCGGGCGCGGCGCCGGTGGTGGACGGGCTCGCCGCCGCGCTCGGTCCGGGCGAGTGGGCGGTCCGCGAGCCGGGCCTGGTCCGGGCGCTGGAGACGGTGGCCGGCTGGACCAACGACGTCGCGCTGGCGCCACCGGTGGATCCGGCCGCCCGGCCCTTCCACGGCCGGCCGTTCCTGGTGCTCGACGCGGGCCGCTTCGTCGAGGCGCTCCGCGCCGCGATCACCGACCCGCGGCTGCGCGACCGGCCGCCGATCGGCGCGGTGGACCAGTACGTCGACAGCGTGGACGTGCTCACCCACCCGGACCGCGCCCGCCGGGTGGCCGCGGCGGTTGTCCGTCCGCCGGGCGCGGCCTAGACTCCGATTCGAGTCGCATCGATCCGCGACTGTCTATCTCGTCTCCGAGGGTCCGGGCCGCCCGTCGCAGGCGCCTCGCCGGCGAGAACGCCGCTCCGTGCGGCGTTCCCACCACCGAGGAGAACAGCATGCTGTCCAGAATGAGCAGACTCCGGCTGCTCGGCGCGGCGCTCGCCGCCGCCGGGCTCGCCGTCGGAGCGGCGCTCGCCGTCCCCGGGCCGGCCTCGGCCGCCGCGCTGACCGAGGTGACGAACTTCGGCACCAACCCGAGCAACCTGCGCATGTACCTGTACGTCCCGGACACCGTCGCGGCCCGTCCCGGCCTGCTCGTGGTGAACCACTACTGCACCGGCAGCGGCCCGGCCATGTACTCCGGCACCCAGTTCGCGTCCCTCGCCGACCGGTACGGCTACATCGTCGTCTACCCGTCGGTGACGCGCAGCAGCAAGTGCTTCGACGTGTCCTCACCGCAGGCGCTGCGCCGCGACGGCGGCAGCGACCCGGTGGGCATCAAGTCCATGGTGGACTACGTGCGGCAGCGCTACCCGGTCGACTCGCAGCGGATCTTCACCACCGGCACCTCGTCCGGCGCGATGATGACGAACGTGCTGCTCGGCGACTACCCGGACGTGTTCCGCGCCGGGGCGGCCTTCGCCGGGGTGCCGTTCGGCTGCTTCGCCACCACGAACGGCTCGGAGTGGAACAGCGAGTGCGCCAACGGCCAGGTGCTGAAGACCCCGCAGCAGTGGGGCGACCTGGTGCGCAACGCCTACCCGGGCTACACCGGCCCGCGTCCGCGGATGCAGATCTGGCACGGCACCAACGACGAGACGCTGCGCTACCCGAACTTCGGCGAGCAGATCGACCAGTGGACGAACGTGCACGGGCTGAGCCAGACGCCCGACTACACGGACAGCCCGCAGTCCGGCTACACCCGGACCCGCTACGGCGGCACCGGCGGCAC
>NZ_MAGP01000018.1 GCF_002926165.1 Micromonospora chalcea | reverse complement strand
GCCGAGCCCCGCCGAGCCCCGCCGAGCCCCGCCGATCTTGGAGTTGTGGCGCCTCAGATGCCCGGTTCGCGGCTTACGCGAGGCACCACAAGTCCAAGATCGATGGAGCGGCCCGAGATCTTGGTACGGGATGGCCCCTCGGAGGGCCGTTTCGTACCAAGATCTCGGGAGCGGGCGAGCGCGACGGACCCCGGCACGCTAACGGGGTGCTCGCCGGAACGGCGGGCACCCCGTGAACAGGAGCAGGGGTCAGCGGCCGGCTCGGGCGGCCACCGCCGTGTCGGGGTGGTCGCTGAACACGCCGTCCAGGCCCAGGTCGAAGAACAGCTCGTACTCGGATGTGATGTCGCCACGCGCGTTCGGGTCGGCACCGATGCGGAAGTCCACCGGCAGGAACTGGTTCTCGGCCCGGAACGTCCACGCGTGCACCACCAGCTTCTGCCGGTGCGCTTCACGGATCACCGGGGTCGGCGCGAGCAGCCGTCCGGCGGAGTCCCGGGGCACGATCAGGTTCTTGTTCAGGCCGACGCCGTCGGCGTACCGGGAGATCCAGGCCAGTCCGGCGGGCGTGGCCAGGTCCGCGTAGGTCCGCTTGTCGCCGCCCGCGACGAAGTCGTAGGGCGCGCCGCTGGCGTCCATGAGCTGCACCAGCCGTACGTCGATCATCTTGTCGAGTTTGCGCAGGTTGGCAGTCTCGAAGCTCTGCACGAACACCGTGTCGGCGCGGTGGGTGAGCCGGTTGCGGCGCAGCACCGCCACCAGCGGCTCCTCCAGCGGGCGGCCGATCGAGGCGAAGTAGGTGGGGTGCTTGGTCTCCGGGTAGACGCCGATGGTCCGGCCCCGGGCCTTCGACTCGGTCCGTGCCAGGTCGATGACCTCCTGGAAGGTCGGGATCTCGAACCTGCCGTCGAACGCGGTGTTGGCGACCCGCACCTGGGGCAGCCGCTCCTTGGCCCGCAGCGTCTTCAGCTCGGCCAGCGTGAAGTCCTCCGTGAACCAGCCGGTGACTGTCACCCCGTCGATGGTCTTCGTCGCCTTGCGAGCGGCGAACTCGGGGCGGGCGGCCACGTCTGTCGTACCGGAGATCTCGTTCTCGTGCCGCGCGACCAGGACGCCGTCCCTGGTCGCGACCAGGTCCGGCTCGATGAAGTCGGCGCCCTGCCGGATGGCGAGCCGGTAGGCCTCCAGGGTGTGCTCCGGGCGGTAGCCGCTCGCGCCGCGGTGGCCGATCACGATCGGCCGCTGGGTCGCGCGGGCCTGCTCGGCGGCGCGGTCGCCCGGGCCGGCCTGGGCGGCCACGGCCGGCACCACCACAGCCGCCGCGAGCAGCGCGCCGGCCACGCCGAGGGCGGAAAGGGTACGTCGCAACGCCGTCTCCTGTCGTCGATGGGTACGCACAGCAGACCGGGCGCGGTTGACCGCCAGTTGGTCGGTTCCTGACCTGCCGGTGAATCTCCGGACGGAAGATGACGGGATGCGCCGCCTGCTCCGGAAGCCCGTACGGCTGGTGCCGTTGGGGTTCCTGGCGGTGATCCTGGTCGGCACCGGTCTGCTCATGCTGCCCTGGGCCACCAGCGAGGAGCGGTACACCCCGTTCGTCACCGCGCTGTTCACGTCCACGTCGGCGGTGTCGGTGACCGGGATGGCGGTGACCGACACGCCGAACTACTGGAACGGCTTCGGGCTCGTGATGATCACCGTGCTGACGCAGCTCGGCGGCCTGGGCATCCTGACCGGGGCGTCGCTGGTGATCCTGGCGGTCTCCCGCCAGCTCGGCCTGCGTAACCGGCTGCTCGTGCAGGCGGAGACCGCCGAGTTCGGCCTCGGCGACGTACGCCGGCTGCTGTTGCGCATCGCGGCGACGGTCTTCGTGACCGAGGCCCTGATGACGGCGGTGATCGCCGCGCGCCTGTTCCTGGCCTACGACTACCGGCCGGGCCGGGCGCTCTGGTCGGCGGTGTTCCACTCGGTGCAGGCGTTCAACAACGGCGGCTTCGCGCTCTACTCGGACGGTCTGATCGCGTTCTCCCGCGACGGCTGGGTGGCGCTGCCGCTCAGCATCGGCGCGATCATCGGCGGGCTGGGTTTCCCGGCGCTGTTCGAGGCGGTACGCGAGTGGCGGCAGCCGGCGCGCTGGGCGGTCGCCACGAAGCTGACCGTCTGGGGCAGCGTGGTGCTGACCGTCTTCGGCGTCGCCTACCTGCTGATGGCCGAGTGGGGCAACCCGTTCACGATCGGCACCTTCGACGTGCCGGGCAAGCTGCTGGCGTCGTTCACCCAGATCGCGTTGAGCCGTACCGGCGGCTTCGACGTCATAAACGTCGGGCGGCTCACCGACGAGAGCTATCCCATGCTGATCGGCCTGATGTTCATCGGCGGCGGCAGCGCCAGCACGGCCGGCGGCATCAAGGTCTCCACGTTCTTCCTGCTCGGCTTCGCCATCTGGGCCGAGTTGCGGGGCGAGCCGGACACCACTGTCGGTCGCCGCCGGGTGGCGGCGGCCAGCCAGCGGCAGGCGCTGACCGTGGCGCTGCTGAGCGTGGCGCTCGTGGCGGGCGGGACGGTCGGCCTGATCGGTTTGACCTCGCACGTGTCGTTCTCGGCCGCGTTGTTCGAGGTCACCTCCGCGTTCAGCACCACCGGCCTGACCGTCGGGGTGTCCGGGCAGCTCTCCCCACCCGGTCAGTACGTGCTGATCGCGCTCATGTACATCGGCCGGGTCGGGCCGCTCACGCTCGGCTCGGCCATCGCGTTGAACACCCGTCGACGGCTGTACCGCTACCCGGAGGAGCAACCCATTGTCGGCTAGACGCCCGGAGGAGACCGGCATCGCGGTGATCGGCCTGGGCCGGTTCGGCTCGCGCCTCGCGGACTCGCTGTCCCGGCTCGGTTACGAGGTGCTGGCGATCGACCACGACCCGGCGCGGGTCCAGCACTGGTCGGCCGACCTCGACCGGGTGGTGCAGGCGGACACCACCGAGGAGGTGGTGCTGCGCCAGCTCGGGCTGGCGGACTTCCGCCGGGTGGTGGTCGCGATCGGGGCGTCGCTGGAGGCGAGCGTGCTCACCGTACTGGCCCTGGCCGAGCTGGGGATCGAGCAGATCTGGGCGCGGGCCACCTCGGAGAAGCACGCCAAGATCCTGCACTCGGTCGGCGCGCACCACGTGGTCTTCCCCGAGGCGGAGACCGGTGAGCGGGTGGCGCATCTGATCGTCAGCCGGATGCTCGACTTCATCGAGTTCGACGACGACTTCGCCATCGCCAAGGTCAAGGTCCCGGCGCCGCTGGTCGGGCGGTCGCTGCGCGACATCGCGCCGCAGGACCGGTACGGCGTGATGGTGGTGGGTGAGAAGCAGGCCGGGGAACGGTTCCGGTACGTCGGACCGGACACGGTGCTGGAGGCGGACAGCGTGCTCATCGTGGAGGGCGGCATCACCCAGGTGCAACGCTTCTCCGCGCTGGCCTGACCGTCAGTCCTTCTTCGGGCCCTTGCCCTTGCCCTTGCCCGGCCCACCCCCCTTCGACTGGTCTACTGTGCTTTTCCCTTGGGGCCCTCCTTGCCCTTGCCGGGCTTCGGTGCGGCCTTGGGCTTCGCCGGTTTGGGCTTCGCCGGCCCGCTCTTGGTGGTGTTCTTCGCGGTGGTCTTGGTGGGCGACTTGACCGGCGTCTTCACCGGCGTCGCGGTGGTGGGCGCCGACCCGGCGATCCCGGACACCTGCACGCCGCAGCTCTTGCCGCCGACGGTGAACTCCACCGGCAGCGTGTTGCTCCCGGTGTAGCGGCCGGCCAGCGTGAGCTTCGCCGACGCGCCGGGAGCCAGCGCCGGGGTCGCGGTGGGCGCGGGAATCGACACGGTACGCCCCTCCTGCCGGGCCGGCGGCTGGGCCGTGGTGACCGTCTGCTTGCCGGGGAACGTGAAGTTCATGGTCCAGCCGCGCAGTTCCCGGTCACCGGTGTTGGTGAGCGTCAACTCGGCGGAGAAGTCCTTGCCGGTGTCGCGGCGCAGCGAGTAGTCGACAGCGCAGGGCGTCGGCTCGGGCAGGCTCATTCGCGCCTCGGTCGGCTCGACGCCGCCGCTGGCCGGGCTCCGCGACGTCAGTCCCCACATCGTGGCGGTCACCGCGACCAGTCCGACGGCGGCCACACCGGCCTCGACCTTGCGTCGCCGCGCCACCGCCCGTTTCGTGCGGGTACGCACCGCCGAGAACGGCAGCGCGTCGGTCTCCGCCGACCACGGCAGGATCGTGGTGCCGGCGTTCTCGGCGTGCGCCGGGTCCATCCGGCCGAACGCCGGCGACACCGGCACGATCGCCGCGATACCGGCCGCCTCGGCGAGCGTACGGGCCACCTCGGCGGTCGCCGGGCGGTCCTCGGGCCGCTTGGCCAGGCACCGCTGCACCAGCGCGGCGACCGGCTCGGGCAGGCCCGGCACCGGGGGCATCGGGTCCGGGTCGCGGTACATGTGCGCGCGCAGCATCTCGGTGGTGGTGCTGGCCTGCCACGGCAGGCGGCCGGTCAGCATCCGGTACAGCAGCAGCCCGACCGCGTACACGTCGGTGGCGGGCGAGACGTGGCCGTTGTCCAGCCGTTCCGGCGCGAGGTAGGCCGGCGTGCCGAGCAGCGCGCCGTCCGGCCCCTTGTCGCTCTCCCCCACCAGCGCCGAGATGCCGAAGTCGACGACCTTCACGCCGGTCGGGGTCAGCATGACGTTGCCCGGGGTCACGTCCCGGTGCACCACGCCACGGGCGTGCGCGGCGGCCAGCGCCGAGGCGACCTCCGCGCCGATGGTCATGGCCTCCCGCCACGGAAGCTGCCCGTCGCGGCCGAGCCGCCCGCTGAGCGGACCGCCGTCGACAAGCTCCATGACCACGTACGGCACGGTCAGGCCGACCTGGACCGACTCGCCGTAGTCGTACACGTTTGTGATGTTGGGGTGGCACAGCCGCGCGGCGGCCTGCGCCTCCACCCGGATCCGGTGCCGGAACGCCTTGTCGCTGGCCAGCCGTGAGGCCAGCACCTTGACCGCCACCTGGCGGCCCAGCACCTCGTCGTAGCCGCGCCAGACGACCGACATGCCGCCCGCACCCAACTGCTCGACGAGCCGATAGCGCTCGCCGAGCAGTTGCACGCCGTTCCTGACCGGTCCACCCATGGTCGGTCCTGTTGCCCGAAGTGGGCCCCGGTACACCTCAGCGGTCGGAATCGGTCAGGAAAGTCACCCGTTCAGGCGGTCGCGAGGAGTTGGTCCACCGGCGCGTAGTCGTCGGTGAGCACCATCGCGTCGCCCACCCATTCGGTCACCGCCGCCTCGTCCATCAGCTCGGCCCGCTCCGGCAGCAGCTTCAGACCGGGCGGGATCGCTGCGAGCGGCAGCGGCGCGTCCGAGGCGACGATCACGAAGTTGGCGCCCTGCTCCCCGTCGATCGCGCCGGGCGGCGCGATCAGCGCGACGTGCGCGAACTCGGCCTTCACCGTGGCCAGCTCGGCCCGGATGAACCGGCCCGGCGGGTAGTCGATGACGTTCTGCACGTAGATCCCGTCCGGGCGCAGCACCCGCCGGATGTCGGCGGCCATCTCCCGGGTCGCCAGGTGCCACGGCACCACCAGGTGCCCGAACGCGTCGCCGACGACGAAGTCGCGGCTGTCGGTCGGCTCGCCGCGCAGCAGCACCCGCGCGTCGCCCACCTCGGCGCGCATCTTCGGGCCGGTGCGCAGGCCCAGCTCCCGCCGGTCCAGCTCGACCAGCCCGCCGTCCAGCTCGAACACCAGGTTGTCGGTGCCGGGCCGGGTCGCGGCCAGGTAGTTCGGCACGGTGAAGCCGCCGCCGCCCAGGTGCAGCGCGTCCATCGGCTGCTTCGCCGGCCGCGCCACGTCCGCGACCAGGCCGATCCACTGCGTGTACGCGTACTTCAGGTGGTTCGGCTCGTTCAGGTCGACGTAGGAGTGCTCGGCCGAGTTGAGGTAGAGCGTGCGTCCCTGCGGCCACGACGGGTCCACCTCGACCCGGGCGCAGTGGTACGCGGTCTCCACGTCGCACGGGTTCGGCGCGGCAGCGGTGAGCCCCGCCGCGGCGAGACCGAGCAACGCCAGCGCGGCCTTGACCCGGCCCGGCGTGGACGGCCCGCCGGCCCCGGCCGGGCGTCGCAGCCACACGCCGAGCCCCAGCCCGGTCACCCCGAGCGCGGCAGCGAGTCCCAGCACGATGACGGAGCTGGACAGCGCGGCCACCAGCACGAAGCCGGTGCCCAGCGTGGCGGTGATGCCGCCGAGCGTGCCGATGCTGGACAGCTTGCCCACCACTTGGCCGGTGCGGCGCAGGTCGGCGAGCTGAAGCTTCACCACGAGCGGGGTGATGCCGGCCAGCAGCGCCGCCGCGGGCACCACGGCCAGCGCGGTCAGCAGGAGCACCGCGCTCGCCGCGCCACCGCGCAGCACCTCACCGGCGTACCTGACGATCGGCAGCGTGACGGCGGTGGCGATGCCGGCCAGCACCAGCGCCGGGGCGAGCAGGGTACGCGGGTCACGCCGGTCGGCGAGCCACCCGCCGAACCACGCCCCGTACGCGATCGCGGCCAGCGCCATGCCGATGACCGAGCTGGTCACCTGGAGCGTCACCCCGACGTACGGGCCGACCAGGCGCAACGAGACGGTCTCCAGCACCAGCACCGCGCCGCTGGAGAAGAAGACGAGGAACGCGGCGAGCCCGTTCGGGAGGGCCCGCGGCGGAACCGGGGCGTCGGCCGCCGGTTCCGCCATGACGTCGGACGATGTGCTGCTCACCGTCGCGATGGTACGCAGCGCCGCCGGCGGGCCGCGTCAATACATCGAGATGTGAACATGGTTTGTGTGGTCGGCAGCCGGGCTGCCGCCACCGCTGTACGCGCGCCAGCCGGTGTTCGGCATCCAGATCTGCCGATACCAGATGACGTACATGATGCCGAGGCGGTTCGCGTTGTTCTTCGCCCAGGCGGCGAGGCTGTCGCCGTACGCCTTGTCGCCGCCGGTGGCCGTCTTGTCCTCGAACCCGCCGCTGGCGGCGGAGAAGTCGCAGGCCCGGCCCTTGGGGTGCTCGCCGCCGCCACCGCTGCGGTGACACGAGGCGTAGCGCTTGTAACCGGCCGCCTTCGCCTGCTGGAGCATGTGCAGCGTGCGCGGCGTGATGCAGCCGGACGCGGGCGTCGGGTCGTCCACCGAGCACGACTCCGACGGCCACGAACCGTCCGAGTTGCGCGGCGCGGGCTTCGCCGACGAGGAGGTGCCGTTGAACCCGGACCCGGCGCCGGAGCTGACCTTCGCCAGCGCCACCTCGGCGTCCTTCTTCTTGCGGGCCTGCACCGCCACCTGCTTGGCCTGCTCGCGCACCTCGGCGTCGATGGCGAGCTTCGCCTCGGCCGCCTCGGCCTTCGCGTCGGCCAGCTCCCGCAGCCGCTTGCTGTCCCGCTGGGCCATCACGTCCAGCTCGGCGGCACGCTTGAGGAAGTCGTTCGGGTCGGCGCTGGCCAGCAGCATCGACGTCGCGGTCAGCCGGCCCATCCGGTACGACTGCGCGGCCACCTCACCGGCCTGCGCGCTGAGCCCGACGAGGCGTACCTCGATGTCCTTGAGCTGGGCGTCGAGCGCCTTCTGCCGGCGCTTGGAGTTCTCCAGCTTGTTCTGGGCCTCGATGTGGCCCTTCGCCGCCGCCTCCAGCGCCGCCCGCAGCTGCTTGCTGCCGCCCTCGTTCGGGGCGTTCGGGCTGGGTACGGCGGCGGCCGGCCCGGCGGCCATGCCGGAGCCGAGAAGCACGGCCAGCGCGGCGAGCGCGGCGAGCAGCGACCGCCGGGCGCGCCGGCCGGTAGAGCTGGTCCTGGGCACGTGTTGGTCCTTCCGTCGACCGCCGGCCCCCGTACACCGAGCGGCGTCTCCGCCGGCGCCGGTCGGCGGCCTGCTGGCGGAGACCGCCGGTCACGATACCGGAACACGCGCGACACGCCAGGCCGGCGACGGCGTACGGCGGCTGGCGTCGACGCAGCGTGCCGTGGCCGTCGCGCAGCGCCGCTCAACCACCCAGCAGGGCGGCGCTCACCTCGTCCCAGACGTCCGGGCTGGCCGCCACGAGCAGTCCCGTGCCGTCGTCGGCCGGGTGGTAGTCGGCGCCGTCGAAGCGGCGGGCCACACCGCCGGCCTCGCGCACCAGCAGGGTGCCCGGCGTGTGGTCCCACGGCAGGGTGCGCCAGAACAACACGAACTGCTGCGTGCCGGTGAGGATGTCCAGGTACTCCCGGCCGGCGCAGTGCTGGCCGGGCAGCAACTCACCGATGCGGCGCCCGCCCTCCTCCACCTGGCGGCGGAAGTCCGGCGGCAGGAACTTCGTCGCCGCGGTGCCCCGCAGCGCGCCCACCCGCGGCTCCGCCGGCGGCGTCCGCAGCGGCGCTCCGTCCAGCCGGGTGCCCGCGCCGAGCCGGCCCGCCGCCATCGTGCCGTCCAGCGGGTCGTACACCCAGGAAGCCACCGGTACGCCGTCCGTGAGCAGCGCCGCCATCAGCGCGAACGGCCGCCGCCCGGCGGCGAAGTTGGAGGTGCCGTCGACCGGGTCGACGAGCCATACGTCACCGCTGCCGCGCAGGTGCCGCAGCAGGTCCGGGTCCTCGGCGACGGCCTCCTCGCCGACCACCACCGAACCGGGCAGCAGCTGACGCAGACCCTCGGAGATCAGCGCCTCGGCCTCCCGGTCGGCGACAGTCACCACCTCGCCGGGCGCCTTCTCGGAGATGTCTGCCTCGTCGAGCCGGCGGAACAACGGCACGACGACCTTGGCCGCCGCCTCCCGCAGCAGCGCGCCGACGTCGTCCAGCAGCGGGTCAGCCACGCGGAGGCAGCTTGACCACGCTGACGAAGAACTCGTCGATCTGGCGGACCACCGAGATGAAGCGTTCGAAGTCCACCGGCTTGGTCACGTAGGCGTTGGCGTGCAACTGGTAGCTGCGCAGGATGTCCTCGTCGGCCTGCGAGGTGGTGAGCACCACGACCGGGATGCGGCGCAGTTCCCCGTCCTTCTTGATCTCCTCCAGCACCTCCCGGCCGTCGCGCCGGGGCAGGTTCAGGTCGAGCAGGATCAGGTCGGGCGTCACCGCGTCCGCGTACTGGCCCTCACGGCGCAGGTACGCGAGCGCCTCGGCGCCGTCGGAGACGACGGTGAGGCGGTTGCGGAGCTTGTGCTCCTCGAACGCCTCCTGGGTCATCAGCACGTCGCCCGGATCGTCCTCGACGAGCAGGACCTCGATCGGGCTCTTGCCGTCCGCGGGCGCGGTCATCCCACCGTCTCCTTCATGCCACCGTTTGTACCGTGTCCGTCCGCCTCCGCGGGCGGCTCTTCGCGCGCTTCGCCGTCCGGCTGACGCCCGACGGCCGCCGGGTCACCCTCGGCGGCCACGGCCTGCTCCCCGGCCTCGGCCACCTCCGCCGCTTCCGCCGCCTTGGCGGCCTCGATGTCGGCCTCCAGCGCGGGCAGCGTGAACCGGATCGTGGTGCCCTCGTCGGCGTCGGTGTCCACCCAGACCCGGCCGCCGTGATACTCCACGATCTTCTTGACGATCGCCAGCCCGATGCCGGTGCCCGGGTACGCGTCCTTCGAGTGCAGCCGCTGGAAGATCACGAAGATCTTGTCGGCGAACTCCGGCTCGATACCGATGCCGTTGTCCCGGCAGCTGATCTCCCACTCGCCGTCGACCAGCCGCGCCGACACGTGCACCTTCGGCGGCACATCCGGGCGGCGGAACTTCACCGAGTTGCTGACCAGGTTGACCAGCAGGTTGGTCAACAGCGGCTCCTCGCCGCGGATGGTCGGCATCTCGCCCCAGGTCAGCTCCGCGTCGGCGTACTGCACGGCCGCCTCGGTCTGCCCCGCCACGTCGCCCATCACCTTGTTCAGGTCGACCTCGGTGAAACCGGTGGTCAGCCGGCCGATCCGGGAGAACGCCAGCAGGTCGTTGATCAGCCGCTGCATGCGCTGCGCGCCGTCCACCGCGAACGCGATGTACTGGTCGGCGCGCTCGTCGAGCTGTCCGGCGTACCGCCGCTGCAGGAGCTGGCAGAAGCTGGCCACCTTGCGCAGCGGCTCCTGCAGGTCGTGCGACGCGACGTAGGCGAACTGCTCCAGGTCACGGTTGGAGCGGGTCAGCTCCTCGGCCTGCTTCTGCAACTGGCTGTTGACCCACTCGATGCGCTCCCGCGCCTCGCGTACCTCGTCCAGCTCGCGGGCGATCTTCATCCGCATCTGGTCGATGTCCTCGGCGAGGCGGCGGAACTCCGGCGGCCCGGACCCCTCGATGCGGTGCCGGTAGTCGCCGTCGGCCACCTCACGCACCTGGCCGACCAGGGCGGCCAGCGGGCGGATCAGGATCCGGTCCAGCGAGAGCAGCATGACCACGCCGGCCGTCGTGACCACCAGCGCGGCGATGATCAGCAGCACGACAAGCGTGTTGCTCGTCGCGTTGACGCGGTCGGCGGTCTCCTGCCGGACGGTGAGGATCTCGTCCTGGAGCGTGTTCACCGACGAACGGATGCCGTCGAACTGCTGCCGCGTCGCGTCGGTGATCAGCGCCTGTCCGGCCGCGGGTCCGTCCCGCTCGACCGTGGTGATCACCGGCTCGGCCACCTGGCTCCGCCACTGCGCGGTCTCCTGCTCCACCACGTCCAGCGACCGGCGCACGTCCGGGTAGTCGGCGGAGAGATCGCGGATCGAGGCGGCCAGGCTCTGCTCGCGCTTCACGCCCTCCTGGTACGGCTCAAGGTCGGTGCGGTCGCCGTTCACCGCGTACCCGCGCACCGAGGTCTCCTGATCGAGCAGCGCGCTCATCAGCTCCTGCGCCTGCACCCGCAGCGGACCGGTCTTGAGCAGCACCGCGTCGATGTTCTGGCGGTTCTGCGCGGCGACCGCCGCCTCCGCGCCGGCCAGCCCGAGCAGCAGCACGACCACCACGCCGAGCAGCGCGGCCACCCGCCGCCGCAGGGTCCACCCCTGCTGGTACGCCTTCACCGGTTCCTCCCCGTCGCCCTTCGCGCTCGCACTCACCGGCCGCTGCCCCGCGTCACCAGCAACATCGCCACGTCGTCGGCCAGCGGGCCACCGTTTATCTGCTCGGCGCGCCCCACCAGCCAGGCGGGCAGCTCGGACAGCGGCACCGCCCGGTTGGCCGGGTCGGCGAGCAGATCGGTCAGACCGGGCACGTCGAGCCGTTCGTCACCGCCGTTTACCCGGCCCTCGATGAGGCCGTCGGTGTACATCAGCAGAGACCAGTCGTCGGTGTCGAACTCCAGGTCGAAGGCGATCGGGCGGCGCGGCCGTACGCCCAGCAGCAGCCCACCCTTGGCCGGCACCGGCGCAACCTTGCCGCCACTGAGCAGCAGCGGCGGCGGGTGACCCGCGAGGCGTACGGTGGCCCGCGCCGACGCCAGGTCGAGCCGGGTGGTGGCCACCGTCGCGAAGATCTCCTGGAGACGGCGCTCGCTCATCAGCACCTGCTCCAGCGCGGGCAGCACCTCGTCGTCCGGCACCCCGGCCAGCACCAGCGCCCGCCAGGCCACGCGCAGCTCGACGCCGAGCGCCGCCTCGTCCACGCCGTGCCCGCAGACGTCGCCGACGATCAGGTCGATCCGGTCCGGCCGGGTCTGCACCACGTCGTAGAAGTCGCCGCCGATCAGCGCGGCGTGCCGGCCGGGCCGGTAGAACGTGTGCACCGACACCTCGTCGGTGGTCATCAACGGCTGCGGCAGCAGGCCGCGTTCCAGGCGGGCGGACTCGGCCTGGCGCAGCTCCACCTCACGCAGCCGGCGGGCGTTCTCGTCGGCCCGCTTGCGCTCCACCGCGTACCGCAGCGCCCGGGTCAGCAGGACCCCGTCGACCTGGCCCTTGACCAGGTAGTCCTGCGCGCCCTCGGCGACCGCGACGATGCCCAGGTGCTCGTCGGACCGGCCGGTCAGCACGCAGACCGCCGCGCCGCTGGCCATCTCCAGCACCCGGCGCAGCCCGTCCAGGCCCTGCGCGTCCGGCAGGCCCAGGTCGAGCAGGACGCAGTCCACGCCCATCACCCGCTGCCGGGCCTCGCTGAGACTGGTCGCCACCAGCAGGTCGATCATCGAGTTGGTCTCGGCGAGCAGCTCGCCGACCAGGAAGGCGTCGCCCTCGTCGTCCTCGACCAGCAGCACCCGTAGCCGCTCGCCCGGCGGTACGCCGCCGTGCAGCCCCGCCCCGGCCGACGGCACGTGGACGGCGCCCGATGCGCCGGAACCCCGCTGCGGTCGGGTAACCGCCGCGAGTCGCGGGAGTTCGCTGGTGATGTCGGGCTCCTTCCGAATGCCCTGCTGATCCTGACTCAGACCACAGTCATACACAACGCGGCCGACACCGGCGCGGCGGAGCGGGTGACCGGTCCACCTCCACAGCGGCACGGTCGACAGACGATGTTACGCCGGGAGCGCTGTCACGCCCGCAGCGCACCGTCCGAGGACTGCCGCCGCAGCCCCCGGGGGTGCAGGATGATGCCCACCCCGTTGATCCACCCCGAGGAGTCCCCGTGGGCGCACCCCCCACCCGTCCCGCCCACCGC
>NZ_MAGP01000017.1 GCF_002926165.1 Micromonospora chalcea | reverse complement strand
CCCCCCAGCTACCCCACGCCGCCGGGCTACCCCACGCCGCCGGGCTACCCCACGCCGCCGGGCTACCCCACGCCGCCGGGCTACCCCACGATGCCGGGCTACCCGGCTGGTCCTCCCCAGGCGGGCTGGCCCGGGTACCCGGCTCATCCGATGCCGGGCGCCGCCTACCCGGTGGCCGCCGGCCCCGGGGCGTACGCCGGCTGGTTCCCCGGCATCGACCCGCAGGACCCGCTCGTCAACCCGCCGCACGCGGGCATCGGCCCATGGTTCGCCCGTTGCTGGGGGGCGCTGCGGCGCGGTTGGCGGCAGCTCCTGCCGATCGTGCTGCTCACCCAGGTCCCCCCGGCGATGGTGATCGGCGTCCTCACGCTCGTCCTCAGCCCCGACGGGCAGATGGCGACCGCTCCGGACGGTTCGCCGGTGCTGCCGGAGGACTTCTGGGCGCAGACGCTCGGCTTCTACGGCGCGATCCTGTTCGCCGGGCTGATCTTCGGCGCGCTCCAGGCGATGGGCTGGGCGGCGGGCACCTGGGTGATCGCCCGGCAGGCGGCCGGTCAGCCGGCCGGGCTCGGCGCCGCCTTCCGGTACGGGCTGAGCCGAGCCCTCGGCCTCTGGGGCTGGACCATCGTGGTGTCGCTGCTGGTCACGCTCGGCGCCTGCTTCTGCCTGCTGCCCGGCCTCTACGCCGCGCTCGCGCTCGCCCTGTTCGGTCCGGTCTACCTGTTCGAGCGGCGGGATCCGGTCGGGCGGTCGTGGCGGATGTTCCACAGCCGGTTCGGCATGGTGCTGGGCAGGGTCGCGCTGGTGGTGGCGGCGTTGGTCGTGTCGACGCTGCTGGACGTCGTGCTGAGCGGGATCAGCGGGGCGCTCTTCGGGCTCGAGCCGATGGGCGCCGTGGGCACCGCGATCGGCGCGGTGACGCTCACCGTTCTCAGCGCCGTGGTGGCGGCTCCGGCCTACCTGGCGCAGCAGGTGGGGCTGGTGGTCACGTACGCCGAGCAGCGGGCCCAGGAAGGCCCGGTGACCGCGGCTCAGCTGGCGGCGGAACTCGGCTGAGCGGGGCGGTCGTGCTTGCACTCGGCTAGGGAGAGTGCTAAACAAGTCATTGGCACTCGCATACGGTGAGTGCCAGAAGGTCGGGGCGGTAGGGCCACGGCCGCACCGGTGTCCCAGGTGGCGCCGGAGCGGTACGGGGCCGGTCGTCGCGGGCTGTCCGGCCCGACCGAGGAGACGTCGTCGTCGCCAGGTGGCGACGTCCCCAAGGTGCGTACACCAGACGGCCCATCCGGGCATCCCGGGTGGCCCGTGAGTGTCCAGGAGGACAACGCCGTATGGCCAAGATGATCGCGTTCGACGAAGAGGCGCGCCGCGGCCTCGAGCGGGGCATGAACCAGCTCGCCGACGCCGTGAAGGTGACGCTCGGCCCCAAGGGCCGCAACGTCGTGCTCGAGAAGAAGTGGGGTGCCCCCACCATCACCAACGATGGTGTGAGCATCGCCAAGGAGATCGAGCTCGAGGACCCGTACGAGAAGATCGGCGCCGAGCTGGTCAAGGAGGTCGCGAAGAAGACCGACGACGTCGCCGGTGACGGCACGACGACGGCGACCGTCCTGGCCCAGGCCCTGGTTCGTGAGGGTCTGCGCAACGTGGCCGCCGGCGCCAACCCGATGGCCCTGAAGCGGGGCATCGAGGCCGCCGTGGCCAACGTCTCGGAGGAGCTGCTCAAGCTCGCCAAGGACGTGGAGACCAAGGAGCAGATCGCCTCCACCGCCTCCATCTCCGCCGCCGACCCCAGCGTCGGCGAGATCATCGCCGAGGCGATGGACAAGGTGGGCAAGGAAGGTGTCATCACCGTCGAGGAGAGCAACACCTTCGGCCTGGAGCTCGAGCTCACCGAGGGCATGCGCTTCGACAAGGGCTACATCTCCGCCTACTTCATGACCGACCCGGAGCGTATGGAGGCCGTCTTCGACGACCCGTACATCCTGATCGTCAACAGCAAGATCTCGTCGGTGAAGGACCTGCTCCCGATCCTGGAGAAGGTCATGCAGTCGGGCAAGCCGCTGCTGATCATCGCCGAGGACCTGGAGGGCGAGGCCCTGGCCACCCTGGTGGTCAACAAGGTCCGTGGCACCTTCAAGTCGGTCGCCGTCAAGGCGCCGGGCTTCGGTGACCGCCGCAAGGCCATGCTGACCGACATCGCCATCCTCACCGGTGGCCAGGTCATCAGCGAGGAGGTCGGCCTCAAGCTGGACGCGACCGGCCTCGAGATGCTGGGCCGCGCCCGCAAGGTCGTGGTGACCAAGGACGAGACCACCATCGTCGACGGCGCCGGCGACGCCGAGCAGATCCAGGGCCGGGTGAACCAGATCCGGGCCGAGATCGACAAGAGCGACTCCGACTACGACCGGGAGAAGCTGCAGGAGCGTCTGGCCAAGCTGGCCGGCGGTGTTGCGGTGATCAAGGTCGGCGCGGCCACCGAGGTCGAGCTGAAGGAGCGCAAGCACCGCATCGAGGACGCCGTCCGCAACGCGAAGGCCGCCGTCGAGGAGGGCATCGTCCCGGGTGGTGGCGTCGCGCTGGTGCAGGCCGGCAAGACCGCCTTCGACAAGCTGGACCTGGCCGGCGACGAGGCGACCGGCGCGCAGATCGTCAAGATCGCGCTGGACGCCCCGCTGCGGCAGATCGCCGTCAACGCCGGCATGGAGGGTGGCGTCGTCGTCGAGCGGGTTCGCAACCTCGACCCGGGTCACGGCCTCAACGCCGCGACCGGCGAGTACGTGGACCTGCTGGCCGCGGGCATCATCGACCCGGCCAAGGTGACCCGTTCCGCGCTGCAGAACGCCGCGTCGATCGCCGCGCTGTTCCTCACCACCGAGGCCGTCGTGGCGGACAAGCCGGAGAAGACCCCGGCCGCTCCGGCGGGCCCGGGTGGCGGGGAGATGGACTTCTGAGTCCAGCTCCACCCAGTACGCCGGAAGGGGCGGGCCGCGTCAGCGGTCCGCCCCTTTCCGTGTGCGTGTCAGGTGGGCAGCGGGCGCTGGTTGCGTCGCTTGTGCGTCCGGTCGTACGGCGGCAGCCGCCGCGGCTCGTCCACCGGCTGCCGTTGCTCCTCCACCGGTGGCCGGTCCGCGCCGGTCAGCTCGGCGAGCTGCTCGGCGTCACCGATGTCGAGCCGGTCGAACGGGAGCTGGCCGGGAAGCTCGTCGTACGGTTCCTCGGCCCGTTCGTCATTCGTGGTCATGCACCGCCTCCTCTGCCCCCGACCGTAGAGCCCGGTCGATGACGAAGGAGGCCGAATGGCACTATTAGCGTCTATGCCCCTTTGATGGCTTTCCGGTAGAGGAAGAACACCCGTTCGATCCGGGCCCCCGCCGCGTTCGAGTAGAACGGCACCGGCCCCACCCAGCCGATCTGCGCCGCGCCGATCCCGGCCGCCGCCTGGTCGCGCAGGCAGCGGCGCAGCAGCACACCACCGATCCCGGAGCCCTCCGCCGCCGGCGCGGTGCCCATCGGCCCGAACCAGCTCGGCCGGGCCGACCCGTAGGCGGCGAAACCGAGGATCTCGCCGTCCCGCTCGGCCAGGTGCACGCCCGCGTCCGGCCGCCCCACCGAGCCGGCCAGCTCACCGTCCCAGGTGCCGCCGAACGTGGACCTGGCGAACGCGGTGAGCGCCGGCAGGTCGTCCGGGGTGGCCCGGCGTACCGTCACGCCCCGCCCGGCCAGCCGCCGCTCGGCGGCCTCGGTGCGACGCAGCGCCACCGACCCCTCGGACAGGTCGGCGGTCATGTTCCAGGCGGTCCGGTCCTGCCGGTAGCCGAGCCGCTGCGCGGCGCAGACCGCCGGGGTGTAGCGCACGTCGATCCCGGGCCAGGCGTAGTGCGGCGGGTTGCCGGCGAGCAGCACCTCGGCCGCGCCGAGCGCGCCGAGCCGGCTCTCCGCCTCGGCCAGCAGCGCCCCGCCGACGCCCTGGCGGCGCTCCGGCGGGGCGACCGCGATCAGGTCGACGTGGCCGAGCCGCGGATCGGCTGCCGACAGCGACCCGACGAGCACCCCGATCAACGCGCCGTCGCGTACCGCGCCGAGCCGCAGCACCGGGCGGTCGGCCCCGGCGCGTCCCGGGTCGGGGACCACCACCGCGGACGCCTCGACCGCGTCCTCCGGCAGGTCGAGCGACACGCGGCACAACTCGACCACCTCGGGCAGCCGGTCCCGGCCCAGCTCGATGATCTCCACGTCCATGGACGCCGACAGTAGGGCATCGGCAGGCCAATGGACAGGGTTGTTAACCGGTGGCGGCCGCCCGGGCCGCGCGTACCGCCGCGTACGCGTCGACCAGCCCGGCGCCGGAGACGTCCTGCGGTCCGCCGCAGGCCTCGGCGGGCTGCGGGACCGGCTGCGCGGTGTCGCGCAGGATGGCCCGGGTCCGTTCCAGGTCCCCGACCAGTGCGGGGTTCGCCGACCACATCAGCGCCACCACGCCCGCCACCTGCGGCGTGGCCATCGAGGTGCCGTCCAGCGTCGCGTACCCGCCGCCGGGCATCGCGGAGAGCACAGCCGCGCCCGGGGCGACCAGGTCCGGCTTGGCCACGCCGTCCGGCGCCGGGCCCCGGCTGGAGAATTCGGTGACGCGGCGCTGCCGGTCCACCGCCCCGACGGTCAGCACGTCCGGGTACGGCGCCGGCGGGTCCACGATCGAGCCGCAGGACGGGCCGGTGTTGCCGGCGGCGGCCACCACCAGGATGCCGGCCGCGGTCAGCGCCGCGGTCGCCGGGCGCAGCGCCCCCGGATCGCAGCCCTCCAGCGGCGGGCAGCCCCACGAGTTGGTGAGCACGTCCGGGGCGCGCGCGGGACGGCCGTCGGTGAGCGGGTTCCCGCCCGGCGGGAACGGGGCCAGCATGAACTGGAGACAGTCGAGGTAGCGGGCCGGGCTGCCCAGGTTGCGGTCCAGGTTGACGCAGCCGACCCAGCTCGCGCCGGGCGCCACGCCGATGCCGTCCCGGCCCACCGCGCTGCCCAGCGTGTGGGTGCCGTGGCCACCCCGGTCGGCCGGGGCGCGGCGGTCCTCCCACGGGTCGTACCAGGAGTCGTCGCCGCCCCGGAAGCCGCCGGCGAGCGCCGGGTGCCGGCCGTCCACTCCGGAGTCGGAGCTGCCCACCACCACGCCGGAGCCGGTGACGCCCAGCTCCGACCAGACCCGGTCCGCCCCGATCAGCGAGATGTTCCAGGCCGGTCCGGTCGGCGCCGGGGCGTCGCCGCGCGCCGTCGGGGCGAGCGCGGGCAGCGGACGCAGCCGCTGGCTGACCAGCACCCGGGCCACCTCGGGCCGGCCGGACAGCCAGGCCCGCACGGCCGGGCCGCCGTCCGTCTCGATCGCGTTGACCAGGTAGTACGGTGTCGGCTTCAGCCGCATGCCGGTCAGCGTGCGGCGCAGGTCGCCCTGGGTGCGGTCGGCGGTGGCGACCAGCCGCCGGTAGACCTCGGTCGCCCGGGCGTCCCGCCCGGCCCGTCCCGGCGTCCCGGCCGGCAACCCGGTCAGGTCGGCCTGCTCGCGCAGCACCACGAGCAGCCGCTCGCCGTGCAGGCCCGGCTGGCCGGGGACCACGTACACCACGGCGACGGCGACGAACAGCGCGGCGGCGGCGAGCGCGGCCGGACCGCGCCGGGGCGCGCGGGCGTGGGACCGGGCGAGCAGCACGCCGTACCCGAGGGCGAGCAGGACCGCGACGGCGAACGCGACGCCGGTGCCCACGGCGACCCAGAACGGCGTGTCCCGGGTGGTGGCGAGCAGGAGGGTGATCTCCTCCGGGTCGGTGAACGCCAGCGGCCCCAGCAACGCCAGCCCGATCAGCCAGCGCACCGGCGCCGGTCCGGCCGGGCGGCGCGAGTGCCGGGCCGCCGCCTCCAGCGCGGCCAGCACGAAACCGAGCGGCGGCAGCAGGAACAGCGCCGGCAGTTGTACGCCGGACTGCCCGGCGGCGGCCGCGATCGGCGTCAGCGCGACGCCCGCGACCAGGCCGCCGACCAGCACCAGCCGGGCCGGACCCGGCCCGAACGCGGCCCAGAAGCGGGCGCCGAGCAGCGCCCCGGCGAGCGTGCCGAGCGCGGCGGCGGCCAACCCGGCGAGCACCGTCTCCAGCGCCCCGCCCAGCGCGCCCACCCACGCCCAGGGCAGCAGCGACGCCAGCCCGGCCGCGACCGCCAGCAGCGACACCGTCCCGAAGCGGCCCTCCGGGACCGCGTCCACGGCGACGGGCGGACGCACGCGGGCGAGCCGGGCGGCGACGAACGCGAGCACCCCGGCGGTCACCGCCAGCGCGGCCAGGTACGCCTCGTGGTGCACCGGCGGCACCGTCCGCAGCAGCGTCGTCGCGCCCAGCGCGACCACGGCGGCGGTCCAGGCGCGGCCGGTCGCCCGCAGCGCGGGGGAGCGGGGCGCCAGCGCCAGCGCCAGCGAGGGCGCCCCGGCCAGCAGCACGGTGACCACCGCCACCACCGGCCAGACCGCCACCGCCCGGTCCAGGCCCATGACCAGCATGACCTGCTCGACGAGCCAGCCGCCGACCTGACCCGGAACGGTCACCAGCACGACCCAGAACCCGGTGAGCACGGCCGCGACGACCGGCCACGGCCCGGTCTCACGCGGTGGCGGCGGCGGTACGGGCGCGAACGGCGGGCCGGTCAGCATGGTCATCACGGTACGGCCGGGCCGTGTCGCCGCGCGCCCCGGACGGTTACCGTGGACGGGTGCGCGACCCCAACGTGTCCCGATCTGTGGCCGGCCAGCTCTCCGCCGAGCGCCGCGCCGACGACCTGCGCCGCCTTCGGGCCGAGCGGTTCGACGTCCTGGTCATCGGCGGCGGGGTGACCGGAGCGGGCGCCGCACTCGACGCCGCGTCCCGCGGGCTGAAGGTCGCCCTGGTGGAGGCGCGCGACTACGCCGCCGGCAACTCCAGCCGGTCCAGCAAGCTGATCCACGGCGGCCTGCGCTACCTGGAGCAGCTGGAGTTCCACCTGGTCCACGAGGCGCTGACCGAACGCGGACTGCTCGCCACCCGGCTCGCCCCGCACCTGGTCCGTCCGGTGCCGATCCTGGTTCCGCTGCCCGCCGAGGGCGGCGCGCGGGACCTGCCCCGGCGGTTCTTCCGCCGCTCCTACTACGGGCTCGGCGTGGCCGCGTACGACGCGTTCGCCGGGGTGTTCGGCGGCGGGCGGGGGATGCCGCTGCACCGGCACCTGAGCCGCGAGGGCACCCGCCGGATCTTCCCGAGCCTGCGTCCGGACAAGCTGGCCGGCGCGATCCGCTACTACGACGGTCAGGTTGACGACGCCCGTCTCGTGGTGACGCTGGCGCGTACCGCGGCGAGCCTCGGCGCGACTGTGGTGACCAGCGCCCGCGCGGTCGGCCTGACCCGCCAGGCCCGCGAGGTCACCGGCGTGCGGGTACGCGACCTGGAGGCGCCGGCCGGCTCGCCGGACGCCGAGTTCGAGGTACGCGCGCGCACCGTGATCGCCGCCACCGGCGTGTGGAGCGACGACATGTCGCGGATGCTCAACGACGTCGGGCTCCGCCCGAAGCTGCGGGTCCGGGCCTCCAAGGGGGTGCACCTGGTGGTGCCCCGCTCGGCGATCGTCGGCGAGACCGGCCTGATCCTGCGTACCGCCACGAGCGTGCTCTTCGTGATCCCCTGGGGCGGGCACTGGATCATCGGCACCACCGACACGGACTGGCAACTCGACAGGTCCCACCCGGCCGCGACCGCCAGCGACATCGAATACCTGCTCTCCCAGGTCAACACGGTGCTGGACCGGCCGCTGACCACCGCCGACATCGAGGGCGTCTACGCCGGGCTGCGCCCGCTGCTGGCCGGCGAGGCGGACTCCACCTCGAAGCTGTCCCGCGAGCACGCCGTGGTGGAGCCGATGCTCGGCCTGCTGCTGGTGGCCGGCGGCAAGTACACCACCTACCGGGTGATGGCGTCGGACGTGGTCGACCGCGCGATGCACCGGCTCGGCCGGACCCGCCCCTCGCGTACCGCCGACCTGCCGCTGCTGGGCGCCGACGGGTACGCGGCCCTGTGGCGGGACCGGGCCGACCTGGCCCGCCGGCACGGAGTCGCGGTCGGTGTGGTCGAGCACCTGCTGGAGCGGTACGGCAACCTCACGCTGGACCTGCTCGCGCTGGTCGACGCCGATCCGCTGCTCGGTTCGCCGCTGGCCGGCGCGCCGGAGTACCTCGCCGCCGAGGTGACGTACGCCGCCCGCGCCGAGGGCGCGCTGCACCTGGAGGACGTGCTCACCCGGCGTACCCGGATCTCGATCGAGACCAGCCACCGCGGCCTGGAGTCGGCGGAGCACGCCGCGGAGCTGATGGGCGCGGTGCTCGGCTGGGACGCGGCGACCCGGGACCGGGAGGTGGCCCACTACCGGGCGCGGGTGCTGGCCGAGCGGGAGTCGCAGCTCATGACGGACGACATCGCCGCCGACGCGGCCCGCCTCGGCGCGCCCGATGTGCGTGGTTTCGCAGCAGACCGAGGGACCGACGGCCCGGGCGTTGAACTTCCGGCCTCCCCCAGGTAGGGGATCCCCACCCCGGGCCGCTCGGCCGGTAGTGCGCGCTACCTACGGAAGTGTAGGTTTCCCCGCGTGGTCCGCCCATCATGGTCGTCGCGCGTCCCCGCCCTGTCCGCTGCCGTCCTGCTGGCGACCGCTCTGACCGGATGCGCCTTCGGCCGGGCCGAAGGCGCCACCGCGCCCGGAACAGCGGGAACAGCCAGCCCCACCCCGGCCGGCAAGCGCGTCTCCCTGGTGCAGAAGCTCGGCGACGAGGGCCCGATCCGCCACCTCGACGTGGACCCGTCCGGCCGCTGGCAGTGCCGCGACTGCGCCGGTGACGGCGTGGACGCCACCGGCACGCTGAGCTCCGAGCAGAGCCGGCGGCTCCAGCGGATGCTCGCCGACCCGGCGCTGGCGAAGGAGACCGACGAGGCCCGCGGCTACAAGCAGGGCTGCATCGGCGTGCTGACCTCGACGTTGCTCGTCCCGCCCGGCCTGACCGTCACCATCCAGGACTGCCCGGGCGAGCCGAAGCCGAAGGTGGCCTACGACGTGCTGCTGCTCGTCACCCAGGCCACGCCCGCCGAGGACAAGGGTTAGAACACCTTGCCGGGGTTGAACAACCCGGCCGGGTCCAGCGCCGCCTTGATCGCCTGGTGCACCCGTACGCCCACCGGGCCGATCTCGCGGGCCAGCCAGTCCCGCTTGAGCAGCCCCACGCCGTGCTCCCCGGTGCAGGTGCCGCCCAGCTCAAGCCCGAGCGCCATGATCTCGTCGAAGGCCCGCCGCCCCCGGGCCAGGCTGTCCGGGTCGGCCCGGTCGACCACGATGTTCGGGTGCATGTTGCCGTCGCCCGCGTGACCGACCACCCCGATCGGCACCCGCAGCGCCTCGGCGATCCGGGCCACCCCGTCCAGCAGTTCCGCCAGCCGGGCGCGCGGCACCGCCACGTCGTCGATGACCAGGCCACCGTTGCCGCCGGGGTAGGTCTGCGCCGCGAACCGCTCCATCGCCGGGTGGGCCAGCCGCCGGGCCTGCAGCAGCGCCGCCGCCTCGGTCGCGTCGCCGGCCGCGTAGACCTCGTCGGCGCCCGCCGCCGTGCCCACCTCGGCCAGCCGGGCCAGGTCGTCGGCGGCCCGGGCGCCGGTGTCCACCGCTGCCAGCAGCAGAGCCTCGGCATCAGTGCGCAGACCCATCGGCCGGTACGCCTCGATCGCGCGCAGATGGGTCCGGTCCAGCAGTTCCAGCAGGCTCGGGGTGAGACCCCGCTCGGCGATCCCGGCGACCGCGCCACCGGCGGTGGCCACCGTGGGGAAGACCGCGACCAGTGTCAGTGACTGCTCCGGGGCCGGACGCAACGCCACTGTCACCTCGGTGATCACGCCGAGCGTGCCCTCCGAACCGACGAAGAGCCGGGTCAGGTCGTACCCGGCGACCCCCTTCGCGGTACGCCGCCCGGTGCGCAACACCTCGCCGGAGGCGAGCACCACCTCCAGGCCCAGCACGTACTCGCCGGTCACGCCGTACTTCACGCAGCACATGCCGCCGGCGTTGGTGGCCACGTTGCCGCCGATCGTGGACGACTCCCACGAGCCCGGGTCCGGCGGATACCAGAGGCCGTGCTCCCGTACCGCGCGGGCCAGCGCCGCGTTGACCACGCCGGGCTGCACCACGGCGATCCGGCCGACCGGGTCGATCTCCCGGACCCGGTTCATCGCCACGGTGCTCACCACCACCGCGCCGTCCACCGCGTTCGCCGCGCCGGCCAGCCCGGTCCGTGCCCCCTGCGGCACCACCGGTACGCCGTGCCGCCCCGCCGCCCGGACCACCGCCACCACGTCGGCGGTGTCACGGGGCCGGACCACCACCAGCGGGACGCCCGAGTCGCACAGGTCGGCCTCGTCGCGGGCGTGCCCGGCCAGCAGGTCCGGGTCGGTCAGCACGGCGGCGTCGCCGAGCGCGCCCCGCAGGTCGTCGAGGAGGGGATGGGCGGCCATGCCGGGAAGGCTACCGGCGTACCGTCTGTTGTCGTGCTCTACCTGGACCCGCCCGCCGTGCCCTGGCGCGGCCGGCTCTGGTCGCACCTGATCAGCGACGTCTCGTACGCCGAGCTGCACGCGTTCGCGGAGATGCTCGGCGCGCCCCGGCGCGGCTTCGACCGGGACCACTACGACGTGCCCGCCGAACGGTTCCGGGCGGCGGTGTGGCTGGGCGCGACTGTCGTGCCCTCGCGGGAGATCGTCCGGCTGCTGCGGGACACCGGCCTGCGCCGTCCGAAGCACCGCTTCTCAGGCCAGCGAGGCCAGCTCCCGGGACAGGTTGGCCCGGGCGCGGGACTCCCAGCGGGCGTGCGGCTCGGGTAGCCGGTACAGCGCCGGCAGCGCGAGCAGGTGCCGCAGCGCCGCCGACCGGCCGGCGCGGAAGTCCGGGTCGGGCACGTGCGCGTACTCGGCGCGGATCGCGGCGGCATATCTGTCGTAGCGCTCCCGCGGGGCCGCCAGCACCGCCAGGTCCGCGTCGCAGAGCAGCGCGCCGTCCGGGTCGTCCGGCCCGACCGCGTGACCGGCGGTGAGCAGCACCAGGCGGCGTACCCCGGTCACCGTCGCGGCCGGGAGCCCGGCGGCGGCCAGCAGCTCGCCGCCGAGGTCGGCGCTGGCCCGCTCGTTGGCGTCACCCGCCGCGCGCGGGTCGTAGACCGCGTCGTGGCACCACGCCGCGAGCCGGACCAGGTCGGGGTCGCGGGCCAGCCCGGCGTACGCGTCGACCACGTCGAGCACCGCCCGCAGGTGCGCCTCGTCGTGGTAGCGCCGGTGCGGCTCCCGCCAGCCCGCCAGCAGCCGGGCGCCGGCCCGGTCGACAGCCGCCGGATCGGTCGCGCCCGCCGCCCGCGCCGTCTCCCGCCACCGTGCCGTTAGATCGTCCACCGGGTGCAGTCTGCCCCACTCCGGCCCGGGCGGAGGGATTCAGCCGGGGCGGTACGGGTAGTACCGGCCATGGGCCGGGACGGACGTCTGCAGTTCTTGCGTCGTGGAAAGCTGAGTGACGGGCAGGCCGACCGCGACGGGCAGCGGATCGCCTCCGCGATGGAGGAGCTGCGGCACCGGGGCAAGGCGACCCTGCACGACCGGCTGCACCGGGTCCGGACCGCGTTCGGCCTGGCGGTGCAGGCCGGGCTCGCCGCCGGTCTGGCCTACCTGGTCGCGCACCGGCTGCTGAAGAACCCGCAGCCGGTCTTCGCCCCGATCTCCGCCGTCGGCACGCTCGCCGCCTCGGTGGGGCAGCGGTTCCGGCGTACGGTCGAACTGATCGTCGGCGTGGCCGTCGGCGTGCTGGTCGGCGACGCGCTCATCTACTTCGTCGGCACCGGCGCCTGGCAGCTCGCGCTCGTGGTGACCTCGGCGATCCTGCTGAGCATCTTCGCCGGGGCGAGCGTGGCGATCGTGATCCAGGCCGCGGCCACCGCGGTGCTGATCGTGACGCTCAGCCCGTCCACCGAGAACCTGGAATTCCCCCGCTTCATCGACGCGTTACTCGGTGGCGGCATCGCGCTGCTCGTCACCGCCATCCTGCTGCCGCTCAACCCGCTACGGGTGATCAACCGGGCCGCCCGGCCCGCGCTGGACCTCCTCGCCGACCAGCTCGACGCCTGCGCCGAGGCGCTGCGAAACCAGGACCGGGAGGCGGCCCAGCGCGCGCTGTTCCGGCTGCGGGAGAACAAGGAGGAACTGGCCGCCCTCTCCGAGGCGATCGAGGGTGCCAAGGAGACCAGCACGCTGTCCCCGGCCCGCTGGCACCGGCGCGGCGAGCTGACCCACTACGCGGAGGCGGCCGACCCGATCGACCGGGCCATGCGCAACACCGGCACGCTGATCCGCCGCGCGGTCACCATGATCGAGGACGACGAACCGGCCCCCGAGCCGATGCCGGACGCGATCGGTCATCTGGCCGAGTCGGTGCGCCTGCTCCGCCAGGAGTTCGCCGCCGGGCAGGAGCCGGAGCAGGCCCGGGAACGGTCGCTGCGCGCGGTGAGCGAGGCCGGCCGGGCGTACGCCGAGGGGGTCGGCTTCTCCGGCAGCGTGGTGATCGCGCAGGTGCGTACCACGGCGAGCGACCTGATGGTGGCCTCCGGTATCGAGCAGGAGGAGGCGAACCGCCTGGTCCGGCAGGCGTTCGGCGAGAAGGAGCACCGCAGCGGCGGACCCACCGACCGAAACCCCGCCGCCCACCCACCCACGGCCCCCCCAGTCGGCTGACCCG
>NZ_MAGP01000016.1 GCF_002926165.1 Micromonospora chalcea | reverse complement strand
GCGCGGGGGGAGTGGCTGTCAGGCGGGGCGGCGGGTGGCGGCTATGGCCAGGTCCACCAGCGCCTGGCGGGCCTCGGTGTCCAGGTCGACGGCGGTGAGCGCGGCCAGCGCGCTCTCGGTGAGCGCGGTGATGTGCCGTTCGGCACGCTCCAGCGCGCCGCTGGAGGTGATCAGCTCGCGCAGCCGGTCCACCCCGGCCGCGTCCAGGTCCGGTACGCCCAGCCCGGCCAGCAGCGCCTCCCGGCCGGCCTCGTCGAGCGTCTCCAGGGCGGCCGCCACCAGGTACGTCCGCTTGCCCTCGCGCAGGTCGTCACCGGCCGGCTTGCCGGTGAGCTCCGGGTCGCCGAACACGCCCAGCACGTCGTCGCGGAGCTGGAACGCCTCACCCAGCGGCAGCCCGTACGCGGAGTAGGCGGCGTGCACCTCGGCCGGGGCGCCGGCCAGCGCGGCGCCCAGCAGCAGCGGCCGTTCGACCGTGTACTTCGCCGACTTGTACCGAGCCACCTTGGCCGCCCGGTCGAGCGAGGTGTCAGCGGTCGCCTGGGTCAGCACGTCCAGGTACTGCCCGACGGTCACCTCGGTGCGCATCTCGTCGAAGACCGGCCGGGCCCGGGCCACCGTCGCCGGCGGCAGGCCGGAGGAGTGCAGCAGCTCGTCGGACCAGACCAGGCACAGGTCACCCAGCAGGATCGCGGCCGAGTCGCCGAACGCGTCCGCGTCGCCGCCCCAGCCGGCCGCCCGGTGCCGGGCGGCGAACCTGCGGTGCACCGCCGGCTCGCCCCGCCGGGTGTCCGACCGGTCCATCAGGTCGTCGTGAATCAGCGCGCTGGCCTGCACGAACTCCAGCGCGGCCAGGGCGGCGACGACCTGGCCGGAGTCGACTCCGCCAGCGCCCCGGTAGCCCCAGTAGCCGAACGCCGGGCGCAGCCGCTTGCCGCCGCCCAGCACGAACGCCTCGATCGCCTCGGCGACGGGCAGCAGGCCGTCGTCGACGGCGGTCAGCCAGCCGCGCTGGCCGGCCAGGAACTCGGTGAGCGCCTTGTCGATCCGCTGACGCAGGCCGGCACGGTCGACGGGGGAAACGGGAGCAGCGTGGGTCACGCCACGACGCTAGCGGCTCGGGCCCGCTCCCGTCGTGCCGCCGTCCCGGCGTGCCTCGCAGCTCACCGGCGGCGACGGCCGCCACGGGTGCCGTGACGGCAGGTACGGACGGGTCGCCGCGAGCAGCCGTGCGTACCCCCGGGTCGCCGGTCCGGGCGGACGGCGGGCCAGCCCGCGGCGGAACTCGGTGAGCTGGCCGACGGCCCGGGGCGAACCGGAGCGGACCGCGTCGAGCAGCGCCTCGCCGGCCACCGCGCACGCCTCGGGCTCCGCGCCGAGCCCCAGGTGCGCCCGGGCCAGCCAGCCGCCGTACACGGCGGAGCGGCGCGGGCGGCCCGGCGCTGTCACCACGGGCGTCAGCAGCGGCACGGCCGCGGCGGCCCGCCCCAGCGCGACGAGCGTGCGTCCGGTCATCGCGGCCAGCTCGGCGGCGTCCAGCCAGTAGAGCCACTGCGGCTCCCGGCCGGGCTCGGGCGGCCCGGCCCGGTCGGCGCCGGCCAGCGCCTCACCGGCGGCGCGACGCCGCCCGCCGAGCGCGGCGGCGAGCGCGACCCGGTGCAGCAGCAGCGCCCGCAGCCCCGGGGAGGCGGTGGCGCGGCTGGCCGCGTACCCGATCCGGGCCAGGACCAGCGCGCCGGCCGCGTCACCGGCGTCGGACAGCAGGTGGCTGGCCGACCCGAGCACGTGCCCGGCCAGCGGCGGCTCCCCGGCGGCCACCGCGGCCCGCAGCGCCAGCCGGTAGGCGACCAGGCCGCCGGTGAGGTCGCCGGCGTCGGCGGCCAGCCACCCGGCGAGCTGCGCCGACTCGGCCAGCGACGGCAGCATCCGCCGCCGGCCGGCGGGCCCGGCGCGCCGGTAACCGCGGACCGAGCGGCGCAGCCGGCGGGCGCCGAGGCTGGCGAGGTCGCCGCCACCGAGCAGGTCGTCCCAGCGGCGCAGCGTGGCCAGTGACGCCCCGTCCGCCGGGTGCCCCCGGACGGGGCCGGCGCGGTCGGCGGCGCGGGCCGGTCCGTACCCGTCGCCGGTGGCCGGTCCGGGGACCGGCGGTGTCGCCGGGCCGGTGAACGGACCGGCCAGCGTGCCGCCGCCCGGGTCGGCGGCCCAGCGGTGCGCCAGGGTGAGCAGCGCCAGCCGGGCCCGGGACCCGGCCGGGTCGACGGCCACCGGCGTCACGCCGAGCCGGCGGCTGCTGGCGGCGGCCCCGGCGAGCAGCTCGCCGGGCACGCCCAGGACCGTCGCCAGCCACGCGGACCAGAAGTCGCCGGGGAGCCGGAGCTGACGCTCCCAGCGGGACACCTCGTGCCGGGTCAGGGTGGGCACGCCGGAGGCGGCGCAGAGCTCGGCGGCGAGGCGCTGCTGGCTCCAGCCGCGGGCGGCCCGCAGCTCGGCCAGGAGCGGCCCGAGCAGCCGCGGACCGGGCGGCCAGGACGGGATCATGGTGACCTCCGGGGGCGACGACGTGAAATGGCGACGCGGACGTCCGGCTGGCACCGGCGCGTCACAGTCGTGCGACCCCCGCGCGGGCCCCCGGGACGGCCGTCGGCCGCCCCACCGCGCTGTGGTCTTTCTACCCCCGGGGTACGACGTCGCGCCGCGAAGTGTTCGCGGGCTGGGAAGACCCTCGGTAAGCCGTGCGCTCCCGGCTACAGTCGGTCCGTGGCGCTCGGTCTTCCCTCGGTCCTCCCCAATCCCCAGCCGGCCATCGGGGAGCTGATCCGTGACGGCCGCCCCACCTTCTCCTTCGAGTTCTTCCCGCCGAAGACACAGGCCGGGGAGAAGCTGCTCTGGCAGGCCATCCGCGAGCTGGAGTCGCTGCGCCCCTCGTTCGTCTCGATCACCTACGGCGCGGGCGGCTCGACCCGCGACACCACGGTGGCGGTGACCGAGCGGATCGCCACCGAGACCACGCTGCTGCCGATGGCGCACCTGACCGCGGTGAACCACTCGGTCGCCGAGCTGCGGCACGTGATCGGCCGGCTGGCCTCGGTCGGGGTGCGCAACGTGCTGGCCGTGCGGGGTGACCCGCCGGGCGACCCGGGCGGCGAGTGGATCGCCCACCCCGAGGGCGTCCGGTACGCCGAGGACCTGGTCCGGCTGGTCCGCGACAGCGGTGACTTCAGCGTCGGCGTGGCCGCCTTCCCGTACAAGCACCCGCGTTCGCCGGACGTGGACAGCGACACCGCGTACTTCGTGCGCAAGTGCCGGGCCGGCGCGGAGTTCGCGATCACCCAGATGTTCTTCGACGCCGACGACTACCTGCGGCTGCGTGACCGGGTGGCCGCCACCGGCTGCGACACGCCGATCCTGGCCGGGGTGATGCCGGTGACCCAGATCGGCACCATCGAACGCTCCGTGCAGCTGTCCGGCGCGCCGTTCCCGCCGGCGCTCGCCGAGCGGTTCGAGCGGGTGGCCGACGACCCCGAGGCGGTCCGCCGCCTCGGCGTGGAGCAGGCGAGCGAGATGTGCGAGAAGCTGCTCGACGAGGGCGTGCCGGGGATCCACTTCATCACGCTCAACCGGTCCACCGCGACCCGCGAGGTGTGGCAGCGGCTGCGCGCGGCCGCACGGGTGTGACCACCCGCCACACGACACCCGCGCCGTGCTTCTACGGTTGATCCGTGGTGGGCACACAGCTGAACTGGGACCAGTACGCGACCGCGTGGGCGCGGCTGCACGGCGGATTCGATCCGCGTACCGCCGCGCCGGTGGTGCGTGCCTGGCTGCGCTTCGCCTACCACGTGGGCTACGTGCTGGGCCGGCTGCGCGTCGGCCCGACCCCGGTGACCGTGTTCGGGGTGCTGCTCTGCTTCTGCGTACCCCTGTTCGCGGAGCGGCCCGGCGACGGACCGTTCCTGGGCGCGCTGTTCGTGCTGCTGGCGGCGGTGGCCGACAGCGTCGACGGCGCGGTGGCGGTCGCGACCGGCCGCACCACCCGGCTGGGCTACGTCTACGACTCGGTCGCCGACCGGCTCGGCGAGGTGGCCTGGCTGATCGCGTTCTGGCTGCTCGGCGCGCCGGGCGCGCTGGTCGCGGCGGCCGGGGGCCTGTCCTGGCTGCACGAGTACGTGCGGGCGCGCGCGGTGTCGGCGGGGATGCGGGAGATCGGCGCGGTGACGGTGGGGGAGCGGCCCACCCGGGTCAGCGTGGCGCTGGTCGGGCTGCTCGTCGCCGGGCTCACCGGGCTGATCGACGCCGACCTGACGGCCGGCACCATCACCATGGCCACCACGGTGTGGGTGCTGCTCGCCGGATTCGGCCTGGGTCAGTTGCTCTCCGCCGTCCGCCGCGCCCTGGTCGACGCGGGCTGACCGCCGCGCCCGCGCCCGCGCAGCCCCGCCGCGCCCACGCGAGGCGCGCGGCGGGCGGCGGGCGCCTCGCGTTAATAAGGGGCCCTTCCTCTACCGGAGGCGTTAATAGGGGGCCCTTCCTTACACCCCTCACCAGGCGGGGCCGACCGCCTCGGCGACGATCTCGGCGGACATCGTGACCATGGGCAGGCCGCCGCCCGGGTGGCTGGAGCCGCCGACCAGCCAGAGCCCGGCCGCCGGCCCCCGGTTGGCCGGGCGCAGCAGCCCGCCCGCGGTGCCGTAGATCGCCCCGCCCGGCGCGCCGGTGGCCGCGTCCAGGTCGGCCGGGGTACGGATCTCCCGGAACACCAGCCGGTCCCGCACGTCGGCGCCGCGCTCGGCCAGCACGTCGAGGATCCGGTCCGCGTACGCCTCGGCCAGGCCGGGCCGCCGCCAGTCCACGGCGCTCGCGGCGGTGCCGTGCCGGGGCGCGTTCACGAGCACGAACCACGCCTCGTGGCCGTCGGGGCGGACCGCCGGATCGTCGGCGGCGGTGACGAACACGGTCGGGTCCGGGGCCGGGCGGGCCCGCACCCCGCGACCCGGGTCGCCGAACACGGCGTCGAACTCGGCGTCGTAGTCGCGGGGGAAGAACACGGTGTGGTGGGCCAGCCCGGAGTCGCCGCGCACGCCCAGCAGCAGCACGAACCCGGCCAGGCTGCGGTCGGTGAGCGCGGCCAGCCGGCGCGGGTCGGGCAGCAGGTCCCGGTAGACGGTGAGCGCGTCCACGTTGGCGACCACCACGTCGGCCGGCACCGGCGCGGCCGACCCGGCCACGCGTACCCCGTGCACCCGCCCGCCCGCGGCGTCGATCCGGGTGACCGCTGCGTCGGTGCGTACCACCACGCCCAGGTCCAGGCAGCGCGACAGCAGCGCGTCGGCGAGCGTGCCCAGCCCGCCGCGCAGGTACCAGCCGCCGTACGCCAGCTCGGCGTAGGGGACGGCGACGAGCGCGGCCGGGGCGCGGCGCGGGTCGGCGCCGGTGTACGTGGCGTACCGGTCCAGCAGCATCCGCATCCGCGGGTCGGACAGGTGGCGGCGGCCCAGCCCGCGCAGGCTGCGGCCGGGGCCGATGGCGGCCAGGTCGCCCAGCCGCCAGGCCAGCGCGGCCAGGTCGCGCGGCGAGTCGACGGTACGGCGCAGGATGTCCCGGTGCGAGGCCGCCCACACCCGGCCGGCGCGCCGCCACAGCCCGCGCCAGTCGGCGGCGGACCGGTCGCCGAACGCGGCGCCGATCCGGGCAACGAACTCGTCCGGGTCGGCGCAGGAGTCGAGCGCCTGCCCGTCGCCGGGGAAGACGTGCCGCACGATCGGGTCCAGCGGGACCAGGTCCAGGTATTCGTCGAGCTTCGCGCCGGTCGCCTCGAACAGGTCGTGGAAGACCTGCGGCAGCGTGAACAGGCTCGGCCCGGTGTCGAAGTGCCACACCCCCTCCGGGGTGTGGTGGGCGTACCGGCCGAGCTTGCCCCCGACCGTGCCGGCCCGTTCGAGGACGGTGACCTCGTGCCCGGTGACCGCGAGCCGGGCGGCGGTGGCGAGCCCGCCCACCCCGGCGCCGATGACCACGATGCGCGCCATGGCGTGACCCTCCTAGGTGACCGGGCGACCCCGCCAGGTGAGCCGGTGTCGCTTCCGCAGATGGTACGACCGGACGGTCAGCCAACCGAGGACCACGACCGACACGGGGTGTGCGAGCGCGTCGGGCCACGCCCGCGCGCCGGTGGCGCGGGCGCTGACCACCCGCCCGGCGACCCCGGCCAGGTAGGCCAGGAACGCCACGGCGGCCACCGCCGGCGCGCTGGCGAGCAGCGCCCCGAGCGCCAGCAGCGGCGGCGCGACGTAGAGCGCGAACAGCAGCGCCAGCACGGCCGCCGCGGCGGCCGGGTGCCCGAACGTCGCCCACAGCGACTTGGTGTAGCCGTCGCGCAGCTGCGGCCAGGTGTCGTACATCCGGCAGGACGCCAGCCGGGACCCGTCGGCCAGCGCGATCCGCCCGCCGGCCCGTTTCACCGCCCGGGCCAGCTCGACGTCCTCCAGCACCTTGTCGGCCACCGCCGCGTGCCCGCCGGCCCGCAGGTAGCCGGCCCGGTCCACGACCAGGAACTGCCCGCCCGCCGCCGCGAGGGACGGCCGCCGCGAGCGTTCCATCGCGCGCAGCGGCAGGAACGTCAGCCACAACCACTGCAGCAGCGGCTGCGCCAGCCGGTCGGCCACCGTCCGCACCACGATCCGGGGGTACGGCGACAGCAGCGCCGCGTCCGCCGCGCGCAACTCGGTCACCGCCGCCGCCACCGCGTACGGGGTGAGCACCACGTCCGCGTCGACGAAGGCCAGCACCGCCGGCTCCGGAGCGGTCCGGGTGGCGAGCTGCCAGCAGGCGTGCGGCTTGCCCAGCCAGCCCGGCGGCGGGGCGACGCCGGTGAGCAGCGTGAGCCGGGGATCGTCACCGGCCACCGCGCGGACCACGTCGGCGGTGCCGTCGGTCGAGCCGTCGTCGAGCACCACGATCCGCAGGTCCGGCACGCCGCGCTGGGCCAGCAGCGCGCGCAGGCACGGGGTGACCCGCTCGGCCTCGTCGCGCAGCGGCAGCAGCACCGCCACCGGCTCGGTCACCTCGGCCGGGCCGGCGGCCGGGCGGCGCAGCCAGGCGTACGCGTTGACGATCGTGTGCCCGGTGAGCGCGGCGACCGCCACGGCCAGCGCGAGGGTGGCGATCATGCCGGGGCGTCGACGCGCGGCGCCGGCTCCGGCGTTCCGGCCCGGTCCCGGCGGGCCCGCCACAGCGTCACCGCCAGCGGCACCGCCGCCACCGCCATCCCGGCCGCGCCCCACAGCGCCGACGCCGGCAGCCGCAGGAACACCGCGTGCGCCAGCACGCTGGAGGCGTACGTCCAGAGGTAGAGCGCGAACATCGGCGCGTCCCGGCCGTCGGTCCGGTCCACCGACGGACCGGCGAGCGGGCGCAGCGCGACCGCGAGCAGCACCGCGAAGCCCAGCCAGCCCAGGTAGTTGCTGACCGGGATGCCGGGCAGCCCGGGCAGCGCCGGGGTGGCGTCGCGCCAGGTCCAGTAGCCCTCGGCCACCATCTGCGGGTCGAGGAACAGGTCCCAGGCGGCCAGCCCGACCGCCGACAGCGCGATCCGGGCGGGGCGGGAGCGGACCAGCCGGACCGCGGTGAGCCACGCCGGCCAGGCCATCCAGGTCCAGGCGAGTGGGATGATCAGCGGCACCCCGGCCAGCTTCGGGCCCAGCTCGCCGGAGTAGTCGTAGGTGCCGAACGGGAACCCGGTGGCCACGCCGATCGCCTCCACCGCGAACCCGCCGCCGGTGACGACCGCGACCAGCGCGGCGGCGGTACGGACGCCGCGGGTGAGCAGCGCGTGGCCGACCGAGAGCAGCCAGCCGAGCACCACTGTGGCCACCGTGAGTCCGGCCCGGGTCGCGCCGCCGGTGAGCGGGTAGCAGATCTGGGCGAGGATCAGCGCGGCCAGCAGCGCCCAGGGCAGCCGGGCTCTCATGGAGCGTCCGGCGGGCGCAGCGGCAGGTCCCGGCCGAGCACGCCGAACGGCCGCTCGTCGCCGGGGAAGTGGAAGTGCCGCAGGACGTCGACGAAGCCGAACCGGCGGTACAGCCGCCAGGCCCGGGACTTCTCCTCGTCGGCCTCCGGCGTGGACAGCAGCGTGGTGTCGCCCTCGGCCACGGCGAGCAGCGCGCGCAACTGGCGGGCGCCCAGGCCGTGCCCCTGCGCGGGCGGGCGGACGTGCAGTTCGACCACCTCGAACGGGTGCGCCAGCCAGCGCTGCCGGTCCCGCGCGTTCAGCGCCCGGTGCACCTGGTCGTGCCACCACTGCCCGGTCGCGCCCCGGTAGCCGTACCCGAAGCCGGCCAGGTGGCCCTCGGTGGTGAGGCTGGCGACGGCGCGGAAGCCGGGCCGGCGTACGTGGGTGGCGATGTAGCCGCGGCGGGCCTCCAGCAGGTCGGGCCGGTAGCCCATCGCCTCGCCGTAGACGGCCACCACGTCGTCCAGCCGCCGGACCAGGTCGTCCGGTGTCCACCGCACCAGCCTCATGCGTACCCTCTCGCTGTTTCCGGGCCGCCCTCGGCGGCCCAGCCGAGCACCGTGCGGTCGCCGACCACGTCGCCCACCGCGAACCGCGCGAACAGTTCCTCCGCGTACCAGCCCTCGGTGGGGGTGCGGGTGATCGCGGCGCGGTGCTCGGGGGAACGGTACGCGAACGCGACCAGGTCCGCCGGGTCGCGCCACACGCTCACCGTGCCCTGCCATCCCAGCGGCGCCTCGCCGACGCCGAAGCGGGCGAGCAGGCCGGGCGCGGCGTGCAGCTCGGTGGCGACCGGCGGGATCGCCCGCCAGAACGTGGCCGCCCGGCGGGCCCGCAGCCGGGCCCGGGTCAGCGCCAGCACCGGACCGGTGACCCGCCCGCCCGACGGCGCGCCGAACGGCTCCCGGCCGGACCACCGGCCGCGGCTGGTCAGCGGGCGCAGGTCGACCCGTACCGCGGCGCGGGCGATCCGGGCCCAGGAGCGGGCGACCGGGGAGGCGTCGAAGCCGGCCGCGTCGGCGGGGGAGTCCCAGACCACGAGCGCGGCCCACCGGGTCAGGTCGGCGTCGCCGGGGCCGAATCCGGTGCCGGTCCCGGTGCCGAGCAGCTTGGCGAAGCGGACGCCGGGCAGGCGGCGCAGCCGCGCCGGGTGGGTGGCCATCCGGGCCGGCACACCGGGTACGGCCCGCCGGGGCACACGCCACACGTGCAGCGTGACGAGTTCGGGGTTCACGCCACCTCGGCCGGCGCGCCGGCGGTGATCCGCAGCAGTTCCGCGTACGTGGTGGGGAACACCGCCCGGGGTACGCCGCCGGCGGCCCACACCTCGTCGTACCCGGTCAGGGCGGTGTCGACGACGGTGCGCAGCGGCGCGGGGTGGCCGACCGGGGCGACGCCGCCGATCACCTGCCCGGTGTGCTGCTTGACGAACTCCGGGGTGGCCCGGCGCAGCCGGGTCACGCCCAGCGTGGCGGCCAGCCCGGCGGTGTCCACCCGGTGCGCGCCGGAGGTGAGCACCAGCAGCGGCGCGCCGTCCGCGTCGAAGATCAGCGAGTTGGCGATGGCGCCGACGGCGACGCCGAGCGCCTCGGCCGCGGCGGCGGCGGTGTGCACCGCGTCGGGCAGCAGTCGGACGAGGCTGGCCTCGCCCGATCCGTCCCGCGCGCCCGCCTCGTCGAGCGCGCGCTGCACCGCCTGCACGTTCGGGTGTGGCTGCATGCCCCCATTCTTCCCTCACCCCCGGTCCGGCCCCGCCGGGGGCCGTGGCCCTCCCGTGTGTCCCCGGCGCGTCACACGTTGCGTTTTCGTCGGTAGGGAGGTGTACTGTCAGGGTAGTTAGAACGAGTGTTCGATTCGGTTAGAGCGGATAGCGGCTCAGCTCCCCGGCTGGCCCGGCTCCGGTCCGACCGGTCGGGCACCCGTCGAACGCTCCGGAAGCGGTGTTTCGCGGCACCGGCTTCCGGGAGGTGCGGCACCGCGGGCCGCACCGGGTTCGGACAGTCGCGAGTCCGGGCCCGTCAGGCAGGTCGTCGCCCGCCGCCCACGACCCCCGGGCGGCGGGCGACGGACCCGCCGGCACGCCGGCCGGGGGTGGGTGTGGGGAAGCGTCCACACCCGGCCGGCCAGCCACCTGAAGGTGCGTCTTCCTCCGCACCGACCGCTCCGGGCGACCGGGCGACGGTTTCCCCGTCGCGCGACCGCCCGCCCCGGCCACACGCGGAGGAGAGACCCATGCCGACCAGTCCGGCCCAGGCGCCCACGGTGCCCGCGCACGTGCTGCCGCACCGCACCCCCGCCCAGTTGCTCGCGGTGGCCCGCGACGGGCTGGCCGAGGCCGCCCGCACCCGTCCCGACGGTCTCCGGTACGCCGCCGCCCACCTCGCGGCGCTGCGCGCCGCCGCCGCAGTGCTCGCCGCCCGGGCCCGTCCCGCGCCCACCCGGCGGAACCGGATCACCAGCGTCTGGGTGCTGCTCGCCACCGTCGCCCCCGAGCTGGACGAGTGGGCCGCCTACTTCGCGGCCGGCGCGAGCAAGCGGGCCGCCGCCGAAGCAGGCATCCCCCGCGTGGTCACCGCCCGGGAGGCCGACGACCTGCTACGCGCCGCCGAGGAGTTCGTGACAGTGGTGGAGACCGCGCTCGGCCTGGCCCACCAGCCGGCGCTCGACGGCCTGCCCCGGCCCCTGCGGCGCGGCGCCCCCGACTCCCCGACCCGGCCCGGAGCGGCAGCCGCCTGATTCGTGGCGCCCGGCCACCACCGGCGGGACCCCGGGTGGCCGGGCGCCGCTCCCACACCCGGCACGCGCGTGCCGCAGCACCGGCACGATCCACAGCACACGATCCACAGCACCATCCACGGGCGGGCCCGTGGCGGAAACACGACGGGGGGTTGGTCCGATGGCGGGCCGCATGGTGGTCGGTTCCGCCGCCCTGGCCGAGCCGGTCCGTCCGGCGAGCGCGCCCGACCCGGCCGGCGGCCACCGGGTGCTGCCCGTCCGGGCCGAGCTGACCGGGCTGCTGCCCAACCGTGGTCTGCGCCGCGGCAGCACCGTCGCGGTCGGCGCCGGCCAGCCCCGGCGCAGCGGCGCCACCTCGCTGATCCTCGCGCTGCTCGCCGAGGCGTCCCGGGCCGGCTCGTGGTGCGCCGTGGTCGGCGTACCCACCTTCGGGGCCGGCGCCGCCGCCGAGGCGGGCATCGCCCTGGACCGGCTGGCCCTGGTGCCCGACCCCGGGCCGGAGTGGCCCACAGTGGTCGCCGCGCTCATCGACGGGGTCGACGTGGTGGTCACCGCCGTGCCGGCGACCGTCTCCGCCTCGATCGCCACCCGGCTGGCCGCCCGCGCCCGGCAGCGCGGAAGCGTGCTCGTCCCGTACGGCCGGTGGGACGGCGCGGACGTCACGCTCCAGGTGGTCCGGGGCGTCTGGCAGGGGCTCGGTGCCGGTCGCGGGCGGCTGCGCCGCCGTGAGGTGACCGTCTCGGCCCGGGGGCGGGGCGCCGCCGCCCGCCCCAAGGAGATCAAGGTGTGGCTGCCCGGCGACGAGCTGACCCGGGTGATCCCCCGCTCGGCCGGGTTCGGCGCACCGTCCGCCGCGCCGTCGCGCCGGCTGCGCGTGGTGGCTCCGCCCGCCCGTACGCCCGCCGTGGCCGGGCCGGCGTGAGCGGCGTACCGCAGCGGACGCTGCTGCTCTGGTGCCCGGACTGGCCGGTCCTCGCCGCCGAGATCGTCGACGGGGTGCCCGCCACCGACCCGGTCGTGGTGCTGCACGCCAACCGGGTGGTCGCCTGCTCCGAGCGGGCCCGTGCCGAGGGGATCCGGCGCGGGCTGCGCCGCCGGGAGGCGCAGGGGCGCTGCCCGCACCTGACGGTGGTCGACCACGACCCGGGGCGGGACGCGCGGGCGTTCGAACCGGTGGTGGCCGCCGTGGAGGAGGTGGTCGCCGGCATCGAGGTGATCCGGCCCGGCGCCTGCGCCACGGCGGCCCGGGGGCCGAGCCGCTACCTCGGCGGCGAGGAGGCGGCGGCCGAGCGGATCGTCGAGCACGTCGCGCAGAGCTGCGCGGTGGAGAGCCAGGTCGGCATCGCCGACGGGGTGTTCGCGGCCGGGCTGGCCGCCCGGGAGGGGCGGATCGTGGCGCCCGGCGGCACCCGCGAGTTCCTGGCCACCCGGCCGGTCGAGGCGCTCGGCCGGCCCGCCCTGGCCGACCTGCTGCGCCGGCTCGGCGTCCGCACCCTCGGCGACTTCGCGGCGCTGCCCGCCGGGGACGTGCTGGCCCGGTTCGGTTTCGACGGCGCGCTGGCGCACCGGCTCGCCGGCGGCCGGGACGACCGCCCGCTCGCGGTCCGGCAGCCGCCCGCCGACCTGATCGTCACCGCCGACTACGACGAGCCGGTCGACCGGGTCGACGCCGCCGCGTTCGCCGCCCGCACGCTCGCCGAACTGCTGCACGAGCGGCTGGCCGGGTACGGGCTGGCCTGCACCCGGCTCGGCATCGAGGCGGTCACCGCGCACGGCCAGGAGCTGCACCGGGTCTGGCGGCACGACGGCCTGCTCACCGCCGCGGCCATCGCCGACCGGGTCCGCTGGCAGCTCGACGGCTGGCTCACCGGCAGCAACGGCCGGGGCGGGACGCGCCCGGCCCGCCCGACCGCCGGGATCGTCCGGTTGCGGCTGGTGCCCGACGGGGTGCTCGCCCAGGCGGGCCTGCAACCCGGGCTGTGGGGGGAGACCGGCGCGGAACGGGAGCGGGCGCACCGCGCGCTGAGCCGGGTGCAAGGCATCCTCGGCCCCGAGGCGGTGGTCACCGCCGTGCTCGGCGGCGGGCGTTCCCCGGCCGACCAGGTGCGCCTGGTCCCGTGGGGCGACGAGCGGGTGCCCTCGCGGCCCGGCCCGACACCCC
>NZ_MAGP01000015.1 GCF_002926165.1 Micromonospora chalcea | reverse complement strand
GGGGTCAGGGGGTATGGGGGGTCAGGAGGTAGTCGCCGTCTTCTGGGCTCCAGCGCAGCTCGACCGCGCCGCCCGTCGCGGCCGCCTTGCAGAACTGCAGGAAGCTGCGATATCCGAGCTTCTTCTCGCTGAAGTCGGGCCGGGCGCGCCGGAGCTGGTCCTTCAGCCCGGACAGCGCCACCGCGCCGCCCTCGCCGGCCAGGTCCACCACCACTGATCGCAGCAGCCCGAACGCGACGTCCCGGTCGCCCTGTTCCGGGAGCGACACCTCCGGGTCGCCCTTCGCCGGCCCCTCCGCCAGCTCCACCACGTTGCGCGCGGCGAGGTGGCGCGGCAGCTCGCCGAAGGTACGGAAGCCGTAGTCGGACTCGCTGAACGTCGGGTCCTTGCGCAGCAGCGCGCGCTTGAGCGCGGACGCGGTCACGTCACCGCTGGAGCTGCCCTGCATGCCGGCCACCGTCTGCACGAGCTGGACGGCGAGCGTGTCGACGTCCCGGGCCCGCCCCTCCTCGCCCGCAGCGGCTTCCGGCGCGACCTCCGCCACCGGTTCCGCCACCGGCCCGGGCGGCGCCGTCCGGGCCGGACGCGACCGGCGGGCGGACGGCGGCGGCACGTCGACGGCTTCGAGGCGGTCGTAGTAGAGGAACTCGTCGCAGGCCGGCGGCAGCAACGCCGAGGTGGACTTCTCCACCCCCACACCGATCACCCGCTTGTTGAGTTCGCGCAGCTTGTGGACCAGCGGAGTGAAGTCGCTGTCGCCCGTGCAGATCACGAACGTCGAGATGTAGCCGCGTTCGAACGCCAGCTCGACCGCGTCCACAGCCATCTTGATGTCGGCGGCGTTCTTGCGGGAGGCGCCCATCCGTTGCGGGATCTCGATCAGCTCGACGTGCGACCGGGTGAGCATCCGCCGGTCCTCGTCGAAGTACGACCAGTCCGCGTACGCCCGGCGCACCACCACCCGCCCCCGCTCGGCGAGCGCGTCGGCGATCGGCCGGAAGTCGAACGCACCACCACCGTGGTGGTCGCGTACGCCCAGGGCCAGGTTCTCGTAGTCGAGGAACAGCGCGATCCGGTCTTCGTGATCCACACTGGCAGCCTAGCCCGGCCGGACCGCCGCGCCGGTCAGCGCCGCTCGTCGCGGTAGACGGTCTCGCGGCGGGCCAGCCGCTGGATCGCGTAGCTGCTGACCAGGAGCAGCAGCGCCAGCACCACCTCGACGCCGGCCACGGTGCCGCTGGCGACGGTGAGCCCGAGCAGCAGCAGGATGAGCCCGACGACGGCGAGCAGGCCCGCCAGCAGCATGCGGTTACGCCGTCGCGCCGACCGCTGCGCGTCGTCTGCGCTCACGCTGCCCGCCTCTCCCCGCCGGCCCCCTGTGCCGATCGTAGGCGCTCGTCACGGCCCCGGTGGCGGGTTGGCCCCGCCGGCACGGTCCCGGCGGCGAAAGCCACGCCGACACGGCCGGGCGGGCCGACAGCGCGAGGACACCGGCGGGTGGCCGACAACGCGCCCACCCGGCACGGCGGGCGGCACCGCACCGATGTGGCGCGGGGCCGGACGCTCAGGCGTCCGGCCCCGGTCACGGCGGCGGTCAGTGGATCGGCAGCGGCGTCGGCTGCTTGTCCTCGCCCGTCTCGCCGTCGAGCAGGTGCGACGGCTCACGCCGGCGCGGCAGGAAGGCGGCCGGCGGGAAGGTGAGCAGCACCAGCCCGAACGCGACCCAGAACGTGGTCGAGAAGGCGCCCGCGGCGTAGTCGAGCCCTCGCTCGATGAGCGACGGCGGCACCGGGAACTGCTGGATCAGCTCGGGCCGCTGCTGTGCGGCGATGGCGAGCTGGGATTCGGTCAGCGGGGCGCCGGTGCCCGGGTCGGTCACGCCGGGGATGGGCCGCGAGCCGTTCAGCTCGCTGGTGAGGATGACCGACATGATCGCGGCGCCGATCGATCCGCCGATCTGCTGGAGGATGTTGACCAGCGTGGAGCCGCGCGCCACCTCGGCGGCGCTGAGCGTCTTCAGCGCCGAGGTCATGATCGGCATCATCGTGCCGCCCATGCCGAGGCCCATCACGAACAGCGAGCCGCAGAGCAGCCAGTACGAGGTGTCGGTGCCGAGCTGCGTGAAGGTGAAGAACCCGGCCGCGATGAGCACCAGCGCGAAGGGCACCGTCCGGCCGACCGGCACCCGGTCGGCGAGCGTGCCCGCGATCGGCATGGTCAGCATGGCGCCGATGCCCTGCGGCGCGATCAGCAGGCCCGCGGCGAGCGTCGTCTCACCCCGCACCTGCAGGAAGTAGCTCGGGAACAGCAGGCCCGCGCCCATGAACGCGATGATGAACACGAACATGGTGATCGAGGCGATGGTGAGGTTGCGGTTGCGGAACAGCCGCAGGTCGAGCAGCGGATGGCGGGGCCGGAACGAGTAGGCCACGAAGGCGACCACGAGCGCGCCGCCGGCCAGCATCGGCAGCCAGACCTTGGTGTCGGCGATCGTGCCGGTCTCGGGCAGCGTGGAGATGCCGTACAGGAACAGGGCCAGACCCGGCGACAGCATCAGCATGCCGAGGAAGTCGAACGCCTGGGACGGCTCGGCGTTGTCCTTCGGCAGCGCGAGCTGGGCGTAGATCAGCGCGACCACGCCGATCGGCAGGTTGATCAGGAAGATCCAGTGCCAGCTGGCGACGTCGATCAGCCAGCCGCCGAGGATCGGGCCGGTGATCGGGCCGAGCAGCATCGGGATGCCGAGCACTGCCATCAGGCGGCCGATGCGGTGCGGGCCGGCGGCCCGGGTCATGATCGTCATGCCGAGCGGCATGAGCATGCCGCCGCCGAGGCCCTGGACCACACGCCAGGCGATCAGCTCGCCGATCGAGTCGGCGGTGGCGCAGAGCCCGGAGCCGATGGTGAACAGCGCCAGCGCCACCATGTAGAGGCGTTTCGTGCCGAACCGGTCGGCGGCCCAGCCGCTGAGCGGGATCACCGTGGCCAGCGCGAGCGTGTAGCCCGTCATGGTCCACGCGACGCGCGCGTACGAGGCGTCGAACTCGCTCTGGAACGTCGGGAGCGCCACGCTGACGACTGTCACGTCGAGGATCGACATGATCGCGCCGAGCACGACGACGCCGGCCACCTTGAGCACCGCGGCGTCGAGCTTTGTCGACGTCGCGACGGGTTGCTGGGTCACTAACGGTCTCCTGGATCCGGTTCGGCTGCCGAAGGCGGTGGGGGTCGCCACGCACCGTCCGGGCGCGGGCGGAACGCGCGGCGGGGCGACGTCCGGCGGGAAGCCTAACCACGACCGGCGACAGACCGGGGCGGATTTTGCCGACGGACGAGGCGTCCCGGGCCTGCGCACGGCCGTACGGCGGGCCGGCGGCTCACGGAAAAGGGTGGTTGCGCGCCGATTCGTGAACCTCGGCGGGGCTGTGGGCGCTCCGGCGACGTGACGAAGGTCATCACACGTCCGGGCAGCTCGCAGGCCTGCCAGCGCGCTGTTTCAGCCCATCCGGCCCGTCAGTTCGATCTCCGCGGTCCGGGAGCGCTCGATCCGGCGGGCCAGCTCGCGTACCCGCTCGCTGGTGCCGGCGGCGACCTGGGCGCGGGCCAGGTCGGCCGCGGTGCGCTGGTGCCGGCTCAGCACGTCGACCAGCACGCGGTCGGCGTCGGCGGGCGCGGCGGCGCGCAGCCGGGCCAGTCCGGCGGCGGCGTCGCTGTGCCCGGAGTGGTCGTGCCGGGCGGCCGCGGCGGCGGCCGACGGCCCGGCGTCGCGCAGCCATTCGCGCATGGTGGCCAGTTCGTCGGTCTCGGTGGCCCGCACGGCGGCGATCAGCGTGCGGATCCGCGTATCGGTGGCGCGGTCGAGACCGAGCCGCACGATCTCCAGCGTCTGCTCGGTGTGGGCCACCATCATGGCCAGGAACAACGCGTCGATCCCGCTGACCGTGGCGTCCGCGCCGGCCGGGATCGAGTCCGTGGCGGACGGGACCGGCGGGGACGGATCGGCCGCGGGCGGGCCGCCGCAACCGGCCAGGGTCAGCATCACGCCGAGCAGCGCCGCGGACGCGCGGCGGAGCCGGGGACCGGCCGGCTCCGCCGCGCGGGTACGCGGGCTCAGATCTGCTGCCACAGCGCCGGCACGTTCGGCGGCTCCCAGCCGGCGATGGCGGTGTGCGCCTGGCGGCAGCGGTAGCTGCGGCCGTCGTAGGTGACCGTGTCACCGACCTGGTACGCCCGTCCGGCCGTCCACGTGCCGCCCGGCGCCGGCGTGCTGGTCCGGGTGGGCGTGGGCGAGGGCGCGGGGGTGGTCGGCGCCGCCGTCGGCGTGGGCGACGGGGTCGGGTTGCCGCCACCGCCGCCGATCTGCAGGTCGACGCAGGAGTAGAAGGCGTTGGCGGTGTCGGAGATGTTCCAGATGGCGAGCAGTTTCTGCCGGCCGGAGAAGCCGCCGAGGTTGACCGTGTGCGACACGGTCGCGCCGGGCTGACGGCCACCGCCGTCGACCACGGCGACCCGGGTGCCACCGATCCAGTACTCCCAGTTGGCGGTGGCGTGGCGGGCGGTGTTGACCCAGGTGAACGTGACGGTGCTGCCGACCGAGGTGGCCGGCCAGTTGCGGCTGTCGTCGTTGAGGACGGCGAACTGGGCGATGCCGGCGTGGCAGCTGCGCAGGCCCTTGGGGCCCTCGACGCTTTGCGGCTCGTACTTGATCTGGCCGCAGTCGGGCACCCGGTTCTGCGCGCACAGCGCCTGGCGGCTGGGCGGCGAGGAGACGTAGCCGTGGGCCTGCGCGGGCGCGGCGAGCGCCAGCGTGCCGGTCACGGCGCCTGCGGTGAGCAGCGGGAGGGTGATTCTTCGACGCATGGTGGCAACTCCTTCGGGGGGAACGGAAGGTGCCCCGAACATAAATTAAACATTGTTTACAGTAAAGACTCCTGTCTATAAATTAAGCCCTGCACTCCCCGGCGCCGGGCGTATGATCCTCGTCGATGGCTCGCCGCGCGGAGCCGATCGTCGTTCCTGGGCATCCCGCCGCCGCCAGGCGTCCGGGAGGACGACGCAGACCGGGCATCGCCTCGTCGTCCCACTCCCCGGAGGACACCCCCGCATGAGGAGAACCACCGCGTTCGCGGCCAGCCTGCTCCTGCTCGCCACCGCGCTCAGCACCGTCGGCGGACCGGTCGCCGCCGCCGACCCCACCGACCCGGTCACCGTCACCGTGAACACCCGCGCCGGGCTGGCCACGGTCCCGGAGACCGCGCTCGGCGTCAACCACGCCATCTGGGACTCGCAGCTCGGCAGCGCCGAGACGTCCGACCTGCTCAAGGCCGCGGGTGTGAAGATGCTGCGCTACCCCGGCGGCTCGTACGCCGACATCTACCACTGGGAGACGCACACCGCGCCCGGCGGCTACGTCGCGCCGAACACCGACTTCGACACGTTCATGGCCGGCGCCCGCCGCGTCGGCGCCCAGCCGATGATCATCGCGAACTACGGCACCGGCACGCCCGCCGAGGCCGCCGCCTGGGTCCGGTACGCCAACGTCACAAAGGGCTACGGCGCCAAGTGGTGGACCGTCGGGAACGAGAACTACGGCAACGGCCACTACGGCTCGGCCTGGGAGGCCGACGACCACCCGGACAAGAGCGCCGCCCAGTACGCGCGGCTGGTGATCGAGTACGCCGACGCGATGAAGGCGGTCGACCCGAGCATCAAGGTCGGCGCGGTGCTCACCATGCCCGGCAACTGGCCGGACGGGATCACCGCCGGCTCCGACCCGGGCCCGTGGAACCAGACCGTGCTCTCCCTCGCCGGCCCGAAGATCGACTTCGTGGACGTGCACTGGTACCCGGGCGGCAACGCCGCCGACTCGCTGGCCCGGACCAACCACCTGCCCGACGCGGCCTGGCTGCTGCGCCAGCAGATCGCCAGGTACGCCGGTCCCGGCGCGGACCGGATCGGGATCAGCTTCACCGAGCTGAACGTGGACGCCGGCCGCACCACCGCGCCCGGCGCGCTGTTCCTGGCCGACGCCTACAGCGGCCTGCTGGAGCAGGGCGTCTTCACGGTGCAGTGGTGGAACGTGCACAACGGCATCGGCACCGTCTCCGAGGTGGCCGGGCAGACCGACTACGGCGACTTCGGGCTGCTGTCCAGCGGCAACTGCACCAGCGGCGGTGAGGTGTGTCAGCCGGCGTTCAACACCCCGTTCGCGCCGTACCACGCGCTGTCCATGATGAACCTGTTCGCCCGGCCCGGTGACCAGCCCGTCCGCGCCGGGACCGACGAGCCGCTGGTCGCCGCGCACGCGGTCCGGCGGCCGGACGGCAGCGTCGCGGTGCTGCTGCTCAACAAGGACCCGGACAACGCCCACCCGGTGGCGCTCGACTACGCCGGTTTCACCCCGGCCGACGAGGCCCCGACAGTGCACACGCTCGCCAACGGCGCGACCGGGATCAGCACCGGCCGCTCGGGCAGCGCCACCGTGCGCACGCTGCCGCCGTACTCGCTGACCACGCTCGTGCTGCGACCGGCCGGCAGCTCGGCCGGGCGGCCCGGCGCCCCGGGCCGGCCGACGGCGGGCGCGGTGACCGACCGTGCGGCGACCATCTCCTGGCCGACGGCCACGCCGGGCGCGTCCCCGATCGCCAAGTACGAGGTGCACCGGCAGTACGGCGCGGTGAGCGAGCAGCTCGGTGAGACCGCCGGCACGTCGCTCACGGTCGGCAACCTCGAACCGGGCGCCCGCTACACGGTCAACGTGCTGGCCCGGGACACCGCCGGGCGGGTCTCCTGGTCGTCCCCGCCGCTGACCTTCGCCACCGGCAGCCCCGCCGAGAGCTCCTGCGCGGTGCGGTTCAACGACGACAACGACTGGGGCAACGGGTACGTGGCGAACGTCGAGGTGATCAACACCGGCGCGAAGGCCGTCGACGGCTGGACGCTGACCTGGACCTGGCCGACCGACTGGCAGCAGGTGAGCAGCGGGTGGAGCGCCACCTGGGACCAGCAGGGCCGCAACGTCCGGGTGACGCCCACCGCCGACAACCGGCGGCTCGCCGCCGACGGCGGGAGCACGACCGTCGGGTTCGTCGGCGCGTACAGCGGGCCGAACGTGCCGCCGGGCGCGTTCCGCCTCAACGGGACGGTCTGCACGCTGCGCTGACCGGCCCTCAGCCCCGCCCGGGAGGGCGCAGCCGCGCGTCGGCCGCCGCCGGGACCCGCGGGTTCCGGTGGTGGCCGGCGCGGCGCGGCGCCGGCACCACGTGCGGACGCACCGGTCCGGCTGCCTCGACGAGCGCGGGCCGGTCCGGCGCGGGCCGGGGCAGCACGGCCAGGATCGCCACGAGCAGCGCGACCGAGACGAGCCCGTCGAGCCAGTAGTGGTTGCCGGTGACCACCACCACGAGCGCTGTCGCCAGGGGGTGGAGCAGCCAGAGCCAGCGGCGGCGTCCCGCGGTGACCGCCATCAGCGCCAGCGCGATCGCCAGCGCCCAGCCCACGTGCAGCGACGGCATGGCCGCGTACTGGTTGCTGAGCTGGTCGGTGTCGGGCGGTCCGTAGACGCTCGGGCCGAACAGGGTGCCGGTGTCGACCAGACCGGTGAGCTCGGTCAGCCGGGGCGGCGCGAGCGGGACGCACACGTGCAGCACCAGCGCCACCGCGGTCAGCGCCGCCAGGGCGCGCCGCAGCCGCAGGTAGTGGGCCGGGCGGCGCAGCCAGAGCCAGACCAGGCAGAGCACGGTGGCCGGGAAGTGGACGAAGGCGTAGTAGCTGTTCGCCAGCCGCATCAGGATCTCGTGCGACAGCAGCGGCCCCTGCACCGCCGCCTCGGCGGGCAGGCGCAGCAGCCGCTCCAGCCGCCAGATCCACTCGCCGTTGGCGAGCGCCACCTCGGCGTGGTCGGCCACCACCTGCCGGCCCGCCTTGTAGGCGAGGAAGAGCACGGCGACGAGCGCCAGCTCACGCGCGGCCCGCCGCCATGCGGCCAGGCGCGGCGGCGCGGCCCGCGTGATGTCCACGACTCCTCCTTCGGTGCCTCCCGGCACGGATCAGGGCCGCCGCCGGGGTCGGCGACGGCCCTGGGGGTACGGGCTCAGCGGCGGGCGCGTTCCTCCCGCCCGGCCGAGTCCACGCTCACCTCGTCGAAGGCGGGCGCGCCGTCGACGGCGTCCGCTCCCACCGCCACCGACCGGCCGGTGTCCGGCAGGTCGAGGCTGGAACGCAGGGTGACCGGGCGCAGCAGCAGCGCCGCCACGATACCCACCACCGCGATGGCGGCCGAGATCAGGAAGATGTGCCCCGTTGCGTCCCCGTACGCGGCCCGCACGATCTGCCGTACCGGCTCGGGCAGCGCGTCGAGGTTGAGCGTGCTGCCGCCGCCTCCGCCTGAGGCGGGGATGCCGGCCGCGGCGAGGTCGTGAGTGATCCGGTCGCTGACGCGGCGAGCGAGCACCGCGCCGAGCACCGACACGCCGATGGTGCCGCCGAGCGAGCGGAAGAACGCGACGCTGGCGCTGGCCGCGCCGATGTCCTTGAGCGCGACCGTGTTCTGCACCGCGAGCACCAGGTTCTGCATGGTCATGCCGACGCCGACGCCGACGATGAACATCGCGAGGCCGACGAAGACCAGCGACGTCTCGTGGTCGATGGTGCCGAGCATGGCGAACCCGACGACCAGCACGACCGCGCCGAACACGATGTACGGCTTGATCTTCCCGGTGGCCGTGATCATCCGGCCGGCCACGATCGAGGAGATCAACACGCCGACCATCATCGGGATGGTCAGCAGACCGGCCTCGGTCGGGCTGTAGCCGCGGCCGATCTGGAAGTACTGGCCGAGGAAGACCGCGCCGCCGAACATCGCCATGCCGACCGCGAGGCTGCCCAGGATCGCCAGGGCGGTGGTGCGCTCCCGGACGATGTGCAGCGGCACCACCGGCTCGGCGGCCCGCGCCTCCACCCAGACCGCAAGCGCGAGCAGCAGCACCGCGCCGCCGACCATGGCCCCGGTCTGCCAGGAGGCCCAGGCGAACGAGTCGTCGACGAACGAGATCCAGATCAGCAGCACGCTGACGCCGGCGGCGATGAGCGTGGCGCCCAGATAGTCGATCTTGACGTTCTTCCGGCGCACGGTGGGCAGGTTCAGGGTGACCTGGAGCAGGAACAGCGCGACCACCGCGACCGGTACGCCGACGAAGAAGCACCAGCGCCAGCCGAGCCAGGAGGTGTCCACGATCAGGCCGCCCAGCAGCGGGCAGGCGACGGTGGCCAGCGCCATGACGCCGCCCAGGTAGCCGTTGTAGCGGCCCCGCTCACGCGGCGGGATCATGGCCGCGATGGCGACCTGGACCAGCGCCTGGAGACCGCCGACGCCGATGCCCTGGAACGCGCGGGCGGCGATGAGCTGCCCGGCGCTCTGCGCGAAGCCGGCCGCGATCGACCCGACCAGGAACACCACGATGGCGATCTGGATCAGCAGCTTCTTGTTGAACAGGTCGGCCAGCTTGCCCCAGATCGGGGTGGTCGCGGTCGCGGTGAGCAGGGTGGCGGTGACCACCCAGGTGTACTGCGTCTGCGATCCGTTCAGCGCTCCGATGATCTTCGGCAGGGCCGTCGAGACCACGGTGCTGCTCAGCATGGCCACGAAGAGCACGAGCAGCAGACCGCTGAGCGCCTCCAGCGTCTTCCGCTTGCTCATCGGGGCGGCCTCAGCCGTCACGGTGGGTGCGCTCATGCGCGCGTCCTCCAGATGTGTCGATGCGGGTTGGCCGCTTCGTTGCCTCAAGCAATCAACACTAAACCTTGCCCGTCGGGCAACTTTGCCCATTGAGAAATGGGTCACCTAGGCTTGTCGCATGGAGGAGTGCACCGGGCTGCGCGAGCGGAAGAAGGCGGCCACGCGGCAGGCGCTGCACGAGGCGGCGCTGTCGCTCGCCGTCGAGCACGGCCCCGACCGGATCACCGTCGAGGCGATCGCCGACGCCGCGAACGTCTCCCGGCGCACGTTCTCCAACTACTTCAGCGGCAAGGAGGAGGCCCTCTTCCACGGCGACACGCTGCGGCTGCGCCGGCTCCTCGCGCTGGTCGCGCAACAACCGCCGCAGCTGCCACCGTGGGCCGCGCTGACCCGGGCCGCCCTGGCCCAGGCCGAGGACGGTTACGACGACCCGGCCGAGCCCTGGCTCAACCGGCGCCGGCGACTGCACGGTCACCCGAGCCTGGCCGCCCACCAGGTCGCCGCGTACGCGGCGCTGGAGCGCGAGATGGCCGCGGAGCTGGCCCGCCGGCTGACCGGACCGGACGCGGCGCTGCGGGCCCGGATCATCGCCGCGACGTTCCTCGCGTCCCTGCGGATTGCCGCCCACGAGTGGCTGGAGCGCCCCGGGCGCCCGTTGCGCGACGTGCTGCGCGACGTGCTCGCCCTGGCCGCCCCGGCTGCCGGCTGAGCACTCCCCCGCCCGCCGCCCGGTCGGACCGGTGGAATGGCCGGCGAAAGCGGCACCCTGCCTGACCTGGGCTGACAGACTCGCCCGGTGGGTGGCGACCGGTGGCGCAAGGGGCTCGGGCCGGCGACCGGCGTCGCCCCCGCCACCCGGGTCGACCGGTTCGAGATCTTCTTCGACCTCGTCTTCGTGGTGTCCTTCTTCATCATCACGCGGGCCACCGCCGCCAACGTGACCCCCGGGGAACTGCTGCACGCGCTGCTGGTGCTCGCCGTGCTGTGGTGGTGCTGGGTGGTGCACAGCGCGGTGGCCGCCCGGCTGCGCCTCGGCGAGGGCTTCGTGCCGATCCTCATGGTGGTCGGCATGATCGCGCTGTTCACGTTCGCGCTCGCGTTGCCGCAGACGTTCGGCGACCTGCAACAGGGCAGCGCCGGGCCGATCCTGGTCACGATCAGCTATGTGGTGATCCGGGCCGTGCACACCGCGCTGTACTGGTACGCCACGCGCGACGACCCGCCGGCCCGGCACAAGCTGCGGCTGTTCCTGCCCGAGGCGCTGGTCACCGCCACCCTGCTGCTGGTGGCGGCGCTGCTGCCGCCGCGAGTGTCCCCGGAGGTCGGCCCGTGGCTGCGCGACGGACTGTGGATCGCCGTGGTGGCCATCCAGTACAGCAGTGGTCTGCTGGCCGGCACCGACGGCTGGAAGATCACCTCGGCCGAGCACTGGACCGAGCGGTACGACCTGATCCTGATCATCGCGCTCGGCGAGTCGGTCATCTCGGTCGGCGTGGGCGGCAACCTGCTCGGCCAGCCGGTGACCTGGCCGGCGATCCCGGCGGCGATCTTCGGCATCCTGTTCACCGCCGCGCTCTGGTGGGCGCACTTCGACATGATCGGCCCGGCCGCCCGGATCGCGCTGCACGCCACCCAGGGTCACGCGCGGGTGGCGCTGGCCCGCGACGCGTACGCCTACCTCTACCTGCCCATGATCGCCGGGGTGATCCTGTTCGCGATCGGCGCCGAGGAACTGGTCCGCATCGTCACCGACCCGGCCGGCGGCCCGATGGAGCGCGGCCACGGCCCGGCGGTGCCGCTGCTCTTCGGTGGCGTGCTCGTCTACTTCGCCGCGAACATGGCGTTCCAGTGGCGCGCGCTGCGGACGCTGTCCTGGACCCGGGTCGGCGCCGTGGTCCTGCTCGCCGTGGCGCTGCCGGTCGGGCGGCACCTGCCGGCGCTCGGCGCGCTGGGTCTGCTCACCGCGATCTGCGTGGCGCTCGTGGCGGCCGAGCTGGTGATCTTCGCCGATTCCCGGATCGCGTTGCGCGGCTCATGCACGAGGAGAAGTCGAGCGCCGAGGAGAGCGAGGCCGCCTGGCGGGCCCGCTGGCACGACGGCGGCGACAGCGCCCCGCACCGACCTTGACACAGGCCCTAGAGTCTCCGCGTGATCGAGATCGTCACCGAGGTCGACCTGTTCCACCCGCCCGCCCGGACCTGGCGGGCGTTGACGGAACGCGCGCTGCTGGCCAAGTGGTTCACCGACAGCGCGCCCGGGTCCGACCGGTGGATCCTCGCCACCGCCGCGCTGCCCGGCTACGACACCGACACCGAGGTCGAGACCGTCGAGCTGCGCGCGCCGCACCGGCTGGTCGTCCGCTGCCGGGACGCCGACCGGGCCACCCGCCTGGCCTGCGACCTGGCTCCCACCGCACACGGCACCCGGCTGTCCGTACGCGAGGTGCTCGAAGAGGGCGACTGGGACGCCGACGCCCGCGCCGAGCAGCACGAGCAGGCGGTCACCGGACGGCTGCCGGCCATTCTGGACTGGCTGGCGTTCCAGAACGTGGACCTGCGCCGGGCCGAGGGCGGGCTGACCGCCGAACTGCCTGTGGTCCGGCTGCTCGGCGACGAACCCCGCCGGCCCGGACGGCGCCGGGCGCTGCTCGCGGCGGGCGCGGTCACGCTGCTGGCCGCGGCAGCCGGAGCAACGGTATGGACCACCGGCGACGAGCCGCCCGCCCCGGCTGCGCCGGCCCCCACGACGTCACTCGTCATGCCGTCCACCGCGACGCCCTCCGCGCGCCCCACGACCGCGCGGCCCACGCCCAGCGCCAGCCGCCGCAGCGAGTCGCCCTCGCCGACGCCGTCACCCACCCCCAGCCGTACGACGAGCGCGACGCCCTCGACCGTGGCGTCGACGCCGCTGAGCGCCACCTACGAGACGGTGAACGACCGGATCTTCGGCTACCGGGGCGAGGTGGTGCTGCGCAATCCCGGCCCGTCACCGCGTCCGGGCTGGACGGTCACCGTGACGCTGCACGAGGGCGCCACTGTGGGCAGTGTCAGCGGAGCCGAGGCCACCCAGGACGGCACAGTGGTCACCTTCACCGGGGGCGCGTTGCCGGGCGGCGAGTCCGCCACCATCCGCTTCGACGTACGCGACCCGGACCCCCAGCACGACGCCCCCGTCGCGTGCACCGCCGACAACACCCCCTGCACCCCCGCCTGACGCCCCCATCCCTCTCCCCTCCCCCTTCCACCCCGTTGATCCTGAAGTTGGGCCGCGGATTTGTCCGCATTGGACGCGGTCAACTTCATGATCGTCGCGTCCTTGGCGGGCGAGTGGGTGCCGCGCTGATTCGGTGGGTGCGGAAATGGGTT
>NZ_MAGP01000014.1 GCF_002926165.1 Micromonospora chalcea | reverse complement strand
GGGCAGCCGTTCCCGGGCCAGCAGCAGTTCGCGGGCGGGCTGACCCGGGGCGGGCGGGAACGCCGGGCCGGACTGACCGTGCCCCGCCCCCGGATACATGCCCGGCTGCTGCTGCCCGCCCGGGTACTGCGGCCCGCCCGCGAACTGCTGCTGGCCCGGGAACGGCTGCCCACCGGCGAACTGCTGCGCGCCCGCCTGCTCGCGCGCCTCCTTGCGTGCCTTCACCGCGCGCACGATCAGCAGGATCGGCAGGACGAAGACGTAGAAGAAGATCCGGTAGCTGTCGCCGTCGAAGAGGAACAGCAGGTAGAAGCCGTACCCGAAGAAGGCCAGGCCGATGACCACGTTGAGGATCCGGGAGCCCTTGCCCTGTTCCTTGACGGCCACGCCTACCGCGACCATCGCGATGCCGCCGAGCAGCAGCAACAGCGTGTAGATGAGGAAGAACATGATATTCCTGTCGATAGATGAGCGTGCCGGCCCACCCTAGGTCAGTCCGATCTTCCCCACTGCCCCGTTGCCTGTGGCAACCACCTCACTTGAGCTGCCCCGCGGTCAGTCCGGACTGGACCTGACGCTGGAACGCCACGTACACCACGAGCACCGGCAGCACCGCGATGGTCAGGCCGGCGAACAACTGGGCGTAGTCACCGGCGTAGCCCTGGCTGACCGCGAGCGAACTCAGGCCCTGGGCCAGCATCCGGTCCTGCCCGTCGCCGGGGATGAGCACCTGGGGCAGCAGGAACTGGTTCCAGTGGCTCAGGAAGTTGAAGATCCCGACACTGATCAGTCCCGGTCGCGCCATCGGCAGCATCACCCGGAAGAACAGCCGGAAGTGCCCGCACCCGTCGATCAGCGCGGCCTCCGCCACCGAGGTCGGCAGCGTCCGGAAGAACGCGGTCAGGAAGAACACCGTGAACGGCAGCGAGTAGGCGGTGTAGACCAGGATCAGGCCGGGCCAGGTGCCGAGCAGGCCGACGCTGCGGACCACGAAGAACAGCGGCACCAGGGCCAGGAACACCGGGAACATCATGCCGCCGACGAACAGGTAGTAGACCACCTGCCGGCCGCGGAACTCGTAGCGCGCGAAGACGTACGCGGCGGTGGCGCCGAGCAGCATGGTCAGACTCAGCGAGCCGGACACCACCACCAGGCTGTTGAAGAAGAACCGGCCGATGTGCGCGGTGCTCCAGGCCCGCGCCCAGTTGTCGAAGCGCAGCGCCTCGGGCAGCCCCCACGGCTCGGCGATGATCTCGCCGTTGCTCTTCAGCGAGCTGAGCACCATCCAGGCCAGCGGCAGCACCGTCATGGCCGCCCAGAGCATGAGGAAGCCGTGCGAGAAGACGTTCGCCACGCCCAGCTCACGCCGGGGCGGACGGTCGGCCGGGGTCGCCGCGCGGGTCGCCTCGGCGGCCGGGGCGCCGGTGTCCACGGTGGTCACGAGTACTCGATCCGATCACGCCGGGCGGTGCGCAGCGCCAGCACCGCCACCGAGAGGGTCAGGAAGAACATCGCCACACCGATCGCCGAGGCGTACCCGAACTTGTTCTCGCTGCCGAACGACGTGTCGTACATCCGCAGCCCGATCACGTCGGAGGAGAAGTTCGGCCCGCCGTTGGTCATGAGCTGGACCAGGATGAAGCCGTCCAGCGCCGCGATGGCCAGGTAGATCCACGCGACCTGGATGGTGTCCCAGAGCAGCGGAATGGTGATCTTCCGCAGCATCGTGGTGCGGGACGCGCCGTCGAGCAGCACCGCCTCGTAGATGTCACGCGGGATGGCCTGCATGGCGGCGCCGAAGAGCACCACGTAGAAGCCGACGTTGCTCCACACCATCACCGCCAGCACGCACCAGAACGCGAAGCGCGGGTCGCCGAGCCAGGCCGGGGTGGCCAGCCCGACGGCGCGCAGGGCGCCGTTGAGCAGGCCACTCGTCGGACTGTAGATCTCCTTCCAGAGCAGCGCGATGATCACCACGGAGAGCACCTGCGGGAAGAAGTAGACGAGCCGGTAGACCGAGGTGCCCCGCACCCCGGTCACCCCGGCCCGGCCCCGGCGGCCGCCCATGGTGAGCATGCTGGCGAAGAACAGGCCCAGCCCGATCGTCACCACCGGCACCACGGCGAGCAGGATCGCGTTGTTCTTCAGGGCGTTCCACACGTACCCGTCGTTCAGCAGCGTGCGGAAGTTCGCCATGCCGACCGGGTCGGCCTGCGCGGAGTAGCCCATCCAGTCGGTGGTGGAGATCTGAAAAGCCTGGAGGTACGGCGAGAGCACGAAGATGCCGTACAGCGCCAGCGGGGGCAGCAGGAACGTGAGGATCAGGGGGAGGCGACCCTGTCGCATCACGCGGACCGCTTGTACTTCTTGACCGAGCTGTCTCCGGCGATCGAGTCGGCGCCCTTCTGGCACTGGTCGAGGAACTCGGCCGGGCCGATCCGGCCGCTGAAGAACTCGCCGCAGGCCGCGTCGACGAGGTTGCGCTCCAGCTTGCGGTAGTAGTTGTTGTAGACCCAGTTGAAGCCGTTGGACCCGGACGCGTCGAGCGCCTTGACCACGGTGCTGAGCCCGTACGGCAGGTCGACGCCCTCGGTGGCGCCGGCGACCACGGGCAGGCTGGCGACCTTCTTGGTGAAGTCCTGCGCGCCCTTGCGGGACAGCATGGTCCGGAAGTACTCCAGGCCACCGGCTACGTTCTTCGCCTTCGCCGGCACCATGAACGGCTCGCCCGCGGTGCCGCGGATCGCCTCGTACGGCAGCTTGTCGCCGCTGCCCAGGCTCGGCGTGGGCGCGACCGTCATGTTGAAGCCGGGCGGGGTGACGTCCTTCTGCTCGCTCTCCAGCCAGGAGCCGCAGGAGATGAACGCGGCCTTGCCCTGGCACCAGGCGGTCTGCGACTGCTTGTGGTCCAGGCCCGGGGAACCGGCGAGGATGAACTTGTCCTTGACGATCTGGTGCCAGGCGTCGGCGGCGGTCTTCATCGCGTCCGACTTCCAGGCGTTCGGCTCCAGGTTGTCGATCGCCAGCGCCACGGACGGGCCGCCGAGCTTGATCGCGGTGGAGATCAGCGGCCAGCTCATGTAGCGGGGGTGCACACCGGCGTACGTCCAGGGGGCGATGCCGGCGGCCTTGATCCGGCGGCAGAGCGCGATGTGGTCGTCCCAGGTCTTGGCGTCCTCCCAGCCACGGTCGGCGAACAGCTTGGTGGAGTGCCAGATGCCGTACACCGTGTAGGTGTAGTTGAGGACCAGGAACCGGCCGTCGTAGGAGCCGACCTCCACGGTGCCGGGCAGCAGCGTGTCCTTGACCGTCTTGCCGGGCGTGTCGAGGCTGGGGGCGGCGAGCAGCTCGCCCAGGTCGGCGAGCGCGTTCTGGGAGACCAGGCCGTTGAAGTCGATCTGGCCGGCGCCGGAGTTGTTCACCACGTCGGGCGGGCTGCCGTCGACGAAGCGGGGCTGGAGCGTCTTGCTGATCTCCGCGGTGGCCGAGTGCTTGATCTCCGCCTTCGGGTACCGCTCCTTGTACATGGCCTCGTGGGCCTTGGCGTAGTCCTCCCCGAAGCCGCCGTTGAAGATCACCACCTCCAGCGGGGCGTCCTCGGCCACGCCGAGCGGGTTCTGCTCGCTCTTCGTGCCCTTGTACGCGCCGCCGTCGCCCTCGTCGCCGCCACCGGAGGTGGCGCAGCCGGCGAGCAGGCCGGCGGCAGGGGTGGCCAGCAGGCCGGCGGCGGCGCTGCGCCGAAGGATCTCACGCCTGTTCATCGCATCTCCTCGGTTCGGGTACGCCCGGTGAACGATCTGTCGCTTGTCTTCACATAAGGCATTTCCACTGAAGAATTTCTACGACAGTGCGACGGGGACCACAACCCCTCTCGACCGATCCGTTATCCGTACCGGTCGCCGCGCGCTGGCCTAGCCTGACTTCATGCGCCGCCTACGGCAGCTCGCGCAACGCACGCCGCCGGGGCGGGAGCGCTACATCGACCTGCTCCGGGCGCTGGCCATCACCATGGTCGTGCTCGGCCACTGGGGCGTCACGGTGATCGGGTACGACAACGGCCGCCCCGCCGGCCACTCCGCGCTGGCGGACCTGCGCTGGGCCTGGCCGCTGACCTGGGTGGCCCAGGTGATGCCGGTGTTCTTCCTGGTCGGCGGCTACGCCAACGCCGCCTCGCTCACCTCACGCCGCCGCCGGGGCGGCTCGGCGACGGGCTGGCTGGTCGACCGCAGCGCCCGGCTGATCCGCCCCACCACCGTGTTGCTGCTGGTCCTGGCGGCGGGAGCGGGAGTCGCCACGCTGCGCGGCGCCGACGCGGCGCAGGTGCGCGAGGTGATCTGGTTCGCCACCATCCCGCTGTGGTTCCTGGTCGCCTACGTCGCGGTGGTGGCGCTGACCCCGCCGATGTACGCGCTGCACCGCCGGTTCGGGCTCGCCGTGCCGGTGGTGCTCGTGGCCCTGGTCGCGCTCGGCGACCTCGGCCGGCTCCTCGGCCCGGCCGTGCTCGCCGACGGCAACTACCTGCTGGGCTGGCTGGCCGTGCACCAGGTCGGGTTCGCCTGGTACGACGCCGCCCGGCCGGACAACCGCGCCGGACACGCCGCGCCGCGTGGCCTGTTCCGCCGCCGGCTGCCGCTGTCCGGCCGGGCCGGCGCGGTCCTGCTCGGCGGCGGCCTGGTCGCGCTGGTGCTGCTCACGGTGGCCGGACCGTACCCGGTGGCGATGCTCCACGTCCCCGGCGAGCGGCTGGACAACGCGGCGCCGCCGAGCCTGGCGCTGATGGCCGCCGCGGCCGCCCAGCTCGGCCTGATCCTGCTGCTGCGGCGCCCGGCCGGGCGCTGGCTGCGCCGGTCCGGCCCCTGGCAGGCGGTGCTCGCGGTCAACGCCGTGGTGCTCACCCTGTTCCTCTGGCACCTGACCGCCGCGGTGCTGCTGGTCGGCCTGCTGGACGCGCTCGGCGTGCTGCCCACTCCCCCGGTCGGCTCGGCGGCCTGGTGGGCGTGGCGCGTACCGTGGCTGCTCGCGCTGGCCGCGGTGCTGGCCGTGCTGGTCGCCGTCTTCGGCCCGGTCGAGGCCCGGACCCGCCGCCCGGCCGCGACCGGCCCGGCCGGCGTCGGGAGGCGGCGGCTGCGCGCCGGGCTGGCCCTCGCCGGGTACGCGGGCGTGCTCGTCGGCCTGCTGCTGAACAGCCTCACGCCCAAAGAGGGACCGGAGCCGCTGGGCCTGCCCGCCCCGGCGCTGGTGGCGTACCTGGCCGGGGCGGGTCTGCTGCGGCTGCTCAGGTCCGGACGGGACCGGCCGGGCTGATGGTCACGCCTCGATCGAGGCGCGGATCGCGTCGACCAGGATCGCCAGGCCCTCCCGGGCCTCGTCCTCGGTGAGCGTCAGCGGCGGGCCCATCCGGATCACGTTGCCGTACAGGCCGCCCTTGCCCACCAGCAGGCCGCCGGCCCGGCACGCCTCGAACACGCGGGTGGTCAGCGCCGCGTCCGGCTCGACCGTGCCCGGGTGGACGAACTCGACGGCGAGCATCAGGCCCTTGCCGCGTACCTCGGCGACCCGGTCCAGCCCGGCGGTGGCCGCGCGCAGGCCGTCGCCGAGGATCGCGCCGACCCGGGCGGCGTTGCCCTGCAGGTCGTGGTCGAGCAGGTAGTCGAGCACCGCGTTGCCGGCCGCGGTGGAGACCGGGTTGCCGCCGAACGTGGAGAAGCTGATCGCCGGCACCGACTCCAGCACCTCGGCCCGGCCGACCACCCCGGCGAGCGCGAAGCCGTTGCCGATGCCCTTGGCGAAGGTGAGCAGGTCCGGCGTCACGCCGTGCGCCTGGTAGCCCCAGAAGTGCTCGCCGGTACGGCCCCACCCGGTCTGCACCTCGTCGCTGATCAGCAGGATGCCGTGCTCGTCGAGCACCTTCTTCCAGGCGGCGAAGAGCCCGTCCGGGCCGTGCACGAAGCCGCCGACACCCTGGACCGGCTCGGCGATCAGGCAGGCCACGTCGCCGGCGGTCTGGGTGGCGAGCACCTCGCGCAGGTCCTCGACCGCCGCGTCGACCCGGTCGGCGGCGTCGAGCCGGGCCAGCAGCCCGCGCAGCCGCTCCCCCGAGTGCAGCCAGGCCACCTGCAAGGGGTTCAGCGCGCTGGCCGACCAGCCGCGGTTGCCGGTGACGCCCATCGTCGCGTACGACCGGCCGTGGTAGCTGTTGCGCACCGCGAGGATCTGGTGCGAGCGCCGGTGGTTCGTGGCGACCAGCAGCGCGGCCTCGTTCGCCTCGGTGCCGGAGTTGGTGAAGAACACGCGGGCGTCCGGGATGCCGGAGAGCCGGGCGATCTTCTCGGCCAGCTCGACCTGCCGGCGGATCAGGTAGAGCGTGGAGGTGTGCACGAGCCCGGTCCGCAGCTGCCGCTCGACCGCCTCCCGGATCTCCGGGATGTCGTGGCCGACCATCGTGGTCAGCACGCCGCCGAAGAAGTCCAGATAGGTCCGGCCGGCCGCGTCGGTGACCCGGCGGCCGGACCCGGCGACGAGTTCCAGCGGTTCGGCGTAGTAGAGCGGCATCCAGGACGGGAGCACGGCGCGGTGCCGGGCCAGCAGGTCGTCGGAGGTCATCGGCGCACCCTTCAGCGGAGGTGGATCCCCGCACGTTCCCACCACGACCGGGGCCGGGACAACTGGCACTTCGCGGGCCGGCCCGGCGGTAGCATCCGGCGGGTGCGGACGGATCAGGTGACGTTGCCGGGCGGTGCGGCGGGGACGACGCGGGCGGACCTCCTGGCCGGGATCCGGTCCTGGGTGGAGTCCGCCCCGGTGCGGGATCTGGTGGCGCACTTCGGCGGCGACTGGCCCGACGGCGACCTGACGGCGGTGCTGGCCGGCCTGGACGTGTTCTCCGCCCGCCGCTGGGACTTCCGGCAGGGACGGGAACGCCCGGACGCCCGGGAGCCGGCGTTCGACCCGGCCACCGCCGGGCTGGTGCTGCGCGCAGCCGCCACGCTGGGCCTGGTCCGCGCGGTCGCGCCGGCCCGATCCGGGTACGCGCACCTGCTGGTGCTCGGCGGGCTGGCGCACGCCTGCCTGCGGCGCACCGCGTACGCGGCGATGCTGGCCCGGACGGCGGCCGGGGTGACCGGCGAGGTGGCGGTGCTGGGCAGTTTCCGGCCGCTCTCGGCGGCCGAGTGCCGCACGCTCGACGCGGCCGGGGTGTCCGGCTGCGCCACCGAGGTCGACGTCCTCGACGCCGGGGTGCGGCTGGCGTTCGGGGTGGCCGAGCCGGACGACGAGCGCGGCGAGCCCGCCGGTCATCCGCACCGGTCCTGGTCCTCGCGCACCTACCGGGCGGCCGGGCTGCCCCCGGTACGGGTGCTCGCCGCGCCGTCGAGCGAGCCGGACCGGCGTCGCGCGCACACCGCCGACACGCAGCGGTTCTGGGCCGAGCACGTGCGGCTGCGCGCGGGCGACGAGGTGCTGATGGTGACCGCACCGATCTACGTGCCGTTCCAGCACTGCGACGCGCTGCGGACGCTCGCCGTGCCGTACGGGTGCGGCATCGAGACGGTCGGCGTGGACCCGGCCGCCCGGGCCGCTGTCGACGTGCCGGAGCCGACCCTGACGCCGGGCCGCTACCTGCAGGAGATCCGGTCGGCGCTGCGGTCGATGCGCGCGCTGCACGCCACGTTGACGGCCGGCTGAGCCGGCGTGCGGGCCGGCGCCCGGCGTACCGCCGCGCACCGGCCCGGGAGCGGGTGTCAGTTGACGTAGACCGCCGGGCTGCCGGTCTTGCTGGTGTCCTTCACCGGCGAGTACGAGGCGGTGAAGTACGCGGTGCCGAAGCACAGCGACGGGCCGGAGAACTTGGTCAGGGTCTGGTTGGTGAAGGTGATCGAGTTGGTGCCGTTGGACGCCGTACCGGTCAGCGTGTTCGTGCTGGTGCGGTAGACGCAGGTGATCGCGCCGAGCAGCGAGTTGAGCACGACGGTGCTCTGGATCGGCGCGGCCGCCGTGCCGGCGATGGTGACCACGCCGGCGCTGGTCACCGACGTGGTGTAGGGCAGGTTGTTCACGGTGATGCTCTGCACGCCGGTGGTGCCGAAGACGTTCGTGGTGCAGCTGGAGAACGACTGCGCGGTCAGGCTCTCGGTCGCGGTGCCGGGGGCGGTCGGGTTGGTCAGCACCTTGGCGCTGAAGCTGGACGCGGCGCACTTGATGCCGGTGGTGCCGCTGGACGAGGAGTAGAACGTGGCGTTCGTGCCGCTGCGCAGGCTGGCTTGGATGACGTCGCCCACCGACACGGCGGTGCCGGCGACGGTCGGGTAGGTCAGCACGTTGCTGGCCAGCGAGGTGGTGGGTGCGGCGGTGGCGGGGGCGGCGCCGACCAGAGAGGTCAGCAGCGCCAGGGCGGCGAGACCCGCGCCGATGCGTCCGTACCTGGGCATGGTTGTTCCTTCCGGCGGTGGGACAGGAAACGGTTCCGGCGGCGTCCGGGGTGGACGGAGCCGGTGGGTGCGGCGGCCGGGCCGCCGATGGTGGTGGTGCGCCGTTGCGGCCTCAGCGGGCCGGGCGGCGTGGCGCAGTGCGGCGACGCCGCGTCACCTCGGTCTTTCCGGCCTTGGGGGGACGGGTGCGCGCGGCGATAATGGCAGCCATCCGGCCCTCCTTCGACACGTACGGGGTGACCGACGAGGAGAGATCACCAGCGGTGACGGGGCATGAACTGAGCGTGTCGAAAGTTATAAACCCCGGAGGGTCGTAAAGTCAACGCATCGAGAGAGGTCGACAGGTGACCGTCCCGAGCCCGCCGTCACCGGCACCCGCACCCCTGCCGGGCGCCCGCCACGGCCGCGACCCGGACCGCGCCATCAAGCGCGGCCCGCGCCGGGTGCCGGCCGAGGAGGTGGCGGCGACCCAGCGCGACCGCCTCTTCGACGGGCTGGTCCGGGAGGTCGCCGCCCGGGGGTACGACAACGCCCGGGTCAGCGACATCTGCCACGCGGCCGGAGTCACCCGGCCCGCGTTCTACGCGCTGTTCAACGGCAAGCAGGACGCGTTCCTGGCCGCGTACCGGCACGGCATCGCTGTGGTGTCGCACCTGATGGAGGACGCCTACCGCGACGCCGGCCCGGCCTGGCCGGACGCGGCACGCGCGGCGCTGCGCACGCTGCTCGACGTGCTGGCGAGCGTGCCCGCGTTCGCCCGGATGGCACTCGTCGAGGTGGACGCCGCAGGCCCGGACGCGCGCCGGGAACGCGACGCGCTGCTGCGCAGCTTCCGCCGGTTCTTCGCCGGCACCGGTCCGGAGCCGGCGGAGGTCGATCGCGACGCGCTGGTGTCCACTGTGGTCGGCGGCATCCACGCCACCATCCGTGAGCGGGTGGCGCAGGGGCGGGCCGACGAGCTGCCGGCGCTGCTGCCGGTGCTCACGTACGCGGCCACCGCGCCGTTCCTCGGTCCCGAGGGCGCCCGGCGCGCCGCCCGGGCCGCGCGACCGGACGACGGACCGGCCGCCACGGCGCCGTGCGCGCCGCCCGCTCATCCCTGACCGATCAGAAACCGCAGCGGTTTTTCACTTTGGCCGCTTTTGGCAAATGCCGTCCAATGATCTGCTACAGGCAGTTGACCGGCCCTTTACTCAGCGGTAACTTCGGCCTGCGCCCACCCGGCGCGGACGCCCCGCGAATCCAATTCACATCGTCGCGGATGAATTGATCTCGAAAGGGAGCCAGCATGTCGGAGCAGATCGATCAACCGAGAAGCGGCGTACGCTGGCGCCGGTTCGCCGTCACGCTCGGCACCGTGACGGTCGGCGCGGCCGGCATGGTGATGCTCACCGCGCAGGGTGTCCTCGGCGCGCAGTTCGCCATCTCGGGCATGCCGTTCACCGTCACCGCCGACAAACTGGAGGGGACCGGGTTCGAGCAGTTCGCCACGCTCGACCAGATGATCCCGGACAGCCCCAACCAGGGCGACACCGGCGGGCAGGTGCTCGTGATCGTCTCGGCCATCGACAAGGCCGAGCTGACCAATCTCTGCCAGAGCATCAACCTCGGCGGAACCAACCTGCGGATCACCGCCGGCAATTCCGGCAAGCCGGTGACCGCCCGCACGCTCGTGGTCGACGGCGACGAGATCGCCGGCAACGCCTCCTTCAAGAACATCGACGTCGGGCAGGACGCCAGCACCGTCGACAAGGTCCCCGGGGTCAAGGGCAACCCGGGCGTGTTCGCCCAGCAGGCCGACACGGTGACCATCACCAACCTGCGGCAGAACAACTACGCCACCACCGCCGCGATCTTCACGCTGCCCAACCTGCGCATGGGCTTCAGCTCCGACGGGTGCTGACATGAGCCCGGGACAGCACACGGCCGCCGGCGTCCGCGCACGCTGGCGGCGCTGGCGGCGCGCGCGACCGTTCACCGCCGGGCTGCTCATCGCGCTCGGCGGCGCGGAGATGCTGGTGACGCTGTTCGCGCCGCTCGGCGTCCTGCTGCACGTCGGGCCGCAGGGCCTGGCCGCGTACCTGGTCCCGGCGATCCTGGTGATCTGCGGCGTGCTGCTGATCACCACCCCGCAGCAACGGGTCTTCTACGCGGTGGTCTCCCTGGTGCTCGGGCTGGTCTCCTGGCTCACCTCTAACCTGGGCGGGTTCCTGGTCGGCATGCTGCTGGCGCTGGTGGGCGGGGCGCTCGCGTTCGCCTGGACCCCGGTCAAGCAGCGGCCGGCCCGCGCCGAGGCGACACCCGCCGCCGGCACGGCGGTCGCCGGCCCCGCGCCCGGGCCGCGTGAACCGGTGGACAGCTCGGCGCCCACCGAGTCGCTCGACGCGCTCCTGTCGGCCGAGCCGGGGCCGTCGCGGGACGCCCGGGCGGAACGCGGCTGACTCAGCGGGCGGTGTCCGCCACCGCCTGCGCGAACACCTCGGAGCGGTGCTCGAAGTTGCGGAACCGGCCGTAGCTCGGCGCGGCCGGGGACAGCAGCACCACCCCGCCGGCCGGGGTGAGCTTGCGGGACAGCCCGACGGCGGCAACCAGGTCGTCGGCCAGCTCGGTACGCACCGACGGCAGCCCGGACAGCGCCTCCACGATGCGGGGGCCGCTGTCCGGCACGCCGATCACGGTGATCTCCCGGTCGGCCAGGTGCGCGCGCAACGGGCTGTAGTCCAGCCCCCGGTCGGCGCCGCCGACGATCACCGTCAACGGCCGCCCCTCGTACGCGTCGATCGCGTGCATGGCCGCGTACGGGCTGGTGGCGAGCGTGTCGTCGACGAACGTCAGCCCGGACGGGTCGGCGATCTCGGTGAGCCGGTGCGCCAGGCCCTGGAACTCGGCGACCGCGACGGCGAGGCTGTCCTTGCGCGCCACCACGTCGACGCCGAGCGCGTCCAGCACGGCGAGCGCGACGCAGAGGTTGCCCTCGTTGTGCCGCCCGACCAGCGGCAGCACCGCGCGCGGGAACAGCGGCGTGTCCCGCAGGTGGAACCACTGCGTGCCGTCCGGGCCGGAGGCCACGTGCGTGGTGTCCGGTGAGCCGGCCCGGATCGCGGCCCGGTCGCCCAGCTCCGCGGCCAGGCGCGGGTCGGCGCCGTTGACCACCACGGCGTGCGGGCCGTGCGCGATCAGGTTCAGCTTGTCCCGGTAGTACTCCCGCTCGCCGCCGTGGGCGTCCAGGTGCTCGGGGAACAGCGCGGTCACCACCGCCACCCGGGGCGAGTCGGTCAGGTCGGCGCACTGGTAGCTGGACAGCTCCAGCACGTACAGCTCCGCCTCCGGCAGGTCCAGCAGCGGCACCCCGATGTTGCCGCCGAACACGTTCGGCCGGTCCATCGCGGTGAGCAGGTGGCTGATCAGGCTGGACGTGGTGCTCTTGCCCTTGCTGCCGGTCACCCCGACGGTCCGGTCCGCGTGGTCGGCCATCCACAGCGCGCTGCCCTGCGTGACGGGCACGGACCGGCGGCGCAGCTCCACCATCCACGGGTGCGTGTTCGGCACGCCCGGCGAGCGGACCACCACGTCCGCGGCGGCCAGCCGGTCGAAGCCCGCCTCGCCGGTGACCAGCGGCGCCGCGTCGGCCAGCGGGCCCTCCCAGGGCAGCGTGAGGAAGTTGGCGCTGTCGTCGACGACGACCAGGCCGGCCGGCCCGTGCGCGGCGATCGCGGTCACCGCGGCCCGGCCCTCGCGGCCGGCGCCCCAGACGGCGACATGACGTCCGCGCAGATCAGACAGGCGCACGGGCTCTCCTCGGACTCGGTCGGTGCACGGCGGTGGGGGTCGGCCCAGCCGGACACGGGCGGACGAACCAGGGCCTAGTATGGCGTGTGCCCAACGAGCAGCTGCGGCGGATGGACGCCTTCACCTTCCCGTCCTACTCGATCGACTTCGCCACCGGCGAGGTCCTGTTCGACTACGCCCTGACCGGTCCCGACGGCGAGCGGCGATTCACCGAGGTGATCACGCTCCCGCTGCCGGCCGAGCCGGTCCCCGACGCCACAGCGGCAACCCTGGCGCGGGTCCTGGAGCTGCTGCACGTGGTCGCCGGCGTCAGCTACTACAAGGCCGCCGCGCCACCCCGGCTGGTGCTGCCCGCGCCGCTGGGCGCCGCCGCCGTCGAGCTGGTCACCGCCGTCTACACCAAGGGCCTCGCCGAGTACGCGTACCGCAACGAGCTGCCGCACGTGCTGGAGCTGCGCCCCGAGGTGCCGTCCGGCGTCGTGGACCCGGCGGCCCCGCTGGACAACTCCGACCGGCGGCCGCTGTCGGCGGTGGGCGGCGGCAAGGACTCCATCGTCACGCTGGAGGCGCTGCGCCGCGCCGGCCTCGACCCGGTGCCCTTCTCGGTCAACCCGAACCACGTGATCGTGGCGGTGAACGAGGCGTCGGACCTGGTGCCGCTGGCCGCCCGGCGGCGGCTGGACCCGGTGCTGTTCGAGCTGAACGCGGCCGGCGCGCGCAACGGGCACATCCCGGTCACCGCGATCAACTCGCTGATCGCCGTGGCCACCACCGTCCTGCACGGGCTCGGCCCGGTGGTGATGTCGAACGAGCGCTCGGCGTCCGACCCGAACCTGATCTGGAACGGCCACGAGATCAACCACCAGTGGTCCAAGGGCGTCGAGGCGGAAGGGCTGCTGCGCGCGGCGCTGGCCGAGCACGCCGGGCTCACCGAGCCGTACTTCTCGCTGCTGCGTTCCCTGTCCGAGCTGCACATCGCCCGGCTGTTCGCCGAGATCGACAGGTACGACGCGGTGGTGACCAGCTGCAACGCCGCGTTCAAGCTGCGCGACGCGAGCGAGCGCTGGTGCCGCGACTGCCCGAAGTGCCGCTTCGTGTTCCTCGCCATGGCCCCGTTCATGCCCCGGGAGCGGCTGACCGGCATCTTCGGCGGCGACCTGCTGGCCGACGAGTCCCAGGTGCCCGGCTACCGGGAGCTGCTCGGCGTCGACGGGCACAAGCCGTTCGAGTGCGTCGGCGAGGTGGAGGAGTCGGTGGTCGCGCTGAGCCTGCTCGCCCAGCAGGACCAGTGGCGCGACGCCCCGGTGGTACGCGCCCTGGTCGCGGCCCTGCCCGACACCGCCTGGCAGGCGGCCGCCACTTCCGACGTGTTCACCCCCGCCGGCCCGAACTTCGTCCCACCCCCCTACGCCAAAACCC
>NZ_MAGP01000013.1 GCF_002926165.1 Micromonospora chalcea | reverse complement strand
GGTTCCGGGCGCGGTGCTGTGGGGCAGCGTGTCCGGCGGGGGTGAGACGCGGGTGCTGCCGGACGGGTGCCTGGACCTGCTCTGGTCCAGCCGGTCCGGGCTGCTGGTGGCCGGTCCGGACCGCACCGCGCACCTGTCGCGGTCCGCGCCGGGGGACCGGCGGACCGGGCTGCGCCTGCCGCCGGGCACCGGCCCGGCCGTGTTCGGCGTGCCCGCCGAGGAGCTGCGCGACCGCCGCGTACCGCTGGCCGACCTGTGGGGCCGCGCCGCCGCCGAGGTGACCGAGCGGGTCGAGGCGGCGCTGGCCGCGCCGGGCGACGAGGCCGCCGGGGTGCTCACCCGGGTCGCCCGCGACCGGCTGCGCGCGGCCGGCGGCCCCGACCCGGTCGGCGCGCGTGTCGCCGCCCGCCTGGCCGCCGGGGCCACCGTCGCCGCGACCGCCGCCGAGGTCGGCCTCGGCGCGCGGGCCCTGCACCGCCGCAGCCTGACCCTCTTCGGGTACGGCCCGAAGACGCTCGCCCGCATCCTGCGGATGCGCCGGGCGCTGGACCTGGCCCGCGCCGGCGCGCCGCTCGCCGAGGTGGCCGCGCGCAGCGGGTACGCCGATCAGGCCCACCTGACCCGCGAGGTGCGGGAGCTGGCCGGGGTGCCCCCGTCGCGGCTGCTCGCCCCGGCCACCGCCTGACCGGCCGCCTTTCAGTCGCCCGCCGGCAGCGGGGCGTACAGGTCCACGCCGTTGCCGTCCGGGTCGTGCAGGACCGCGTACCGCTGGCCCCAGAACGCGTCCCACGGGGGCAGCTCCCCGTGGTGGCCGGCGGCGGTCAGCTCGGCGTACCAGCGGTCCACCTCGGCCGGGTCGGCGCACCGGAAGGCCAGGCTCATCCGGTTGTTGCCGCCGGACGGGTCGAAGTCGGGGTGGAAGCTGCGGATCACCTCGACCGTGTCCCAGGCCAGCCGTACGCCGTTCGGCAGGGTGACCTCCACGTGCCCTTCCGTCTCGGCGCCGGCCGGGATCGGCAGCCCCAGCCGCCGGTAGAAGTCGAGTGTGCGGGCCATGTCGGTGACCACGGCCCCGACCAGATCGAACTGCGGTGTCATGGCGTCACGGTAGGCGCGACCGGTCCGGCCCGTCTTGAACGGATCGGACGGGGGACGAGTGGCCGGTGTGGCCCCGCGTGCGACGCCCGAGGCGTTACCGTGGGGGACAAGTCCGGCGCGAAGCACGAAAGCTCGCATTCCGGGCGCGCACTGACGACCGGCGACGGAAGGAAGCAGCCGTGACCCACCTGGCCTACCTGGACGCGGGATCGGGCAGTCTCATCGTGCAGGCGGTGGTCGGCGGCGTGGCCGGAGTGGCCGTGGCCGCCAAGCTCTACTGGCGCCGCCTGGTGTCCCGGTTCCGCCGTCAGCCCAGCGACCAGGGCCCCACGGCGTGACGGTCCCCGACACCGGCGTCCGCGTCGAGCCCGGCTCCTTCCGCGACCCCGGCAACCGGGTGTTCCACCGGGGCGAGGAGGTGCTGCGCGGGCTCGACGAGCGCTCCGCCCGGGACTGGCGTGCGCTGTCCGTCACCGACTTCTTCCGCCGCGCGGCCGAGCGGGGGCAGATCGTCGCCACCGAGGAGCTGACCCCGACCCCCGTCGACACGCAGTGGGCGGCGGTGCTGCGGCACGAGCGGATCCCGTTCGTCTCGCACCCCTACGAGTGGTCGTACGCGATGCTGCGCGACGCCGCGTTGCTGCACCTCGACGTGCTGCGCGCCGCCCTGGAGGCCGGCTTCACCACCAAGGACGGCTCGGCGTACAACGTGCAGTGGCGCGGCGCGCGACCCGTCTTCATCGACGTCGGCTCGTTCGAGGCGCTGCGCGACGGCGAACCCTGGGCCGGCTACCGGCAGTTCTGCCAGACGCTGCTCTACCCGCTGCTGATCCAGGCCCACCTCGGGCTGGACTTCCAGCCGTTCCTGCGGGCCCGCGTCGACGGCGTCGAGCCGGACCAGATGCGCCGGCTGTTCGGCGGCGCCCGGCGCTGGCGGGCCGGCGTGCCCACCCACGTGCACCTGCACGGCGCGATGCAGGCCCGCAACTCCGCCGCGAGCACCACCGACGTCCGCGCCCAGTTGCGCGCCGCCGGCTTCTCCCGCGAACTGGCGCTGGCCACGGTACGCGGGCTGACGAAACTGGTCCGCCGCCTCGACCACCGGCCCGGCGACAGCCACTGGGCGGACTACCAGCGCACCTGCGCGTACTCGGTGCCGGACCGGCAGGCCAAGGAGGAGTTCGTCGACCGGGCGGTGGCCGCCGTCGGTGGAGGCTCGGCGCTGGACCTGGGCGCCAACGACGGCCGGTACGCCCGCATCGCCGCCCGGCACGCCACGCACGTCGTCGCGGTCGAGCAGGACCCGGCGGTGGTCGACACGCTCTACCGCGCGCTGCGCGACGAGGGCGAGACGCGGATCCTGCCGCTGGTGATGGACCTGGCCGACCCGTCGCCCGGCGGCGGCTGGCGCGGCGTCGAGCGGGCCGCGTTCGCCGACCGGGCCCGCGCCGACGTGGTGCTCGCCCTGGCCGTCGTGCACCACCTGGCGATCGGGCGCAACGTGCCGCTGCCCGAGGTGCTGGACCAGCTCACCGCGCTCACCGCCACCGGCGGCAGCCTGGTGGTGGAGTTCGTCCACCCGGACGATCCGATGGCCCGCCGCCTGCTCGCCAACAAGCCCGACGGCCTGTTCCCGGACTACCGCCGCGACGCCTTCGAGGCGCTGCTGGCCCGCCGGGGCCGGGTGGTCGCCCGCACCGAGCTGCCGTCCGGCACCCGCACGCTCTACCAGGTGGTGGTGGGTGGCTGAGCGCACCCTCGCGCCACCCCGGGACCACACGGCCGGCCCGGACCGGCGGGAACGCCCGCCCTGGTGGCGGTCCGAGCTTGCGCGGCTGGCGGAGGTGACGGCGCTGGTCGGGCTGGTGGTGACCCAGCCGCTGCTCGACGTGCTCGGCCGCAGCCCCGACTTCTTCCTGTTCCACCGCGCGTCCCGGGGCGACGTGCTGCTCCTGGTCGCCCTGATCGCGCTCGCGCCGACGGTACCGTTCGCGCTGCTCGGCGCGCTGGCAGTGCCCGCCGGACGCCTTATCCGGGCCGCCGTGCACACCACCTTCGTAGGCCTGCTGCTCGCCGCGCTGGCCGTCCAGGTCGGCCGGCACGTCACGCCGCTCCGGGGCGTACCCCTGCTCGTCGTCGCCGGTGTGGCCGGAGCCGCCGGGGCGGCCGCGCACCGGCGGTGGCGGGCGCCCCGGCGGGTGCTGCGGGTGGCCGCCGCCGGGCCGCTGGTGTTCGTCGGGTTGTTCCTGTTCGCCTCGCCCGCCTCGGCGGTGGTGCTGCCGCGCGGCGAGGGCGGCGCGGCCGGGATCGGCGGCGCGGGCGCGCACCCGCCGGTGGTCATGATCGTGCTGGACGAGCTGCCGCTGGTCTCCCTGCTCGGCCCGGACGGACGCATCGACGCCGAACGCTACCCGAACTTCGCCGCGCTCGCGGCCGGGTCGACGTGGTACCCCAACGCCACAGGTGTCAGCGGCTGGACGCCCTACGCGCTGCCGGCGATGCTCACCGGGCGCTACCCGGAGCAGGGCGCGGCGCCGCACTACTCGCAGTACCCGGACAACCTGTTCACCGCGCTCGGGGGCCTCTACCGGATCAAGGCCGAGGAGAGCATCACCCGGCTCTGTCCGCCGAGCCGCTGCGAGCAGGCCACCACGCCGGAACAGGGGCTCGGGGTGCTGGTCCGGGAGAGCGGCAAGCTGATGGGCCGGATCGCCGCGCCGGTGGACAGCCGCGTCGACCCGGAGGACTCCTACCGCGAGCGGACCGCCGCCGAGGCCGGGCTGGACGCCGCCGAGCCGGTGCCGGACGACCCCAAGTTCCGCTGGGACACCCTCGACGACAACCAGCCGGCCCGGTTCACCTCGTTCCTGGCCGGGCTGCGCCCCGACCCCCGGCCCACGCTGCACTTCCTGCACCTGCTGATGCCGCACTCGCCGTGGGCGTACCTGCCGTCCGGGGCGCACTACGCCGCACCGGAGGACCTGCCCAACGACGGGACCGGCTGGGTCGACCTGGCCCGCGCCCGGCACCTGGCCCAGCTCGGCTACACCGACCGGCTGATCGGCGAGACGCTGCGGACGCTGCGCGCCACCGGCCTCTACGACAAGGCGCTGGTGGTGGTCACCGCCGACCACGGGGTGAGCTTCCGGCGGGACTGGCAGGGGCGGGGGATGGACGCCATCGAGCACGCCGCCAACGAGGTGGCCTGGGTGCCGATGTTCGTCAAGGAACCCGGCCAGCGCGCCGGCCGGGTGGACGACCGCAACTGGGAGCACGTGGACCTGCTGCCCACGATCGCCGACGAGACCCACATGCGGGTGCCCTGGCAGATGGACGGCCGGTCGGCCGAGGCGGCCCCGCGCGAGCGAGCCGACAAACGCTTCTACGACCGCCCCGGCCAGCCGGTGACGATCACCGGCGGGGTGCCCGCCCCGCTCCCGCCGCCGGCCGCTGATCCGCTCGTCGGGACCCGGGTCGGGAACGTGCCGGTGGGCGGGTCCGCCACGGTGGCGAACCGGGACGCGTTCGACGCGGTCGACCCGGCGCGCGGCGGCCTGCCCGCGCTGGTCTGGGGGACGGTCCCGGACGACGTGCCCGACGGGACACGGCTCGCCGTCGCGGTGAACGGCACGGTCGGGGCGGTGGCGCCGGTGGTGCCCCCGGACGCCGGTGGCCGGCGGTTCGCGGCGTTCCTCCCCGACGACCGGCTCTTCGCCGCCGGCGCCAACCGGCTCGACCTCTACCGGGTCGGCGACGACGGGGCGCTGCGGCGGCTCACGCTGTCGTGACGGGCCCCCGGCCGGCGCCCATGGTCGCGCTCCCAACCGGTTTCCGAACCGCCTGGCCGGGAAACAGGTGACGCACACCTCACCCTCAAACCATGACGAGCGGTGTTCTCCGCGCCGTGATTACGGTAGAAGCGAAGGCAATTCAACGAAGATCTTGCCGGCGAAGCGAGGAACAGATGACGGAAGTCAAGCTCGACCACCCCGGTGGGCAGCTGTCGATGCCGGTGCAGTCCGCGGTTGAGGGCCCCGCCGGGATCGGGGTGAGCAAGCTGCTCAAGGAAACCGGGATGACCACGTACGACCCCGGTTTCGTGAACACCGCGTCCTGCTCGTCCGCCATCACCTACATCGACGGTGATGCCGGCATCCTGCGGTACCGGGGTTACCCGATCGACCAGTTGGCCGAGAAGTCCTCCTTCCTGGAGGTCTCCTACCTGCTGATCTACGGCGAGCTGCCGACCCAGGCGCAGCTGTCGGAGTTCAGCGAGCGGATCCGGCGGCACTCGCTGCTGCACGAGGAGATGCGCCGGTTCTTCGACGGCTTCCCCCGTGACGCGCACCCGATGGCCGTGCTCTCCTCGGCCGTCAGCGCCATCTCCACCTTCTACCAGGACAGCCTGGACCCGTTCGACTCCGAGCACGTGGAGATGTCCACGGTGCGGCTGATGGCGAAGGTCCCGACCATCGCCTCGTACGCGTACAAGAAGTCGATCGGGCAGCCGCTGCTGTACCCGGACAACTCGCTCGGCTACGTCGAGAACTTCCTGCGGATGACGTTCGGCGTGCCGGCCGAGCCGTACGAGGTCGACCCGGTGGTGGCCCGGGTGCTGGACATGCTGTTCATCCTGCACGCCGACCACGAGCAGAACTGCTCCACCTCCACCGTGCGGCTGGTCGGCTCCAGCAACGCCAACCTGTTCGCCTCGGTCTCGGCCGGCGTGAACGCGCTGTTCGGCCCGCTGCACGGCGGCGCCAACCAGGCCGTGCTGGAGATGCTCCAGAAGATCCAGGCCGACGGCGGCGACGTCCGCTCCTTCGTGCAGAAGGTGAAGGACAAGCAGGACGGCGTGAAGCTGATGGGCTTCGGGCACCGGGTCTACAAGAACTACGACCCGCGTGCCGCCATCGTGAAGAAGGCCGCCCAGGACGTGCTCGGCCGGATGTCCAAGCCGGACCCGCTGCTCGACCTCGCGGTGCAGCTGGAGGAGATCGCGCTCGCCGACGACTTCTTCGTGTCCCGCCGGCTCTACCCGAACGTGGACTTCTACACCGGCCTGATCTACAAGGCCATGGGCTTCCCGACCAAGATGTTCACGGTGCTGTTCGCGCTGGGCCGCCTGCCCGGCTGGATCGCACAGTGGCGCGAGATGATCAACGACCCGGAGACCAAGATCGGTCGCCCGCGGCAGATCTACACCGGCGCCACCGAGCGGGCGTACGTCCCCGCCGACAAGCGCTGACGCAACCCCGGCGAAAGGCCGCCGCCCCCACCCGGGGGCCGGCGGCCTTTCCCGTACGCGCCCCCCGCCTCGCCTCGCTCCCGCCCTAGCTGCCGTTGATCTTGCACTCAGTGCCCCGGCATCTCGGGCATTGCGGCCCTACTGAGGGCGCTAAGTGCAAGATCGCGGGGGAGAAGGGGCGAGGGCGGAGGGCTAGCGGAGGCCGGCGGCGGTGAGGAGGTTGCCCTCGGGGACGCGCGGCGTGGGCCGGCCGTGTGTCATGCGGTGCTGGGCGCGGGCGGCGGTGAACGACGGGTCGCCGGCGATCGCGGCGGCGTACGCGGCAGCCGTGCGGGACGCGATGGCCGCCCAGCCGTACCGCTCGTGGACCATGGCGCGGGCCCGCCGGGCGAGCACGCGGGCCCGGTCCCGGTCCGACAGCAACGCGTGCACCGCCTCGGCGAGCCCGTCCGGGTCGTGCGGGGCGAACGTCATCCCGGTGACGCCCGGCTCGACGATCTCGGCCAGCCCACCGGTACGGGCCACCGCCAGCGGCGCGCCCGCGGCGGCCCCCTCCAGCGCCACCATGCCGAACGGCTCGTAGATGCTGGGCACCGCGAAGCAGTCCGAGGCGGCCATCACCGCGGGCAGGTCGGCGCCGCCGAGGAACCCGGGCATGCTGACGGTGCCGCCCAGCCCGAGGCGGTGCACCTCGGCCTCCAGGTCCGCCCGGTACGGCCCGTCGCCGACGATCACCGCGCGCAGCCCGGGGTGCCGGTCGCGCAGCCGGGGCAGCCCGGCCAGCAGGTGCTGCACGCCCTTTTCGTACACCAGGCGGCCGGCGAACGTGACCAGCGGGCCGTCGGCGGCGAACCGCGCCCGGGCGGCGGCGACCGCCGACGCGGGCACCCGCCAGCGGTGCGGCTCGACGCCGTTGGGCACCACGTCGACGCGGGCGGCGTCCACGCCGAACAGCGCGCCCACCTCGTCGCGCATGTACCCGGAGCACACGATCACGCGGCCGGACTCGCCGGCTAGCCAGTGCTCGACGCCGTGGATGGTGCGGTTCATCTCCTCCGGCAGCCAGCCCTGGTGCCGCCCGGCCTCGGTGGCGTGGATCGTGCTGACCAGCGGCACGTCCAGGTGCTCGCGCAGCGTCATCGCGGTGTGCGCGACGAGCCAGTCGTGGGCGTGGATCACGTCGTAGGCGCCGGACGAGGCGGCGCGCAGCGCGGCCCGCGTCAGCGTGTGGTTGAACGCCATCGTCCAGGCCAGCAGTGACCCGGTCGCCAGGGGGAAGGTGACCGGGTCCTCGGCGGCGCGGACGATACGGACGCCGTCGGCGTACTCCTCCAGGGGAGCGCCCTCGGCGTGGCGGGTGACGACCGTGACCTCGTGCCCGGCGGCGGCCAGCGCGACGGACAGCGCGTGGACGTGGCGGCCGAGGCCACCGACGAGCACCGGCGGGTACTCCCACGACAGCATCAGGATGCGCCGGGTCCGGGGCGCGGCCCCGGCCGGCGACGGCGGGGCCGGCCGGGAGGTGAGAGTGGGCCGGTGGAGCCGGTCCGTCGCGGTGGCGGGCTGCGCGCCGACCCGCAGAGTGGTCACGTCGATCTCCGTCCATGCAGGGTGAGGCACGCCGGCAGCGGTGGCGGCGTCGAGCGGTGGTGAGGGATGGCCGAACGGCCGGGCTGGCCCGCGGGCGCAGGTCCGCATCCAGGAAAGTCCATAGGCGGCCGGCGCGCATCTCGAAAAGGGCGATCGTGACGGATGACACCCGAACATCTATCCGTTCGCACGAGGGCGGATTCGGTTACGGTCCGAACGGGTGGATTGACGAGGCGTACGACTGGGCATCACCGGCGTGCGCATCGGCGGCCCCCTGTCCGGTGCGCTCACGATCATGGGCCGAAGGAGCGACATGCAGGTCTGGCCGGGCGAGAGCTACCCCCTCGGCGCCACCTACGACGGGATGGGCACCAACTTCGCGATCTTCTCCGAGGTGGCGGAGAAGATCGAGCTCTGCCTGTTCGACGAGTGGGACATCGGCACCGAGCGCCGGGTGGAGCTGCGCGAGGTCGACGCGTACGTCTGGCACGCCTACATCCCCGGCGTCGAGCCCGGCCAGCGCTACGGCTACCGGGTGCACGGGCGGTGGAACCCGGCCGAGGGGCTGCGCTGCAACCCGCACAAGCTGCTGCTCGACCCGTACGCGAAGGCGGTCGACGGGGAGATCATGTGGCACCCGTCGGTCTACGACTACGAGGTCGGCGGCGACCCGGACCGGATGAACACCGAGGACTCCGCGCCGTACATGCCGAAGTCGGTCGTGGTGAACCCGTACTTCGACTGGGGCAACGACCGGCCGCCGCGCACCCCGTACCACCACTCGGTGATCTACGAGGCCCACGTGCGCGGGCTGACCATGCGCCACCCGGGCATCCCGGAGGAGCTGCGCGGCACGTACGCGGCGATCGCCTCACCCGTGATGATCGAGCACTTCAAGCGGCTCGGCGTCACGGCGGTGGAGCTGATGCCGGTGCACGAGTTCGTGCACGACCACCGCCTGGCCGACCTGGGGCTGCGCAACTACTGGGGCTACAACACCATCGGCTTCTTCGCCCCGCACCACGGCTACTCCGCGCTGGGCCGCCTGGGCCAGCAGGTGCAGGAGTTCCGGGGCATGGTCAAGGCGCTGCACGCGGCCGGCATCGAGGTCATCCTCGACGTGGTCTACAACCACACCGCCGAGGGCAACCACCTCGGGCCGTCGCTGAGCTTCAAGGGCATCGATACGCCCAGCTACTACCGGCTCTCCGAGGACGACCGGCGCTACTTCGTCGACTACACCGGCACCGGCAACAGCCTCAACGTGCGCAGCCCGCACTCGCTGCAACTGATCATGGATTCGCTGCGTTACTGGGTGACCGAGATGCACGTCGACGGGTTCCGGTTCGACCTGGCGGCCACGCTGGCCCGCGAGTTCTACGAGGTGGACCGCCTGTCCACGTTCTTCGAGGTGGTGCAGCAGGACCCGGTGGTCGGCCGGGTGAAGCTCATCGCCGAGCCGTGGGACGTCGGCCCCGGCGGCTACCAGGTCGGCAACTTCCCGCCGCAGTGGACCGAGTGGAACGGCAAGTACCGCGACACCGTACGCGACTTCTGGCGCGGCGAGCCGGCCACGCTCGCCGAGTTCGCCTCCCGCATCTCCGGCTCCGCCGACCTCTACCAGGACGACGGCCGCCGCCCGTTCCACAGCATCAACTTCGTCACCTGCCACGACGGGTTCACGCTGGCCGACCTGGTCTCCTACAACGACAAGCACAACGAGGCGAACGGCGAGGACAACCGGGACGGGGAGAGCCACAACCGGTCCTGGAACTGCGGCGTCGAGGGCGAGACCGACGACCCGGGCGTACGCGCGCTGCGGGCCCGGCAGCGGCGCAACTTCCTGGCCACGCTGATGCTGTCCCAGGGCGTGCCGATGCTCGGCCACGGCGACGAGCTGGGCCGCACCCAGCACGGCAACAACAACGCCTACTGCCAGGACAGCGAGATCGCCTGGGTGGACTGGGACCGGGCCGACGACGAGCTGCTGGACTTCGTCCGCCGGCTCACCGACTTCCGCAACCGGCACCAGGTGTTCCGCCGCCGCCGGTTCTTCACCGGCCTGCCGGTGGGCGGCCGGGCCGCCGGCTCCGGACTGCCGGACCTGGCCTGGTACACCCCGGACGGCCGGGAGATGACCGGCGAGGACTGGGGCAACGACTTCGGCCGCTCGGTGGCCCTGTTCGTCAACGGCGACGGCATCGGCGAACGCGGCCAGTACGGCCAGCGGCACCGGGACAGCTCGTTCCTGCTGCTGTTCAACGCGCACGACGCGCCGCTGGACTTCACGCTGCCCGGCGAGGAGTTCGGCACCCGGTGGGAGCTGGTGATCAGCACCGCGGAACCCGATCCGGAGAAGACGACGCTCGTCGAGGCGGGCGGCACGGTCTGCGTGCCGGACCGCTCGCTGCTGGTCCTGGAGAGGACGGCCTGACCGATGCCCGACACCCCCCGCTCGACGTACCGGGTCCAGGTGCGTCCCGGCTTCGACCTGGACGCCACGGCCGAGCTGGCGGGCTACCTCGCCGCGCTCGGCGTCACCCACCTCTACACCGCGCCCCTGCTCACCGCCACCCCCGGCTCCACGCACGGCTACGACGTGGTCGACCACCGCGCGGTCAACCCGCAGCTCGGCGGCGAGGCCGCCCGGGCGCGGCTGGTCCGGGCGCTGCGCGCGGCCGGGCTGGGCCTGGTCGTGGACATTGTGCCCAACCACGCCGGGGTGGCCCGGCCCGAGGCCAACCCGGCCTGGTGGGACGTGCTGCGGTCCGGACGCGACTCGGCGTACGCGCGCTGGTTCGACATCGACTGGGACCGGGGGCGGCTGCTGCTGCCGGTGCTCGCCGACAGCGCCGACGCGCTCGACGACCTGAAGCTCGTCGACGGGGAGCTGCGCTACCACGAGCACCGCTTCCCGGTCGCCGACGGCACCGGCGACGGCACGCCCCGGCAGGTGCACGACCGGCAGCACTACGAGCTGGTGAACTGGCGGCGCGGCGACGCCGAGCTGACGTACCGCCGGTTCTTCGCCGTGTCCGACCTGGCCGGCCTGCGGGTGGAGGACCCGGAGGTGTTCGACGCCACCCACGCGGAGATCCTGCGCTGGGTCGACGCCGGGGAGGTCGACGGCATCCGCGTCGACCACCCGGACGGGCTGCGCGACCCGGCCGGCTACCTGGCCCGGTTGCGCGCCGCCGCGCCGCAGAGCTGGCTCGTGGTGGAGAAGATCCTGGAGTACGGCGAGGACCTGCCGGACTGGCCGGTCGACGGCACCACCGGCTACGACGCGCTGGCCGCCGTGTCCGGGCTGTTCGTCGACCCGGACGCCGAGGCGGACTTCACCGCACTCGACGGCCGGCTCACCGGCCGGCACACGTCCTGGGCGGACCTGACGCACGCCACCAAGCTGGAGGCCGCCACCCGGCTGCTCGCCGCCGAGCTGACCCGGCTGGCCGCGCTCGTGCCGGAGCTGCCCGGCGAGCAGGTCCGCGCCGCCCTGGCCGAGCTGGCCGCGTGCTTCCCGGTCTACCGCGGATACCCGCCCGAAGGCGCCCGGCACCTGGCCGCCGCCCGCAGCGAGGCAGGCCGCCGCCGTCCCGACCTGACCGGCGTGCTCGACCAGGTCACCGCCCGGCTGCGCGACCCCGGCCACGAGCTGGCCGCCCGGTTCCCGCAGCTGACCGGCGCGGTGATGGCCAAGGGCGTGGAGGACACCGCGTACTACAGGTGGAGCCGGTTCGTCGCGCTCAACGAGGTCGGCGGCAGCCCGGCCCACTTCGGTGTGCCGCCGGCCGAGCTGCACCGTTTCGCCGCCGCCCGGCAGGTGCGCTGGCTGGCGGGCATGACCGCGCTATCCACCCACGACACCAAGCGCGGCGAGGACGTCCGCGCCCGCCTCGCGGTGCTGTCCGAGCTGCCCGGCCGCTGGGCCGAACGGGTCACCGACTGGATGTCCCGCGCGCCGCTGGCCGACCCCGCGCTGGCCCACCTGCTCTGGCAGACCGCCGTCGGGGCGTGGCCGATCGAACGGGAACGACTGCACGGGTACGCCGAGAAGGCCGCCCGGGAGGCGTCCGTCACCACCAGCTGGGCCGACCCGGACCCGGGCTTCGAGCACGAGCTGCACGCCCTGGTCGACCGGATGTACGACGACCCGGAGCTGCACGCCCAGATCACCGCGTTCGCCGCCGAGATCACGCCGCCCGCCTGGTCGAACGCGCTCGGGCAGAAGCTGGTCCAGCTCGCCATGCCCGGTGTGCCCGACGTCTACCAGGGCACCGAGCTGTGGGAGAACTCGCTCGTCGACCCGGACAACCGGCGGCCGGTCGACTTCGCCGTACGCCGGGACCTGCTGGCCCGGCTCGACGCCGGCTGGCGGCCCGCGGTGGCCGCCGGCGGCGCGGCCAAGCTGCTCGTGGTGTCCCGGACGCTGCGCCTGCGCCGCGACCGCCCGGACCTGTTCGGCGGCTACCGGCCGGTGCCCGCGCGCGGCCCGGCCGCCGCGCACGCGGTGGCCTTCGACCGGGGTGGGGCGGTCGCGGTGGCGACCCGGCTGCCGCTGCGGCTGGCCCGCTCCGGCGGCTGGCGGGACACGGCGCTGTCACTTCCCGTTCACGAGTGCACCGACTTGTTCACCGGACGGGTCTACAGTGGTTCTGAGCTGCTCCTTCATGATCTGCTGAGCACCTACCCCGTCGCCCTCCTCGCACCCACCGACTCTGTGGAGGCCGCCGCATGACCGAGTTCACGGTGTGGGCGCCCGAGGCCGCCCGGGTGCGGCTGATCCAGCCCGGCGTCGCCGACCACGCGATGCGTCAGGCGCCGGACGGCTGGTGGCGGGTCGAGGTCCCCGGCGCCGGGCCCGGCACCGACTACGCGTTCCTGCTCGACGACGACGCCCAGGCGCTGCCCGACCCCCGCTCGGCCTGGCAGCCGGCCGGGGTGCACGGGCCCAGCCGGCTCTACGACCACGCCGCGTTCGCCTGGACCGACGCCGCCTGGACCGGCCGGCAACTGCCCGGCAGCGTGCTGTACGAGATGCACATCGGCACGTTCACCCCGGAAGGCACGTTCGACGGGGCGATCGCCAGGCTCGACCACCTGGTCGACCTCGGCGTGGACATGGTCGAGCTGCTGCCGGTCAACGCGTTCAACGGCGAGCACAACTGGGGCTACGACGGCGTCTGCTGGTTCGCGCCGCACGAGCCGTACGGCGGCCCGGACGGCCTGAAACGGTTCGTCGACGCCGCCCACGCCAAGGGCCTGGGGGTGATCCTCGACGTCGTCTACAACCATTTCGGGCCCTCCGGGGCCTACGCGCCGCGGTTCGCGCCGTACCTCACCGAGCAGAGCAACACCTGGGGCCGCACCGTCAACCTGGACGGCCCGCACTCCGACGGGGTACGCCGCTACATCGCCGACAGCGTGCTGGGCTGGCTGCGCGACTACCACGTCGACGGGCTGCGGCTGGACGCCGTGCACGCCATGCCGGACGGCCGGGCCGTGCACTGGCTGGAGGAGGTCGCCGCCGAGGTGGAGGCGCTGTCCACGCACCTCGGGCGGCCGCTGTCGCTGATCGCCGAGAGCGACCTCAACGACCCGCGCCTGATCACGCCGCGCGAGGCGGGCGGGTACGGCCTGCACGCCCAGTGGAACGACGACGCCCACCACGCGCTGCACACGCTGCTCACCGGCGAACGGCAGGGCTACTACGGCGACTTCGGCTCCCTGGAGTGCCTCACCGACGTGCTGACCGGCGGGTTCTTCCACGCCGGCACCTGGTCCAGCTTCCGCGGCCGCAGCCACGGCCGCCCGGTCGACAGGCAGCGCACGCCCGGCCACCGCTTCGTGGCGTACCTGCAGAACCACGACCAGATCGGCAACCGGGCCACCGGCGACCGGATCTCCGCCACGCTGTCGCCCGGCCTGCTGCGCGTCGGTGCGACGCTGCTGATGACCGCGCCGTTCACGCCGATGCTGTTCATGGGGGAGGAGTGGGCTGCCGCCACGCCGTGGCAGTTCTTCACCAGCCACCCCGAGCCGGAACTGGCGACGGCTGTCGCCACCGGCCGCAGACGTGAGTTCGCCGACCACGGCTGGGCCACCGACGACGTGCCGGACCCGCAGGACCCGCAGACGTTCCTGCGGTCCCGGCTGGACTGGGCCGAGCTGGACAAGCCCGAGCACCGCGAGACGTACGACCTCTACCGGCGGCTGATCGCGCTGCGCCGCTCCCGGGCCGACCTGTCCGACCCCCGGCTGGACCGGGTCGACGTCCGCCACGGCGACCGGTTCCTGGTGATGCGGCGCGGCGACACGCTCGTGGTGGCGAACCTGGCCGGCCGGGCGCAGCGGATCAACCTGCCCGGGGTGGTACGCCGGGTGCTGCTCGCCACGTCCGAGGGCGTCACGGTGATGCGCGACGGAATCGAGCTGCCGCCGGAGTCGGCCGCGATCGCGGCGCTCTGACCGTTCACCGGTGAAGTTTGCGCCGTACCGCCTCGGCGTCGGCGTGACCGAGTTCCTCGTACAACGCGAGTGACCGCCGCCAGGCGTCCCGGGCCGCGTCCGCCCGCCCGGCCGCGGCCCACGTGTCGCCGAGGTGGTCCAGCACGATGCCCTCGGCATGCCGGTCACCGATCTCGGCGAACAGCGCGAGGGCCTGCCGGAAACAGTCCACCGCGTCCTCGTACTCACCCAGGTGGTGGTGGGCGAAGCCGATGCTGTCCCACGTGTTCGCCTGCCCGTACGCGCTCCCGGCCCGCTCGGCCAGGGCGAGGGCACGGCGGCAGAACGTGATCGCGTCGTGGTGCTCGCCGAGCTGCGAGTGGTACCAGCCGATCGCGTTGAGCGCGACCGCCTGCTTGAGCGGGCTCCCGACCCGTTCGTAGAGGGCGAGGCTGCGCCGCGCGTGCGGCAGCGCCTCCCGGGGCTGCCGCTGCCGGTCGTGCAGCATGCTGAGGTCGAAATGGGTGTGCGCCCGCCCCTCGTCGTCGCCCAGCGCGGCGAACAGGTCCAGCGCGGCGAACAGGTTGCGCTGCGCCTCGGCGTGCCGGCCGAGGTTCGAGCAGGCCCCGGCCAGCGGCAGGTGCGCCTGCGCCTGCGCCGGGCGGTCACCCGAGCGCCCGGTCGCCTCGACCGCCCGGCGGGCCACAGCGGCCCAGTCGTGCCAGTGGCCCTGCCTGTCGAAGTACGTGGCCAGGGTCCACGAGAGCTGCCCGGTGGCGACATCGAGGCCGTTGCCGGCGGCGTGCTCGATGGTCGCGAGGAGCACCTGGTGTTCGTCGGTGAACCAGGCCAGCGCCGCCGGCAGGTCGTCGAGCCGCTCGGCGGTCACTCCCGGCGCGGCGGGTGCCAGGGTCAGCGGGTCGCGCTGCGGGGACAGCAGCAGCGCGGCCGCGTGTGCCGTGTGCAGGTGGTGGTCCACCAGCCGGCGCATCGCCGACCGGGAACCGGCCGGGTCACCGCTCGCCCGTTCGACGGCGAAGCTGCGGACCAGGTCGTGCATGCGGTACCGGCCCGCGACGTGCTCCTCCACCCGGTGCGCGTCGACCAGCTCGCGCAACGGCGGGCGCAGCTCGGCCGGCGTACGGGCGGTCAGGCTGGCCGCCGCGGCCCGGCCGATGTCCGGGCCCGGGGCGAGGCCGAGCAGCGCGAACACCTCCGCGGCGGCCGGCGTGAGCGCCGCCAGAGAGCGGGACAGCACCACCCGCAGGTTCGTCGTCACCTCGTCGCCGGTCAGCGCGTCCAGCGGGCCGGCCGCTGAGGTCAGCTCGGCCGCGACTGATGACAGGGCAAGTTCCGGGTTGAGCGCGGCACGGGCCGCCACGATCCCGAGAGCCAGCGGCAGACCCCCGCAGAACCGCAGGATGGCCGCGACGGCGTCCGGCTGCCCGGCCACCCGCGCGGCGCCCACCTGCCGGACGATCAGCTCGCGGGCCTCGTCGTCGGGCAGCACGTCCAGCGGCAGTGGTCGCGCGCCGTGGGTGGTGACGAGGCCGGCCAGTTGCCGTCGGCTGGTCACCAGGACCGCGCTGGTGGGGGTGCCGGGCAGCAGCGGGACCACTGTGGCGGCGTCGCGGGCGTCGTCGAGGACCACCAGCAGCCGACGTCCGGCGACGAGCGTGCGGTACAGCGACGCCTGGGCCTCCGGATCGGCCGGTACGCGCGCCGGTTCGACGCCGAGCGCCTCGAGGAAGCCGCGCACCGCGACCGGCCACGTCACCGGGTCCGCTGTCGGGTCGAAGCCGCGCAGGTTGACGTAGAGCTGCCCGTCGGGGAAGCGGCCGGCGTTGGCGTGCGCCCAGCGCAGCGCCAGCCAGGTCTTGCCGACGCCACCGCCGCCGCCGATGGACGAGATCACCACCGGTGACCCGGCGCCGTCCGGGTGGCCCGCGTCGGCGAGCTGCTCGTCGAGGCGCGCGAGCTGGGCGGTACGGCCGGCGAAGACCCCCGGTGACGCGGGCAACTGCCGGGGCACGGTGCCCGCATTCCGTGCCGTGCCGGTGGCCGTCGAGCTCGGTTCGCCGCCGCCCGGCGGGTCCGGCGGCGCGATGGCCGCGTCGGCGGTGAGAATCTGCTGGTAGAGCTGGGCCAGCGGCGGGCTGGGGTCGGCGCCGACCTCGGCGGCCAGCCGGCGGCGCATCCGGTGGAAGTGTTCGAGGGCGTCGGCCTGCCGCCCGCACCGGTACAACGCGAGCATCGCCTGCGCCGCCAGGCGCTCGTCCCACGGGTACCGGCCGCTCAGATCCAGGACGTCGGGAAGGAGCCGGGCGTGCGCGCCCCGGCGCAGCGCGATGTCGTTGCGATCGAGGGTGGCCGCGAGCCGTTGCCGGTCGAGGGTCTGCCGGTAGGCCGCCAGCCACGGCGTGGTCAGCCCGCCGAACGCGTCGCCGCGCCAGAGCCCGAGCGCCCGCTCCAGGCAGCCGATCGCCGTCGCGTCGTCAGCGGTGCGCCGGGCCTGCTCGGTCAGCGCGCGGAAGCGGTGCAGGTCGACGTGGTCCGGGTCGACGGCGAGCAGGTAGCCGGGATGGCGCCGGACGATGCGGACGTCGTCCACGCCGGCCAGCGCGTGCCGCAGCCGCGACAGGTAGCCACGCAGCGTGGCGGCGGCCCCGTCCGGCACCTCGTCGCCCCAGACCCGGCTGATCAGCTGCCCGGTCGCGACGACCCGGTTGGGCTCGACCAGCAGAGCGGCGAGGACGCACTGTTGACGGGCGTGACCGATCCGGACCGCCCGGCCGTCGACCCGGACGTCCAGGTCGCCGAGCACCCGGAACTCCACCGCCACGGAGTGTCACGGTAGCCGCGTGCGGTGGTGGTCGGACCGGGCGTGACGACGATCCGACAGGCGGCAGCGCGCGGTCCGCGGGGCCCCGTTGTCCGAGCCCCGCGGACCGCCGTGCCGACTGGATCACGGGCAGTTGACCACGATTTCCACGCTGGTACGGCAGTCGTCGAACACGACGTCCGGGCCTCCGTCGCCGTCGTCGAAGCCGGGACCGCCGACCAGGGTGTCCGCGCCCTTGTCGCCGAAGAGGTGGTCGTCGTTGCTGCCGCCGTCCACGCGGTCGTTGCCGTCCAGGGCGCTGGGTCCGATGAAGCGGTCACCGTGGATGGTGTCGGCGCCGCCGTCGCCGTGGAGGTTGTCGTTGCCCAGGTCGCCCCAGATGTCGTCGCCGTTCAGCCCGCCGTAGACGATGTCGTCGCCACTGTTGGCCTGGATGTCGTCGTTGCCGGGGAGGCCGCAGATGACGTCGTCGTAGACGCTTCCGACGATCACGTCGCGAAGGTTCGTGCCGACGATGAACTCCGGACCGTTGGCGTTGTTGCTGACGTAGGCCGCGATGGCGAACCTCAGGGTGTATCCGGCCGGCACCGGCGCCCCGGAGTAGGGGCCGCAGTCGGGGGGGACGATGTAGGCCGCGGACGCCCGGGTGGCGCCGCCGGCCAGGCCCGCGGCGGCCAGGATGAGCGCCCCGATCGCCGAAGCGACGGTACGCGGGGTGAAGAGGAACCTGTGTGACATGACGCTTCTCCCTTGCGGTTGATGTGTGCGAGAAGCGTCACCGGCGAGCGTTCAGCGGACGTGCAGCAAACGTGCAGCCCGCCCGCCCTCGGCGCCGATCTTGGAGTTGTGGCGCCTCGAAGGTCGCGCATGCCGGGTTTGCGAACCACCACAACTCCAAGATCGGCGGGGTGGGAGCGGTGAGTTCGTCCAGGCAGCGCGGTCCTACCTCCTAAGGCCGACCCTGGAGGTTTCATGTCCGACACGCTGACCCGCCGTGAGCTGTGGGCGCTCGCGCACGCCGAGCGCGCCGCCCTGGCCGACGACCTCGCCGGAATCGACGCGGCGCAGTGGGCGCGGCGCTCGCTGTGCGGCCGGTGGACCGTTGAGGAGACACTCGCGCACATGACGGCGGCGGCGAGCGTCGGCCGGGCGCGCTGGGTCGCCAGCGTGCTCGGCGCCCGGTTCGACTTCGACCTGCACAACGACCGCCGGCTGGCCGAGCACCGGGGCGCCGACCCGGGGGAGACGCTCGACCGGTTCCGGCGGATCATCGGCAGCACCACGTCGACGTTCGGCCCGACCGAGGCGTGGCTCGGTGAGGTGGTCGTGCACGCCCAGGACATCCGGCGGCCGCTCGGCCTGGCCCGGACGCCCCTGGTCGAGGCGGTGACGCCGGTCGCCCGGTTCTACGCCGGGCGGGACTTCACGGTGGCCGGGCGCAGCGCGATCGACGGCCTGCGGGTGGAGGCGACCGACGGGCCGTTCACCGCCGGCGACGGCCCGCTGGTCAGCGGCACCACTGTGGCGCTGACGATGGCGATGGCCGGGCGGGCCGCGTACTGCGACGACCTCACCGGGCCCGGTGTCCCCACGCTGCGGGAGCGCTGCACGCCCGTGTGACCACGGCGGGTGCCCGGGTCACGGCTTCGGCAGCGTCAGGATCTCCGCGCCGTCGTCGGTGATGGCGATGGTGTGCTCGCTGTGCGCGGTGCGGCAGCCGGTCGCGCTGCGCAGCGTCCATCCGTCGGCGTCGGTGACGAGCGTGGCGGTGTCCGCCATCACCCACGGCTCCAGCGCCAGCAGCAGCCCGGGGCGCAGTTTGTACCCGCGTCCGGGGCGGCCGGTGTTCGACACGTGCGGGTCCTGGTGCATCGTGGACCCGACGCCGTGCCCGCCGAACTCGGTGTTCACCGAGTATCCGGCCGTGGTGAGGACCGATCCGATGGCGTGCGAGAGGTCGCCGATCCGGGCGCCGGGACCGGCGGCGGCGATCCCGGCCTGCAACGCCCGCTCGGTCGCGTCGATGAGCGCGACGCTCTCCGCGGGCCGGGCGTCACCGACGAGGAAGCTGATCGCGGAGTCGGCCACCACTCCGCCGAGGCTGACGGCCAGGTCGAGGCTCAGCAGGTCGCCGTCGGCGAGCGTGTAGTCGTGCGGCAGGCCGTGCAGCACCGCGTCGTTCACCGACGTGCAGATGTAGTGGCCGAACGGCCCGCGCCCGAAGGACGGCTCGTAGTCGACGTAGCAGGACTGCGCCCCGGCCTCGACGATCATGCGCTGGGCCTGCCTGTCGATGTCGAGCAGGTTGGTGCCGACAGTGGTGCTGCTCCGGAGGGTCTGCAGGATGTGGGCGACCAGGGCGCCGGTGTCCCGCGCCCGCCGTACGTCGGTGGGGCTCAGGATCTCGATCATGCGGGCGCCTTCCTCACGCGACCAATAAGTATCCCGGTCATGTTATCCCGGTATTAGTATCTCGGCATGGTCCGGTTGCCCCTCACTCCCGCCGAGGTCGAGCGCGGGCAGCGCCTCGGCGCGCTCCTGCGCCGCGCCCGGGGCGAGCGATCCATGCTGCTCACCGCGCTCGACGCGGGTGTCTCCCCGGAGACGCTCCGCAAGATCGAGTCCGGCCGGGTGGCCACCCCGGCGTTTCCCACCATCGCCGCCATCGCCGACGTCCTCGGCCTCTCCCTGGATGCGGTCTGGTCGGAGATCAACCACTCCGACGACGTGGCGCGTCTCGCGCCGTCCGAGCGGCGCCTCGCCTCGTAGGGCAGCCCTCTCGACGGGGTCGAGCATACCGAGTATGTAAGATTCCGCGCATGCCACCCTCGCGTCGCGCCGTCGCGCTTGTCGTTCCCGTCGCCGGTTTCCTGCTCGGCTTCCTGGACTTCGTCTGGATCAAGTGGGTGCCGTTCCCGTTCGCCGAACTGGGCAACTCCACAGCCACCTGGGCGGTGGCCGCGTTCGCGCTGGGCTGGTGGATCCGGTCGGGCGCGGTGCGTGCCGCCGTGGCCGCCAGCGTCCTGCTGATCGTCGCGGTACCCAGCTACTACCTGGCGGCGACGCTGCTCCAGGGCGACGACCTCGCCGTGATCTGGGCGCTCACCTCGTTCGTCTGGATGGCGTTCGGCGTGGTGGCGGGCGTGGTGTTCGGCGTCGCCGGCATCTGGGCGCGGACCGACGGATGGCGGCGCGTCGTGGGGACCGCGCTGCCGGTGGCCGTGTTCGTGGAGGAGGCGCTGCGGTTCGCGCTGAAGTCCGGGTCCTACCCCGGAGCCTGGTGGAACGTGGCGATCGACCTCGGGCTGGCCGTGCTGCTCGTGGCGCTGATCGGCCGGTCCGCCCGGGTACGGCTGCTGGCCGCCGCGGTGGCGCTGCCGCTGGCTGCGGCGGGCGCGCTCACGTTCGCCGCCGTCGCGGGGAGCTGACCTGCCCGGCCGCCGAGGCTGCGAGCCACCCCGCCGGCCGAGGATGCGGGCCACCGCGTCGGCCGAGGCGGCGGACCACCGGCCCGACGGGATCGGCGACAATGACCCGAGAACGGCGTGGTCCGGATGACGGGGGAGGAAACGGATGATCCGACGGCAGGTGCTCATGGCGGCGATGCTCACGGCGACGGCCCTGGTGGCCGGCTGCACAAAGGACCGGCCCGAAGCCGCGTCGCCCACCAGCGCTCCGACCGCACCCGCCGCGTCGGCGACGCCGAACGCCGAGCCGGTGCCCGCGCCGGCCGAGCTGGCGGCGCTGGAGCGGCGCTTCGGCGCCCGGATCGGCGTCTACGCCGTCGACACCGGCACCGGCCGCACCCTCGCGCACCGGGCCGACGAGCGGTTCGCGTACGCCTCGACGTGCAAGGCGCTCGCCGCCGGCGCGATGCTGGCCGCCACGTCCGACGCCGACCGGGACCGGGTGGTCCGCTACCGGCGCGCCGACCTGGTGGCGCACTCACCGGTGACCGAACGGCACGTGGAGACCGGGATGACGCTGCGGGACGCCGCCGAGGCGGCGGTGCGGTACAGCGACAACACCGCCGGCAACCTGCTGTTCGACGCGCTCGGCGGCCCGGCCGGCTTCGCGCGGGCACTCCGGGAGGTGGGCGACTCGGTCACCCGGCCGGTCCGTACCGAGCCGGACCTGAACGCGGCCACGCCCGGCGACGAGCGCGACACCAGCACGCCCCGCGCGCTGGCCGGCTCGCTGCGGGCGTACACGCTGGGTGAGGCCCTGCCGCCCGCGGACCGGGACCTGCTGTTGAGCTGGATGCGGGCCAGCACCACCGGCAGCGGGCTGGTCCGGGCCGGCGTGCCGGCCGGGTGGCAGGTGGCGGACAAGTCCGGCACCGGCGGGTACGGCACCCGCAACGACATCGCCGTGGTGTGGCCGCCGGACTCCGCGCCGATCGTGCTGGCGGTCATGTCCAGCCGGGACAGACGCGACGCTAAGCCCGACGACACCCTGGTCGCCCAGGCCGCGCGGGCGACAGTGACCGCGTTGCGCTGACGGGCGGCCGGCTCAGGGGATGGGCCACTCGTGCACGGGCCGGTTGCTGTGCATCAGGTCGACGTAGTGGCGGACCACCTCGCGCAGCGCCGCCGGACGGTCCAGGTGGTCGGCCGACTCCAGCCGGTGCAGCGTCTCCACCTGCCAGGTCGCGCCGTTGCGGCTGGTCAGGCAGCGCTGCTCGACGATGCCGAGCAGCCGGTCCCGCTCGGCGGGGTCGAGGCCCCACCGGTCCAGCCCGTGGTGGGCCATCGGCAGCAGCCGGCGCAGCACCAGCTCGGTCACCGGCAGGTAGCCCAGGCCGGGCCAGTACACCTGGGCGTCGATGCCGTGCCGGGCGCAGGCGTTGAAGTTCTCCTCGGCCGCGCTGAACGACATCTGCGACCACAGCGGACGGTCGGACTCGGCGAGCGCCCGCACCAGGCCGAAGTAGAACGCGCCGTTGGCGACGGTGTCGAGCACCGTCGGCCCGGCCGGCAGCACCCGGTTCTCCACCCGCAGGTGCGGGCGGCCTTTCAGCACGTCGTAGACCGGCCGGTTCCACCGGTAGATGGTGCCGTTGTGCAGCCGCAGCTCGGCCAGTTTCGGCACGCCGCCGCTGTGCAGCGTGATGGCCGGGTCCTCCGGGTCGCAGACCGGCAGCAGCGCCGGGAAGTAGCGCACGTTCTCCTCGAACAGGTCGAACACGGAGGTGATCCAGCGTTCCCCGAACCACACCCGCGGGCGTACGCCCTGGGCCTTGATCTCCTCCGCCCGGGTGTCGGTGGCCTGCTGGAACAGCGGCACCCGGGTCTCGCGCCACAGCTCCCGGCCGAAGAACAGCGGCGAGTTCGCGCCGAGCGCCACCTGGATGCCGGCGATCGCCTGGGCCGCGTTCCAGTAGTCGGCGAACTGCGCCGGGCTGACCTGGAGGTGGAACTGGGTGCTGGTGCAGGCCGCCTCCGGGGTGATCGTGTCGGCGGTGGTGGCCAGCCGCTCCACCCCGCTGATCGCGATCGGCAGGTCCTCGCCCCGGGCGGCGAAGATCTGCTCGTTGAGCAGCGCGTACCGGGGATTGGCCGACAGCGTCTCGGCGGTCAGGTGCTCCGGGCGCAGCGTCGGCAGGATGCCGACCATCACCATGTGCGCGCCCACCGTGCGGGCCTTTGACTCGGCGGCGTTCAGGCTGGCCCGCACGTGTTCCTCGAACGCGGCGGTGCCGGTGCCGGCCAGCCGGCGCGGCTCGACGTTGATCTCGACGTTGAACTGGCCCAGCTCGGTCTGGAACGCCGGGTCGGCGATCGCCTCCAGCACGTCGGCGTTGCGCATGGCCGGGTCGAAGTCGTCGTCGACCAGGTTCAGCTCGATCTCCAGGCCGGTCATCGGCCGCTCCACGTCGAACCGGGACTCGCGCAGCATCTCGGCGAACACGTCCAGGCACCGCCGGACCTTCTCGCGATAGCGGGCCCGGTCCTCCCGGCTGAAGGTACGCACGCCGACGTCCTCGCCCATGGTCACCACCCTGTCACCGTTGGTTCTTCCCAACCTCGCACGGAGTGGCGGGTCAGGAAAGGTCCGCCAGACCCTTTTCTGTACCCCGTGGCGGCCCCGGTGATCCCCGTCGCGGGGCAGCGGGTTCCGTCCGGGCCGCCCGGCCCGGGCGGCTAGCATGGCCGCCGACGGCGAAGGGGAGTAGCTGATGCGCGACGGGTGGATCCGGGCGTTCGTGGTGGCGGCGTTCGCCGAGGGCTGCTCGTGGGCGGCGCTGCTGGCCGGCATGGCGGTCAAGTACGGGCCGCCCGGAAACGAGATCGGCGTGAAGATCTTCGGCCCGATCCACGGCGCGTTGTTCGTGGTCTACGGACTGCTGACGCTCGTGGTGGCCCGACGGCGCCGCTGGACGCTCGTGCAGACCGGGCTGGCCCTGGTCAGCGCGGTGCCCCCGTTCGCCACAGTGCTGTTCGAGCGCTGGGCGCGCCGCCGGGGCCTGCTCGACGCGCCGGCCCCGCTCGAGCGACCGCTCACCCCCGCCGGTCGCTGACCGAGGCAAGGTCCTCCGCGAGGAAACCGGCCAGCACGTCGGTCAGCTCCCGCGGCGCCTCCTCGGCCATGTGGTGCCCGGACGGGATCGAGGCGGTCCGCACGTCGTCGGCCCAGTCCCGCCAGATCGCGGCCGGTTCGCCGTACAGGTCGACCATGTCGTCGTGCTCGGACCAGGCGAACAGCACCGGGCAGCCGATCCGGCGTCCGGCGGCGCGGTCGGCGTCGTCCGCCGCCCGGTCCGGACCGAGCCCGGCCCGGTAGTCCTCACACATGGCGTGCACGGTGGCCGGATCGTGGATGGCGCGCCGGTAGTCGGCGTACGCCTGCTCGCCCATCTCCTCCGGTGAGCCGCCGTACCAGGCGTCCGGATCGGCGTTTATCACCCGCTCGGCCGGTTTGGCGAGCTGGCCGAGGAAGAACCAGTGCCACCAGCGGGCGGCGAACCGGGCGTCGCAGCGGGCCAGCGCTTCACCGATCGGCACCCCGTCCAGCACGCCCAGGCGGCTCACCCGGTCCGGGTGGTCCAGGGCGGTGCGCATGGCCACGTACGCCCCACGGTCGTGCCCGACGACGGCGGCCCGGCGGTGGCCGAGCGCGTCGAGCAGCCCGACCACGTCGGCGGCCATCGCCCGCTTGGAGTAGACGGTGTGCTCCGGGTCGCTCGGCGGCTTCGACGAGCCGCCGTAGCCGCGCAGGTCCGGGCAGATCACCGTGTGCCGCGCGGCCAGCCGCGGCGCCACCCGGTGCCAGGTCGCATGGGTACGCGGGTGCCCGTGCAGCAGCACCACCGGCGGCCCGGAGCCGCCGTGGCGTACGCGCAGGCGCACCGCGCCGACGTCGATCTCGGTGAGCGTGAATCCGGCGAACATGGCCGCAGCGGTGCCCGCCACCGGCGACGGGGAAACCTAGGTCAGCGCGGAGCAGGCGGCCACGCCGAACAGCAGCACGGCGCCCAGCACGGCCTGGAGCAGCAGCGCCGGACCCAGGTGCGACCAGAGCGTGGCGGTACGCGGGGTGAGCAGTTGCCCGGTGGTCAGGTTGACGATCCGCTCGATCCGGGGCGGCAGATCCTCGTCGCGCTGCGCCCGCAGCGTGAGCTGGACGTGGTCGCCGGGGTGCAGCGCGCTCTGCGGCAGGTGGCCGTGCAGCTCGACCTCGACCAGCCGGCCGGCGGCGTCGCGGACCCGGACCGGGGTGACCAGGAACTCCGGCCCCTTCTTCAGCTCCTTGAAGCTGCGCCGGGCCCCGCCGCCACCGTTGCTGAGCAACGCGCGCACCACCTTCAGCAGCAGCCCCACCACCCCCGCGGCGGTCAGCACCGCGACCAGCGCCGGCTGCCCGACCCGTACCTCCCGGGCGTAGCCCTCCATCAACCGGACGAGACGTCCGGTGACGACGCGCTCCGTCGGGTGGACGACGCGACGGGTATGCAGCTCCGTGTCCATGTTCACCACCGAGAGTTCTGATCCGTGCACAGATGGTATCGGCCCGTGGAGTTGAACGACGTGAATGAACACCGGTCACGCCCGGGCGGCCGGCAGGTGAACTCCGCCGGGGCGCGGGTATGCGTGCGGCCGAGCCGGAAAGGGGTCGAGCATGCAGCTGTCCTTCCTGCGCCCGCTCTACAACCGTCCCGGGCCCTGGTGCTCGGTGTACATGGACGCCTCCCGCGACACCCAGGACGCGCGAGCGCAGGTCGACCTGCGCTGGCGGGCCCTCAAGGGCGATTTGCTGAGCCAGGGCGCCGACCCGGTCACCGTCGAGGCGGTGGAGGAGGTCGTCCGCCGGCACCAGCCGATGCCCGGTGACTACGGGATCGCCGTGTTCGCCACCCGGGGCCGCGTGGTGCTCACCGAGTACCTGTCCGCGCCGCCGCTGCGCGACCTGGCGAGCTGGTCGGCGCTGCCGCACACCATGCCGCTCGTGGCCCAGCGCGGCGAACAGGTGGCCTGGGTGCGGGTCCTGGCCGACCGTACCGGCGCGGACGCGATGGCGGTGAGCGCCGGCGGCGTGCCGCGCCGCGCCCACGTCACCGGCGGACAGAGCCGGCAGCTGCGGCGCGTACAGCCGGGCGGCTGGTCACAGTCCCGCTACCAGCGCGCCGCCATGGAGGCGTGGCACCAGAACGCCGGCGACGCCGCCGCCGCAACCGCAGACCTGGCCGAGCGGGTCGGCGCGGACGTCGTGGTGGTGGCCGGGGACATCCGCGCCACCGGCATGATCGCCGCCCAGCTGCCGGAACGGTGGCAGGACGTGCTGGTCCGCACCGACGCCGGCGCCCGCGACGTCGGCGCGGACGACACGCTGATGGACGACATCACGGCGCAGACCGTCGCCGAGGTCGCCGACCGGCGCGTCACCGCCGCCCTGGACCGCTTCGGCGTGCAGGAGGACGTCGGCGCGGGCCTCGACGCCGTGGTCTCCGCGCTGCAACGCAACCAGGTCGACACCATGCTCATCGTGGACGACCCGTCCGCCGACGGCGAGCTGTGGGTGGGCCCCGAGCCGACCGAGATCGCCACCGACCCGGGTCAGCTGTCGGACATGGCGGTGGCCGACCCCCAGCGGGTACGCGCCGACGCCGCGCTGCTGCGCGCGCTGATCGGCACCGGCGCGGACCTGACGGTGCTCGCGCCCGAGGAGGCGCCGGAGTTGACCGACGGGGTCGGCGCGGTGCTGCGCTACGTCGACGCGAGCACGCCCGGGCGGGGTAATGGCTGAGCGCATCGTCGCCGACCTGGTGGTCGAACGCCTGCGGGCCTGGCGGGTGCCGCGGGTCTTCGGCTGTCCGGGCGCGGCGATCGCCCCGCTCGTGGGCGCGCTCGACGACGCGGGCGGGGACCCGGCGTTCGTCCCCGCCCGGCACGAGGAGACCGCCTCGTACATGGCCACCGGGCACGCGAAGTTCACCGGCGGCGTCGGGGTGTGCCTGGCCACCCAGGGGCCCAGCGCGGTGCACCTGCTCAACGGGCTCTACGACGCCAAGCTGGACAGCAAGCCGGTCGTCGCGATCGTCGGCGAGGACGTCACCGGCCCGCTCGGCGGCGCGCACGAGGAGATCGGGCTGAGCCGGCTCTTCGGCGACGTGTGCAACCAGTTCGTCCGCTACGGCCGCCGCCCGGAGCAGGTGCCGGCGCTGCTGGACCAGGCGTTCCGTACCGCCGCCGCGACGCGCAGCCCGACCTGCGTGGTGCTGCCGCGCGCGTTGCAGGTCACCGCCGTACCGGACCTGCTGCCGCAGACCGCCGGAGTGGTCACCGCGACGCCCGGCGAGCCGCTGGCCCGGGTGCTGCCGCACGACGCCGACCTGGACGCCGCCGCCTCGCTGCTGGGCAGCGGGCAGCGGGTGGCGATGCTGGTCGGCCAGGGCGCGCACGGCGCGGCCGAGGAGATCGTCGCGCTCGCCGACCGGCTCGGCGCGGGCGTGGCCACGTCGCTGCTGGGCAAGCCGGTGCTGGACGAGCGGCTGCCGTTCCACACCGGCGTGCTCGGCGAGGTCGGCACCACCGCCGCCGCGCAGCTCATGGGCGGCTGCGACACGCTGCTGATGATCGGCACCAACGATCCGTGGACCGACTGGTTCCCGATGCCCGGCCAGGTACGCACCATCCAGATCGACATCGACGGCCGGCGCGTCGGCACCCGCTACCCGGTGGACGTGCCGCTCGTCGGCGACACCGCCGAGACGCTGCGGGCACTGCTGACCCGGGTGCCCGACCAGCCCCACCGCGAGTGGCGCGGCATGGTGGAGAAGATGGTGGACCGGTGGCGGGAGACCGCCGCCGAGCGGGCCGCGACGCCCGCCGAGCCGGTCAACCCGCGGCTGGTGCTCCGCGAGCTGTCCGCCCGGCTGCCCCGGCACGCCTCCGTCGCCGTCGACGTCGGCTCGGTCGTCTACTGGTACGCCCGGCACCTGGAGCTGCCACCGGGGGTGCAGGCGCGGCTGTGCGGCACGCTCGGCTCGATGGGCTGCGCGCTGCCGTACGCGGTCGCGGCCAAGCTGCTGGTCCTGGACGAGCCGGTGATCGCGCTGCTCGGCGACGGCGCGATGCAGCTCAACGGCCTGGCCGAGCTGATCACGGTGGCACACCACTGGACGGGGTGGCGCGATCCGCGGCTGATCGTGCTGGTGCTGAACAACAGGGACCAGTCCGGTGTGGGCGGCGGGCGTACGCCCGGGGGACGACGCTCCGACGTGCCGTACGCCGGGTGGGCGCGCCTGCTCGGGCTGCACGGCGTACGGGTGGACCGGCCGGATCTGGTCGGCGCCGCCTGGGACGAGGTGCTCGCGGCCGACCGGCCCGCCGTGCTGGAGGCGGTGGTGGATCCGTCCACGCCGCTCGACGTGCCCGAGCCGGCGCTGGCCGACCTGCGCGGCCTGGTCGCCGACGGGGACGCCGCCCGCCGGGTGCGGGAACGGGTGATCCAGACCGAGGCCATCGCGGCCGACGAGATCGTCTAGCGGCATCCGGGCGGCGCACCCTCTCTTCCCTCGCGATCTTGCAGTTCCGGCCCCCCGAGTGCCCGGTTCAGGACGGTTTTCCGGGGACCGAAGTGCAAGATCGCGGGGGAGGTGGCAGGGGGTCAGCGCGCGCGGTCGCCCGCTCGGCGTGCCCTCGGGCGTGACCAGCGCGAAGTCGTTGCGTTCCAGCGGCGGTCCGTCCCGGTACGGGGTGATGGTCGCCGCCGGGGTGCTCCCGTCGTCGGGCATGCGCCCTGCAGTGCCCGTCCCGGTCCGGCCCATACCCGCCCGTGACGGCGGGCGCGCGGCGCGACGGCGTACCTGGGTGCCGCGGGCGGTGCGGCCACCGGGCGGGCCTTGGTCCTGCCCCGTGGGGAGATGCCCCGTTTAGACCCCAGAGGGACGGGAAGCCGGGCCGCGTGGTGAGCGAACGAGTCGAACGGGACGGCGGCGCGGGACTGCCCGCCGAGCGGGTGGTGGCGGCCGGCAGCGCCGCCCGGACCCTGGTCGCCGCGACCGCCCGGGCGCTGCGCGGCGACGACTGCGGCGACCTCGGCCACCCGGGCGCGCTGTCGCGCCTCGGTGGCGCGCCCGAGCCGGTACGCCGGGCCGCCGCGTCGCGGGCCGCCGGGCGGGCCGCGCTCACCGCCGCCCAGATCGCCGCCGTGGACGCCGAGCGCGTGGCCGGATGGTTCACCGGACAGTACCCGGACCGGCGCTGGCCCGGCGTGGTGCTCGGTTCACCGCACGGCGCCGCCGCCCACCTCGCGGTGGCGCTCGGCGTGCCGTGGTTGCCGGCCGGCTTCGAGATCACCGCCCGGTGGAGCCGGGGGGCGGTGGACCGCCCGGACGCCGCGTACGCGCACGGCGCCACGCTGGCCGCCCGGCTGCTCGACGCCAATCCGCGCGTGCACGTACGCCAGGTGCACTGCCCGGCGAGCCGGGGCGCGGCGGCGGGCGCGGTGGTGACGTTCGCGGTGCGCTGGCGCACGCTGCCGAAGGCGTACGCGCGTTTCCTGGCCGACCGGCTGGAACCGGCCGCGCCGGTGCTGCTGCTGCACGACGCCCGCACCTGGCCGGTGCGCGACGGCGGCGACGGGCACAGCTTCCAGACCGGCTGCCCGGCCGGCGGGCTGGACCCGGTCGACTTCCACCCGGACGCCCGCGCGCTGGGTCAGGTGTTGCGCGCCGCCGGCGGGGACGAGTCGCGCTGGGTCACGCCGGAGGTCACCGTCGCGGGCGCGTTCGCCGAGCACGGTGTGGAGTCCGGTTTCGAGCACGACGCCCGGTCTGCGGGGGACCGGCACGGGCACCCGCTGCACCGGGTCGTGGTGCCGCAGCCGGACGCCCTGAGCGCGGTGACCGCCGACCTGTACCGGCGCTGGCTGCGGCGGGCCGGCAAGACCGGGGACCGGCTGGTGGTGGAGTGCGGGCGGCTGCTCGATCCGGGGCAGGTGCTGCGGGCCGGCCTGGTGCCCTACTGGTGCGAGAACGCCACCGCGCGCCGGGTCGCCGGCGTCGAGTGGTGGCTGGCCGGCAGCGAGCCGTTCAGCTCGGTGGACGTGCTGCCCGAGCCGCCCGGCCTGCGCTCGCCCGCGCACGCGGGCCTGCCCCAGTGGCTGGCGGTGGCCGGTTTCGGGCGCAAGCGGCGGGCTCTGGACCGGGGTGCCGCGCGCGGCTACCCGGTCGCCTCGGTACCCACCCGACGTGCCACGGAGGTGTTGCGCAACCAGCCCTGCGACCTGCCCACGCCGCCGCCGCTGCGGGCGGCCGAGGCACTCACCGCGCTGCGTGACGCGGGCGCGCACCAGGGGCTGCTCGTCTGCTGAACCGCCGCCGGGACCGGCTGCCGGGCAACCTGGCGAAACTTCCTCGCGATCCGGCGGTCCGTGATTGAGTACCTACGGAGCGGGAAGACCGCTCGCCGCGGAACGGCCCACGACGCCGTGCGGCGGACGGCCACCGCCTTCGACGTACTCCGTCACGTAACCCAACTTCCTCACCCGGTGCGTGGTCCGACCACGCGCACGACCGGTTACGACCGGGCGGGGACCTTCGGCGAGGGGGGCGCGGATGTTCGGACAGACCACCACACCCACACCACCGACCACCGACCGGGGTCTGGAGGACCTGGACGCCGCGGCGCTCGCGTACGCGGCCCGGATCGAGGGACTGCCACCGGAACGGCGGCAGGAGGCGCGGGACGACCTGGTCCGGTTCGCGCTGCCGTTCGCCGGCCGGCTGGCCCGGCGCTACCGGGGACGCGGCGAGCCGCTGGAGGACCTGGAACAGGTGGCCCGTCTCGGGCTGGTCAACGCCGTCGACAGGTACGACCCGGAACGGGGCTCGTTCACCGCGTACGCGGCGATCACCATCGTCGGCGAGATCAAACGGCACTTCCGTGACCGCACCTGGGGCGTGCACGTGCCGCGCCGGTTGCGCGACCTGATCCTCGAGGTCGGGCAGGCCACGGCGACGCTCACCAGCGAGCTGTCCCGCGCCCCCACGGTGGCGGAGCTGTCCGCCCGGCTGGAGACGCCGGAGGAGGAGATCCTCGCCGCGCTGGAGTCGGCCGCCGGCTACAGCCCGGCGTCGCTGAACGCGCCGGTCGGCGGGGAGAGCTCGGCCGAGTTCGGTGACCTGGTCGGCGAGTCCGACCACGCGCTGGAGTCGGTGGACGACCGGGTCACGGTCAGCGGCCTGCTGCACCGGCTGCCCTGGCGGGAGCGCCGCATCCTGGCGATGCGCTTCTACGGCAACCAGACCCAGGCGGAGATCGCCGCCCGGTTCGGCATCTCGCAGATGCACGTGTCCCGGCTGCTGTCGCGGGCGCTGACCTGGCTGCGCCAGGCGATGCTGGCCGAGGCGCCCGCGCCCTGGCAGAACGGCGCCGCCGAGGCCGAGCCGGGGAAGGCCCGCATCTCGGTGAAGCAGAACGGCGACCGGGTGGTGGTCGAGGTCGGCGGCGAGGTCGACCGGGCTGGCGCGGACCAGCTGCGCCGGGCCGTGCTCAAGGCGGTCACCGGGCAGCCCCGCGAGGTGGTGGTGGACCTGGTCGGCGCGGGTGGCTTCGACGCCGGCGGGATCGCCGCGCTGATGGCCGGGCGGGACGCCGCCGCGCGTACCGGGGTGCCGCTGCGGCTGACCCGGGTGCGGCCGGCGGTGCGCCGCTCGCTGACCGCTGCCGGACTGCCGGCCGCCGACTGACCCGCCGCACGCACGTACCGCGCCGGCTCCCACCACGGGAGCCGGCGCGCGGCGTACGCGACGGGGGCCGGCGCCCGCACGGCGCCGGCCCCCGTCCGGTGTCTCAGTTCTCCGGGGTGTCCCCGTGCCCGCGCGGGTGCCGCCACCTGTTGTCGGGCTGGTCGTCGCGCTCGGCGTTGAGCGCGCTGTCCTCCGGCTCGTCGGTCTCCTCGAAGCTGGGCCGGCGTACCTCCTCCGGCACCGGCACCTCCACCGGCCGGGCGCCGGACTGCGGAGCGGGCTGGTAGTCCACCGCCTCGGGCGCCCCGTACGCGCCGCCGGCCGACGGGGACTCCGGCAGGTGCCGCTCGTGGTGCAGCTCCTCCCGGAACGTCTGCGGCGGCTTGGTGGTGCGCTGCGGCAGGTCGCGGCCCAGGTCGGAGACGAGCGGGCCGTACTTGAGGTCGAACGCCGGCCGCTCGGAGCGGATGCGCGGCATCCGGTCGAAGTTGCGCAGCGGCGGCGGGCACGTGGTGGCCCACTCCAGTGAGTTGCCGAAACCCCACGGGTCGTCCACGGTGACCATCGCGCCGTACCGCCACGACTTCCAGATGTTCCAGATCACGAACAGGGTGGACGCGCCGAGGACGAACGAGCCGATGCTGGAGATCGTGTTCAGCGTGGTGAAGCCGTCACCGGGCAGGTAGTCGGCGTACCGGCGGGGCATGCCTTCGTTGCCGAGCCAGTGCTGCACCAGGAACGTGGCGTGGAAGCCGACGAACATGGTCCAGAAGTGCATCTTGCCCAGCCGCTCGTCGAGCAGCCGCCCGGTCATCTTCGGGAACCAGAAGTAGAGCCCGCCGAACGCGGCGAACACGATGGTCCCGAACATCACGTAGTGGAAGTGCGCCACCACGAAGTAGCTGTCGGTGACCTGCCAGTCCAGCGGCGGGCTGGCCAGCAGCACTCCGGTCAGGCCGCCGAGCAGGAACGTCACCAGGAAGCCGACGGCGAACAGCATCGGCGTCTCGAACGTGATCTGTCCCTTCCACATGGTGCCGATCCAGTTGAAGAACTTCACGCCGGTCGGCACCGCGATCAGGAAGCTCAGGATGCTGAAGAACGGCAGCAGCACCTGGCCGGTGGCGAACATGTGGTGCGCCCAGACCGTCATCGACAGCACCGTGATGGCGATGGTGGCCAGCACCAGGCCGGTGTAGCCGAAGATCGGCTTGCGGGAGAACACCGGAATGATCTCGGTGATGATGCCGAAGAACGGCAGCGCGATGATGTAGACCTCGGGATGGCCGAAGAACCAGAACAGGTGCTGCCACAGCATCGGCCCGCCGGTCGTCGAGTCGTACACGTGCGAGTGCAGGAGCCGGTCCGAGGCCAGCGCCATCAGCGCGGCCGCCAGCAGCGGGAACACGAAGATCACCAGCACGCTGGTGAGCAGCGCGTTCCAGGTGAAGATCGGCATCCGGAACATGGTCATGCCCGGGGCCCGCAGCGTCACGATCGTGGTGATCAGGTTGACCGCGCCGAGGATCGTGCCCAGGCCGGACACGGCCAGGCCGACCACCCACAGGTTCCCGCCGACGCCGGGGGAGTGCTGCGCGGTGCTCAACGGCGTGTACGCGGTCCAGCCGAAGTCCGCCGCGCCGGCCGGGGTGGCGAACCCGCCCACGACCATCAGCGCGCCCAGGAAGTAGAGCCAGTACGCGAACGCGTTCAGCCGGGGGAACGCCACGTCGGCGGCGCCGATCTGCAGCGGCACCAGGTAGTTGGCGAACCCGAAGAACAGCGGCGTCGCGAACAGCAGCAGCATGACCGTGCCGTGCATGGTGAACATCTGGTTGTACTGCTCGGGGGAGACGATCTGCATCCCCGGCCGGGCCAGCTCCGCCCGGATGACCAGCGCCAGGATCCCGCCGACGATGAAGTACGCGAACGACGTGATCAGATAGAGCAGGCCGATCTGCTTGGCGTCGGTGGTGCGCAGCAACCGCCACAGCGCGTTGCCCTTCACCGCTTCCCGTACGGGCCCGGGGAAGCCCCCGAACCGGGCCGGCGCGAGGATCGCGGGCCCCCGGTCTCGTGCCGGTTCCGTGACTACCCGCTTGGGCATGGCATCTCACCCCGTGTGACGACAGACAGGACGGGCGGGCGTACCCGGCCCACTGCCCATGTAACCAGGCGAGAGCGGAGAATTCGGTCAATTAGCGGGGAGCATGGCCCAGACGACCTTGCCGGCGCCGACCGGGGTGCTTCCCCAGCGCTGGGTCAGCTCCCGCACCAGCATCAGCCCACGGCCCCCCTCGGCGCGCGGGTCGCGGCTGGTCGCGGCGCGCGCGTCGGCCGGGCTGCCGTCCATCACCGCCACCCGCAGGTACGGCCGGCGCAGCGTCAGCGTCACCTGCATCGGGGTGCCGGCGTGCCGCACCACGTTGCCGACCAGCTCGCTGAGCACCAGCGAGGCCGGGCCGGCCAGCTCCGGCACGTTCCACCTGCCGCACGCCTCGGTGACCAGCTCCCGCGCCCGCCGGCAGGCCCCGGCCACCGGCTCCAGCCGCGCCCGCAGCCGGGGCGCCGAATCCGCGCCGGCCAGCGCCGCCGCCTCGGCGCAGTCCCGGCGCACCGGCACCACCCGGCAGGCGGTGGTCTCGTTCAGCCAGGCCGCCGTCTCGGCGCAGGGCGCGGCGAGCACCATCGGCACCGCCGGCCAGTCGGCTGCGCGCCGCGCGGCGGCGGCGAAGACGGACAGCGCCAGCGGCTCGCCGACCTCGATCTCCTCCAGGTCGACCACCAGGGCGTCCGGCTGCGCGGCGAGGCACCGGTCCAGCACCTCGTGCACCGCGCGCATCGTGCCCAGGTCGAGCGCGCCGGCCAGCCGTACGACAGTGACCGGCGACTCGTCGCGGACCTCGCACCTGATCCGGGTCACCATCGCCGTCCTCGTTTCCGTTTCGTCGGGGAGGGTCGCCCGGCCGCGGCGGTCGCCGCCTCCCGCAGCCGGAGGACTACGGACGTACCCGGGCCCCCGGCCCCCGAAACCGGGCATCCGGGCCGCCGGGGCGCAGGTCAGCGGCGGTCGCCGCGTCGCGACGCGAGCAGCCCCAGGACCAGCATGGCGGCGCCCAGCAGCAGGTGCAGCCAGGCGTCGGCGCGGTTCACCGCCAGCACGTTCGCCGCGTCGCGCCGGTCGACCGCCAGGCCGGTGAGCCACAGCGCCAGGTACACCGCCCCGGCGCCGACCAGGAACGCGCGGGCCCCGGCGACGGTACGGGCCAGCGCCAGCCCGGCCACCCCGAGGACCAGGTGCACCAGGTTGTGCACGACCGAGACCTGGAACAGCCCCAGCAGCCGGGCGCCCGACCCCGGGCCGGCGAAGCGCAGGTCCGCGTAGTCGCTGGTGATGCCGGGCACGAAGCCCAGCGCGCCGAGCAGCAGCAGGAGCACGGCGAACCCGGAGGCGATCCGGCGCACCGGCGCCCGGCCGTCGGCCGGGTTGCGGCGCGCCCGGGAGTGCGCCATCGAGTTCGTCACGCCGGCCTCCTCGCCACGCGGGGAGCGACGGTTTCCCGGGCCCGGCGCGGGCAAACGCCGGGCCGGCGGCGTACGTCAGGCGGGCTGCAACGGCTGCGCCGCGCCCTGGCGGACCCGCTCGTACAGCTCCAGATAGCGCTGCGCCATCCGGGCCGGGGTGAACCGCCGGGCCGCCTCGCGCCGGCACTCGTCCGGCTCCAGGCCGCCGGCGGCGAGAACCAGGTCGCCCAGTTCCTCCTCGACGCCGGTGAGCAGGCCGGTGCGGCCGTGCTCGACCAGCTCCGGCAGGCAGCCCCGGGCGGTGGCCACCACCGGCGTGCCCAGCGCCAGCGACTCGACCACGGCGGTGCCGCCCGGCTCCTCCCAGCGCAGCGGGAACAGCGACGCCCGCGCCGAGGCGACCAGGTCGTCGCGGTCCCGCCCGGCCACCGTGCCGACCCAGCGCACCCGGTCGCCGTCGACGTACGGCGCGACGTGGTCGTGGAAGAAGCGCACGTCCGGGTTCTGCCGCGCCTCGTCGCCGGCCGCGGCGAGATCCTCCGGCCGGTGGTACGGCCCGACCGGCCCGGCCAGCACCAGCGGGAAACCGGCCTCGTGGGCGAGCCGCGCGCCCAGGTCCTGCCCCTTGCCCGGGTTGATCCGGCCGAGGATCACCACGTGGTCGCCCTTCGCCACCGAGGCTTGCCGGTCCGCGTCCACCGCGAGCGGGGTGGCCAGGTGCACGTGCCCCACCGCGTGCGCGCGCAGCGCCTCCGGCGCGCGGGCCAGCTGCGACGCGGACACGCCGTTGACCCGTACCCGGTCGCCGCCGTCGAGGTTGCCGTACAGCTCGGGGTGCTTGGCCAGGTCCCAGTGCAACGTGTGCAGCGCGGGCGGGGCGTCCGGGCCCATCGCCGCGAGCGTGGCCAGCCCGACCGCCTCCACGTGGTCGTGCACCAGGTCGATGTCGTCGCGGGCGTGCAGCGCCCGCACCACCCCGGACAGGTGCGCCTGGGACACGCCGCACACCTGGTTGTACGGCCGTTGCAGCGCGTGGAACTGGCCGTCCGGGAAGACCGCGATCTTCTCGTCCACCGGCAGCGTGCTGCTCTCCACCGAGGCCAGCACCACCCGTACGCCCAGCCGGCGCAGCTCCGGCACGAGCGTGGCCACCACGTTCTCGATCCCGCCGTAGCCGGGCGGCGGCACGGACAGCCACGGACCGGCGTTCATCAGCACGGTGAGCGTCATGCGTTGTTCCTCCTCGCGCTCACGCGGCCGCGACCCGGCGGCGGCGCGGGATGCGGTGCCGCAGTTGCGCCAGCGGCGGGCGCTCCTGCACCGACACGTCGTTGACCACGACCTCGCGGTCCAGGTTGGGCAGCGCCTCCGAGCCGCCGCGGCGGAACTGGGTCAGCAGCGCGCCCGGCATCACCCCGGGCGCCGCCCAGCCGCGCCGTTGCAGCCGCGACCAGGCGGTCAGCATGATCTGCGCGGACATCCGGCCCAGCGCCGCGGTGTCCTGGTGCCGGTGCTTGCGCTCGCCCAGGTCGACCTGGGCCAGCGCGTCCAGCCCGACCAGCTCCAGCAGGTCGATGAGCATGGCCGTCTCCACCCCGTACCCGGTGACGAACGGCACCCGCTCCAGCACCTGGCGGCGACCGGCGTACTCGCCCGCGAGCGGCTGCACGAAGCCGGCCAGCTCCGGCCAGAACAGGTTGAGCAGCGGCCGGGCCATCAGCTCCGTCACCCGGCCGCCGCCGTCGGGCTCCACGCTCGTGGCGCCGACCAGCGGCCGGTGGTAGAAGCCCTTGACGAAGTCCACGCTCGGATCGGTGAGCAACGGCCCGAGCAGCCCGGTCACGAAGTGCGGCCGGAACTCGCGCAGGTCGGCGTCGACGAACGCGACCACGTCCCCCTCGGCCGCCGCCAGCCCGGCCCAGAGCGCGTCGCCCTTGCCGGTCAGCCGGGGCAGCCCGCGCGTCATCGCGTCCTGGCTGACCACCTCGGCGCCGGCCGCGCGCGCCACCCGCGCGGTCCGGTCGGTGGACCGGGAGTCGACCACGATCAGCTCGTCGACCAGCTGCACCCGGTCCATCAGGTGCTCCCGGACCGTCGCCACGATCGCGCCGACCGTGGCCTCCTCGTTGCGCGCCGGCAGCACCACGCTGACCCGGCTGTTTCCCTTTGCCCGGACCAGTCGCTGCGCCGGCCAGTCGGCGGCGGTGCTGGTGCGGTACGTGGCCCACGCCTCCACCACAGGTGAGACGGTCGAATCTGATTCCCGCACGGGCACCCCCATTAGTGGTGGAATCGCGAACCATGCTTTTCCCAATCCCGCATCCGCGCTAACCGGATCTTGCCTGACAACCTGATCACCAGGTGCGTACCGGGCGGTTCCGGGCAGATGAACGTTGCGTTGCGCCCCTCGGCGGCGTTTCGGGCGCGGCCGCCGCGGGGAGTGGTGACCGCAGTCTTCCAGTCGTGGCGAGAGGGTTGGTCGGATGCGTACCTGCCGGGTGGGACTTGTCGGAGCCGGCGGGGTGGCGCAACGCCACGCCCGGGTGCTCACCGGCTTCGAGGACGTGGAGCTGCTCGGCGTCACCGACGTCGCGCCGGACGCGGCGCGGGCGCTCGCCGGCACGTACGGCGGCCGGGTGTTCCGCGACGTGGACGAGCTGCTCGCGGCCGGACCGGACGCGGTGTACGTCTGCGTGCCGCCGTTCGCCCACGGGCCGGTCGAGGAGGCGGTGGTCGCCGCCGGCGTGCCGATGTTCGTGGAGAAGCCGGTGGCGCTGGACCTGGAGACCGCCGAGCGGGTCGCGGCGCTGGTGGAGCAGCGCGGGCTGCTCACCGGCGTCGGGCACCACTGGCGCTACCTGCACGTGGTGGAGGAGGCCCGGCGGCTGCTCGCCGGCCGCCCGGTGCGGATGGTCAACGGCGCCTGGCTGGACAAGGTGCCGCCGGTGGCCTGGTGGGCGCGGCGGGACCGCTCCGGCGGCCCGGTGGTCGAGCAGGCCGCGCACGTGCTGGACCTGGTCCGGCTGCTGGCCGGCGAGGCGGTCGAGGTGAGCGCGTACGGCGACGGCAGCCCGCCGCCGGTCGACGGCGCCGACATCGACTCGGTGACCGCGGCCACGCTGCGCTTCGGCTCCGGCGCGGTCGGCACGCTCGCCGCGTCGTGCGTGCTGGGCTGGAAGCACCGGGCCGGCGTGGAGATCCTCGCCGACGGGCTGGCGCTGTGGCTGGCCGAGGACGGCCTGACCGTCCGGGACGGCGACGGCGAGCGGCACCTGCCCGCCGACCCGGACGGCGCGCGGATCGCCGTCGACCGGGCCTTCGTCGACGCCGTTCGTGGTCTCGGCGACGACGTCCGGGTGCCGTACGCCGAGGCGCTGCGCACCCACCGGCTGGCGCTGGCGGTGGCCGAGTCGGCGCGTACCGGCCGGCCGGTGGCGCTGCCCACCGGCCCGGCGTCGCGGCTCACCGCGCCGGTCGTGGACGCGGGGGTGGGCGTCGATGCGTGACCGGGTGGTGGTGGTCGGCGGCCCGGGCCGGGTCGAGCTGGCCGAACTGGACGCGCCGGAGCTGCGCGAGGGCACGTTCCGGGTGGAGACGCTCTACAGCGGCGTGTCCGCCGGCACCGAGCTGAGCTTCGTCAAGGGCACCAACCCGTACCTGCACGTCACCTGGGACGCCGCGCTCGGGCTGTTCCGGCCCGGGGAGGCGAGCACGCCGTACCCGGTGACCCGGCTCGGCTACATGCAGGTCGGGCGGGTGGTGGAGAGCCGGACCCCGGCCGTCGCAGTGGGTGAGGTCGGGGCCATGACGTACGGGCACCGCAGCGGCTGGGTCGCCGACCCGCTCACCGAGCGGTTCGTGCCGCTGCCCGACGACCTGGACCCGCTGCTCGGCGTGTACGTCGCGCACATGGGCCCGATCTGCGCCAACGGGCTGCTGCACGCCGCCGCCGACCTGTGCGGCGCCGACGTGCGCACGCTCGGCGACGGCGTACGCGGTCGCCGGGTGGCGGTGGTCGGCGGCGGCGTGGTGGCGCTGCTGACCGCGCTGTTCGCCCGCCGCCACGGCGCCGCCTCGGTGGTCGTGGTCGACCCGACGCTGGCCCGGCGGCAGGTCGCCGAGGCGCTCGGGCTGGACACGCTCGACCCGGACGCGGACGACCCGGCGGTGGTGCTCAAGACCCGGTGGAACCACGCGGCCGGGGACCGGGGCGCGGACGTGGTCTTCCAGTGCCGCGGCCAGGACTGGGCGCTGCAACTCGCGCTGCGCCTGCTGCGACCGCAGGGCACGGTGATCGACCTGGCGTTCTACCAGGCCGGCGCGGACGCGGTCCGGCTCGGCGAGGAGTTCCACCACAACGGGCTGTCGCTGCGGTGCGCGCAGATCGGCCGGGTGCCGCGCGGCCTGGCCCCCACCTGGGACCGCGAGCGGCTGTCCGCGGAGACGGTGGAGCTGCTGCGCCAGTACGGCGACATGATCCGCAAGCACCTGATCTCCGCCGTGGTCCCCCTGGACGAGGCCCCCGCCCTGCTGACCGACCTGGCCCAACGCCGCCGCACAGAACTCCAGGCAATCCTGACCCCCTGACTCCCTTTTCCAGGGCGTCGATCATGAGGTTGACGGCGACAAATCGGACGCCGGACGCCGCCAACCTCATGATCGACGGAAGCGGACGGGGCGGGCGGAACCCGGCGCGCGGCGGGCGGGGGTCACAATCGGCTCCGGTTCGCGTACCGTTGCCGCTCATGGGTGTGTCGCAACGGTTGAAGACCAGGTTCCGCCGGTTCCTCCAGCGCCCGGGGACGACTGTCGACCTGGCTCCGCTGGAGAAGCTGCTGCCGGCGATCGAGGCGCGCGAGGCTGACCTGGAGAAGCTCTCCGACGCCGAGCTGACCGAGGCCGCCGGCCAGGCGTCGGGGTACGAGGAGATCTGCGCGATCGGGCGCGAGGCGGCCCGGCGCGGGCTCGACCAGCGCCCCTACGACGTGCAGCTGCTCGGCGCGATGGCGCTGCTGTCCGGCAAGGTCGCCGAGATGGCCACCGGTGAGGGCAAGACGCTCACCGCGACCGTCGCCGCGTACGGCCACGTGCGGCTGGGCAACGGCCCGGTGCACGTGCTCACCGTCAACGACTACCTGGCCCGCCGCGACGCCGAGTGGATGACGCCGGTCTACGACCTGCTCGGGCTCAGCGTCGGCTGGGTCAACGAGGCGTCCACGCCCGACGAGCGGCGCGCCGCGTACGCCTGCGACGTCACCTACGTCTCGGTCAGCGAGGCCGGCTTCGACTTCCTGCGCGACCAGCTCGTCACCGACCTGGCCGACCGGGTGCAGCCGCCGCTGAAGACCGCGATCGTGGACGAGGCCGACTCGATCCTGATCGACGAGGCCCGGGTGCCGATGGTGCTGGCCGGCGCGGTCGGCGGCGAGCAGGACCCGGTGCACGCCGCCGCCGCGCTCGTACGCGGGCTGCGCAAGGGCAAGCACTACACGGTTGCCGAGGACGGCCGCAGCGTCGCCTTCACCTCGGTCGGCCTGGCCACCGTCGAGGCCAAGCTCGGCGGCATCGACCTGTACGACGAGGAGCACGTCGGGCAGCTCTCCGCGGTGAACGTGGCGCTGCACGCGCACGCCCTGCTGCACCGCGACGTGGACTACATCGTCCGGGACGACTCGGTCGAGCTGATCGACGAGATGCGCGGCCGGGTCGCCCAGCGCCGCCGCTGGCCCGACGGGCTGCAGGCCGCGGTGGAGGCGAAGGAGGGCCTGGACGCCACCGCCGAGGGCGAGGTGCTGGGCACGATCACCGTGCAGGCGTACATCGCGCTCTACCCGACGGTCTGTGGGATGACCGCGACCGCGGTGCTCGTCGGCGACCAGCTCCGGGAGTTCTTCGGCCTCGAGGTCGCGGTGATCCCGCCGAACACCCCCTGCGTCCGCGAGGACGAGCCGGACCGCATCTACGCCACCCGCGCCGAGAAGGAGGAGGCGCTGGTCGACGAGATCACGCGCTGCCACGAGGCGGGGCGGCCGGTGCTGGTCGGCACGCTCGACGTCAAGGAGTCCGAGGGGCTGGCCGCCGCGCTGAACGCCGCCGGCGTGTCGTGCGTGGTGCTCAACGCCAAGAACGACGACGAGGAGGCCGGGATCATCGCGGAGGCCGGCGCGTACGGCGCGGTGACGGTCTCCACGCAGATGGCCGGCCGGGGCGTCGACATCCGGCTGGGCGGCAGCGACCAGGCCGACCGGGACCGGGTGGCCGAGCTGGGCGGTCTCTACGTGATCGGCAGCGGCCGGCACGACAGCCGCCGGGTCGACGACCAGCTCCGCGGCCGGGCCGGGCGGCAGGGCGACCCGGGCGGGTCGGTGTTCTTCGTCAGCCTGGAGGACGACCTGGTGGTCCGGCACGCCGGCGACACCGTGCCGGCCTCGCCCCGGATGAACGCCGACGGCCTGGTCACCGACCCGCAGGTCGACTACGCGGTGGAGCACGCCCAGCGCGTCGCCGAGGGCGTCAACCACGAGATCCACCGCAACACGTGGCGCTACAGCCAGGTGATCGAGCAGCAGCGCAAGGCGCTCGCCGAGCGCCGGGAGCGGCTGCTGACCAGCGACATCGCCGCGCTGATGCTGCTGGAGCGGGTGCCGGAGAAGGCCGGCGAGATGGACGAGGACCTGCTCGCCGACGTGGCCCGCAAGATCGCCCTCTACCACCTGGACCGGCTCTGGGCCGACCACCTGGCCGAGCTGTCCGAGGTCCGCGAGGGCGTGCACCTGCGGGCGCTGGGCCGGCTCGACCCGCTCGACGAGTTCCACCGCAGCGCGGTGCCGGCGTTCAACGCGCTGGTGCCCGAGATCGAGACGCGGACCGTGGCCACGTTCGAGGAGACCGAGTTCGACGAGGGCTGGGAGCCGGACTCGTCGAAGCTGGTGCGGCCGAGCGCCACCTGGACGTACCTCGTGCACGACAACCCGTTCGGCTCGGAGCTGGACCGGCTGATCGCCTCGGTGGGCCGGCGGCTCATCTCCGGGTCGCGCTGACCCGCGCGGAAAGGCCCTTCCCGGCGCGACCGGGAGGGGCCTTTTTGCGCGGTTTCGCCCGCGGTCTGGGAGGGTAGTAGGCCGAGGCCCGGCCACAGGAGGGACGGACATGGGACAGGCAACGGCGCCGAGCGGGGACATCGGGTGGACGGTGGAGGCCACGGCCCGGTGAACCTCGACACGCGCCAACCCATGATCGACAACCTTGGTGTGCTGGAGACCGCCGCGCTGCTGCGCGAGCTGACCGCCGGACTGATCGGCGCGGCCGGGTTCGACGAGGCGCTGGACCGCCTGGTCCGCATCGCCCGCGACGCCGTACCGGCCGTGGACTGCTGCGGCTTCACCGCGCTGCGCGCCGGTGAGCCCGCCGGCGTGGCCGCCTCCGATCCGGAGCGGGCCGAGCTGGACGACCTGCGGCACGGCCCGGACACGCCCGCGATGACAGCGATCCGCCGCCGGGAGATGATCACCGCGGGCGGGCTGTCCGGCGACCCGCGCTGGCCGGTCTGGAACGAACGGGCCCGCGCCCTGGGGGTGCACGGGGTGATCTCCGCGCCGGTCGACATCGACGAACAGGTCATCGGCGCGATCAACCTCTACGCCGACTCGCCCGACGCGCTGACGCCCCGGCACCAGCTCACCGCGATGCTCCTGGCCGAGCACGCCGGGCTGCTGCTGGCCGCCGCGCGCGACCGCGAGCGGGCGGCCAGCCGCGCCGGTCAGCTCGACGACACGCTGCTGGCCGAGGGGGTGGTCGGGCAGGCCGTCGGCGTGATCATGACACAGCGCGGCTGTCCCGCCCCGGAGGCCCTGCGGGTGCTGCGCAGCGCGGCGTCCTCGCTGGACATCCCGCTGCGCGAGGTCGCCGAGCGGCTCGTGCTGACCGTCTCCCGGCCCCGGGACAACTGAGCGACAGTCGTTTCGCCCCGCGGCGCCTCGGGTAGCACTCTGGACTGGTGAGCTGCGCGGACCTGGGGAGGAAGCGATGCAGAGCCGTCTACGGGTGCAGGGGCACCCCATCCAACCGATGCTGGTGACGTTCCCGTTCGGCCTGTTCGTCTGTGCCGCGGTCTTCGACCTGGCCGACGTGGCGGGCGGTCCGGCGTTCCTCGGTGAGGTGGGCTACTGGACCGCGGTGGCCGCGCTCGTCGCGGCCGGGCTCACCACCGTCGCCGGAATGGTCGACCTGTGGGACGTGCGGGCCGGCCGGACCAGCCGGACGGTGCTGATGTTCAACCTCGTCAACGCCGTGATGGCGGCGCTGTTCCTGCTCTCCTGCCTGATCCGGGCGAGCGCGCCGCAGCGGGGCGCGACCGGTGTCCTGCTCGCCGCGGAACTCGTGGCGCTCGCCGTCGGCGCGGTCGGCGTGGCCCTGGGCGCGCGGCTGATGCAGCAGTTCGACCGGGTCACCGAGCCGGCCGGGTTCGAGCCGTTCGCCGACGTGCCCGCCGGTTCCACAGTCGAGATCGCCCCCCCGCGCCCGTACTGACGCCGGCCGAATTCCGTTGCCGCGGTCGGCGCGGAGCGGCAGGCTCGCGGGCATGGTCGGGACGTTTGAGGAACTGGTAGCCGAAGCCGAGGCGGCGCCGGTCGAGGGCTGGGGCTTCGACTGGCTGCGCGGCCGCGCCACCGAGGAGCGCCCGCCCTGGGGGTACGCGCGACTGGTCGGCGAGCGGATGGCCGCCGTGAAGGCGGCGCTGGACATCGACACCGGCGGGGGAGAGGTGCTGGCCGAGGTGCCCGCGCCGCCGCCGCTGCTGGTCGCCACCGAGGCGTGGCCGCCGAACGTGCCGGTGGCCCGGCGCAACCTTCGCCCGCTCGGCGCGACAGTGGTGCGGGTGGGCGACCGCCCGCCGCTGCCGTTCCGGGACGCCGCCTTCGACCTGGTGGTGAGCCGTCACCCGGTGCACACCTGGTGGGACGAGGTGGCCCGGGTGCTGCGGCCCGGCGGCGCCTACCTGTCCCAGCAGATCGGCCCCGGCACGGTGCGGGAGCTGAGCGAGGCGATCCTCGGGCCGCTGCCGCCGCCGGAGCACCGCCACCCGGAGGTGGCGGTCGCCGACGCCCGGGCCGCCGGGCTGACGGTGGTCGACCTGCGCGAGGCCACGCTGCGTGCCGTCTTCCACGACATCGGCGCGGTGGTCTGGTTCCTGCGCAAGGTGGTCTGGACGGTGCCCGGCTTCACCGTGGGCCGCTACACCGACGAGCTGCGCCGCCTGGACGAGCGGATCCGCGCCGACGGACCGTTCGTCGCGTACGCCCGCCGTTTCCTCATCGAGGCGCGCCGGGGCTGAGCGGGCCGGGCCGGTGGGCGGCGGCGTGGTGCGCGGCCAGCACGTCGGCGCCGAAGTCACCGGCCGGGCGGCGCAGCACGGTGTGCGCGTGGTTGCCGTCGTCGGTGGTGTTGTCGTACTCGATCAGCAGGTCCTCGCCCTGCACCCGGTAGTAGTGCCGCCGGCCCGGCTCGACCGGACCGGCCCAGGCGAAGTGCAGCTCGCCGCCGTCGAGCCGGTCGGCCTCCCGGGCCGCCAGCTCCGGCGGGAGCCGGTCCAGGTAGAGCGCGACCAGCCGGTCCAGCAGCGCCCGGCCGGTCGGCCGCAGCCGCCCCCGGGGTACGCCGGGCGGGTCGAGCCGGCCGGGGGCGGTGGCCCGGGTGGCGCTGATGATGTCGGCGGGCGCCTCGTCGGCGATGATCGCGGCGGAGCGGCCGCCCGGACCGAGCGCGTCGAGCAGCTCGCGGGCCAGGTCCTCCTCCGGGCCGAGCGGCCGGGTCACCGGGCGGCCGGCGTGCCGGACGGTGGCCGGGTTCGCGCCGAGGAAGACCGGCGCGGGGGAGACCCGGTCGTCGGCGACGGTCATGCTCACCGACAGGTGGTGTCCCTCGAACCGCCAGGCCCAGTCGTCGTCGCGGTCCGGGTCGCCGAAGACGGCCACCCAGTAGTCGCCGCTGTGCCGTCCGCGCCGCCAGTCCTCGGCCCGGTCCAGCACCTCTTCCAGCGCCATCACGGTCATGGCCTGCGCGTACGCGGCCGGGCTGAGCGCGGTGGCGAGCAGCCGGTGGGCGGCCTTGCGGGCGTCGACGTCCAGGCCGGCGAGCGCGACGCCGGGCCGGGGCCGTGGCCGGTACTCCAGCCAGCGCCGGGCCGGTTCGTCGTCGAAGGCGTGCCGGGCGGCGTCGCGGGCCGGCTCGTCCAGCGCGGCCAGGAACGCCGCCGCGGCCGCGCGCATCTGCTCGGGTACGGGATCCTCCACCGTCTCTGTATACCGCCTGGGGCTCACTCGCGGCGCAGCAGCGCCAGCATGTCCGGCAGCTCGAAGAACCGGGCGGTCTCGACCGCCGACGGGCCGCCGTGGTCCGGGTCGGCGCCGGCGTCCAGCAGCGCGCGGACCGCCGCCTCCTGACGCCGGAACACCGCCGCGGCGAGCGCGGTCTGCCCCCTGTCGTTCACCCGTGCCGGGTCGGCGCCCCGGGCCAGCAGCGCGGCCACGGTGTCCGGGTGGGCGTGGTAGGCGGCGAGGATCAGCAGCGTGTCGCCCTTGGCGTTGGTGAGGTTGACCGGCAGCCCGGCGTCCACGTTGGCGGCCAGTTCCCCGGTGGCGCCGGCCCGGGCCAGGTCGAACATCCGGTGGGCGAAGGCGATGGTCTCGTCGTCGAGTTCGTCGGGCATCCGCCCAGGCTATGGCGTCCAGGCCGGACGCGCCTGGTAGCTTGCGCAGCCGGGCACGGGAGGCGCGCGCATGGACGATCGGGTGTACGTGGGCAACGCGGCGGTGGACGGCGCGACCGACGCGGGCTGGCTGCTGGGCCACTTCAAGCCGGCCGGGGACGTGCGGCACAGCACCGACGTCGAGGTGAAGTGGGGCGTGCACCCGGCGGGGGAGAGCCGGTCCCGGTGGGCCACGGGTGAGCGGCGCACCGCACTGCTGGTGCTGATCAGCGGCGCGTTCCGGATCGAGCTGCCGGACCGCACGGTGGTGTTGCGCGCGCCCGGTGACTACGTGGTGTGGGGCCGGGGCGTGGACCACTCCTGGTACGCCGAGCGGGAGTCCACGGTGCTCACCGTCCGCTGGCCGTCGGTGCCCGGTTACAAGGTGGATCCGCCGGTCCTGCGCTGAGCCGCGAGCCGGCGTCCCAGCATCTGGTATTACCTACTTAACCGATAGGCTTTGCCGTCTAAGCTGTGCGGGTACATCCGCTCCGCACCGTGAGGACGTCCCGCCGATGACCAGCACCGCTCCCGCCGATCTGCTCGCCGTCGCCGCCCGCTGGGCCGACCCGGACGGCTGGCCGGTGCCGCTGTGCTTCGACGCGTCCGAGCGGTGGTACGCCCGCCTGGACGTCGGCGACGAGCACGAGGTGTGGGCGCTGAGCTGGCTGCCCGGACAGGGCACCGGCCTGCACGACCACGGCGGCAGCGCCGGCGCGTTCCTGGTCGTGGCCGGCGTGCTCACCGAGGAGACGGTCAGCGGCGCGCGGCTGCGCCCGCACCGGCTCGCCGCCGGCGCCGGGCGGCGCTTCGGCGTACGGCACGTGCACCAGGTCACCAACCACGGCGACCAGCCCGCCGTGAGCGTGCACGTCTACCGGCCGGCGCTGACCCGGATGACCCGCTACCGCCTCGTCGCCGGCCGGCTCCGGGTCGCCGAGGTGGCCGAGGCCGGCGTGGCCTGGTGACCCACCCCCGCAACCCCGACGAACGGAAGGACGCCACGATGGCGCAGATCCCCACCACCGCAACCGAGCGCTGTCCGGCTCCGCCGCCGGGCTCGCGGGGCATCGACGAGATCCTCGCCGCCGCCCGGGCCCGCCTGCGCCGCCTCGATCCGGAGCAGGCGCACCTGGCGTGCCGGGCCGGGGCGCTGCTGGTGGACATCCGCCCGGCCGCCCAGCGCGCCGCACAGGGCACCGTGCCGGGCGCGCTCGTCGTCGAGCGCAACGTGCTGGAGTGGCGCTTCGACCCGCGCTGCGCGGCCCGGCTGCCACAGGCGGTCGACTACGACGTGCCGGTGATCGTGCTCTGTCAGGAGGGCTACACCTCGTCGCTGGCCGCCGCCGCGCTCCAGGACATCGGCCTGCACAAGGCCACCGACGTCGTCGGCGGCTTCGCCGCCTGGCACATCGCCGGCCTGCCCACGCTCGGTCCCACCCCGCCGACCCGACCCTCGTCCGCCGCGCCCCCGGTCACCGCCGGTGGGGCGCTCCGCTGACCGTCCCGCCACACCGGCGGGGCGGGGCGACCGCCCGCACAGGAGGCTCCCATGTCCGTCGTCGCCCTCACCACCCGTCCGGCCCGATCGGGCCGCCCCGACCGGGCAGTGCCGCCCCGGCCGCGTACCGCGCCGACCGTGACCATCACCCTCGACCTGGGCGCCGGCCCACTGACGCCGGGCCTGGCCCGCCTGGCCGAGCTGCTGGACGAGCTCGCCGCCTCCGGCGAGGCGCTGGTGAGCCCGGACGAGCACCGGGCCGCCCGTACCGTGCTCGACCTGCGCCGCGCCGCCGCCGCGCCACCGCCACCGGCCGGCGGCGGCGTGCGCATCCTCACCGGCACCCGCCGGGTCCGGCTCGGCGACACCGAGATCACGCTCACCCGCATCGAGTACGACCTGCTGCTCTTCCTCGCCGAGCACCCGCGCCGGGTGTTCACCCGGCTGCAACTGCTCGCCAACGTCTGGGGCTACGAGCACGCGGTGGCCCGCACCGTCGACGTCCACGTCCGCCGGCTGCGGGCCAAGTTCGGGCCGGACACGCCGCTGGTCACCACCGTCTACGGCGTCGGCTACCGCCTCGCCGACGACGCCGCGATCACCGTCGACCGCGACGCCTGACCCGCCCTTCCCGCACGCGGCGCACCCGGAGAACCGGGTGCGCCGCGTTCACGTTCAGGACGCATCCGCCATTGTGAACCGCCGGGGAGACCCCCCGTACCAGCCCGAAACGGCGCTCTGCTGTAATCAACGGGCCTCGCACGCAGAGCGAGCGCACGGCTCCGATGTGTTCGTCAAATGTCACATTCATGCAACGCAGCCGCCTCTTGACCCTCGCAGAGACGCCGGGAAGCATCGATGAGGCGGCGTCCCGGGCCGTGGGGAGATACCCGGACCAGCCCAAGGAGGACCATGTCGGTCAGCCCCGCCTCGTCGCGCGCCGGATGGCATACGTCCCAACCCGCGGTCCCCGGTCGTCCCCCCGGCGGCCAGCGTCGTCCCGCCAACACCGCCGCGCCCATGCTCACCGTCACCCTGAACATCCCACTGGCCTGTGAGGAGTCGCTCACCCCGGCCGCGCGCCGGCTGCTCGACGCCGCCCGCGAGATGCTCGAACGCGGCGACGCGGTGGTCAGCGCCGCGGTTCCGGCCGAGCGCCGGCCCGACGCCGTCCCGGCCGGCCGCGCGCCGTCCCGGCCGCTCGCCCCGACCATCCCGACCCTGCACATCCTGGCCTCGTCCCGGTCGGTGCTGCGCGACGGCGAGCCGCTGCCGCTGACCCGGCTGGAGTTCGACCTGCTGCTGCACCTGGTCGCCCACCCCCGCCGGGTGTTCACCCGCCTGCAACTGCTCAACGCGGTCTGGGGGTACGAGCACGCCGGCGTCCGCACCGTCGACGTGCACGTCCGCCGGCTGCGCGGCAAGGTCGGCGTGGACGTCCCGCTGGTCACCACCGTCTACGGCGTCGGCTACCGGCTCGCCGACGACGCCCGCGTCACCATCGACCGCACCGGCTGACCGGGACACCCACGCGCCGATCGCCGCCGGACGGAGCCCCGACCGCCCGGAGGGATCAGGTGGTGACCCGCCCGCCCGCGCGGCACGATGGTCCGATGCGTGTGCGCCCGATCAGCCCCGACCGGCTCGTCACCGAGCTGGCCGGGCGTCTCGCCCGCACCGGGACGCCCGGCCGGCTGCGGGTCGCCGTGGACGGCCCGCCCGCCGCCGCACCGGACACGCTCGCCGAAGCCCTCGTCGCCCCGCTGCGCGCCGCCGGCCGGCCGGTGCTGCACGTACGCGCCGACGACTTCCTCCGCCCCGCCTCGGTCCGCCTGGAGCACGGCCGCACCAACCCCGACGCGTACTACGAGGGCTGGCTCGACGAGCCCGGACTGCGCCGCGAGGTGCTCGACCCGGCCGGCCCGGACGGCTCGGGCCGGCTGCTGCCGTCGCTCTGGGACGCCGCCGCCGATCGGGCCAGCCGGGCCGCGTACGTGGATCTGCCGCCCGGCGGGGTGGTAGTGGTCAGCGGCGCGCTGCTGCTCGGCGGCGCGTTGCCGTTCGACGTCACGGTCCACCTCGTGCTGTCCCCGGCGGCGCTGGACCGGCGTACCGACCCGGCGCTGCGCTGGACGCTGCCCGCCTTCGCCCGCTACGCCGACGAGGTCGACCCCGCGTCCTTCGCCGACGTGGTGGTCCGGGCCGACGACCCGCGCCGCCCCGCGCTGGTCGAGGCGGCCTGACCAGCGGCTACGGACTCACCGGAAACACTCAGGAAACAGCCGGTTTGGCCCGCCGTGGGCGGGGGTAATCGCCCGGCTCACAGAGCACGGGTGATCTCGTCGCCCGCGCATCCACAGTCGGACCGGGGTCCGGGGCGCTGGCCGCCCCGGTCCGGTATGAGGACGTAGGAAGGCAGGCAGCGATGCTCGTCCACGACACGACAGCCACCGGCCGCTCCCAGGCGGAGGTCGACCAGATCCGGCAGTCCCTGCGGTCGCGGTACGACGAGCTGACCGCCGAGTACGAGCAGACGCTGGCGCAGAGCCACGTGCTGCGGCTGGTCGAGGTCGGCGACACCGCCGGCGACGACCAGGCCGACAGCGGCACCAAGACCGCCGAGCGGGACACTGCGCAGTCGCTGCTTCGCACCATCCTGGACCGGCGGGCGCAGTTCGAGCACGCGCTGACCCGCCTGGACGAGGGCACCTACGGCTTCTGCGAGGGCTGCACCGCCCCGATCCCGGTGGAGCGGCTGGAGATCTTCCCGTCCGCCACCTCCTGCGTGGCCTGCAAGCAGACCCGGGAGCGGCGGGCGGCCTGACGCCGATGCGGTTGCCGGTCGGTCCGCCGACGCGATGAACTCCTGCCATGGGTGAGATCAAGGTGGGCACCGCCTCGTGGACCGACCGGACCCTGCTCGACTCCGGCTGGTATCCGGACAGCGCCGACACGCCGGAGCGCCGGCTGTCCTACTACGCCCGGCAGTTCCCGCTGGTCGAGGTGGACGCCACCTACTACTCGCCGCCGGCCGAGCGCACCGCCCGGCTGTGGGCCGAACGCACCCCGGCCGGGTTCACGTTCAACGTCAAGGCGTTCAGCCTGCTGACCGGCCACCCCACCCGCGTCTCCGCGCTCTACAAGGACCTGCGCCCGGACACGGACAAGCGCAACGTCTACCCGGACGACCTGCCCGCGCAGGCGTACGAGGAGGTGTGGACGCGGTTCCTGTCCGCCCTGGACCCGCTCGTCGAGGCGGGCAAGCTGGGCGCGCTGCTGTTCCAGTTCCCGCCCTGGTTCACCATCAAGCGGGACAACAAGCAGTACCTGCTGGAGGTGGCCCGCCGGTGCGCGCCGTTGCGCCCGGTCTTCGAGTTCCGGCACGCCTCCTGGTTCGACGGCGACAACGCCGACGAGACGCTGGGCTTCCTGCGTGAGCACGCGCTGCCGTTCGTCTGCGTGGACATGCCGCAGGGACACAAGTCGTCCGTCCCGCCGGTGCTGGCCGCCACCGCGGACCTCGCGATGGTCCGCTTCCACGGGCACAGCGACAAGTGGACCAGCAAGGACATCCACGAGAAGTTCGGCTACGACTACTCGAAGCGGGAGCTGCGCGACTGGGCGCCGAAACTGCGCGAGCTGGCCGGCGAGGCCGAGCAGACACACGTCCTGATGAACAACTGCTATCGGGACTACGCGCAGCGCAACGCCCGTACCCTCGCCGACCTGCTGGACGCCTGAGCCGGCCTCACCCGCTCCGGGTGAGGCCGGCTCACCCGTCCGCGACGCAGCATGACCGTGGACGCGCTCCGCCGGCCGGGCGGAGGCGCCGCGACGAGGAGGTGGGTCATGACGGTACGGGTGGTGGCGGATCGACGCCGCGGTGGCGTACTGCACGTGGTCGGCAGCTCCGAGGCGCCTCGGCGGGCCGAACGGCCCGGCCGGTTCCGTCCGACCCGGTTGTGGCGGGGGCCCAGCGGACCGGCGCGCCGCGCCGAAGACCGACGCTGGGAGACCGACGCACGGGGGTGATCCCGATGGCCGAACAGATGTTGTCCGCGTTCGAGTCCTCGCTGGACAAGACGAACGTGATCCTCAAGGAGATCGAGTCCGCGTACGGCTGGCCCAAGGAGCAGCGCAACCAGTCCTACGCCGCGTTGCGTACGGTGCTGCACCTGCTGCGGGACCGGATGCCGGTGCAGGAGAGCGTCGAGTTCGCCCAGCAGTTGCCGGTGCTGGTGCGGGGCGTCTACTTCGACGGCTGGCAGCCGGAGAACGTGCCGATCAAGCTGAACCGCGACGACTTCCTGTACGAGGTGCGCCAGGGCTTCCCGTACGACGTCGAGGGCGGCGCGCAGCGGGTGGTGCAGGTCGTGCTGGACACGTTGCGCCGGCACGTCACCCAGGGCGAGTGGCAGGACGTGAAGTCCACCATGCCGAAGGATCTGCGTCAGCTCATTCCCTGACCCGGCGCCGGCCCGGCCCGTCCCGCCCCCTCGGCGGGGCGGGCCGACGGCGTCCCGACCAGGAACATCGCCGCGCCCTACTGAAGGTTGATCTGGAACACCTCGAACGTGGCGCCGAACCGCGCGCCGAGCCGGCGCCCGGCCGGCCGGGCCATGCCCTCCAGGAACTCCTCGGCGTCGAAACCGCCGTCGCCGAGTCCGGTCAGGTACGCCCCGTGCGCCCGCAGCGACGCCACGCCCTTGTCGAACGTGTCGGTCACGTCCACCCCGTGCCGGGCGGCCGGCGACCCGGCCGCCCACACCTCGCGGACCCGCGACCACGGCTGGATGCCGTCGGTGAGCTGCTCCGGGAAGATCCACCGGTTGCCGGCGTCGCGGACCGCGTCCAGCGTGGCCCGGCCGCAGGCGATGTGGTCGGCCTGGTTCAGCGCGTACGTCCCGTCCCAGGTCTCCCGGAAGTTGTTCGTCAGCACCACGTCCGGCCGGTGCCGGCGCACCGCGGCGGCGATGGCGCGGCGCAGCGGCACGCCGTACTCCAGCAGCCCGTCGGGCAGGCCGAGGAACTCGACCACTGACACCCCGACCACGGCGGCGGAGGCGCGCTGCTCCTCCTCGCGTACCACCCGGGCGCGCTCCGGCGTCATCCCGTCGATGCCCGCCTCGCCGCTGGTCAGCAGGCAGTAGACGACCTCCTTGCCCTGGGCGGTCCAGCGCGCCACCGCGGCGGCGGCGCCGAACTCCAGGTCGTCGGGGTGCGCCACCACTGCGAGCGCCCGCTGCCAGTCCTCGGCCAGTGGGGTGAGCGGCTCCGGCTGCGTCACGTGGACCTCCTCGCACGTCGTCCTTCCGTCATCCTGGCATCCGCCGGTCCCGGACGCTTGCCCCGCGAACCGTCCGTACGACGGTGTCCGGGCGTCTACGGTGTGGTTAGAGAAGATCGGGCGTGGGGTACCACCCGCTGCACACGGACCCCGGCACCACGCGGGGCGGCACACCGAGGGAGCACCCATGGCATTGAACGACGACGACATCCAGAGCAGCGGCGGCAGCGGCCTGGAGGGCCCCGCTGACGGCGGTGCCACCCCGGGGCAGCACGACGGTGGCGCGGACGGCGGCGCGGAGGGCCCGGCCGACGGCGGTGCGACTCCGGGTCAGCACGACGGTGGCGCGGACGGCGGCGCCGAGGGTCCCGCCGACGGCGGTGCGACTCCGGGTCAGCACGACGGTGGCGCCGACGGCAGCGCGGAGGGCCCGGCCGACGGCGGCGCGACGCCGGGTCAGCACGACGGCGGCGCCGACGGCAGCGCCTGACACATGAGCACGCACGTCGACCCGCCGGGTGGCCACGGCCGCCCGGCGGTTCCGCTTTCCGCCGCCGAGGCGCTTGCCCGGTGCGTAGCGGTGGAGCCGGCCAAGTTCGCCGCCGACCACTGGGGGCGCAGCCCGCTGCTGTCCCGCGCCGCGGAGCTGCCCAGCCCGGACGGCTTCACCGACCTGCTCAGCCCCGCCGACGCCGACGAGCTGCTCAGCCGCCGCGGCCTGCGTACTCCGTTCCTGCGGGTCGCCAAGGACGGCCGGCTCGTGCCGGCGGCGCGGTACACCGGCGGCGGTGGCGCGGGCGCCGAGATCGGGGACCAGGTCCTCGACGAGAAGGTGCTGGCGCTCTACGCCGACGGCGCGACGCTGGTGTTGCAGGGCCTGCACCGCACCTGGCCGGCGATCGTCGACTTCGCCCGCGACCTGGGCGCCGCGCTGGCCCAGCCGTTGCAGGTCAACGCCTACCTGACCCCGGCCGGCAGCCAGGGCTTCGCCACCCACTACGACACCCACGACGTGTTCGTGCTCCAGGTCGACGGGCGCAAGCACTGGCGCATCCACCCGCCGGTGCTGGCCGACCCGCTGGAGCGCCAGCCGTGGGGCGGCCGGGCCGACGAGGTCTCCGCGACCGCCGAAGGACGCCCCGAGCTGGACGTGGTGCTCTCTCCGGGCGACGCGCTCTACCTGCCGCGCGGCTGGCTGCACAGCGCCCAGGCGCAGGAGTCCAGCTCGCTGCACCTGACCGTGGGCATCCGGGCGCTGACCCGGTACGCGGTGGTCGAGGAACTGCTCGCGCTGGCCGCCGAGGACGCGCGGCTGCGCGCGAGCCTGCCGTTCGGGCTGGACCTGGCCGACCCGGACGCGATCGAGCCGGAGCTGACCGAGACCGTCGAGGCGCTGCGCGACTGGCTGCTGCGGGCCGACCCGGCGGCGGTCGCCGGCCGGCTGCGTGCCCGGGTCTGGCCGGCCGCCCGCCCGGCGCCGATCCGGCCGCTGGCCCAAGCCGAGGCGCTGGCCCGGCTGAACGCGGACAGCGAGGTCGCGGTGCGCGGCGGCCTGCGCTGGCAGCTCACCCCGGCCGCCGACGGACGGGTCACGCTGCGCGTGCCCGACCGCACGCTCACCCTGCCCGGCACCTGCGAGGCGGCGCTGCGCGCGCTGCTCACCGGCGAGGTGACGAGGGTCGGCGACCTGCCCGGCCTCGACGACGACGCCGACCGCCTGGTGCTGGCCCGCCGGCTGCTCAAGGAGGCAGTCCTGGTTCCCGCCTGACCCGATGATCATGAGGTTGACCGGCGGCGCGACGGCGTGTCGCGCCGCCAACCTCATGATCGGCGGCGGGTGAGGGGCGGCGGTCAGCGGGTGTAGGTCACCGTCAGCAGGAGCAGGGTCGTCGCCAGGCCGGAGACGGCCACCAGGATCATCGGGCGTGGGGTCAGCACCGCGTGGCGGCGGTCGGCCAGCAGCCGTGCGGGTGCCAGCCCGATCACCGGGCCGAGCAGCGTCACCACCAGCGCCAGCACCGGCAGACCCACCGCCAGGTCACCGCTGGCGCCGGCCGCCAGCGCTCGCGCCGCCACCCCCAGCGCGTACGCCACCAGCGCCCCGCCGATGCCGCAGGCGATCAGCAGCGGATTCACCGAGCCGGGCAGCTCACCCGGGGCGCCGGTGCGCTCCAGCAGGTCCCGGACCGCGCGCAGCAGCGGCACCGGGTCACCGGCGGCCCCGCGTACCGGGCCGGGCGGGTCACCCAGCCGCCGGGCGCCCACACCGAGCCGGGCCCGCAACTGCGTCCACAGGTGAGTGACCTCGCCGTCGACCCGCTCCACCATCCGGGACGCCTCGGCCACCTCCGTCTCGGCCTGCCGCACCTGCTCGGCGGCCTCGGTGACCGCCCGGTCCGCGGCGGCCACCTGCTGGTCGTACCAGGTGTGCGCCTCGGCCCGCTGGGCGGCCACCCGGGCGGTCAGCTCGGCGAGCCGGCGGATCTGCGCGCTGTACGTCTCACTGGTAACCGGTTCGTTCATCGGGACGGACCATAAGGGATGATCACCTGTCCGGTGCGGTGCACCGCCCGGTCGAAGTAGAGACCGCGCCACGGCCGGGGATACCAGTCCGGCCCGCCGCTGCCCGGATACAGCGAGGAGCCCAGCTCACCGCCCTGCACGTCGAGGGCCACCCAGGCGCCGATCTGATCCGTGCGCGCGCCCGCGCCGCCCAGGTCGGCCCGCATCCGGGCCACGCCCCGCCACCACGCCAGCACGTGCGTACGCCGTTCCGGCCCGTCGTGCAGGATCCGGCGCAGCTGCTCCAGCCCGGTGCGCGTACCGGCCTTGCCGGCCAGCGCCGCCGCGGCCGCGTCCACCGCGTACAGCAGCAGGAAGTGCGGGGTACGCGACGCGCCCGGCGCGCCCAGCCCGTCACCTGCCTCGGCCATCAGCTCCGGCACCGTCTCCTCGTCGTACCAGGAGGCGTCCCCGGCCAGGTCCTCGTAGAGCGCGCGGGCGGCCGGGTCGGCGTCCGGGTCCAGGCAGGCGATGGAGAAGCGGGCCGCGCCGGGCGGGTACTGCCGGGCCAGCGAGCGGGCGGCGGCGTCGAGCACCGCGCACGCCTCGTCCACCCGGGTGCCCAGCACCGCCAGGTTGCGGCCCGGGGCGCGGGGCAGCCGCAGCGCCGCCGAGCGGGCCTGCACGTCGATGATCTCGCCGAGCAGCGCCACCGGGTTGCGCGGGACGCCCTGCTCCGGCGCGGTCAGCGCGCGGAAGTCCGGCGCGTCGGCCAGCGTCGGGATCGCGTCGCCGTCGAACAGCCGGGCCGGCGCGGCGTCCTGCGGGCGCATCCGCCACAGCCGGTGCTGAAGCTCGCTCCACGTCTCCCAGTCGCTGGCCGACGGGATGCGGGCCACCTCGTTCCCCTCGGCCAGGCCCGACTCGGCGTTGATGACCGCGTGGTGGCGGGGCAGCGACTGCGCCGCGTCGTTGCGCTCGGCCAGGATGCGCAGCGCCTTCGGCAGCGCGATCCGCAGCGTGAACTGGGCGACCAGCGCGGGCCGCCCCCACAGCGCCTCGATGCCGCGTACGTCCTGCGAGGCGAGCACCAGGTGGATGCCCTGCGACCGGCCCCGCCGGGCCAGGTCCTCCAGCAGGTCGGCGGCCTCCCGGGCGACCACGTCCCGGCCGGCGAGCAGCGCCTGGAACTCGTCCACCACGGCCACGATGCGTGGCCAGTGCCCGTCCGGGTCCACCGCGCGCAGCTCGGCGAGCTTGGTGACCTCGTGCTTCTTCGCCGCGTCGGCGCGGCGGCGCAGCTCCTCGGCGAGGAAGCGCAGCAGCGCCAGGCCGAACTCCCGGTCGGTGTTGACGTTGATGCCGACCAGCCGCATGTGCGGCAGCCAGCTCGGGTCGCGCCGGCCCTGCGCGAACCGGGCGAAGGACACGCCCTCCTTGAAGTCCAGCAGATAGAACTCCAGCTCGGCGGGGGAGTAGCGGGCGGCGAGCGCGCCGATCCAGGCGAAGATCAGATTGGTCTTGCCGGTGCCGGACGGGCCGCCGATCAGCGCGTGCGGCGGGTAGTCGCCGAGCGTGAGCAGCACCTGCCGCCCGTGCGGGCCCTCGCCGACCGGCGCGCTGAGCCCGTGCGACGAGTCCTCCCGCCAGTACTCGTCCGGCGGCGGGAGCAGGTCGGTGAACGGCGTCGGGGGAGGGCCGGCGGCGACCCGGGAGGCAACCGCGCGGCAGGTCTCGGTGACCAGCGCGGGTGGCGGCGGCGCGTCGAGCCGCACCGGCAGCCCGGCCACCCGGGCGTCGTCCGGCTCGACCACGATCCGGGTGACGGTCGGGTCGCCTGGTAGCTCGATGCCGCGGACCACCAGGTGCACGCCGCACGCGGCGCCGGTGCGTACCACCCGGTCGAGCTGGCCGCGCTCGTGCCGGGACAGCTCGTCACCGCCGAGCAGCACCGCCACCCGCCACGGCTCCGGGCGGCGTCCGGTCGCGGCGGCCAGGTCGCGCAGCGAGGCGTACTCACCGGCCAGCACCGTGGCGTTGATCCGGCGGATCTGCTCCACCAGGTCGTCCAGCAGCCGGCCCAGGCCACCCGGTCCGACGAACGTGAGCAGCCCGGCGGTGCCGAGCGGGGCGAATCCGGCCAGCCCGCCGCCCAGGTGCTCCGGGTCGTAGCCGTACAGCCGCACCGCGCCCGGGTCCGCGCGGCCGACCGAGCGCAGCAGCAGCGCGGGCACCACCGCCGCGAGGCCGTCCCGGTCGCCGCCGGCCAGGTGCGCGTGCCCGGCGTCGAGCAGCGGGACCAGCGCCGGCACCGGCTCGGCGCCGTCCAGGCGTACCGTGCCCACCCGCAGCGCGCCGGGCGGCTCGGACCGGCCGGCGGGCGTGGCCTGCCAGCGGTCCCAGGGCGCGGACGCCGCGCCCGGCGCCTCCCGCTGCGCCGCGGCGGCGGCCCGGCGGGCCAGCTCCGCGAGGCGGGCGGTGTGCCGGGCGTCGATCTCGGCCAGGCGCCGGTCGCGGGCCGCGCCCACCCGGGCGGGCACTGCGGCGGCGGCTTTGCGGGTACGCGCCAGCCGCTCCCGGCTCGCGGTCAGTTCCGCCTCGGCGGCGGCGAGCCGGGTACGGGTGGCGCCCAGCGCCTCGGAGAGCATCCCCCGGACCCGCGTCACCAGTTGCGTGCGGACGTCAGCCACGGGACGTCTCCCGTTCGTCGGTGTCCTTCGGCAGGTCCCGGCCGAGCCGGTCGAGCAGCACCCCGGTGAGCACGCCGGCGGTGACCGCCGGGTCGGCCGCGTGCGGCTGCTCCGCGTCGTCGTCGCGGCGCGGCGGGGGCATCCGGCACACCCGGGTCAGCAGCGTGTCCAGCACCGGCCGCGGCAGGCCGGGCAGCAGGTCACGGACCCGGGACTCCAGCGCGCCGCGCAGCCGGGGCAGGTCGTCCGCGCGGGGCGGGTGGCCGAGCAGCTCACCGGCCAGCTCGCGCAGCAGCGGCGGGGCGATCGCGGCCAGCCCCAGCCCCACGTCGGCGTGCGCGCCGCGCAGGTCGCGGTGCAGGCGGTCCCGGTCACCGGAGCGGACCCCGGCGACCACCCGGCGCAGCAGCTCCCGGGAGTCCCCGACGCGCTCGTCCGGTTCGTCGGGCGATCCCTCCCGGCCGCCGGTCAGCTCCGCCACCCGTACCGCCCACCAGCGCCGTACCGCGGGTTGCTCGCCCGGCTCGGGCGCGGCGCCCGGCGCGGGCGGCGCCTCGCCGCGCGGCGTGTCGTGCTTGGGTGGCCGCTCGCCCGGCGGGGCCGGCGGCGCGCCGTCGGGGGCCAGCCCGATCGCGGCCAGGTACGCGGTGAGCTGCTCCTGCGCCACGCGCATCGCGTAGCCGGCGGTTTCGGCGTGCTCGGTGGCCGAGGACAGCTCCGGCACCCCCATCGGGTCGGCCGACTCCTGGCGTACCCAGCGCAGCCGCTCCTGCGCCTGGCCGAGCTTCTCCAGCGCGGCGGCGAGCTGGGCGAGGGGCAGGTCCTCGGCGGCGGCGCGGACCTGGGCGCCGATGTCCTCGACGATGGACACGGCCCGGCCTCAGAGCGTCGCGACGTAGAGTTGCGCCTGCTCGACCGCGACGAGTGTCGCGGCGAGACACTCCTCCAGCTCCTGGCTGGCCTGTGTCAGCGAGGCCTGGGCCGCCTCGACCGTCTCGTGGCCGCTGCCCTCCAGCGCGCCGGCCAGGGTCTGCTGTGCCTCGGCCAGCTTCTCGCCCGCTGCCTGCACCGCTGTCTGGCCGTCACCGATCTGCTGGAGCGCGACATCGATGGCGGCCTTCAGCTCGGCGACGCTCGCCACGGAACCTCCTGGGGGCAAAAGAGATCTCCATTACAACCCATCGGAACGAGTGGGCGAGCATCCACCCTCAGGCGGTTGTCGCCCGCGTGTCCGGTTGTGCCCCTGACGTGCGCGAAGACCTCGCCGCCGGTCCCGTCGGCGAGCCCGCCGGTCCCGTTGACGGAACCGGATGATCTAGCGGCCGAGCCAGCGCGGGCCGCGTACCTCCGCGCCGAGCGCGGTCACCCGCTCGCGCAGCTCCCGGTCGGCGGTGACCACCACCCGCCGCCGCTGCGGCGCGGCGGCCACCAGCTCCACCACCGTGTCGTCGCCGGAGGCGGGCGCGGACACCACCTCGACGCCGGGCGCCGAGGTGACGTGCCGGGCCGCGCCCTCCACCACCAGCACCACCTGCACCGGCGGGGGTAGCTCCGGCGGCAGGCCCGCCTCCCCGACGGACGCCAGCGCGTCGCGCAGGCGGGCGGCCGCGCCGGCCCGGTCCCGCCACCAGCCGTCCTGGCGCGAGCCCACCACGTTCGCGCCGTCCACGACCAGCAGCGGTCTGCTCTCCATGCCCTCAGCCTGCCATCCGGTCGCGTTTGTCGCGCCGACCGCCGGGTAGCCACCGCCGACCGTGCCGCGCGTGCCGGGTACCGGTCGTGCCGACCGACTGCGGAGGACGATGATGATGGGACCGGGTGACTTCGGCAACGACCCCTGGGACGAGTTCCTGGCCCGATACTTCGGCCGGGGCGAGGGGGGACGCCGACCGGCGCACCGGGTCGACATCACCCGACTGATGACCGCCGACGCCCGGGAGATGCTCGCCGACGCGGCCCGCCGGGCCGCCCAGAAGCACAGCAACGACCTGGACACCGACCACCTGCTCTGGGCGGCGTTGCAGCGCGAGCCGCTGCGCGACCTGGTACGCCGGGCCGGCGCCGACCCGGACACGCTCGTCAACGCGCTCGGCGGGCGGGGTGAGGGCGCGCCCCGGGGCGAGGTGCCGCCGAACCTGTCGCTGACCCCGGCCGCGAAGCGGGCGCTGCTGGACGCGCACCAGCTCTCCCGCGCGATGGGCGCCAACTACATCGGTCCCGAGCACATCCTGATGGCGCTGCCGCTGAACCCCGAGTCGCCGGCCGGCCGGATGCTCGCCGCCGGCCGGATCCAGCCGGAGTCGTTGCAGGCGGCCAGCGCCGAGCGGGGCGCGGCCGGCACGCCGCGCCCGGACCGCGGCACCCCCACCCTCGACCAGTACGGGCAGGACCTCACCGAGCTGGCCCGGATGGACCAGATCGACCCGGTGATCGGCCGCGCCGACGAGATCGAGCAGGCGGTGGAGATCCTGTCCCGGCGGACCAAGAACAACCCGGTGCTGATCGGCGAGGCCGGCGTCGGCAAGACCGCGATCGTGGAAGGGCTGGCGGAACGGATCTGCGACGGCGACGTGCCGCAGACGCTGATCGGCAAGCGGGTGATCCAGCTCGACCTGTCCGGCCTGGTCGCCGGCACCCGCTACCGGGGCGACTTCGAGGAACGCCTGAAGAAGGTGATCGACGAGATCCGCGCCCACCGCGACGAGCTGATCATCTTCCTGGACGAGATCCACACCCTGGTCGGCGCGGGCGGCGCCGGCAGCGAGGGCGGGATGGACGCGTCGAACATGCTCAAGCCGGCCCTGGCCCGCGGCGAGCTGCGGGTCATCGGCGCGACCACGCTCGACGAGTACCGGCGCAGCATCGAGAAGGACGCCGCGCTGGCCCGCCGGTTCCAGCCGGTGCTGGTGCCCGAGCCGAGCGTGGAGGACACCGTGGCGATCCTGCGCGGGCTGCGCGACCGGTACGAGGCGCACCACCAGGTCCGGTTCACCGACGAGGCGCTGATCGCCGCCGGTGAGCTGTCCGACCGGTACGTCACCGACCGGTTCCTGCCGGACAAGGCGATCGACCTGATCGACCAGGCCGGCGCGCGGGTGCGGCTGCGGACGCGCACTCCCGCCGAGGACGTGCGCGAGCTGGAGCAGCAGCTCGAGGACACGCGCCGGGACAAGGAACAGGCGGTCTCCGACGAGCAGTACGAGCGGGCCTCCGCGCTGCGCGACCGGGTCGCCGAGCTGGAGGACCAGGTGCGCCGCGCCCGCGGCGACGAGGGACCCAACCACGTGCCCGAGGTGGGGCCGACGGAGATCGCCGAGGTGGTCTCCCGGGCCACCGGCATCCCGGTCACCCAGCTCACCGAGGAGGAACGCGACCGGCTGCTGCGCCTGGAGGGGCACCTGCACGAGAAGATCATCGGCCAGGACGACGCGGTCAGCGCCGTCTCCGAGGCGGTGCGCCGCTCCCGTACCGGGCTGGCCGACCCGAACCGGCCGATGGGCAGCTTCCTGTTCCTCGGCCCGACCGGCGTCGGCAAGACCGAGCTGGCCCGCGCGCTGGCCGAGGCGCTGTTCGGCGAGGCGGACCGGATGGTCCGGGTGGACATGAGCGAGTTCCAGGAGCGGCACACGGTCAGCCGGCTGGTCGGCGCGCCGCCCGGGTACGTCGGCTACGAGGAGGCCGGCCAGCTCACCGAGGCGGTCCGCCGCCGCCCGTACGCGGTGGTGCTGCTGGACGAGATCGAGAAGGCACACCCGGACGTGTTCAACATCCTGCTCCAGGTGCTCGACGACGGCCGGCTCACCGACAGCCAGGGCCGGACGGTGAACTTCAAGAACACCGTGCTGATCATGACGAGCAACCTCGGCTCGGAGCTGATCACCGGCGCCCAGCGCACCGTCGGCTTCGCCAGCGGCGCGCCCGGCCAGCAGGAGAGCGACGAGCTGCGGGAACGGCTGATGCGCCGGCTCCAGGAGAACTTCCGCCCGGAGTTCCTCAACCGCATCGACGAGGTGATCATCTTCCAGCGGCTGGAGGCCGAGCAGCTGCGCCAGATCACCGGGCTGCTGCTGGAGGAGACCCGCCGCCGCATGCACGCCCAGGACATCCAGGTCGACTTCAGGACCGCCGGCGTGGACTGGCTCGCCGAGCACGGCTACCAGCCGGAGTTCGGCGCCCGCCCGCTGCGCCGGGTGATCCAGCGCGAGGTCGACAACCGGCTGTCCCGGATGCTGCTGGAGAACGAGATATCCCCGGGGCAGAAGGTCACCGTCGACGCCCGCGACGACCAGCTGGTATTCGACGTCACCGCCGGTGAACGCGGGCACGCGGCAGCCACCACGTCTCATCCCCGATGACCGGCGACGGTCCGTTCCCACGGGCCGGACCGCCTCGTCACCGACGGATCGAAAGGGCGGACATGACCGAACCCGAGGAGGTCCCCGACGGCGACATCGGGGCCGGTGAGCCGATCGAGGCGGCCCCGACGGCGAACCCGTCCCGAGTGCGGGTGCCGCCGGAGGGCCTGAAGCAGCACACACCGAACGAGGGCGAGCCGGCATCCGGGCCGCCGCCGGCAGAGGAGGCGTGATGGCACGCGAGGCGCGACTCGACCCCGAGGTCGAGGTGATCTGGGACGACTTCCACGCCGAGGTGAACGTGTCCTCCGAGACGCTGCGGCAGTGGCTGCTGACCCGCGGCTCGGGGGAGGAGGCGTTCGGCCCCGGCCCGGACCTCGACCTGCCCGAACCCGGCCGGCAGATCCTCGCCGTGCTGCGCAAGCGCAAGGTGGACCTCACGCCGGAGGACATCGAGGTGATGCGCGAGGCGATCACCCGGATCCGGGAGCTGACCGCGCAGCGGCCACGCCGGGGCAACGCCGACGACGAGTGGCGGCACGCCCTGCTCGACCTCGGCCACGACGTCCTGATCGAACGATGAGCCGGTACGCCGGCGCCCGGGCGGGTCACCCACCCGGGCGCCGGCGTCTACTCCGACTCCAGGCTGGGCAGCCGCAGCCCGGCCGCGTCCGCCGCGGCCAGCAGGTCGTCCCGGGCCCGCTCCGCACGGCTGAGCAGGTTGGCGTACTCGGTGACGTCGGCCGGGTCCGGCACTTCCGGCAGCCGTCGCAGGAACGCCTCCACCTCGGCGGCGGCGGTGGTGTGCGCGGTGGCCGCCTGACGCAGCAGCTCCCGCTGGTCGGCGGCCGGATACAGATCAGTCATGTCGCCGGTGTTACCCGGGTTCAGGCGATTCGCACCCCGCCGGTGCCGTTGGGCTGCACGCCGAACTCCGGGTGCGCCAGCAACCAGCCCAGATAGTCGGGATGGTTGGCCAGCGCGTCCGTGTACGCCGCCACCGCCGCCGCCAGCACCGGGTCGGCCACCGCGGCCGCCGGCACGTCCGGGTGCCAGCCGAGCAGCAGCCGCCAGCGCAGCGGCGAACCGGCCAGCCGCCGCGTGACCAGCCCGGCGACCGGCCGGAACGTGGCCTGGCACAACGCCACCGCCTCGCCCGCGTCCACCAGCTCCAGGGCGGCCCGCACGTCCGCCTCGTACACCTTCTTGGGGGTGAAGCCGGCGCGGGCGCACGCGGCGGCGAAGCAGTCGCCGAAGCAGCCGTCGCCCGGCGCGGCCACCCACCGCTCGTGACTCAGGTCGACCAGGTCGATCTCGGCGCGACCGGCCAGCGGGTGGCTCTGCGGCAGCAGCACGCAGATCGGCTCCACCGCCACCTCCCGCCAGCTCAGCCCGAACCCCGCCGACGGCGTCGAGTCGCCGCACACCCCGGTGAGGGCGAAGTCGAGCCGGCCGCCGGCCACCATCTGCGCCAGCTCGTCCACCGACCACGAGGCGTACGTGGTGATCTGCGCGTCCGGCCGCTCGGCGGCGAGCCGGTGCACCAGCCGGCCCATGATCGGGCTGTTCACCCCGCCGAAGCGGTAGCGGCGCAGCGGGTCGCCCGCGCCGGCCATCCGGGCCGCCTCGTCCCGCAGGCCCTTCATCGCCGGCAGCAGCACCCGCGCCCGGTCCAGCACCAGTTCGCCCAGCGCGGTCGGGCGGGCGCCGCGGCGGTCCCGTTCGAACAGCGGCCCGCCCAGCGCCCGTTCGATCCGCTGAAGCTGGGCGGTCAACGCCGGCTGGGCCAGGCCGAGCGCCGAGGCGGCCTTGGTGACGCTCCCCGTCTCCGCGATCGCGCAGACCACACGCAGGTGTCGCAGCTCCAGATCCATACCGTGACGGTAGGACCACGAACCGATACGCGAAAGGGGCGATCGGCTCAGCTCTGGCGGCGGTGTTCCAGGTCACTCAGCCGGGTACGCCGTCCGGAGACCGCGTCGCGCACCTTGTCGAGCACCCCGACCGCCGGCTCGACGATCTTGTTCCAGGGCGGGGTGGCCGGCGTGCCGGGGTGCGGCCGGGTCGGCGCCGCCTCCTCCGCGATCTCCCACCGGTTGCCCAGCCGGATCAGCTCCGCGTCGCTCGCCACCTCCCGCAACGGCGTGACCAGCGCGGCGACGCGGCTGACGTGCCGGCGCACCCGCTCGGCCACGTCGGCGACCGCCGGGTCGTCCGCGCCGGACAGCTCCTTGAGCGCGGTCAGCAGCCCGGCGTCGGCCTCGATCTCCCGCTCCACCAGCTCGACGGCGTCCGGCATGGCGGCCCGGGCCGCCGGGAACAGATACTGCTCCTCGGCCGACAGGTGCCGGGACACCGCGGCGGTCAGCACGTCCAGCACGTCGCGCCGCTCGGCCGCCGCCAGCGCCGCGTCGCTGACCCGGTCGGCCAGCCCCAGCAGCGCCCGGTGCTCGGTGTCCACGAGGTCGGCCACGCTTCGCCCACCCGGCCGGTACGCGTCGTCGGCGGCGGGCGGCAGCGGCGGCAGCGGGACGGTCATGGGGCCCTCCTCGTGACGGCCGGGGTCGATGTCCCGGGCGCCTCCGCCGGTACCCGGCCGGGAGATCCACGAAACCGCGGCGCGCACCGACGGCCGCGACGACCCCGCCTGCTGATATAAGGAAGCGATGACGAGCGACGCCCTCCCCGCCCGGCCCGACGCCACCGACGAGGTCGTGGACCTCTGCCGCGACCTGCTGCGCATCGACACCACGAACACCGGCGACAACGACACCAGCGTGGGGGAGCGGCGCGCCGCCGGGCACGAGGCGGAGAAGCTCGCCGAGGCCGGCGTCGACGCCGAGATCCACGAATCCGCCCCCGGCCGGGCGAACGTGGTCGCCCGCATCCCCGGCACCGAGCCGGGCCGCGACGCGCTGCTCGTGCACGGCCACCTCGACGTCGTACCCGCCGACCCGGACGAGTGGTCGGTGCACCCGTTCTCCGGCGAGATCCGCGACGGCTACCTGTGGGGCCGCGGCGCGATCGACATGAAGGACTTCGACGCCATGGTCCTCGCCGTGGTCCGCGGCTGGCAGCGCGCCGGCGTCCGGCCCCGGCGCGACATCGTGCTCGCGTTCACCGCCGACGAGGAAGCCGGCAGCGACTACGGCGCGCACTTCCTCACCCAGCGGCACCGCGACCTGTTCGACGGCTGCACCGAGGCGATCGGCGAGGTCGGCGGCTTCTCCTACTCCGTGGACGAGCAGCGCCGGCTCTACCTGATCGAGACCGCCGAGAAGGGCATCGACTGGCTGCGCCTGCACGCCAAGGGCCGGCCCGGCCACGGCTCGATGATGCACGACGACAACGCGGTCACCGCGCTGGCCGAGGCGGTCGCCCGGATCGGCCGGCACCGCTTCCCGGTGGTGATGACCGACACCGTACGCGCGTTCCTGGCCGAGGTGTCCGACGTGCTCGGCATCGAGATCGACCCGGACGACCCGGAGACCGCGATCGCCAAGCTCGGCCCGATCGCCAACATCATCGGCGCGACCATCCGCAACACCGCCAACCCGACCCGGCTGGCCGCCGGCTACAAGGACAACGTCATCCCCGGCCGGGCCACCGCCACCATCGACTGCCGCAGCCTGCCCGGGCAGAGCGAGGAGCTGGAACGGCAGCTGCGCGAGCTGGTCGGACCGGACATCGCCATCGAGTACGTCCAGCGCCAGCCGGCCCTGGAGACCACGTTCGACGGTGACCTGGTGGCGGGCATGTCGGCCGCGCTGCGCGCCGAGGACCCGGGCGCCCACTCGGTGCCGTACATGCTCTCCGGCGGCACCGACGCCAAGGCGTTCTCCCGGCTCGGCATCCGCTGCTTCGGTTTCGCGCCGCTGCGGCTGCCCGCCGACCTCAATTTCTCCGGCCTGTTCCACGGCATCGACGAGCGGGTTCCGCTGGACGGACTACAGTTCGGCGTGCGGGTTCTGGACCGCTTCCTGCGTACCTGCTGACCGCGCCCACAGCGGCGCCGTCGGCACGGAACCCTCCCCCCATCGCGAAGGGACTGCCACACATGACCGACCAGCACGGTGAGCTGGATGCCGCCCTCGAGCGGGTGATCGACGCCGCTCGCGCCCACCTGGCCGCCGTCCGGGCCGCTCAGGGCCGGATCGACGACGACGCCGTCTGGCAGGCGTACGTCGCGTTGAACAACGCCTCGTTCGCCTACGACGAGCAGCTGCTCGACGCGTTCGGCGAGGTGACGCCCTGGGACGTGGAGTCGATCGACCCGGACGAGGCCGACGAGCGCTTCGGCGCCGTGGAGGGCGGCGAGCCCACCGACCCGCACCCGCGGGTCATCTCGGTGCGGCAGCGGCGCGACTACCGGGTGCCGAGCGTCGCCGCGCTGCTGCGTGCCGCCGAGGCGGCCCGCCGCGACGGCACCCCGGAGGACGACGAGCCGGCCCCGGTGGAGGGCGTCGGCGAGGCGGTGCTGGAGCTGCTGCAGAGCGGCGACGGCTCGCTGTCCGCGCTGGACGTGCCGGAGCTGGAGCCGCTCGACGGCGTGGTCATGGTCAGCGAGGTCGGCACCCCGGTCGACCTGGAGTCGTTCGACGACGACGACCCGGTCGGGCCGTTCCAGCCCGCCGCCGACGACCGGCTGGTCGGCCGGCTCGACGAGCACCCGTTCATGGAGCTCGACGAGGAGCACGACCACGCGCACTAGGCCGTGCGCGTCCCCGGGGCCGCGCCGCGTCGCGCGGCCCCGGGGACGGGCCCGTCAGTACGACAGGCCCGGCTGCGGCTTGTTCACCAGGCGGCGCCGCAGCACCACCTGCCGCGTGCCGTCCCGGTAGAGCCGCACCCGGGCCAGCTCCCAACCGGAGAATTCGGCCTGGATCGCCAGCTGCGCCGCGGCGGTCAGCCGATCGACGTTCGAAGGCAACCGCAGCGGCGCGTATTCGTAGTCCATGCCCCTATGCTGCCCAGGTCGCGGGCCCTCCGCCACCCCCTGACGGTGACCCGGACCGCCCCGCCGCGGCTCAGCCGTCGCGCTCCGGGTAGCCCACCGGCACCGCCGACACGTCGTCCAGCGCCGTGACGATCTCCTCCGGCAGCGTCATCCGCTCCACCTGCAACGCGCCGAGCAGTTGCCCGACGGTCCGGGCGCCCAGGATCGGCGCGGCCACGCCGGGCCGGTCCCGCACCCAGGCCAGCGCCACCTCCAGCGGCGACACGCCGAGCCCGCCGGCCGCGATGGCGACCGCCTCCACGATGCTGGAGCAGCGCGGCTCCAGGTAGGTGGCGACGAACCGTTCGAAGTGCGGCGACACCGCCCGCGAGTCGGCCGGGCGGCCGTTGCGGTACTTGCCGGTCAGCACGCCCCGGCCCAGCGGCGACCAGGGCAGCACGCCCAGCCCCATCCCGGCGCAGGCGGGCAGCACCTCCCGCTCCACGCCGCGCTCCAGCAGCGAGTACTCCACCTGCGCGGCGACCACCGGGGCGCGCCCCGGCCAGGCGGCCTGCCAGGCGGCGGCGCGGGCGGTCTGCCAGCCGGAGAAGTTCGACACGCCGACGTAGCGGGCCTTCCCGCTCGACACGGCATGGTCGAGGGCCGAGAGCGTCTCCTCCAGCGGCGTGTCCGGGTCGTACCCGTGCACCTGCCACAGGTCGACGTGGTCGGTGCCCAGCCGGCGCAGCGAGGCGTCGAGCGTGCGCAGCAGGTGCCCGCGCGAGCCGTCCCGGCGGCGGCTGCCCGGCCGCAGCCCCGCCTTGGTGGCGATCAGCAGCTCGTCGCGGTCCACCAGGCTGCCCAGCAGCGAGCCGATCACCGATTCGGCGTCGCCGTCGGCGTACACGTCCGCGGTGTCGACGAGGTTGCCGCCCGCGTCGAGGAAACTCTTCAGCTGGGCGGCCGCGTCGTCGGCGTCGGTGTCGCGTCCCCAGGTCATGGTGCCGAGCGCGAGCCGCGATACCGCCAGCCCGCTTCGGCCGAGCGGTCGCTGTTGCATGCGTGAACCTTATTTCGAACCCGGCGTCACGGATATCCTCGCCGCAGTCAAGTTCCCGCGCGACATCAGACCGGTGTGACATGTTCGGGTGAGCCGGACGTCGAGGGCGCCACGCTCATTGCGTAACCTGATGCGACCTGTGGTGCGGATGGCGGGAGGATCAGTGCGACTCGGGCTCAACCTCGGATACCAAACGGCGTGGAGCACGCCGTTCGACCACCTGGCATTGGCCCAGGAGGCGGACCGGCTCGGCTACTCGGTGGTGTGGGCCGCGGAGGCGTACGGCTCGGACTCGCCGAGCATCCTGTCCTGGATCGCCGGACAGACGGAGCGGATCGACGTCGGGTCGGCGGTCATGCAGATCCCGGCCCGCTCGCCCGCCATGACCGCGATGACCGCGGCGACCATCGACACGATCTCCGGCGGCCGGTTCCGGCTCGGCCTGGGCGTGTCCGGCCCGCAGGTCTCGGAGGGCTGGCACGGCGTGCGGTTCGCCAAGCCGCTGGCCCGCACCCGGGAGTACGTGGACATCGTCAAGCTGGCGGTCGCCCGCAAGGAGGTCGCGTACGACGGCGAGCACTACACGCTGCCGCTGCCGGACGGCCCGGGCAAGGCGCTGCGGCTGGGCTTCCACCCGCCGCGCGAGCACATCCCGATCTACCTGGCCGCCGTCGGCCCGAAGAACCTGGAGCTGGCCGGCGAGATCGCCGACGGCTGGCTGGCCGTCTTCTACTCCCCGGAGTTCGCCGAGGAGCACCTCGCCTCGGTCCGGGCTGGCCGCGCCGCCGCCGGCAAGGAACTGGCCGGCTTCGACGTGGTGCCGTCCGTGCCGGTGGTGGTCGGCGACGACGTCGCCACCTGCGCCGAGCTGGTCCGCTGGTACGCCGCGCTGTACGTCGGCGGCATGGGCAGCCGCAAGCAGAACTTCTACAACCAGCTCGCCACCCGGATGGGCTACGGCGACGCGGCCCGCGAGGTCCAGGACCTCTACCTGGCCAAGCGGCAGCGCGACGCGGCCGCCGCCGTACCGATGGAGTTCATCGACCGCACCTCGCTGCTCGGCCCGAAGGAGCGCATCGCCGAGCGCATGCGGGAGTACGCCGCCGCGGGCGTGACCACGCTGTCGGTGTCGCTGTTCGTGGCCGACCGGGAGAGCGGGGTGCAGACCCTGCGGACCGTCGCCGAGGCGCTGGAGCTGTCCGGAGTCGGGGAGTGACCTGGATCGAGGCCATCGTCCTGGGCCTGGTCCAGGGGCTGACCGAGTTCCTTCCGGTGTCCTCGTCCGGGCACCTGCGGATCACCTCGGAGCTGTTCTTCGGCCGGGACGCGGGCGCGTCGTTCACCGCGGTGACCCAGCTCGGCACCGAGGCCGCCGTCCTGATCTACTTCGCCAAGGACATCTGGCGGATCGTCCGCACCTGGTGCCTGGGCCTGTTCGACCGCTCGGTGCGCTCCAGCCTCGACTACCGCATGGGCTGGTACGTCATCGTCGGCACCATCCCGATCGGCATCTTCGGACTGATCTTCAAGGACCAGATCCGCACCGCCGGCCGCAACCTCTGGCTGATCTCCTGCACGCTGATCATCGGCGCGGTACTGCTCGCCTTCGCCGAGTACTGGGGCCGGCAGACCCGTACGCTGGAGAACTTCCGGATGCGCGACGGCGTGGTGATGGGCTTCGCCCAGGCCGCGGCGCTCGTACCAGGCGTGTCCCGCTCCGGCGGCACGCTGACCGCGGGCCTGCTGCTCAACCTGACCCGGGAGACCGCGGCCCGCTACTCGTTCCTGCTGGCCATCCCGGCCGTGGTGATCTCCGGCGTGTTCAGCCTGCCGGACGTCTTCGAGCCGTCCGCGCCCGGCACCGCCGCGCCGAGCGTGGCGCAGATGGTGGTGGCGACGCTGATCGCGTTCGCCGTCGGGTACGCGGCCATCGCCTGGCTGCTGCGCTACGTCGCACACCACACGCTGTACGTCTTCGTGCTCTACCGGGTCGCGCTGGGCAGCCTGGTGATCTGCCTGCTGGCCACCGGCACGATCAGCGCCACCTGACGCTGTCATGCGAAAGGCCGGCACCCGATGTTCGGGGTGCCGGCCTTTCGCTTGTCTCAGCTGTTCCAGTGCTCGGCGACCAGGTCGGCGGCCTGCTGCTCCCACTGGGCGTAGTGGTCAGGGTACGCGCTCACCTGGACGGTCTGGGCGGCGACGGTCAGCGGCATGTCCTGCCAGCCGTCGACCTGCTTCAGACCCTTCAGGAACGCCATGGTCGAGTATTCGGGGTCGGTGATCTGCTCGACCGTGCCCCAGCCGCTGGAGGGGCGCTGCTGGAACAGGCCCTGCGAGTCGTGGTCGTTGCGGTCACCGAGGTGGCCGAGGTTTTCCAGCTTCGACTCCTGCAGGGCGGTGGCGATGGACACGACGGCGGCGCGTTCGTCCATGCCGGCCTTCTTCGTGGCGGCGATGATGGCCTTGACGTTGGCGGTCTGCTCGTCGTCGAGGTCGATGCGGGACTGGGTGCCCTGCACGCCGTGCGGGATCAGCGCGGCGCTGTCCAGCTTCGCGGCGGCCTGGGAGGTGGTGACCGCGGCGGCCGTGCGGGTGGTGGGGGTGCTGGTGTCGTGGTTGAGGGGGCCGGCGGCGAGGCCACCGGCGACGGTCAGACCGGCGATACCGAGGATGCTCTTACGCAGGATCGTGTTCATGAGGGGGCTCCATTCGGGGGTCGACGCACCCGGGGGCGAGTGCGTGGGCACCGTCAGGCGCTCAAAAAGTCTGGGGGGATCCGGCGTCTGCTCACACGGACCGCGGACGCCGGGGGTGGCGTGCGGGGCTCGCTGGTCGCGCCGGAGACATGTCCAACGACCGCCGGCCCGGGATCATTCCCGGACGCTGCCGCCCGCCTTCTCGGGCTGCGGGGGCGCTGCTGCGGTCGTTCACCAGGTATAACGCCCCGGCCCCGCAGGCGATTCCGCCGTGCGGGTGTCCCCCGACCACCCCGAAATCAGACACCCGACGCAAACGGACACGCCCTCCCCGACACGCCCCGCTCTCTCGTTCCGACGCATCCGGCCCACTCCGCCGACCGCTCCACCTGCGCACGCCCATCTCCGCCCCGCTCACGTAGCGCCCGCTTACGTCGCGCCCACGTCGCGTCCGCCAACGCCCGGGCTTCCCTGCCGCGTCGATCATGAAGTTGGCGGCACCTCGTGTCCGTTTTGTCGCCGTCAACCTCATGATCAACTGGGAGGTCGGGTCGCCGACGGCAGGGCTGGCCGGAGATCTTGGTACGGAACGGCCCCTACAAGGGCGGGAACGTACCAAGATCTCCGGCGTGCGCCGCTTCCTCAGGAGATCTTGGAAGGAAATGGCTCTCATAGGGGCCCAAATCTTCCAAGATCTCTGGCGGAGTGCCGCGCGAGACGAACGAGCTGCGCAATGCGACGGGCGATCACGATCGACGCGGACGGGGTGTGAGGGCGGGAAAGGTCGGCGTCGTGGCGGGACGATCACGGTCGGGGCGTACCGCCTAGGGTGGTCTGCGTGGCGACCCTTCTGCTTCTGCGACACGGCCGGACCACCGCGAACGCCGACGGCGGCCTGGCCGGGCGGCAACCGGTCGAGCTGGACGACACCGGCCGGGCGCAGGCGACGGCGGTGGGCGGGCGGCTCGCCGGACTGCCGCTCGCGGCGGTGGTGACCAGCCCGCTGATCCGCTGCCGGCAGACCCTCGAACTGGCGCTGCCGGACGCCGAGCCCGTGGTGGACGACGGGCTGATCGAGTGCGGGTACGGCGACTGGGAGGGGCAGTCGCTGAAGAAGCTGGCGAAGGAGCCGCTCTGGCCGGTGGTGCAGCAGCACCCGAGCGCCGCCGCGTTCCCGCACGGGGAGTCGATGGCGGCGATGTCCGCGCGCGCGGTGGCGGCGGTACGGGCGTGGGACGCGCGGGTCACCGCCGAGCACGGACCGGAGGCGGTCTGGCTCGCGTGCAGCCACGGTGATGTGATCAAGGCGATCGTGGCGGACGCGCTCGGCGTACACCTTGATCTTTTTCAGCGGATCGTGGCCGACCCGGCGTCGGTGACCGCGATCCGCTACACGCCGCTGCGGCCGTTCCTGGTCCGGCTCAACGACACCGGCGGCGACCTGTCGGCGCTGGTCCCGCCGCCGCGCAAGCGGCGCCGGCGCGCGGCGCGGCCGGCCGAGTCGGACGCGGCGGTCGGCGGGGGCGCGGGCGCGGCCGGATAGCCGGCCCGGCGCGGCGCGTTCGCTCTGGGCGGATTCGGCGTCGGTGGGCTGCGCGGCACTTCCACGCGCCGGATAGGGTCGTGGGTATGACGCACCAGGTGCACGCCTTCGAGCCGCCGGAGCGGTTCGTCGCCGGTACGGTCGGCCCGCCGGGGGAGCGCACGTTCTTCCTCCAGGCGCGCGGCGGCGGCCGGCTGGTCAGCGTGTCGCTGGAGAAGGTCCAGGTGTCGTTGCTCGCCGAGAAGCTCGAAGAGCTGCTCGCCGAGGAGCAGCGCCGCTTCGGCGTGCAGCTGCCGGAGGCCGCGCCGCCGACGGGCGGCGACAACGAGCCGCTCGACACCCCGGTGGACGAGGAGTTCCGCGTCGGCACGCTGGGCCTGGCCTTCGACGTGGACACCGCGACAGTGGTGATCGAGGCGATCGCTGTGGGCGAGGCGGAGGTCGAGGTCGAGCTGGGCGACGCGGACGACGACGCCGACGAGGAACCGGACGAGCCGGACGACCACCTCGACCGGCTCCGGGTCCGGCTGACCCCGGAGGCGACCCGCGAGTTCATCGAGCGGGCCAAGCGCGTCGTCAACGCCGGCCGTCCCCCCTGCCCGTTGTGCGGGCAGCCGCTGGACCCGGCCGGTCACCTCTGCCCCCGGAACAACGGCTATCACCGGTGACGTCGTCGGAACTGCAGCCCCGACAGGACGGCGCCGAGGCGCTGCGGCTGCTCGCCGACGGTGAGCTGACCCTGGAGGGGCGGCTTGTCGACGCCTCCAACGCCACGCTGCGCGCCGTCGTCGCGCTCGGCGACGTCACCGCCCACTGTGTCTACAAGCCGGTACGCGGTGAGCGCCCGCTGTGGGACTTCCCGGACGGTACGCTCGCCGGCCGCGAGGTGGCCGCCTACCTGGTGTCCCGGGCCACCGGCTGGGACCTGGTGCCCCCCACGGTGCTGCGGGACGGCCCGTTCGGCCCCGGCTCCTGCCAGCTCTGGATCGACGAGCCGGACGACGCCGAGCCGCTGGTCGGGTTCGTGCCGGCGCGGGAGATCCCGCCGCGCTGGTTCCCGGTGGCCGCGGCCCGCGACGACGACGGCGCCGCGTACGCGCTGGCGCACGCCGACGACCCGCGTCTGGCCCGGCTCGCCGTGCTCGACGCGGTGATCAACAACGCCGACCGCAAGGGCGGTCACGTGCTCGTCGGCCCGGACGACCGGATCTACGGCGTCGACCACGGCGTGAGCTTCCACGTCGAGGAGAAGCTGCGTACGGTGCTGTGGGGCTGGGCCGGCCGCGAGCTGCCGCCGGACGCGGTGGAGATGCTCGACGGGCTGGCCGGTCAGCTCCGCGGCCCGCTCGGCGACGAACTGGCCGAGCACCTGACGATCGGCGAGACGGCAGCGCTGGCGACCCGGGTACGGCGGCTGCGCGGGACCGGCCGGTTCCCGCTGCCTCCCGAGGAGTGGCCGGCGATGCCCTGGCCGCCGATGTGAGCCGCTGTCGCGTTGATCACCCGTAGGGCGGCACCCGAGCGTCTGACGGATCGTTAGGCTGGCGGTCATGGAGTCTTGGGCGGGACACGAGGTGCCGCGGCTGCCCGGCGAGGGCGTGCCGCTGCGGTTGTACGACTCGGCGCGGCAGGGCGCCCATCCCAGCCGGCCCGAGGGCGCGGCCTCGATGTACGTCTGCGGCATCACCCCGTACGACGCCACGCACCTGGGGCACGCCGCCACCATGATCGCGTTCGATCTGGTGCAGCGGATGTGGCGCGACGCCGGCCTGGACGTGCGGTACGTGCAGAACGTCACCGACATCGACGACCCGCTGCTGGAACGCGCCGAGCGCGACGGCGAGGACTGGAAGGTCCTGGCCATGCGGGAGACCGCGCTGTTCCGCGAGGACATGGAGGCGCTGCGGATGATCCCGCCGGCGCACTACGTCGGCGCTGTCGAGTCGATCCCGGAGATTGCCGAGAAGGTGCTGGTGCTGCTCAAGGACGGCGCGGCGTACCGGCTCGACGACGGTACCGGCGACGTCTACTTCGACATCTCCGCCGCCCCGCGCTTCGGCTACGAGTCGAACCTGTCCCGCGAGGAGATGCTGGAACTGTTCGCCGAGCGCGGCGGCGACCCGGAGCGCGCCGGCAAGCGCGACCCGCTCGACCCGCTGCTGTGGCGCGGCGCCCGCGAGGGCGAGCCGTCCTGGCCCGGCGGCGAACTGGGCGCGGGCCGTCCCGGCTGGCACATCGAGTGCACGGTCATCGCGTTGAACCTGCTCGGCGACCGGATCGACGTGCAGGGCGGCGGCAACGACCTGATCTTCCCGCACCACGAGTGCTCCGCCGCGCACGCCGAGCGGCTCACCGGCGAGGCGCCGTTCGCCGACCACTACGTACACGCCGGCATGATCGGCCTGGACGGCGAGAAGATGTCGAAGTCCCAGGGCAACCTGGTCTTCGTGTCCCGGCTGCGGGCCGACAAGGTCGACCCGATGGCCGTGCGGCTGGCGCTGATGAGCGGTCACTACCGCAGCGACCGCTCCTGGACCGAGGATCTGCTCACCGAGGCGCGGGAGCGGCTGGGCCGCTGGCGGCGGGCCGCCGCCGCGCCGGCCGGGCCGTCGGGGGCGGCGTTGCTGGCCGAGGTACGCGAGCGCCTGGCCGACGATCTGGACACGCCGGGCGCTCTGGCGGCGGCTGACCGTTGGGCCGACGGAGCGTTGAACGGCGTCACGGACGACCCGGAGGCCCCGGTGCTGTTCACCGACACGGTCGACGCGCTCCTGGGCATCGCCCTGTAGCCGTTCCGCCCGGCCGCCCGCGCACCCGTCCCTCGCTCACCCGTCCCCGCCCCCGCGCCGCGCCTCGTCCTCGCGTCGCTCCCGCCTCGCCTCGCTCCCGCCTCGCCTCGCCTCGCCTCGCCGATCTTGCACTTGCGGCCCACGTTATCGCCGTTTCGCCCCAGTTTGCGGGGTCCGAAACCGCAAGATCGCGTCGCTCAGCGGGCGGGTGGAACGTGACGGGTGTCTCGAGGGCGGTTTGACACCCACGGTGTTCCACCCGGCACGACGCGACTCGGGGGCTCCGCCCGGGCGTGGCCGTTCCGGGAGCATGTGTGCGCCGGCCCGGCCGGCACGCCTCGGCGATCTTGCACTCGCGGCCCCTGGAGCGTCGGAAATGCGCCGTCTGCCGGGGCGGAAAGTGCAAGATCGCCGGGGCGGGGGCAAAGCGGTCAGCCCAGGACCAGGCCGGGGTCGGGGTCCTGGTCGGGAGCCGGGGCGGGGATCCTGTACTCCTCGGTGAGCGTGGTCATCGGGCCGGGCCAGGTCGCCTGCGCGACCTCGATCGGCTTGCGTCGCTCGTCGTACGCCACGTGCAGCAGGTGCAGCACCGGCGTGTCGGGTCGGATCTGGAGGATCTCCGCCTCCTCCCGGCTGGGCTGGCGTGCGCTGATCGTGTCGGTGGCGGTGACGTACCGCCGGCCGGTGACCTCCTCGGCCTCCTGGTAGAGCGGCCGGCCGAACGCCTCGGCCCGCTCCAGTGACGTGCCGGCGGTGTCGGCGGGCAGGAACCAGGACGCCCCGACCTCGACCGGGGAGTCGTCGGTGCGTACCAGGTGCCGGCGCCGGCGCAGTTCGGTGCCGTCGGCGACGCCGAACGCGTCGGCCACCTCGGCCGGGGCGGGGGAGCGGCCGACCGAGACGAGTTGCTGGCGGTACCGGGCGGCCAGGTCGGTGTGGTAGCCGCGGAAGCCGCCGTACCGGCCCCGGGACAGGCGGTTGAGGCGGCGCCGGGTGCCCCGGACGTACGTACCGGAGCCGGGTTTGGTGATCAGGATGCCCTCGACCCGCAGCTGGTCGACGGCGCGCTGCACGGTCTGCTTCGCCACGCCGAACATCTCGGCGATGGCCGGGATGGACGGCAGCCGCTCGCCGGGACCCCAGTCGCCGCGGCGCACCTGGGCCTTGAGCTGCGCGGCGATCTGCCGGTGCGGGAACTCGGCCGCGCCGGGGTTGATCTGCATCCGGGCCTCCTCAGAACAGCTAGGTTCCTAGGATGCCCTAGAGGGTGTGACCGCGCCACCCCGGACACGCAGAAGCCGGGCCCCGGCAGGGGGACCCGGCTTCGACGGAAAACGGCTACCAGGAACCCGCTGTCGGCCCGGCGGAACCGCCGCGGCGACGCAGGTACTTCTCGAACTCCTGGGCGATCTCGTCCCCGGTCAACGGGGTGATGCCGGCGTCGCCGACCCGTTCCTCCAGCTCACGCACGTACTCGCCGAGTTCCGCGTCCTGCTCGGCGGCGCTGCGCACCCGCTGCTCCCACTCGGCGGCCTCCTCGGCCAGGTCGGCCATCGGCACCGGCAGGTCGAGCACCTCCTCGACCCGGTGCAGCAGCGCCAGCGTGGCCTTCGGGCAGGGCGGGTTGTTGGCGTAGTGCGGCACGTGCACCCAGAACGACACCGCGTCGACCTCGGCGCGGGTGCAGGCGTCGTGCAGCACGCCGACGATGCCGGTCGGCCCGTCGTACCGGGTGGGGGTGAGCTGGTAGCGCTTGGCGGCGTCGGCGTCCGACGCGCTGCCGCTGATCGGCAGCGGCCGGGTGTACGGCACGTCGGCCAGCAGCGCGCCGAGCAGCACCACCCGCTCGACCTCCAGGCTGTGGCAGATCTCCAGCACCTGCTCGCAGAACGTCCGCCAGCGCATGCTCGGCTCGATGCCCCGGATCAGCACCACGTCCCGCTCGGTGCCCTCCGGGCTGGCCACCATGAACCGCGTGGTGGGCCACTCGACGCGCCGGGTCTCCCCGTCGGCCATGGTGATCGTCGGACGGCTGACCTGGAAGTCGTAGAAGTCCTCCGGGTCCAGCTCGGTCACCTGCCGGGCCTGCCAGACCTGCTCCAGGTGTTCCACGGCGGCGGTGGAGGCGTCGGCGGCGTCGTTCCAGCCCTCGAAGGCCGCGATGGCGACCGGCGAGCGCAGTACCGGCAGCCCGTCGAACTCGGTCACGCCGTCACCTCACCCTGCTCGTCGGGCGCGGCGTCGCTCCGTCGCACTGTCGCACCCCTGTTGTCCTTCACGTCCGCCAGCCTACGTGCCGCCGACGGGGCCGGCCCGTCGGCCGCGCCGGTCGCCGAGGGTGACCACCCGGGCGAACCGGCGCAAAGGCGTACGCCGGTCGGCCGGGCAGTATGTGGGAAGGCCCGGTTCGGGTGAGTCTGGCGTACTCGGGCGCACTAACCTGGGCCATGTGCCTATTTCGTTGCGTGACCTGCTGGCCGATCGGATCCTGATCGCGGACGGCGCGATGGGGACGATGCTCCAGGCCGCCGATCTCACCCTTGACGACTTCGACGGCCTCGAAGGCTGCAACGAGATCCTCAACGTGACCCGGCCGGACGTGGTCCGCGGCGTGCACGACGCCTATCTGGCCGCCGGCGCGGACTGCGTGGAGACCAACACGTTCGGCGCGAACCTGCCCAACCTCGCCGAGTACGGCATCCCCGGCCGCATCCGGGAGCTGTCCGAGGCGGGCGCGCGGATCGCGCGGGAGGCCGCCGACGAGTACGCGACGCCGGAGCACCCCCGGTTCGTGCTCGGCGCGATGGGCCCGGGCACCAAGCTGCCCACGCTCGGGCACGCGACCTACGCCTCGCTGCGCGACGCGTACCAGGAGAACGCCGCCGGCCTGATCGCCGGCGGGGCGGACGCGCTGATCATCGAGACCTGCCAGGACCTGCTCCAGGTCAAGGCGGCGGTGGTCGGGTCGAAGCGGGCCCGCGCCGAGGCGGGCCGGGACGTGCCGATCATCTGTCAGGTGGCGGTGGAGACCACCGGCACGATGCTGCTGGGCAGCGAGATCGGCGCGGCGCTGACCGCGATCGAGCCGCTCGGCGTCGACCTGATCGGGCTCAACTGCTCGACCGGCCCGGCGGAGATGGGCGAGCACCTGCGCTACCTGGCGCAGCACTCGCGCATCCCGATCTCGGTGATGCCGAACGCGGGCCTGCCGGTGCTCACGGCCGACGGGGCGTACTTCCCGCTCAGCCCGGACGAGCTGGCCGACGCCCTGGAGCAGTTCCTCACCGACTACGGCGTGGGCCTGATCGGCGGCTGCTGCGGCACCACCCCGGAGCACATCCGGGTGCTGGTGGAGCGCCTCGGCGGGCGGGCGCCGGTGGCGCGGGAGCCGAAGCCGGAGGCCGGGGTCTCCTCGATCTACCACCACGTGCCGTTCGCCCAGGACGCCAGCATCCTGATGGTGGGGGAGCGGACCAACGCCAACGGCTCGAAGGCGTTCCGCGAGTCCATGCTCGCCGGGGACTGGCAGGCCTGCGTGGAGATCGCCCGCAGCCAGGCCCGGGACGGCTCGCACCTGCTCGACCTCTGCGTCGACTACGTGGGCCGCGACGGCACGCAGGACATGCGGGAGCTGGCCGGCCGGTTCGCCACCGCGTCGACGCTGCCGATCGTGCTGGACTCCACCGAACCGGCGGTGATCGAGGCCGGCCTGGAGATGCTCGGCGGCCGGTGCGTGGTCAACTCGGTCAACTTCGAGGACGGCGACGGCCCCGACTCCCGCTACGCGCGGGTCATGCCGGTGGTCAAGGAGCACGGCGCCGCCGTCGTGGCGCTGCTCATCGACGAGGAGGGCCAGGCCCGCACCCGCGAATGGAAGGTACGGGTGGCCTCCCGGCTGATCGACGACCTGACCGGCCGGTGGGGGATGCGTCGGGAGGACATCCTCATCGACGCGCTGACGTTCCCGATCGCCACCGGGCAGGAGGAGACCCGCCGCGACGGCATCGAGACGATCGAGGCGATCCGGGAGATCGCGGCCCGTTATCCGGGCGTCAACTTCACCGCCGGCATCTCCAACGTCTCGTTCGGCCTCAACCCGGCGGCCCGGCAGGTGCTCAACTCGGTGTTCCTGCACGAGTGCGCCCAGGCCGGGCTGACCTCGGCGATCGTGCACGCCAGCAAGATCCTGCCGATGTCGCGGATCCCGGACGAGCAGCGCGAGGTGGCGCTCGACCTGGTGTACGACCGGCGCCGCGAGGGATACGACCCGGTGCAGCGGTTCATCGAGGCGTTCGAGGGCGTGGACGCGGCGGCGGCGCGCGCCACCCGGGCCGAGGAACTGGCCGCGCTGCCGCTGGACGAGCGGCTCAAGCGGCGGATCATCGACGGTGAGCGCAACGGCCTGGAGGCCGACCTGGACACGGCGATGGCGCAGGGGCGTACGCCGCTGTCCATCATCAACGACCTGCTGCTGGACGGCATGAAGGTGGTCGGCGAGCTGTTCGGCTCCGGCCAGATGCAGTTGCCGTTCGTGCTCCAGTCCGCCGAGGTGATGAAGACCGCGGTGGCGTACCTGGAGCCGCACATGGAGAAGACCGACGACGACGGCAAGGGCCGGATCGTGCTCGCCACGGTGAAGGGCGACGTGCACGACATCGGCAAGAACCTGGTCGACATCATCCTGTCCAACAACGGCTACGACGTGGTCAACATCGGCATCAAGCAGCCGATCAACGCGATCCTCGACGCGGCCGAGGAACACCGCGCCGACGCGATCGGCATGTCCGGCCTGCTGGTCAAGAGCACCGTCATCATGAAGGAGAACCTGGCCGAGATGGCCTCCCGCGGCGTGGCCGAGCGCTGGCCGGTGCTGCTCGGCGGTGCGGCGCTGACCCGCGCGTACGTGGAGGACGACCTGCGGTCGATTTACCCGGGTCAGGTGCACTACGCCCGCGACGCGTTCGAAGGGCTGTCCCTGATGGACCGCGTGATGGGGGCCAAGCGCGGCGGCGCGCCGGTGGTCGACCCGGAGCGCGAGGCGGCGCTGGCGGCCCGCCGGGAGCGCCGCGAGCGGCAGCGCGCGCAGGTGCGCGAGGCCCTGCCCGAACTGGACGACGCTTCGGTCCGCTCCGACGTGGCGGTGGACGTGGCGGTGCCGAAGCCGCCGTTCTTCGGCACCCGCGTCGTCAAGGGCGTGCCGCTGGCCGACTACGCGGCGCTGCTGGATGAGCGGGCCACGTTCCTGGGCCAGTGGGGGCTGCGCGGCGCCCGCGGCGGCAAGGGCCCGTCGTACGAGGAACTGGTCGAGACCGAGGGCCGGCCCCGGCTGCGGTACTGGCTGGACCGCCTGATCTCCGACCAGGTGCTGGAGGCGGCCGTGGTGTACGGCTACTTCCCCGCGTACTCCGAGGGCAACGACCTGGTGGTGCTGGACGAGAACGGGCACAGCGAGCGGGCCCGGTTCTCCTTCCCCCGGCAGCGGCAGGAGCGGCGGCTGTGCCTGGCCGACTTCTTCCGGCCCAAGGGCGACCAGCTCGACGTGGTGGCGTTGCAGCTGGTCACCGTCGGGCAGCCGATCAGCGAGTACACGGCGAAGATGTTCGCCGGCAACGAGTACCGCGACTACCTGGAGGTGCACGGCCTGTCGGTGCAGCTCACCGAGGCCCTCGCGGAGTACTGGCACCGGCGGATCCGCGCCGAGCTGGTGCTGCCCGGCGGCGGCACCGTGGCCGACGACGACCCGGCCGACCTGGCCGGTCTGCTGCGCACCGACTACCGGGGCTGCCGGTACGCGTTCGGCTACCCGGCCTGCCCGGACCTGGAGGACCGGGCGAAGATCGTGGAGCTGCTGGGGGCCGAGCGGATCGGGGTGCAGTTGTCGGAGGAGTTCCAGTTGGTGCCGGAGCAGGCCACCGACGCGATCGTGGTGCACCACCCGGAGGCGAGCTACTTCAACGCCAAGTGACGCCGTCACCCTTCCTGAGCTGCGCAAACACTCTTCCGGCACCCGGCTGGGCCGTCGCCAGGCCGTCGGGGTCGGTCGGGCCGTGCCCGAAGGCGGCGTCGATCGCTCGGCGGGTGCGGTCCTCGCTGCTCGGCAGGAGGTGGGTGTAGACGCGCAGCGTGGTGCTCGGAGGCTTACCCCGGACTACCCTCATCGGCGTGCCCGTTGATGATCTTCCGTTGCCGGCCCGGCTGCACGATCCGGAGGAGGCGACTGCGGCACCAACCACGCCCTGCACACCATCGCCCTCTACCGCCTGCGCTACGACCCACGCACTCACGCCTACCAGCAGTGACGCATCACCGAAGGCCTCAACAAGCAAGAATTCCTCCGCTACCTCAGGCGCTACATCGTCCGCGACGTCTACATCGCCCTCCGCGCCGACTTCGCCGCCCGCACCCCTTACTGGACGTTTGCTTCATCTTCACGTCAGTAGCGGCCGATTTGCGTCTCGAGTAATCGAGGGGTGCAAGTGCCCGACTTGACCGGGAAATGATGCATCCCGGTCGATTCATCCCTGACCGGAATCAGCGCATTCCGCCCGCGATCGTGTCTAATTCACTTTTACCCCGACATCGACGGACATGAAGTCCGTCGAGCCCGCGTCCCGGCACCGTACGCCTGAGTCATGACCGCACGGCGACCCTATCCGTCCGACCTGTCCGACGCCCGGTGGGCGCTGATCGCACCCCGCCTGACCGCCTGGCGGCAGGCCCGCACCGACGCCGGCGTCAGCGGCCGCGCCCCCAGCCACGACCTGCGCGACATCTTCAACGCCATCCTGTACGTCAACCGCACCGGCATCGCCTGGCGCTACCTGCCCCACGACTTCCCGCCCCACGACTTCCCGCCCCACGCGACGGTCTACGGCTACTTCGCCGCCTGGAGCAAGGAAGGCATCTTCACCGAACTCAACTACCAGCTCACCGGCCTCGTCCGCGACCACCACGGCCGCACCATCGCACCCATCATGGACAGCCAAAGTGTGAAGACCTCCACCAACGTCCCACTGTCCACCCAAGGCACCGACGCAGGGAAGAAGATCGTCGGCCGCAAACGGGGCATCATCACCGACACCCTCGGCCTGCTCCTCGCCGTCATCGTCACCGCCGCCAGCGCCAGCGACAACACCATCGGCATCGACCTGCTCGACCAGGCCACCACCTACCCCACCCTGGCCAAAACTTGGGTCGACGCCGGCTTCAAAAACCGTGTCGTCGAACACGGCGCCGCCCTCGGCGTCGACGTTGAGATCGTCACCAAAGACCCACAGATCAAAGGCTTCAGCGTCGTCAAACGCCGATGGGTCGTCGAACGCACCATCGGCTGGCTCATGCACCACCGCCGACTCGTCCGCGACTACGAAACCCGCCCCGACAACTCCGCCAGCATGATCACCCTCGCCATGATCGACAACCTCGCCAAACGCCTCACCACCGAAACCACCCCAACCCGGCGAGAACCCCTAAAACCACAACACATGCAAAATACGCGAATCAGACGTCCTCTCAGGGAATCCAAACTTCTAACGGCGTTGAGAATGCGGTCGCACGTACCAGATTGGCGTGACCGATCGCTGTGCCTACGGACGTTAGCTCAACGTAGCTCATGTTGCGGGGGTCGGCTTCCCATTTCCGAAGGACTGTCTCCACCGCTCCGCCCGCCTCGCACAACTTGTCGAGAACAAGATTGTGGGGCATTGAGTTCGCGGACAGAATGCTTTCGATGTCGGAACGATGCTCGATCATGCCCTTTCCTTCAAGGTAGGGGTCGAGATCCTCGCGTTTGACAACCGGTATTCGAAGGCTGGCACGATGTTCGGGATGTGGAATAAAGGCAGGCCGCAGTACGTCCTTGACGGAATGGGGATTAATGGGATTGCAGAACAAGCCAGGATACGTTCTCGCATACGTCTCGCCGACAGTGGAAGAGCCAGCGGATATAGAAATACACCCGGCGTACTGTAAGTGGCGAAGTTCCTTCAGAGAAATTGCAGCATCTTGGAAGGGTGCAACGCAGATCCTAAGCATCTGGTGCAAGGCTTCCAGTGCACTGTCATGCGAGTGCGAGAAGCCCGAGTGTGCAACTTGTTTCAGGTAGAAGCATAGTGACAGCGTCTCCATCTGGGCTGTGGTAATCTTGGGGATAGTGAGGAGGGCTTCGTCGAGGACGATGCGTCGGAGCGATTTCCCAATCTCGTTTGCGCGTTCTACTAAGACCTCTACTAGCAGCCCATCCATTGCTCCGTCTTCTGAACATGCGGCATTGAGTTGCACTGAGAATAGCGCTCGCTGGAAGCCTGGCTCACGTGCTGCCGCGATAGCCTCAGGATATTTGCTTTGCAATTGCTTAAAAAAGGCTTCGGTGGCCGCCTCGGCTCGACGCGCCGCCACTTCGGCAGCCTCTTCCGATAGTTGAAGGAAGTTCTTTTGAAAGACGTCGAGCGCGATCTCTTTTGCGTCTGCGTATGAAATCCCATAGTGGGCAACGCTTGCCTGATAGAGTGTGGAATTGTCTCCCCCTCGCTGAACTAGGCGATCCCCCACTCCTAAACCTCGCTATCTTGCTCACTTCCGCCCGACCTTTGAAACTGGGGATCTACGGACGTGTAAGAGTCACGCCCAACCTGGGACAGGTTTGAGTTGCGGCCCGCCTTTTGGGTCATCCGTAGGCTCTTCTTGCGACTTGCGTTAATGTACAACCGATCACCGGTAGCCCCGAGGATGATGCCCACGAGCAGCGTTCCGAGGCCTTGAAAAAGCCAGTCCATCCTCATCCCTCCCACGCACCCTGAGAGGGTCAGCATAGTGGGAACCGCAGCTGTAAGCAGCTAGGCGTCGTGCAGCGATGCAGCAGGGAGGCAGCATGAGCCTCGATGTGGCCGGCCCTCAGGGTGAACCAACGGTGCCCCGCATCTGCTCATCGACGAGGGTCGCCAGCCATCAGCAGTGGTCGAAAAGTGCAGTCCGCAACCCCGGCGGGATTCGGCCGGGGGATGGGCGACTGGCGGTCGCCAGACAGCGGAAGTCGGCGAGAAGTTCGACAACGGCACACCAGCCCGCTGGTTCAGGACAGCAAAGTCCCTGAAGATAAAGCCAGTCAGACCTAGAGTCACCCCTACCGCTGCCGACTAGCAGCTCACCACTTCCGAGCCGGCCCCACCATGCTCACAGTCAGTCCTTGACATCGATTGCCGAGCCTCCATGGTCCCGAGCAGCCTTTGCAAGACAGAGGTTCAAGCATGGCTTCACCTGAGTCTGTGCCCGATACGTGCCCGATACAGCGGTCAACACGGGCCAGCGGAGGTCCGTCGCAGCGCTGGGTCGGACCGCCCGAGCACCCACGACCAGCCTTTACCGGGACCATGAGCGGCGACTCAACCGGATTCCCAAGCTGAGGGTGGGTTCGTCTGCGTGCCAGTGGTGTGCAGGCTGAGCAAGGATGTCTGCGTGGCGGAAGTGATGACCTTGTTCATGCGGTCCGGCGAGCCAGTGGCGCAGCGCCTCCTGGACGAGCTGGTCGCGGAGATTCGAAGGCGGTACCCGGTGGTGGCTGCTACGCCGGCTGGGGATGGTGTCGGTTGGGCATCGTACGAGCTGTCCAGCGACCGCGACGTTGTTGCGGAAGCCCGCGACCGATATCCGACGGCCGTGGCCGCCGGCGAGCAAACGTCTCCTATTGTCCTGCGTTTGGTTACCCAACCCGATGCCGTCAAGAGCGCCATCGATCACGGGCTTGACCAAGGGGGCCCGTTGACCTGACCTTCTGTGACACGCTCGCGGAGGTCGCTACGTCTGGCTACCTGCTGGACTGGGCGATCGTGCGAGCCATTCACAGGCTCACCTTCGACCGGTGGGCTGCGATCCTCTACACCGAGCAAGCGGGCTTCGACACTATGACTCCCGAGTCGGAGGCATAGCGGCCGGCGACAGCAACGGTGACAGCAACGGGATGAACGAGGACGGCCGCCGGCTGCCGAGCGCGGACAGTCGCCCGAGGTCGCGTACGCGGATGGACGCCACCAGACGAAGCGCCCAGAACTTACAAGCGAGGGGTCCAGGCCGGCTGGCGGACCTTGGGCGATTATTCGGCGACGAAGACGCCTACGCCCGGCAGGGTCTCGGTCATGCCCTTGATCCGTAGCACCTGCATGGCGCGGTCGATCACGGGCTCCGTTACGCCGTAGTGCTCGATCAACTCTCGACGGCTGGGCAGCTTGGAGCCCGGCGGGAACTCGCCGGTAGCGATGCGTTCGGCGAGGTCGTCGGCGATCTGCTCGTAGCGGTGGCACGGTGTTCCCCTCGGTTGGCAACACGAGTAGACCACCTACGTCAGCCCTTGACTACCCAACGGTACCTGTGGGAGGTTGCCGAGGAGGTCGATTCCCCCGGTTGGCGCTGTGGGCCGTCCTCACCGGCGTGGATGTCCGGCGCATCCCCCGTGATCGGGCATCCACGCCCCCGGACACCTGCGGCACGAGGAGACGGCAGTGCTCCCTTCCGATCCCATGACGCGGCGAAGAGTCGCCCCAACGGCTCCGGCAAGCCGATGAAGCGCGTCTCCTATGACGAGTACGTCCCGGCGGTGGCGCTCACCCTCGCCCGCCGTCATCGGCCCGTCTGGTCATGGCGGCACTGGCAGCACGTCTGCCGCTGCGGAAGCAGCTTGCCCTGCCGAAGCCGCCACCGCATCCCGATCAACCGCGGCCACTGGCCCAGCCAGGACGGCCCGCGATGACGACCCACCACCCGATCAAACCGGCCTGGACCTGCGGCGGTTGTGCGGGAGAGTGGCCCTGCCAAACTCGGCGGCGGGAACTGCGCGCTGACTATGACCGCGCCCCCGTGTCGCTGGCCCTCTACCTTGCCGCCCAGCTCGTCGACGCCGCCCAGGACCTGGCCCACGTTCCCGCCGGCCACCTGCACCACCGATTTCTCGGCTGGACCCGATGAGCATCCTGCGACCCGGCGACGAAAAGTTCCACTACAGCGACGGCTCCCACAGGTGGACCCCGCCGGACCTGGACTACGACCAGGAGGTCTGGGAGGAGCAGGTCCGCCAGCACAAGCAAGGCCACCTCAGAAATGAGCGCCCGAAGGTCCGCATCCAGCGTCTGATCTGAGGCCAGCAGTACAGCAGCGAAGTACAGCAACCGTGCCAGCCGAACCCGGCCGAGCAGTACACCAACAGGCTGCCTGACGTCGCATCGGATCTGATCCGACCGGCTCGCCGACAGTTCACACCGAAGCGGTCACCATGCCCGATGTGTGACCGATGGTTACCCGGCACGGCAGAAGCTCAATCACTCGGCGGGCGCGGTCCTCGCTTGTCGGCAGTAGGTAGGTGTTGACCCGCAGCGTGAAGCTTAGGTCGGCGTGGTCGAGGTACAGGGACAGCGCCTTGATGTTCTCGCCCGCACCGCCGGGGACACGAACTCCGATCACAAGGGTGTCGTGGCGTACTTCTTCCTCGCACCCTGACCGGCAAGACGAACGGGTCGGCGTCAACGAGCGGTTGGCGGAGCTCCGACCTGTGAGGACCACAACGCCAACCGTCACGTGTCGTAGAGGCCGTCCCATGGCTCGTGGAATCCGAGGCGATCCGGATACAGCTCGACCCAGTCGACGTGGCTGCCGTCGCCTGCCCGGTCGCCGGACTCGTCGACCAGACCGAACACGACGCCGTCCTGACGGGTCTGGAACGGTCGTACGGCGATGTCGCCGTACGACCTGCCGGGCAGGCTCGCGAGCAGCCCGTCGAGCGCCTCGCTCAGCGCGCCTCGATGCGGAACCCGCGTAATGGTCGAGTTCCGGTACGTCCCGTCGTGGTCGAACAGGTGCACGTACGCGTGGTGGTCCCACGCCGAGGCGAGGAACAGCCCTTCGTCGTAGCGGCCGATCGTGTCCGTCCGGTGGCCGGGCTCGTGCGCGATGGGAATCAGCCGGGGTACGGGCACCCGGTCAAAGTAGCGTACGAGCGCGGGGCGCCCGCCATGGCGGCGGACGCCCCGAAGCGTCGACGTGCCGGTCAGCCGATCAGCGTGACCGAGTAGTCGTACGTCGTCCCGGTCACCGAGTACGTGGCGGTCTGCCCGTTCTCGCAGTACGACACGAAGCTGCTCGGGGTCCGCGTCGCGCCGGCCACCGCGTCGACCACCGGGCGGACGTCGGCGCCGACCGGCAGCGCCGTGGTGGTGAGATCGATCGTCCGCGACTGGTTGATCGGGTAGTTGTCGGTGTTCGCCGTCTCCAGACCGTTGCTCGCCTGAACGCTGAAGGACATCACGAAGGCGGCGTTGTTCACCACGGCGATGCGCTGAACGCAGGGTTCGGCCTGCGCGCTGGCCGCGGAGGCCCCAGCCAGTGCCGATGCACCGGCGGCGAGCGTCCCGGCGAGTGCGGCTCCGACGAGCCTGGCGCGGAAGGTCATGGTGTCACCTCTCGGTCGAACGTGGCGCCGGGCGCCGACTGGCGGCGCCCGGCGTTCGGTCCATATCGGAGTGCCCGCACGTCTTCGATCGAACCCTGCGAATCGAGAATGTTTTGTGGCCCAGCCCACTCACCGGGAGCGGAGTGTCAGTCGGTCCTCGCGCCCAGGCTTCGCGTCAGGGCGGGGATCATCACCGCCGCCGCGACCAGGTGCAGCGCGACCAGCGTGACGCTCGTCGTGGCGGCGGCCCCGACGAGGAACGGCGGCGCCAGCGACAGCGCGGTCAGCGCCACCGCCGTCCACACGAACCGCGACGCGGGACGCGCGCTGAACCGCAGCAGTACGGCGGCGATGACGACCCCGACGAGGGAGAAGAATCCGGTCACCACGGTGAAGCCGCCGAGCGGGATGGCCTCGTCACCGCCGTCCGGGATCGCGAAGTCGACGCCGGCGGCCCGCGCGAGCGCCGCGCCGAGCGTGGTTGCAGTCATCGCGCCGAGTGTGGCGACGACGCCGGTGACGGCGAGCCGCCGGAAGCCGTGCGAACGGCGAGAGCCCACGCCGGTGCCGGTGCTGCTGATCATGTCGCTCCTCCAGAAGTCGGGGGTCAGGACTCGTACCGTCGCGGTACGACGGCCGGGGTTGCGCAGCGCGCGTACTCCGGTGTCGCGCAGCCAGAAACCGGCGTCGCGGCGCAGGACCGGCCCGGGCGCGCCGTCGCGTAGCTCCAGCTGCACCCGTCCGCGTGTGACCACGCCGTACGCGTGCTGCCACTGGGCCGCGACCACCGCGACGCGCGCGCCGCCGGGCAGCGCGAGCGTCCGCACCGGCACTACGGGGTACGGTCGGCCGGCAGGCGCTCGGGCAGCCCGAGGCGCGGGAACTGGTCGGCGTGGAACGTGACGATCTCGGTGATCGCCCCGCCGGTGACGCGCAGGGCGTCGACGGTGAGCGGCAGGTACGCGCCGTCGCTCTCCTGCCACAGGTAGAACGCGACGGCGGGCTGCCGGTTCACGGCGGTGGGCACGGCCCGCATGCTGCCCAGGCTCTCGAAGCCGTCCGCGACCCAGTCGGCGACCACCGCGTCCCGGCCGATCTGCAGCCCCGGGGTGGGGGGCATCGAGCAGCGCACGTCGTCGCGCATCATGGCGGCGAGAGCGGCGACGTCCTTGGCGACGGCGGCGTCGGTGAAGCGGCGTACCAGCTCGCGGGTGCGGGTGTCGGTCTCGTCGCCGGTCCAGTCCTGCCGCTGCGCGGGCAGGTGTTCCCGCATGCCGGCGCGGGCGCGCTGCAACGCGCTGTTCACCGAGTTGACCGAGTCGCCCAGGAGTTCCGCGACGTCCTTGGCCGGCCAGCCGAGTACGTCGCGCAGGATCAGCACGGCACGCGGGCGTGGCGCGAGGTGCTGCACCGCGACCAGGTACGCCAGCTCGATCGTCTCCCGCGCCACCGCGACGGCTTCCGGCTCGTCCGCGCCGGCCGCGGGCAGTTCGTCGAGCAGCCGGTCCGGGTAGGGCTGCAGCCACCGCACCTCGCCGCCGGTCGCGGGCTCGGGCCGGCACTTGGCCAGCAGGTCCAGGCAGGCGTTCGTGGCGATGCGGTACAGCCAGGCCCGGAACGTGGAGCGGCCGGCGAACGTCTCGCGCCGCCGCCAGGCGCGCAGGAACGTCTCCTGGACGGTGTCCTCGGCGTCCTCGAACGATCCGAGCATCCGGTAGCAGTGCACGTGCAGCTCCCGCCGGTGCCGCTGCGCCAGCCCGGCGAACGCCGGCTCGTCGACCTCACCCAGATCGCGTACGCCCAGCTCCGCCCGCCGTGGCTCCGCACCCATCACGTCATCCTCCCGCGTCGTCGTGTCCCGTCGTCTGTGTGACGGGAACGGGCGCGGAAACTCATCACCGCGCCGTCAGCTCGCGCGCGGCGCGTACATGATGATCGCGACGCCGACCAGGCAGATGGCCGCGCCGGCGAGGTCGTAGCGGTCGGGCCGGAACTTGTCGACGACCATGCCCCAGGCGAGCGACCCGGCGACGAACACGCCGCCGTAGGCGGCGAGGATGCGGCCGAAGTTCGGGTCCGGCTGGAACGTGGCGACGAATCCGTAGGCGCCGAGCGCGATCACCCCGGCGGCGATCCAGAGCAGGCCGCGGTTCTCCCGCCAGCCCTGCCACACCAGCCAGGCGCCGCCGATCTCGGCGAGCGCGGCGAGCAGGAACAGCAGGATGGACCGGACGACAGTCATGCGTCAGACCGTAGCCGGGCGCGAGGGTCGCGACGCCCGGCGCGGCGACACCTGCGGCCCGCCCGGTCCGCAGGCGTGATCACCGGCCGCCACCTGCGGCGACGTCGGGAATACGGCTGTGCTCGGCGGCCCGGCGGACTACCGTCACCGGAGTACGGGCCGACGCCGGATCAGGCGCGGCGTCCACGCCCCCGCCGTCGGCGTTGACGTGGCGGAAACGCCCGAGGGCGAGCATGGGTACGACGAAAGGGGCGGACATGACCGACGAGGTGACGTCGCAGGTCCCGCCGGACCCGGCTCCCGTGCTGAGCGCGCCCGCCGGCACCGGGCCGGTCGGACCGCCGAGCAGCCTGGACCTGTGGGCGCGTGCCCAGGTGCTGCACCGCTGCTTCGGCGACGACGACGGCGAACCGCACATCATGCGCGGCCTGGACTGACCACGCCGCTCAGCGCACCGTCACGCCGGCCCGCGCCAGCGTCTCCCACCAGGACGCGAGGTCGGGCACCGGCTCGGCGCGGGCGGTGAGCTCGTCCAGCCGCCGCAGTTGTTCCCTGCTCGGTGACGGTGAGACGGTGGCGCCCACGCCGACCAGGGCGTACCGGTGGCCGCCGACGGTGAGCAGCATCGTGCCGAAGATCGTTCCCCGGGCCTCGACCTGCCCGACGGGCGCGGCGAACACCTCCGCGCCGCGCCGGTCGCCGGCCGCCAGCCGGCCCTCGTCGAGGGTCATCAGCACCGGCACGCACCGCAGGCCGTTCCAGAGGCTACGTCGCCAGTAGACAATTCCGGCGTACGACGGGTGCGGCTCCATCCCGGCGACGGTACCCGGGCCGATCCAGCGTGACCGGCGCGGGCGCCCGGGACGCCGTCGCCCGGTGAACGTTTCCCGGCGGCCGTGCGTGTGAGCCGGTGAGCATCACCGGCGTCCGCCGGGGGTACTGCTGCGGGACACGGGTACGAAAACCGGGAGGTCATGGTGGGGGACAGGGCGGGACGTCAGGGGCGCGGGCCGATCGTCGGGCTGGTGGTGGCCGCGCTGGTCGCGGCCGGCTGCATGGCCGGCGGCGTCGACCAGGGCGAGCCGCAGCAGCCCGCACCCCCGCGCAGCGCGCAGCCCGAGTCGCAGACCACCCGGGCGGACGGCACCACGAGCGTCGCCGAGTTCAAGCAGGACATCGAGGACGCGGTCCGGCTGGCCGAACGGTACTGGGCGCAGCAGTTCCGCGCCTCCGGTCAGCGGTTCACCCCGATCCGGCGGGTGGTGGCCTACAGCCGGGAGGGCGAGGTGGCCTGTGCCGGGCAGGGCCTGCCGCGCAACAACGCGGTGTACTGCTCGGCCGGCGACTTCATCGCCTACGACGTGAACTGGTCGGTGGCGGCGTTCCGGCAGATCGGCGACGCGTTCCTGTTCTACCTGCTCGGCCACGAGTACGCCCACGGCATGCAGGTGCGGCTCGGCATCCGCTACAACTTCACCATCCAGCAGGAGCTACAGGCCGACTGCATGGCCGGGGCGTACCTCGGGGACAGCGTGCGCGCCGGGGTGCTGGAGCTGGAGGACGGCGACCTGGAGGAGTTCCGGGAAGGGCTGCTGGCGGTCGGCGACGACCCCGACCAGCCGTGGTTCGCCGAGGGCTCGCACGGCACCGCCGAGCAGCGCAGCGATTCGTTCTTCCGGGGATACGAGAAGTCGCTGGGCGCGTGCGGTCTCGGGTGATGCCGCGGGTCACCAGGGGCGGGGACGGTGACGGGCGGGCCCGGCGCGGCTGGCAGGATCGGCGGGGTACCCGTATCGAAGGAGGCCCCCGCTGAGCAGCAAGCACCCCGCCGCCGTGCTCTTCGACATGGACGGCACCCTGGTCGACAGCGAGAAACTGTGGGACGTCGCGTTGCAGGAACTGGCCGCCGTGTACGGCGGTGTCCTGTCCGACGACGCCCGCCGCGCGATCGTCGGCACCGGGATGGCCGACGCCATGCGGATCGTGCACGACGACCTGGGCCAGCCGGAGCGGGACGTGCAGGAAAGCGCCGACTGGATCAGCGCCCGGATCCTGGAGCTGTTCCGCACCGGGCTGCGCTGGCGTCCGGGCGCGCTGGCGCTGCTGCGGGCGGTACGGGACGCCGGCATCCCCACCGCGCTGGTCACCTCCAGCGGCCGGTCCCTGGTCGAGGTGGCCCTCGACACGCTGGGCCGGGACAGCTTCGACGCGGTGGTCTGCGGCGACGAGGTGGACGCGGCCAAGCCGCACCCGGAGCCGTACCTGACCGCCGCGCGTCTGCTGGGCGTGCCGGTCGAGCGGTGCGTGGCGATCGAGGACTCACCGACCGGCGTGGCGAGCGCCCTCGCCGCCGGTGCGGCGGTGCTGGCCGTACCGGCCGAGGTGCCGCTCGCGCCCGCCGACGGCGTACACCAGATGGAGAGCCTGCTCGGGGCGGACCTGGAGTTGCTCGCGGCGCTGCTCAACCGGTAGCGAAGGGGCCCCTCTCGACCGAGAGGGGCCCCTTCCTGCTGTGTCAGTCGTGGGCGATGGCGCCCAGGACGTTGATCCGCGCGGCGCGGATCGCCGGCAGCACCGCGGCGACCACGCCGATGATCGCGGCGAGGATCAGGAACGTCACCATCTGACCCCAGGGCAGGATCAGGTCGGTGATGCCCTCGTCCTTGAGCGCCTCCACCACCGCCGCGCCGAGACCGGTGCCGACCACCACGCCGAGCAGCGCGCCGAAGATGGAGATCACCACCGCCTCGACCGTGATCATGCGCATGGTCTGGGCGCGGCGCAGGCCGATCGCCCGCAGCAGGCCCAGCTCCCGGGTGCGTTCCAGCACCGACAGCGCGAGCGTGTTGATGATGCCCAGCACCGCGATCACGATGGCCAGCGCCAGCAGGATCTGGATCATCTGGAGCAGGGAGTCCAGCTGACCGGTCTGCTGCTCGATGAACCCGGCCCGGTCGGCCACCGACACCTCGGGGCTGTCCGCCAGCAGCCGCTCGATCTGCGGCTGCACCGCGTCCACCGACGTGCCGGGGGCGAGCTGCAGGAAACCCTGGATCGGCTGCGGGATGGCGAAGTCCGCCGCTGCCTGCGGCGGCAGCGTCACCGGGTTGGTCAGCTGAGAACTCTCGTAGATGCCGCTGACCGTGTAGGTGCGGGCGTCGCCACGGGACAGCTGCACCGGCACCGTCGAACCGACGCTGAGGTTGCGTGCCTTCGCGGTGTCCGAGCTGACCAGCATCTGGTCCGGCGCCAGCTTGCTGATGTCACCGGCGGCGGCCTTCGCCCCGAAGATCTGCTGCAGCGCGGCCACGTTGCTCGACACGGCCACCCAGGTCCGCTGGCCGCCGACCACTGCCATGTCGCCGTACTCGCCGTCGACCATCTGCACGCCCGGGATCGCCGCGGCCTTCTCCAGCACCGCCGGGTCGAAGCTCGCCGGACGCGGCCCGGACGTGGACCCGGAGATCACCAGCTCCGCCTTGATGGTGTCCTCGGCCAGCGCGCCGATGCTGCCCTTGGCCGAGTCCAGGATCACCGTCACGCCGGTGACCAGGGCGATGCCCACCATCAGCGCGGCGGCCGTGATCGCGGTACGGCGCGGGTTGCGGCCCGAGTTGAGCCGGCCCAGCTTGCCCGGCACCGACCAGGAGAACATCGCGCCGAGCAGCGAGACCACCGGCCGGCTGATGATCGGGGTCAGCAGCGCCACCCCGATGAACGCGAACAGCACGCCGCCGAGGATGGTCGCCAGGGTGCTGTCGCCGGCGTGCCCGCCGAGACCGAGGAACAGCAGCACCGCGCCGATGCCGGTGACCACGGCACCGCCGATGGTGACCTTGGTCAGCGGCCGGTCCGGCGTGGCGACGTCCTGCATCGCGGCGATCGGCGGGATGCGCGAGGCGCGCAGCGCGGGCAGCAGCGCGGCGACCACAGTGATGAGCATGCCGACCGCGAACGCGCCGAAGACCGCCGAGGCGGGCACGCCCAGCCCGGCCAGGGTGAGACCCCCGGCGAGCTGACCGAACAGGTACGCCAGCAGCGCGCCCACGCCGATGCCGGCGGCGAGCCCCAGCACCGAGGCGATCAGGCCGACCGCGAGCGCCTCCAGCACCACCGAGCCGATGACCTGCTTGCCGCTGGCCCCGATCGCGCGCATCAGGGCCAGCTCACGGGTGCGCTGCGCCACGATGATCGAGAACGTGTTGAGGATCAGGAACGTGCCGACCAGCAGCGCCACCGCGGCGAACCCGAGGAGGATCTTGTTGAAGAACGACAGCCCTTCCTTGAGGCCGGCCGAGGCGTCGGCGGCGAGCTGCTCGCCGGTCTTGACCTGGTAGTCGGCGCCCAGCGTGCGGGCCAGCTCGTCGCGCAGCGCGGCCGGCGTGGTGCCGTCGGCGGCCTGGACGCTGATGTTGCTGAACACGTCCGGCTTGCCCAGCATCAGCTGCTGCGCCACCGGGGTGGTGAAGTAGACCTCGTTCGCGCCACCGATCGAGTCCCGGCCGCCGCTGTAGCCGAACACGCCGACGAGCGTGAACTCCTTCTTCGGTGCGAGGGTCAGCACGCCGACCCGGTCGCCGACCTTGACCTTGCCCGCCTCGGCCAGCGCGGCGTTGATCACGATCTCGTCGTCGGCCTGCGGGCCGCGGCCCTCGCGCAGCTCCAGCAGGTCGCTCTCACCGAGCCAGTTCTGGCCCAGCTGCGGCGGGCCGAACGAGGTGACCACCTTGCCGTTGCTGCCGATCATCCGGGCGCCCTCGGCGGCCACCACGCCTGCGGCGTCGGCGACGCCGGGCACCGCCTTGACCCGGTCCAGCACCGACGCCGGCATCGGAGTGCTCAGCGGCATCCCCTCCGCCGTGGAGACGTCGATCTTCGGCTTGGCCTCGACGCTCACGTCGACCTCGGCGTACGCGTCGGCGAAGACCGCGTCGAAGGAACGCCCGAGCGTGTCGGTGAGCACGAACGCGCCGGAGACGAACATGACGCCGAGCACCACCGCCAGCCCGGACAGCAGCAGGCGCAGCTTGCGCGCCAGCAGGCTCTTGAGCGTTGCCCGCAGCATCAGTTGCCCACCTCGACCGGGGCGTCCAGCTTCTTCATCGTGTCCAGCACCGTCTCGGCGGTCGGCTCGATCAACTCCGAGACGATCTGCCCGTCGGCGAGGAAGACCACCCGGTCGGCGTACGCGGCGGCGGTCGGGTCGTGCGTGACCATGACGATGGTCTGGCCGTGCTCGCGTACCGAGTTGCGCAGGAACTTCAGCACCTCGGCGCCGGAGCGGGAGTCCAGGTTGCCGGTCGGCTCGTCCGCGAAGATCACCTCGGGGCGGGCCACGAGCGCCCGGGCGCACGCCACGCGCTGCTGCTGGCCACCGGAGAGCTGCGCCGGACGGTGCCCGAGCCGGTCCCGCAGGCCGACCGTGTCGATCACGACGTCGTACCAGGCCGGGTCGGGCTTGCGCCCGGCGATCGACAGCGGCAGCAGGATGTTCTCCTGCGCGGTGAGCGTCGGCAGCAGGTTGAACTGCTGGAAGATGAAGCCGACCTTGTCCCGGCGCAGCTTCGTCAGACCGGCGTCGTTGAGACCGGTCACAGTGGTGTCGCCGATCATCACGGTGCCCTTGGTCACCGTGTCCAGACCCGCGAGGCAGTGCATCAGTGTGGACTTCCCGGAACCCGACGGCCCCATGATCGCGGTGAACCGGCCGCGCTCGAACTCGGCGCTCACCCCCCGCAGCGCGGCGACCTGCGCCTCGCCGCTGCCGTACACCTTCCACACATCGTTCGCCCGGGCCGCGGCCTGCTCTTGGCCTACCGTCGCGGTCACGTCATGTACCTCTTCCGTCTGTCGTTCTCAACGCCGCACCGCCCCCGCTGGTCGGTGCGGCGGAATCCATCCTCGGGGTCGCGAGCCCGAAAGCCCTCCGACCTGGGGTGGAATCCGTGCCGATCTTCCGGTGAGGGTCGACCCCCATCCGGGCTCAGGGTGGCCCCTGACCGGCCGGCGACGCCGACGCTAGAGCCTCACCCGGCGTGATGGTCAACACATCAGCCCCGCCGCTGGTCACGGTAGGTGACCCGCGCCACCTCACCGCCCCGGACGAACCAGACCCGTCTCGTACGCGAGCACGACCGCCTGAACCCGGTCGCGCAACCGTAGCTTCGTCAGCACGTGCCCGACATGGGTTTTCACAGTCGTCTCGCTGACCGACAGCACCCGGGCGATCTCCGCGTTGGACAGACCGCGCGCCATGTGGGTGAGCACCTCCCGCTCCCGGTCGGTCAGCGGGTCCAGCGCCCGCGCCGGCGCTGCGGCCGGGTCGGGCAGCAACTCGGCGAAGCGGTCCAGCAGTCGGCGCAGGATGCGCGGGGACATCGCCGCGTCCCCGGCCGCCACCGTGCGGATGGCCGCGACCAGGTCCTCGGCCGGCACATCCTTGGTCAGGAACCCGCTGGCGCCGGCCCGCAGCGCCCCGACGACGTGTTCGTCCTGCTCGAACGTGGTGAGCACCAGCACCCGAACCGGTAGCCGCGCGGACACGATCGCGCGCGTCGCGGTCACCCCGTCCATCCGCGGCATCCGGATGTCCATCAGCACCACGTCGGGCAGCAGCCGCCGCGCCAGGTCCACCGCCTCCGCGCCGTCGCCGGCCTCACCCACCACGTCCAGGTCGTCCTCCGCGCCCAGCACCATCCGGAATCCGGTACGCAGCAGCGGCTGGTCGTCGGCGAGCAGAACCCGCACCGGCCGGGACACGGCGCCGTCGGTCATGCGTCCCCCTCGTCGTCCGGGCGGCGGTCCGGCCGGGACCCGTCGGCGCCGGCACGCGCGCGATCCGCCCGGCGTGAGCCGGGCCGCGGTAACCACCGTAGAGGTCACCGGTCGCGCGGTCGCCGATCAGGCCGCCCCGATCCCGCAGGTTGGCCGGGCTCCGCGCGCTCAGGCCCGCGCGGGATCGCAGGCGCTCTGCGCGCCGGGTCCGCGCGGGATAGCGGGCGGTCTGCGCGCCGGTCATGCGCGGAATGGCCCGCCGGTCCGGGGCGGTCCGGCCAGGCGTCAGCCCGGGCGCCCTCCGGCCAGCGCCGAATACTCGACGGCTGGGGCCGGAGGTTACTCGTCGGCGCCGGGCGCCACCGGGCGGGAGCGGGCGTCCACCAGCGGGTCGGGCGCGGCGGCGGCCACCGGGAACGGCGGCGGCGTGCCGCCGTAGCTCGGGCACAGCGCCTGGTGGCTGCACCAGTCGCACAGGCGGCTCGGGCGGGGCCGGAAGTCCTGCCGGGCGGTGGCCTGCTCGATCGCCCGCCACAGCGCCACCACTGTGCGCTCGAAGCGCACCAGCTCGTCGGCGTCGGGGGCGTAGTCGCAGACCTCGGCGTCCTTGAGGTAGAGCAGGCGCAGCACCCGCGGCACCACGCCCCGGGTGCGCCACAGCACCAGGGCGTAGAACTTGAGCTGGAACAGCGCCCGCGCCTCGAACGCCTCGCGCGGCGCGCCGCCGGTCTTGTAGTCGACCACTCGCAGCGCGCCGTCGGGCGCCACGTCGAGCCGGTCGAGATAACCCCGGATGAGCAGCTCGTCGTCCACCACCGCGGAGATCAGCGCCTCGCGCTCGGCCGGCTCCAGCCGGCGCGGGTCCTCCACCGCGAAGTAGCCGTCCAGCAGCGCCGTCGCCGACCGGAGGAACTCCTGCGGACCGGCGGTGTCGCCGTCGGCGAACAGCGAGGCCAGCTCCGGCTCCTCGGTGACCAGCCGGTCCCACTGCGGCGCGACCAGATCACCGGCCGACTCCGGGGTGCGCGCGGCGGCCGGAAGGTCGAACAGCCGCTCCAGCACGGCGTGCACGAGCGTGCCCCGGGCCTGCTCGACAGTCGGCCGCTCGGGCAGCCGGTCGATGCTGCGGAACCGGTAGAGCAGCGGGCAGGTCTTGAAGTCGGCCGCCCGGGACGGCGACAGCGACGCCCGCACCGTGACCGGCGCCGGTGCCGTCTGGTCGCCGTGGCTGTCGATCATCGGTTCCGCCGTCATGCCCGGAAGGTTAGGCCACGCCTGTGACACCGCCACCGTCGCCGCACCGGAGCATGATCGGATCTCCCTCTCAGTGACCGCGGCGGCCCGCCGCGCACGCTCACGTAGCATCGGGCCGGTGCAGCAGCGGAGCCGAGGACCCCGCCGGCCGGGGCTCAGCCTCGGCCGGGTGCTCGGGGTGCCGCTGCGCGTCGACGCCTCGATGCTGCTGCTCACCGTCGTCGTCACGGTGCTGTACGCGGCGCTGGCCCGCCGCCAGCTCGACCTCGGCCCGCTCGGCGGCTACCTGGTCGGGTTCGGCTTCGTGGTCTCGCTGCTCGGCTCGGTGCTGCTGCACGAGCTGGGGCACGCGCTGACCGCCCGCCGCTACGGCATCGGTGTGCGCGGGATCACGCTGGAACTGCTCGGCGGGTACACCGAGATGGACCGCGACGCACCCACGCCGCGGATCGAGCTGCTGATCTCGCTGGCCGGGCCGGCCGTGTCCGCCGTACTCGGCGCCGGCGCGGTCGCCGCCACCCTCGCGCTTCCCGCCGGCACGCTCGGCCACCAGCTCGCCTTCCAGCTCGCGGTCAGCAACGTCGTGGTGGCGATCTTCAACAGCCTGCCCGGTCTGCCGCTGGACGGCGGGCGGGCGCTGCGCGCCGCGGTGTGGGCGCTCACCCGCGACCGGCACCGCGGCACCGAGGTGGCCGGCTGGGTCGGCCGGGCCGTCGCGCTGGGCACGCTGGCGCTGGTCGTGGTGCTCACCATGCGCCGGGCGCTGGCCCCGCTGGCCCTGCCGCTGCTGCTGCTCGTCGCGCTGACGCTGTGGCGCGGCGCCGGCCAGTCCATCCGGCTGGCCCGTATCGGCCGGCGCCTGCACCTGGTCGACCTGGCCCGGCTGGCCCGCCCGCTGCTGCCGGTGCCCACCGGCACGCCGCTGGCCGAGGCCCAGCGCCGCCGCGACGAGGCGGCCACCCCGCACGCGGCGCTGGGCGTCGTCGACTCCGCCGGCCGTACCACCGCCGTGGTCGACCCGGCGCGCGCCGCCGCCGTACCCCCGGAACGGAGGCCGTGGGTCGCGGTGGACGAGGTGGCCCGCGACCTGTCCGCGGTGCCGGCCCTGCCGGTCGGCGCGGACGGCGAGCGGGTCCTGGAGACCGTACGCACCCACCCGGGCGCGCAGTACGTCGTGACGGCAGGCGAAGATGTGGTCGGCGTGCTGCACATCGCGGATCTCGCCCAGCTCCTGGAACCCAAACGGAAGACGAACACGTGACCGTAGAGATCTCCACCGTCCCGGCGTTGCCCCCGGTCCACCGCGGGCCGTTCCGGCCGGGCGACCGGGTCCAGCTGACCGACCCCAAGGGCCGGATGCACACCGTGACGCTGGAGCCCGGCAAGGAGTTCCACACCCACCGGGGGATCCTCAAGCACGACACCCTGATCGGCCTGCCCGACGGCAGCGTGGTCACCACCGCCGGCGGCGGCACCGCGTTCCTGGCGCTGCGGCCGCTGCTGTCGGACTACGTGCTCTCCATGCCGCGGGGCGCCCAGGTGATCTACCCGAAGGACTCGGCGCAGATCGTCGCCATGGGCGACATCTTCCCCGGCGCCAAGGTGCTGGAGGCCGGCGCCGGGTCCGGCGCGCTGTCCTGCTCGCTGCTGCGGGCCGTCGGCACCGAGGGCGAGCTGCACTCGTTCGAGCTGCGCGACGACTTCGCCCAGATCGCCCGCCGCAACGTGGAGGCGTTCTTCAACGGCCCGCACCCGGCCTGGAACCTGCACGTCGGCGACGTCGCCGACTGCGCCGAGACCGGTTTCGACCGGATCATCCTGGACATGCTGACGCCGTGGGAGATGCTCGACATGGTCGAGCGGGCGCTGGTGCCCGGCGGCGTGCTGATCGGCTACGTGGCCACCACGCCGCAGCTGTCCGAGCTGGTCGAGGCGCTGCGCGAGCGTGGCGGCTGGACCGAGCCGCGCGCCTGGGAGTCGCTGGTGCGCGACTGGCACGCCGAAGGGCTGGCGGTCCGCCCGGACCACCGGATGATCGCCCACACCGCGTTCCTGGTCTCCGCCCGCAAGCTCGCCCCCGGGGTCACCGCGCCGCCGCGCCGCCGCAAGCCCAGCAAGGGCGCCGAGGCGTACGCGCAGCGCCGCGACGCCCTGCGCGCCGCCGCCGCGGCCCGCGCGGAGCAGGAGCCGCAGGAGTCCTGACCCCCGACGCGCGGGCGCGCGCGTACGGGCGGATCATGTGTGCCGGTGGGCACGACACCTGAGCGGGTGGAGACGGTGGCATGAGCGAGCGGATCGGGGCGCGCGTCGGGCGGCGCGCCCGTGCCGGTGACCTGGACCGGTGGCAGCACGGCGGCGCGGCCCGGTGGGAGGCGGCGTGAGCAACCCCGGCTACGGCAACGGTGACCTGCCCGCCGTCTTCCCGGACTGGTCGCCCTACACCGACCTGGAGTCGGCCGCCCGCGCGTACCTGCGCGACCCGGACATCGCGCTGGAGGCGCTCGACGGCGTGCTGCGCGGCGCCTCCGTGCTCGGCTTCACGCTGGAACGGTTCGTCAACGAGGTGAACGGCGTGTGGCAGGAGGTCGTCGTCTGCGACGGCAGCCGGCTGGTGCTCTGGCACGGCGAGGACGTGCCACCGGGGGAGGGGCCGCCCGGCGCGATGACCTCGTCGCTGCGGGTGGTGCCGCTGTCCACCGTCACCGAGGTCGGCTGCCGGCGGCGGCTCATGCGGGCCGAGAACGGCACCGTACGGGTCGACAGCATCGACGTGTACCTGCTGCTCAGCTCCCTGGACGAGGCGCCGCCCAGCGACGAGGTGGCGGGCGCGCCCCGGCACGACGCGCTGCGTTTCGGCAAGACCCTCGACGACGGCGGGGCGGGGCAGATCGCCCGGCTGGAGGAGTTCGCCCGGCTGGTCGCCTCGGTGGTCGGCCGGCCCCTGCTCTGAGGCGGACGAACGACGGGCCGGGGACGTGTGGTCCCCGGCCCGTCGTGCAGCTGTCCGGGCCTCAGTCGTCGGCCTCCGGGCCGGCCACCTCGACGCCGTCGCTGCCGCGCACGACGTGGATGCACTCGCCCGGGCACTCCTTCGCCGAGTCGATCACCTCGAGGCGCAGGTGCTCCGGCACGTCCACCCGGGCGCCGGGGGCCTGCCGCAGTTCGCCGTCGGGGCCCTTGACGTACGCCAGGCCGTCGACGTCGAACTCGAAGACCTCCGGCGCGTACTGCACGCAGAGCCCGTCACCGGTGCAGAGGTCCTGGTCGACCCAGACCTGCAACTGGTCGGTCGCGACGTCGGTCACGAAGCACCCCCCATGTTCTCCCGTCCCACGCTCCGACGGTACCCGAACGCCCGTACCCACCCCGCGACCAGCCCTTCGCGATCAAGCTTCGGTGACGAGCGCGTTGCTGTGGACCGAATCGGGCTCATAGCGGCTAGTGTTAGGTCAGAACGTTCAAGCCCCCCGGGGAGGTGGGACGTGGCACGCAGCGACGACGCGGACTCGCGCGCCGCACGGTGGGAAAAGGAAGCCCACGATCTCTCCACGCAGGTCGCGTTCCTGCAAGAGGAACTCGCTCTGGTGCGGCGCAAGTTGACCGAAAGCCCTCGACACGTCCGGCAGCTCGAAGAGCGGCTGGCGGCCACCCAGGCCCAGTTGGCGCGGCTGACCGAGAACAACGAACGGCTCGTGAGCACCCTCAAGGAGGCTCGCGCGCAGATCGTGACGCTCAAGGAGGAGATCGACCGGCTCGCCCAGCCACCGAGTGGCTACGGCGTCTTCCTGGCCAAGCACGACGACGGCACGGTGGACGTGTTCACCGGCGGGCGCAAGCTCCGGGTGGCGGTCTCGCCGTCGCTGGAGGCCGACGAGCTGCGCCGTGGCCAGGAGGTCCTGCTCAACGACGCGCTCAACATCGTCGACGCGTTCGGTTTCGAGCGGGTCGGCGAGGTCGTGATGCTCAAGGAGATCCTGGCGGGCCCGGACGGCGCGCCGGGTGACCGGGCGCTCGTGGTGTCGCACTCCGACGAGGAGCGGATCGTGCACCTCGCCGAGACCCTGATCGGCAGCGCGATCCGGGCCGGCGACTCGCTCATGATCGAGCCCCGCTCGGCGTACGCCTACGAGCGGATCCCGAAGAGCGAGGTCGAGGAACTGGTCCTGGAGGAGGTGCCCGACGTCAACTACGAGGACATCGGCGGCCTCCAGGCGCAGATCGAGCAGATCCGCGACGCGGTGGAGCTGCCCTTCCTGCACTCCGACCTGTTCCGTGAGCACCAGCTCCGGCCGCCGAAGGGCATCCTGCTCTACGGTCCGCCCGGCTGCGGTAAGACGCTGATCGCCAAGGCGGTGGCCAACTCGCTGGCCAAGAAGATCGCCGAGCGGGAGGGCAAGGAGCGGCACACCAGCTTCTTCCTCAACATCAAGGGCCCGGAGCTGCTCAACAAGTACGTCGGCGAGACCGAGCGGCACATTCGGCTGATCTTCCAGCGGGCGCGGGAGAAGGCCGGTGAGGGCACTCCGGTGATCGTGTTCTTCGACGAGATGGACTCCGTGTTCCGCACCCGCGGCTCCGGCGTCTCCTCGGACGTGGAGAACACCATCGTCCCGCAGTTGCTCAGCGAGATCGACGGCGTGGAGGGCCTGGAGAACGTCATCGTCATCGGCGCCTCCAACCGGGAAGACATGATCGACCCGGCGATCCTGCGTCCCGGCCGGCTCGACGTGAAGATCAAGATCGAGCGGCCGGACGCCGAGGCGGCGAAGGACATCTTCTCCAAGTACATCCTCGCCGGCCTGCCGCTGCACGCCGACGACCTGGCCGAACACGGCGGCGACGCCCAGGCCACCGTCGCGGCGATGATCGACGCGGTGGTCCTGCGGATGTACTCCGAGACCGAGGAGAACCGCTTCCTCGAGGTCACCTACGCCAACGGCGACAAGGAAGTCCTCTACTTCAAGGACTTCAACTCCGGCGCGATGATCCAGAACATCGTCGACCGGGGCAAGAAGATGGCCATCAAGGAGTTCCTCACCTCCGGCCGCAAGGGGCTGCGCCTGCAGCACCTGCTCGACGCCTGCGTCGACGAGTTCCGGGAGAACGAGGACCTGCCCAACACCACCAACCCCGACGACTGGGCCCGCATCTCCGGCAAGAAGGGCGAGCGGATCGTCTACATCCGCACGCTCGTCTCCGGCGGCAAGGGCGCCGAGGCCGGACGGTCCATCGAGACCGCCAGCAACACCGGCCAGTACCTGTAGTCCGACCCTGCGACGAAGGCCCGTGGCGCACCCGCCACGGGCCTTCGCGCGTACGCAGGGAAGCCGCCACACCGGACCCGGCGCTGCCGCCACGCCCCCTCGGCGCGTCACGCCGACTACGCTCGACATGACGGGGACCGGGACGGCGAGCGGGAGCGGGCAGGTCGATGAGCGTCAGAAGGATCATGGGCACCGAGGTCGAGTACGGCATCTCCGTGCCCGGTCAGGCCGGAGCCAACCCGATGGTCACCTCCTCCCAGGTGGTAAACGCCTACGGGGCGCGGCCGGAACTCAACCGGGGCGGCCGGGCCCGCTGGGACTACGAGGAGGAGTCGCCACTGCGCGACGCGCGCGGGTTCACCTACTCCGGCGCCGCGTACGACCCGGCCGAGGCGCTCGCCGACGAGGACCTCGGCCTCGCCAACGTCATACTCACCAACGGCGCGCGGCTCTACGTCGACCACGCCCACCCGGAATACTCCACGCCCGAGGTGACCAACCCCCTCGACGTGGTCCGGTGGGACAAGGCGGGGGAGCGGGTGATGGCCGAGGCGGCCCGGCGGGCCGCGACCATCCCGGGCACCCAGCCGATCCACCTGTACAAGAACAACACCGACAACAAGGGCGCCAGCTACGGCGCGCACGAGAACTACCTGATGCGCCGGCAGACGCCGTTCGCCGACATCGTGGCGTACCTGACGCCGTTCTTCGTCACCCGGCAGATCGTCTGCGGCGCCGGGCGGGTCGGCATCGGCCAGGACGGCGGCCAGACCGGTTTCCAGATCTCCCAGCGGGCCGACTTCTTCGAGGTCGAGGTGGGGCTGGAGACGACGCTCAAGCGGCCCATCATCAATACCCGCGACGAGCCGCACGCCGACGCCGACAAGTACCGCCGGCTGCACGTCATCATCGGCGACGCCAACCTCTCCGAGATCTCCACGTTCCTCAAGGTCGGCACCACCGCGCTGATCCTCACCATGATCGAGGAGAAGGCGCTCGGCGCGGACCTGGGCATCGCCGACCCGGTGGGGGAGCTGCGCGCGGTCAGCCACGACCCGTCGCTGAAGCACCTGATGCGGATGCGCGACGGCCGCAAGCTCACCGCGCTGGACGTGCAGTGGGCGTACCTGGAACGGGTCAGCTCCTTCGTGGACGACCGCTACGGCAAGGACGTGGACGCGCAGACCGCCGACGTGCTGCGCCGTTGGGAGAGCGTGCTGGACCGGCTCGGCCGCGACGCGTTCGAGTGCGCAGACGAGCTGGACTGGGTGGCGAAGCTGCGGCTGCTGGAGGGCTACCGGGAGCGGGAGAAGCTCGGCTGGGGCTCGCACAAGCTGCAGCTGGTCGACCTGCAGTACTCCGACGTGCGGCCGGAGAAGGGCCTCTACCACCGCCTGGTGCAGCGTGGCTCGATGAAGACGATGCTCAGCGACGAGCAGACTCGCGCCGCGATGACCGAGCCGCCGGAGGACACCCGGGCCTACTTCCGGGGCCGCTGCCTGGCGCAGTACGCCTCCGAGGTGGTCGCCGCGAGCTGGGACTCGGTCATCTTCGACGTGGGCCGGGAGTCGCTGGTGCGGGTGCCGATGATGGAACCCGAGCGGGGCACCCGGGCGCACGTCGGTGAGCTGTTCGACCGCTGCGAGAGCGCCAAGGATCTGCTGGAGACGCTCACCGGCGGGTGACCCGGATGCCGGAAGGCCCGTCGGGTGCCGGAACCGGGCGCGCGGCGGGCCTTTCGTCGCTCCCGCGAGGTAAGTTGATCGCAGGCGATCGTGGAGGAGGCACCACCATGGCGACCCAAGAGGGTGGGCAGACCCAGTCCGGCAAGTCCCGCGAGGAGGTCGACGAGGTCACCGCGGAGGCGAACCCCGAGGTGGCCGAGCGGCACGCCGAGATCACCGAGGACGTCGACGACCTGCTCGACGAGATCGACTCCGTCCTGGAGGAGAACGCAGAGGAGTTCGTGAGGGGATATGTGCAGAAGGGGGGTCAATGAGGCTTATGTCCGATTTGCCGGAGGCTTCGGACAAGCTTTGCCCCCAGTGCCGCCGCTCGCTTCCCGCGTCGGCGTTCCACCGTAATCGGCGTCGTCCAGACGGGCTGGCGTTCTACTGCAAGACGTGTGCCGCTGCTCGCTCAGAGGCGAGTCGCCGGAAACGTGGCATCGCGCCGCAGCGAAGGGCTGCCGTGCCGGTAGCGGACGGCCTCAAGTGGTGCCCCGACTGCGAGCAGATCAAGCCCGTTGACGATTTCCCCCGAACGACCAACGCCAGCGGTCGGCACAGCTACTGCAAGCCGTGCCACATCGCCCGCGGTAACGAGACGAAGCAGCGGCTCTACGGTGGCAATCGCGAGTACCACCTGCGCCGCCGCTACGGGGTCGGGGAGAAGGAGTTCCAGGAGCTCCTGACCGAGCAGGGCGGCGTGTGCGCGATCTGTCGGCGCCCCGATCCGGAACATCTGGACCACGATCATCGCACCGGATGGGTGCGCGGGATACTCTGCTTCAACTGCAACGGTGGTCTTGGCCAGTTCAAGGACAACGCCGAAGTCCTGGCCAGGGCGATCACGTACCTGAGAGGAACCACGTGGCAGCGGGTTTTGATCCATCCGGGCGTCTTCCAGATGTGTTCACCAACGCGGGGACGTCCTCCTTCACAGCGTTCCTGAGCAAGGTGGCCCCCGAGATGCTGCCCGGCCGTCGGCCGCTGCCGCCCGGCATGGCCGCCGACATGGCGCCGCACGCGACCACCATCGTGGCCATCTCGGCCGCCGGTGGCGTGGTCATGGCCGGCGACCGGCGCGCCACGATGGGCAACCTGATCGCCCAGCGCGACATCGAGAAGGTGCACCCGGCCGACGCGTACTCGCTGGTCGGCATCGCGGGCACCGCGGGCATCGGCATCGAGCTGATGCGACTGTTCCAGGTGGAGCTGGAGCACTACGAGAAGATCGAGGGCGCGATGCTCTCGCTCGACGGCAAGGCCAACCGGCTCGCCTCGATGATCCGCGGCAACCTGGGCGCGGCCATGCAGGGCCTGGCCGTGGTCCCGCTGTTCGCCGGTTTCGACCTGGCGGCGAGCGATCCGGCGCGGGCCGGGCGGATCTTCAGCTTCGACGTGACCGGCGGCCCGTACGAGGAGACCGGCTACGACGCGATCGGCTCCGGCTCGCTGTTCGCCAAGTCGGCGCTGAAGAAGCGGTTCCGGACCGGCCTGTCGGTCGAGGACGCGACGCGGCTGGCGGTCGAGGCGCTCTACGACGCGGCGGACGACGACACCGCCACCGGCGGTCCGGACCTGACCCGGCGGATCTACCCGGTCGTGATGACCGCGACCGCCGAGGGCACGCACCGGCTCACCGACGCCGAGACGGCGGCGATCGCGGAGAGCGTGGTGGCCGGCCGGATGGAGAACCCCGGCGGCTGATCCCGCTTCCCGTCCACCGACTCAGCAGTCCCGCACCATCAGGTCCGAAGGAGAACCGCCGCCGTGGCCATGCAGTTCTACGCCTCGCCCGAGCAGATCATGCGCGACCGCTCCGAGCTGGCCCGCAAGGGCATCGCCCGGGGCCGCAGCGCGGTGGTCCTGAGCTACGCCGGCGGGGTGCTCTTCGTCGCCGAGAACCTGTCCAGCACGCTGCACAAGGTCAGCGAGATCTACGACCGGATCGGCTTCGCCGCCGTCGGCCGGTACAACGAGTTCGAGAACCTGCGCCGCGCGGGCGTGCGGATGGCCGACCTCAACGGCCTGAGCTACGACCGGCGGGACGTGACCGGCCTGGCGCTCGCGAACGCGTACGCGCAGACGCTGGGCGCGATCTTCACCGAGCAGTCGAAGCCGTTCGAGGTGGAGATCTGCGTGGCCGAGGTGGGCGCCACGCCCGAGGACGACTCCCTCTACCGGGTGACCTACGACGGCTCGGTGAACGACGAGCCGGGCCGGATGGCGATGGGCGGCCAGGCCGAGGCGATCAGCGGGGTGCTGAAGAACGAGCACCGGCCGGAGATGTCGCTGTCGGAGGCGGTCCGCGCCGCCATGAAGGCGCTGAGCAGCGTCGGCGGCGAGGGCGGGGCGGCCCGTACCATCGCCGCGAACCAGCTGGAGGTGGCGGTCCTGGACCGACGCCGGGTGGGGCGTACGTTCCGGCGGGTCACCGGCGCGGCGCTGACCGCGCTGCTGGACGGTGACGCGGAGGCCGACACCGCGCCGGCGCCGGGCCGGGCGAAGACGCCGACGGTGCCGACGGAGGAGGCGAAGAAGCCGACCACGTCGGCGGGCTCGGCCGATCTGGAGGGCAACGCGGAGGACAAGCCCGCCGAGTGACACCTGCGCTCAGACCCCGTCGCCGCGCCGCGGTGGCGGGGTCTTTCGCGTACGTGAGGCCGCCGGCTTCCCGGTCCGCGTGGGGGAGATCGCAAGCGGTGAGCGTCGGCGATGCCCATCGGAGGCTCCGGGCGGCTAATGTCTCATCATGGAGCGGCGAATCTTCGGCCTCGAAACCGAGTACGGCGTCACCTGCACCTATCGCGGGCAACGTCGACTGTCCCCCGACGAGGTCGCGCGGTACCTGTTCCGGCGGGTGGTGTCGTGGGGCCGGTCGAGCAACGTGTTCCTGCGCAACGGCGCCCGCCTCTATCTGGACGTGGGCTCGCACCCGGAGTACGCGACGCCGGAGTGCGACTCGGTGACCGACCTGGTGGCGCACGACCGGGCCGGTGAGCGGATCCTGGAGGGGCTGCTCGTCGACGCGGAGAAGCGGCTGCACGACGAGGGCATCGCGGGTGAGATCTACCTGTTCAAGAACAACACCGACTCGGCCGGCAACTCGTACGGCTGCCACGAGAACTACCTGGTGTCCCGGCACGGCGAGTTCGGCCGGCTCGCCGACGTGCTCATCCCGTTCCTGGTCACCCGGCAGTTGATCTGCGGCGCGGGCAAGGTGCTGCAGACGCCGCGCGGCGCGGTCTACTGCCTGTCGCAGCGGGCCGAGCACATCTGGGAGGGCGTCTCGTCGGCGACCACCCGCAGCCGGCCGATCATCAACACCCGGGACGAGCCGCACGCGGACGCGGAGCGGTACCGCCGGCTGCACGTGATCGTCGGTGACTCGAACATGAACGAGGTCACCACGCTGCTGAAGGTCGGCACCGCCGACATCGTGCTGCGGATGATCGAGGCGGGCGTGGTGATGCGGGACCTCACGCTGGAGAACCCGATCCGGGCGATCCGCGAGGTGTCGCACGACATCACCGGCCGGCGCAAGGTGCGGCTGGCGGCCGGCAAGGAGGTCTCGGCGCTGGAGATCCAGCAGGAATACCTGGCCAAGGCGACGGAGTTCGTGGAGCGCCGGGGCGGTGACCAGACCGCGAAGCGGGTGGTCGATCTGTGGGGGCGGGTGCTGCGCGCGGTCGAGACCGGCGATCTGGACCCGGTGGCCCGGGAGATCGACTGGGTCACGAAGCTGAAGCTGATCGAGCGGTACCAGCGCAAGCACGACCTGCCGCTGTCGCACCCGCGGGTGGCGCAGATGGATCTGGCGTACCACGACCTGCGGCGCGGGCGCGGCCTGTACGGGCTGCTGGAGCGTCGCCGCGAGGTGGACCGGGTGGCCACGGACCCGGAGATCTTCGAGGCGAAGGAGACGCCGCCGCAGACCACCCGGGCGCGGCTGCGCGGCGAGTTCATCCGGCACGCCCAGGAGAAGCGGCGTGACTTCACGGTGGACTGGGTGCACCTGAAGCTGAACGACCAGGCGCAGCGCACGGTGCTGTGCAAGGACCCGTTCCGGGCCTACGACGAGCGGGTGGAGCGCCTGATCGCCAGCATGTGACCGCCCACGGGCGGCCGGTGCCCGGCACCGGCCGCCCGTGGCACGGGTAGGCTGTCGTCGCGATGAACACTTCCGAATCCGCCGGTCGCCCCGACCGTGAGACGTCCTCCGGCCGCGACGGCGGCGAGAAGCTCAACTGGATCGATCGCCGCCGGGAGAAGATCCGGGCCGAGATCGAGCGCAACCGGCGCGGTGACTACACGGTCCCGACGTGGGTGCTGGCGGCGGCGCTGGTGCTGATCGTCGGCGGGTGGCTGGCGTTGATCCTGCTGCTCGGCTGAGTTCGGCTCAGTTGTACGGCATCCGGGGGAACCAGCCGAAGCCGAACATGGCCGGCACCCGGATGTCCCAGTAGATGACGGTGAAGACGCCGAGCGCGACGAGCAGCGCTCCGGTGACGGCGGCGGCGCGGCGGGGGTCCGCCATCCAGGCGAGGAAGCGTCCGCGGCTGATCGCCACGGCCAGGGCGAAGACGGCCGTGACGAGCAGGATGTTCCCGAGGGACTGCAGCGTGAACGCCAGCGCCCCGTAGAGCGGGTTGCCGGTGTCGACGGCCCAGTGGAACAGCTTGTTGAACATCGGGTAGGGGCGGCCGACGAGGAACCCGCCGACGAGCGCGCCGATGGTGATCACCCGGGCGACGGGCCGGTGCGCGAAGATGTCCGGCACGAGCTTGAGCGCGGCGAGCCCGAGGTAGGTGAGGGCGAGTCCGATGACGCCGAAGACGACCGAGGACTGGATGAGGCGTACCGGGACGGTGCCGACCGTCTCGGTGGACAGCTGGGGCAGCCGGTCGCCGAGCAGGACGCCGATGATGCCGTAGGCGGCCGAGACGACGACCACGCCGAGCGCGAGCCAGCCGACCGGGCGCAGCAGGGCGCGCAGCGCGGACCGGGTGCCGCCGGCGGGGTCGGCGCCGGAGACCTGGCTCATCGGCCCGACCGAGGCCGCCACGGCGATGTTGCAGGCGGTGAAGGTGCCGGCGAAGCCGGAGACGAAGGCGAAGAGCATCCCGGCGACGGCGCCGGTGATGGCGGTCTCCTTGGCGTCGTGGCCGAGCACGGTGTTGGCGACGTTGTCGCCGATGACCTTGTCGACGAGCTCGAAGGACCACAGGACGGCCAGCAGCACGCCGGCTGCCGCGCTGATCAGGGCGAGTCGGAGGGGATGCGGCGGGCGGTGGGTGGAGATCCCGGCGTCGGGGGCCGCGTTCGGGAGTTGTCGCAGTGCCATGGGGGGTCGCCTCCTAACGGCGGCCAGCCGCGTTTCCCGCGCGGCTGCCTGGCGCGGACGGCGGTGACGGGATGGCCGGAGTCGATTTCCCGGACAGTATGGGGAGGCCGCGCAGGGCCCTGGTTCTTCGACCATGCTGACCTGTCTCCGGTGTCTGGCCCGGGCGGCGGGGGTGGCGGCACTCTGGACGGCGGGTCGCCGGCGTGACCGGGCCGGCACGGACAGGGGAGCGTGACGTCATCGCACACATCGATCTCGGGCTGGACGAGAAGGCCTATCCGGGCATCCAGGGGCCGCTGCGGTTCCGTCCGGAGACGGCGAAGCCGCTGGGCGAGCTGGCGGAGGTGCTGTTGCGCGCTCCGCATCCCACCTTGACGCCGGGGGAGCGGGAGCTGATCGCGGCGTACGTCTCCGGCCTCAACGACTGCGACTTCTGCTGTTCGTCACACGCGGCGTTCGCCGCCGCGCAGCTGCCCGCGGGGATGGAGTTCGTCGACCGGGTGCGCGCGGACGTGGCGACCGCGCCGGTCGGCGCGAAGCTGCGGGCGCTGCTGCACATCGCCGCCGCGGTCCGGCGCAGCGGCCGGGAGGTCACCACCGAGCTGGTGGAAGCGGCACGCGCGGAGGGCGCCACCGACCTGGAGATCCACGACACGGTGCTGATCGCGGCGGCGTTCTGCATGTTCAACCGCTACGTCGACGGGCTGGGCACGTGGACGCCGCAGGATCCCGAGGTGTTCGCGCGGGCCGCCGACCACCTGGTCGCGAACGGCTACCTGGCGATCTGAGGGCGGCGGGGCTCAGCCCAGCAGGCGGGCCGCGTGGCGGCCGGCGGCAGCGGCGGCCAGGAAGTAGGCGTGGTCGGCGTCCAGGCCCCGGCCCATCGTGGACAGGCCGACCGGGCCGGCCCGCAGCGCCGCGTCGAGGCCGTCGGTGGGCACTGTGACGATCGTGTGCCGGTCGGCCAGCGGCGCGAGCGCCGCGGCGACCTCCGCCGCGAGGGCGGGGTCGAGGCCGTCCGGCACCACCAGCTCCGCGGGGGCCAGCGCGACCCGGCCGTACGCGGTCAGGCTGTGGTGGGAGACGCCACGGTGCCGGGGCCGGGCGTCGGCGTCGGAGATGCGCAGCGAGCCGACCGGGCGCCCGCCCAGCGTGGCGACCGCGTTGACGGCTTCGCCGACGGCGACGCCGGAGAAGCCCCAGCGGGTGCCGGTGCCGAGGTTGCCGGGGCCCTGGGCGACGATCGTCAGGTCCGCGCCGAGTACGTGCCGGGCGGCGAGCAGGCCGCTGTGCAGCGTGCTCGCCTCCAGGTCGCCGCCGAACGCCTGACCCACGCTCACCGTGCCCACGAGGTGCCCGGCCAGGCCGGCCAGGGTGCGGGAGAACCAGGCGGGCAGCGCCCCGCCGTCGGTGAGCACGTACGCGACCCGGGCGTCGGGCGCGGCGGCGCGTACCCCGGCCAGGATCGCCGGCAGCGCGGAGTGCAGGTCGGCGGTGACCACCGGCATGCCGTCGACCGACTCGGCGGCGGCGAGCAGTTCGTGGTGCGGCGACGCCTCCTCGTCCACGCCCAGCAGGATCGGCTGCAGCGGCGTGTAGCGGGCCTTGACCAGGTGCCCGGCGTCGCGGCTGTCGCCGGCCTGCGGCGGGTCGGCGGGCAGCCGGTCGGGCAGCGCGACGACCAGCGCGTAGCCGCCGGTGCCGAGGCCCATCAGCAGCGCCCCGGCGTTGAGCAGCACCCGGTCGCCGGGCTCGGGCTCGCCGACCAGCGCCGGGTAGGCCAGGGCGCGCATCCGGACGCCGTCGGGCAGGTCGACGTCGAGTTCGACGGCGCCGGCCCATCGTCGCCGTACCGCCGTAACCGTGCCGGACCGCCATCGCACCATGCGGTGCACGGTATCGGCCGGGGTGCGGGCGGGCCGGGGGCGGGTCAGGTGTCGCCGTCTAGCGGGCGACCCGTCTCGTCCTGGGTGGTGCGGGCGGGCCGCCCGGCCGTGCGGGAGCGGGTGGGGTCGAGGAAGACGTACGCGATCTCCGGGAAGCGCCCGGTGAGCCGGCGTTCGGCCTCGTCGGCGGCGGCCTCGATGTCGGCGCCGGTGGCGTCGTCGTGGAAGTCGACCTTGGCGGCGACGAGGATGTCGTCGGGGCCGAGGAACATGGTCATCAGCGTGTCGATCCGGTCCACCGTCGGCACGTCCGCGAGCTCCCGTTCGATGCGCCGGTGCAGGCGGTCGGAGACGGAACGGCCGACCAGCAGCGAGATGTTGCTGCGGGCCAGCACGACGGCGACCACGAGCAGCAGCACGCCGATGAGGATCGAGGCGATCCCGTCGTACAGCTCGTCGCCGGTGAGGTGGGACAGGGTGAGCCCGGCGGCGGCGATCAGCAGGCCGACCAGCGCGGCGCTGTCCTCCAGGAAGACCGCCTTGACCGTGGTGTCGGCGGTCAGGCGCAGGTAGCGGCGAGGGGTGGTGCCCCAGCGGCGCGACTCGCCGCGCACCTGCCGCACCGCCCGGGCCAGCGACACCGACTCGATGGCGAACGAGACCGCCAGCACCACGTACGCGACGAGGTACTCGCCGCTGTGCTCGTGCACCAGGATGGTGGTGACGCCGTGGGTGATGGCGAAGCCGGCCCCGGCGACGAAGGTGAACAGCGCGGCGAGGAACGCCCAGACGTAGCTCTCCTTGCCGTACCCGAAGGGGTGCCGGGTGTCGGCGGGCCGCGCGCCCCGGCGCAGCGCCAGATAGAGCAGCACCTCGGTGGTGGTGTCGGCGAGCGAGTGGGCGGCCTCGGAGAGCATCGCCGCGGAGCCGGAGATCAGGCCCGCGACCAGCTTGGCGACGGCGATGGCGAGGTTCGCCGCGCCGGCCACCACGACCGTGCCGACGCTCTCGGTCTTGACCTCCGCTTCCACCATGCGCTCACCCTATGACCGGTCGATGCCCGTCGCCGGTCGGGAAGACCTCCGCGCCGCGCCGCGCGGGTGCCCGCGCGCCATGCGCGGGCTGCTAGCGTTTGCACGTGTCCCGGACCCGTACCGAACGCCTGGTCAACCTGGTGATCTGCCTGCTGTCGACGCGACGCTTCCTGACCGCCGCGCAGATCGCCGCGACCGTGCCCGGCTACGAGCACGACCCGGACGACGCCAAGGACCACGAGGCGTTCCAGCGCAAGTTCGAGCGCGACAAGGCCGAGCTCCGTGAGCTGGGCGTGCCGTTGGAGACCGGCACGGCCAGCGTCTTCGACGCCGAGCCGGGCTACCGGATCGCGCCGCGCGCGTACGCGCTGCCCGACATCCCGCTCGAACCGGACGAGGCCGCGGCCGTGGGCATCGCCGCGCGGTTGTGGCAGCACGCCGGGCTGGCCGCTGCCGCGTCGTCCGGGCTGGCGAAGCTGCGCGCCGCCGGCATCGACGTGGACCCGCAGGCCACGCTGGGCCTGGAGCCGATGGTCACCGTCGACCCGGCGTTCGCGCCGCTGACCGCCGCTGCGCGGGACCGCCGCGAGGTCAGCTTCGACTACCGGGTGCCGGACCGGGACGCGCCCACCCGCCGCCGGGTGCAACCGTGGGGCGTGGTCTGCTGGCGCGGCCGGTGGTACGTGGTCGGTCACGACCTGGACCGCGCGGCGACCCGCTGCTTCCGGCTGTCCCGGGTGGTCGGCACGGTCCGGGCGACCGGCGAGCCGGGCGCCTACGAGCCGCCCGTCGGCGTCGACCTGATCAGCCACGTGGCCCGCTGGTCCGGGCCGGTGGAGCGCACCGGCCGGGCCACGGTGCTGGCCACTCCGGGCCGCGCCGCCGGGCTGCGCCGCTGGGCGGTGGAGTGCCAGGCCGGTCCGGACGGCGACCGGCTGGTGCTGCCGTACGCCGACGCCGACTACCTCGCCGGCCAGATCGTCGGGTACGGCCCGGACGTGCGGGTCCTGGAGCCACCGGAGGTACGGGAGGCGGTCATCCAGCGGCTGAAGAGGGTCGCCGCCCGGCACGACGAGCTGGCGACCGCGGGGGGTGCCCGGTGACCCGCCCGGCCGCCCGCGCCGGCCGTGCCTCCGCCGACCGGCTGGCCCGGCTGCTCAACCTGGTGCCCTACCTGCTGGCCCGCCCCGGCATCGAGATCGCCGAGGCGGCGCACGACCTCGGGGTGACCGAGAAGCAGCTCCGGGAGGACCTGGAACTGCTCTGGGTGTGCGGGCTGCCCGGCTACGGCCCCGGTGACCTGATCGACATGGCGTTCGACGGCGACCGGGTCACCATCACCTACGACGCCGGCATCGACCGGCCGCTGCGGCTCACCCCCGACGAGGCGCTGGCCCTGGTGGTGGCGTTGCGGATGATCGCCGAGACGCCCGGGGTGGCCAACCGGGAGGCGGTCGAGCGGGCGCTCGCCAAGATCGAGAACGCCGCCGGTGACCTGGCCGGCGCGCCGGTGGAGGTCCGCCTGCCCGGCGACAGCGCCCGGGTACGCGAGCTGCGCGCCGCCGTCGAGCGCGGCCGGGCGCTGCGGATCACCTACTACACCGCGGCGCGGGACGAGACCACCGAGCGCACCATCGACCCGCTGCGGATGCTGATGGTCGGCGGCCGGGCGTACGTGGAGGCGTGGTGCCGCCGTGCCGAGGCGGTGCGGCTGTTCCGGGCCGACCGGATCGACGCGGTGGCCGAGCTGCCGGAGCAGGCGGTCGTGCCGCCGCAGGCCCGCCCGCACGACCTCAGTGACGGCGTGTTCCGCCCGTCGGCCGACCTGCCGCTGATCACGCTGCGGATCGGCCGGGGCGAGCGGTGGATCACCGAATACTATCCGTGCGAGCGCGTCGAGGCCGACGGCGAGCAGTGGCTGGTGTCGCTGCGCGTCACCGACCTCGGGTGGGCCCGGCGGTTCGTGCTCGGGCTGGGCCCGGAGGTGACGGTGGTCGCCCCGGCCGAGCTGGCCGAGCAGGTACGCGCCCAGGCCGTGGCCGCGCTCGACGCGTATGCGACCCCGGCCGGCACCGCCGACCCGGCGGCCGCCGGCGTCACCCGATAGGCTGACCGCGTGGTGATGTGGATCGTGCTCGGGGTCGTGCTGTTCGCGCTTGTCGTCCTGGCGCTGGCGGTCCGTCCGGTGGTGAGCCGCCTGTCCGGGCTGCGCCGTTCCGCGCTGGCGTTGCAGCGCCGGGCGGCCGAGGCGGAGTCGCTGCGTACCGCCGCCGAACAGCTGCAGGCGCGGGCCGAGTCGCTCCAGGAACGGATCGTCGTCGCGCAGGAGCGGATGACGTTGATCAAGGCCAAGCGCGGCGACTGATCGACGGCCCCCGGCCCGGTGAGCGTCGTTTGCGCGTAACCGGGCGGTTGCGCGCAGAAATGCGCGGACCTGGACGGTTGACGGGACACTTCGGGTTGGTCGAAACTTCACCGATCGGGCTCGCACCAGCAGGCCCACCGGGGTGGCAAGCCGCTGCGACGCACGTACGATGGGCGGCGACCCACCCTCACCGACACAGAGCGACTGGAGCTTCCCATGGGTGCCCTCAAGCCGTGGCACATCGCCGTACTCGTGGTCGTGCTGATCCTGCTGTTCGGCGCGAAGCGGCTCCCCGACGCGGCCCGCTCGCTGGGCCGATCCCTGCGGATCATCAAGGCCGAGACCAAGAGCCTGCAGGACGACGACCGTAACCTCGCCGAGAAGGCGGACGCGCAGGCCGGCTACCAGCCGCTCCCGCCGCAGCAACCGGTGCAGGGGCAGCCGTACGCGCAGCAGCAGCCGTACACGCAGCAGCCGTACGCGCCGCAGCCGCAGCAGCCGGTCGCGCCGCCGGCCGACCCGGTGCAGCGCGTCCGCGAGAACTGATCCGAGAGGGCCCCAACCACCGTGGCCTTCGGGTTGAAGAAGCGCGGCCCGAGCAACTTCGCGCGGGCCGCCGACGGCTCGATGACGCTCATGGAGCACATCCGTGAGCTGCGCAACCGGCTGTTCCGGGCGTCGCTGGCGATCCTGGTCGGCTTCGGCTTCGGCATCTGGCTGGCCGAGCCGGTCCGGGAGTTGCTGTCGAAGCCCTACTGCGAGCTGCCGCAGTCGCTCGACCCCGACACCGGCAAGTGCAACTTCGTGCAGCTCGGTGTCGCCGACGTCTTCCTGCTGAACCTCAAGATCGGTCTCTGGGTCGGTCTGATCATCGCGGCGCCGATCTGGCTCTACCAGCTCTGGGCGTTCATCGCGCCCGGCCTGCACCGGCACGAGCGGCGGTACGCGTATGTCTTCACCGCCCTGGCGGCCCCGCTGTTCGCGGCCGGCGCGGTGCTGGCGTTCTTCGTCACCACCAAGGGACTCGAGTTCCTGCTCGACATCTCCGGCGACGACATCGCGACCACCCTCGAGGTGACCCGCTACATCTCGTTCGTCACGAACCTGATCATGCTGTTCGGGGTGGCGTTCGAGTTCCCGCTGATCGTGCTGATGCTCAACTTCGTCGGCCTGGCCAGCGCCAAGCGGCTGCTCAGCTGGTGGCGGGTGGCGGTGTTCGTGTTCTTCGCGTTCTCCGCCGTGGTCACGCCGACACCCGACCCGTTCGGCATGACCGCGCTGGCGATCTGCCTCTGCGCGCTCTACTTCGCCGCGGTGGGGGTGGCGTTCATCAACGACAAGCGGCGCGGTCGCGGGCGTGAGGTCTACGCCGGCATCGCCGACGACGAGGTGTCACCGCTGGACCTGTCGACCGAGCCGGTGCCCGCCGGGGGCCGGATCGAGGCGTCCGTGCCGATCGGCGCGCCCGAGCCCGTCGTCGCCCCGAAGCCGATCGAACGCCGCTACGACGACATGACCTGACCGACCCCGCTCACCTCCGGACGCCGTCCCCACCTCACGGGGGCGGCGTCCGCGTTTCCGCAGCCGCCCCTCGCCGCCGCGCCGAGTGCCCTCCGCCGACCTTGAACTCGATGCCCGCGCGACGGCCCGCCCTCACGTTGATCATGGACTTGCTGCCCCTCGGATGACCGGTTTCCGCACTTTGCCCGGGCAGGAAGTGCAAGATCGCCGGGCCGGGGCCGGGGCCGGCGACGATGCACTTCCTGCC
>NZ_MAGP01000012.1 GCF_002926165.1 Micromonospora chalcea | reverse complement strand
GGGCGGACGCCCAGGGGACGGGTGAAGGCCCACGGGTGCACACGGCGGCGGGGCCGCGCCGGCTCGGTGCCGCCGGTGTGGCGGGCCGCGTCGTCCCTGGACATCCTCAAACCCCCGCTCCGGCGCGCACGCGCCCTCGCCAGGTTCAACGATTCCGGTGCCGGGGAGGTCGCTGTCGGCCACCCGTCCGGGGCGGACGGGTGGGTCAGCGGCCGCGCCGGGGCAACGGGAGGTGGCCGGGGAACAGGTCCGCGCCGAGCGTCACGCCGGCCGCGCGTAACGCGGCGATCAGCGCGTTCTGCACCAGGTACGAGTCGGGCAGTTGCCAGCGGGCCTGCTCCGGGGCGAGCGCCAACCTCACCGTCCCCTCGGGCAGCCGGGTCGGCGGGGCCGGGATCCACGAGCCGGGCCCGTGCCGCACCACGTGGAAGCAGTGCTCCAGCTCCGGGCGCAGCGGGTCGCCGGGACGGACCAGGAACATCCAGCGGCCGGTCGGGGTGACCAGCGCCGGGCCGCGTACGCCGGGCCCGGCGGGATGGGTGGCGACCGCGTCCAGCACCTGCCGGCCCAGGTGGGCGGCGACCTCGAGGACGTCGAACGCGCGGCCGGTGGGCAGCAGGATGCCGTGCGGGCGGCTGCGCCACCAGGTGGCCACCCGGGCCGGGTCGGTGCTGGCGGCGTGCTCCCAGTCCTCCAGCGCGGGGTGGCAGCCCACCGTGGGGCAGCCGGCCCGGCCGCAGACGAAGCGGCTGTTGGCCAGGCAGGCGCCGGGCGTGACCGGCCAGTCGTGCAGCGCGTACCGCACCGCGACGCGGCGCAGCCGGACCCGTTCCAGCGGGGACAGATGAGCGACGCGCGGCCGGACATTCCTCCACATGTCTGACATCCCCTCTCGTCCCGCGAAACCGTCCACATGCCACACGTCGAAAGCCGTCACTGCCGAAACTCACGCTCGTTGTGGTGACTAACGGTCGGTGCAACTTGCACGAAAACTACGAGAACTGGCTGGTCGGTGGACGCACAACCTGTGCGATCGGGGCAAGCCTGGGGGACGTGGGGGGACCGGCCGGCGCCGTGAGGGGGAGGGAGCAGGGATGGACGAACTACCCATAGGCCGGCGGGTGGCGTACTGGCGGAGCCGGCGCAAGATGTCCCAGCAGGTCTTCGCCGACCGGCTCGGCAAGTCCAAGAGCTGGGTGGACAAGGTGGAGCGTGGCGTCCGCCGGCTGGACAAGTTCTCCGTCCTCTACGAGATCGCCGACATCCTCCAGATCGACGTGCAACTGCTGCACGGCAAGGACCCGGAGCGGCGCACCGACGCGCTCAACTGCATCGACCAGGTCGAGGTGGAGGAGATCCGCACCGCCCTGGAGCGGTACGACTCGATGAGCGCCTACTTCGACGCGGCGCCCTTCCCGCCGCCACTGGCCGACATGCGCAAGGCCGTCAACCACGCCTGGCTGACCTACCAGTACGGCCGGTACGGCATGCTCACCCGCGCGCTGCCGAAGCTGCTGCGCGACGCCCAGGCGGCGGACGCCGGCTACGCCGCCGACGAGCAGGTACGCGAGGCCGCCCACCTGCTCGGGCAGGTCTACCAGATCGCCTCCTCGGTGCTGCGCAAGCTCGGCGAGTGCGACCTCGCCTGGCTGGCCGCCGACCGGTCGATGGCGGTGGCCCAGCGCGCAGACGACCCGCTGCTCGCCGGGATCGCCACCACGAGGGTCTGCAACGCGCTGGTCGCGATGGGCCGTCCCCGCCCCGCGCTGGAGCTCAACGTGCGCATCGCCGGCCGGCTCGCGCCCGGCGGCGACAACGACGTGCGGCCCGAACGTCTCTCCGTCTACGGCATGCTGCTGCTCCAGGGCGCGATGGCGGCCGCCCGGATCGGCGACTCGGCGACGGTGGACGACCTGCTCGCCGGCGCCGACGAGGCGGCCAAGCTGCTCGGCGGCGACCACAACCACTACTGGACCTCCTTCGGCCCGACCAACCTGGAGCTGCACCGCGCCGCCGCGGCCGTCGAGCTGGGTGACGGCGGCCGGGCGGTGGAGACGCACCTGCGGCTGTCCGAGCCCGCGTTCAACGCGCTGCTGCCGGAGCGGCGCGCGCACCACCTGCTCGACCTGGCCCGGGGCTACTCGCAGATCGGCGACGTGGCGAGCGCCGGGGACATGTTGCTGCGCGGCGACCGGCTCGCGCCGTCCGAGATCCGGTGCCGGCCGATAGCGCACGAATTGATGTCCGAGATTCTCCGTCGCACACGTGGTGCGCCGCCTCCGCCGATCGCGGAGTTGGCTGAGCACATGGGAGTCGGAGTATGAGCGGTCCGGAGACCGCGAGCGAGCACCGGCGGGTGCTCTACGTCATCGCCTGCGGTTCGCCGCTGGCCCGTCACGTCGGCCGGCTGGTCGACCTCGCCCAGCGGGAGGAGTGGACGGTCTGCGTGGTCACCACGCCCGACGGCGCGAAGTTCGTCGACCGGGCGGCCCTGGCCCGGCAGACCGGCCACCCGGTCCGTACGCACTACAAGAACCCGGGTGACCTGGACGTGCTGCCACCGGCGGACGCCATGCTGGTGTGCCCGGCGACGGTCAACACGATCAACAAGTGGGCGGTCGGCATCACCGACACCCTCGCGCTCGGCCTGCTGGTCGAGGCGCAGGGGATGGGGGTGCCGATCGCTGCCGTCCCGTACACGAACGAGGCGATGGCCGGGCACCCGGCGTTCCGGGCCAGCCTCGACCGGCTGGCCGGGTGGGGCGTCCGGGTGGTCTTCGGCGACCACGTCGTACGCCTGCATCCGCCCGGCACGGGGGAGCGGCGCGCGGACGCCTTCCCCTGGGACGCCGGCCTGGCCGCCCTGCGCGGCGCGGACCGGCCGGTCGCCCCGGTCGGCTGACGGCGGTGAGCGTGGCTCCCGGCGCGCCCGGGAGCCACGCCCGACGGCGGTCGGCGTGTACCGGCCCGGACGCCGGTAAGCTGGCCGCCCGTGAGCACAACCGTCGCCGACGTGGTGGCCGCCCTGGACCGCCGTTACCCGCCCGCCTGGGCCGAGGAGTGGGACCGGGTCGGCCTGGTGGTGGGTGAGCCCGACCACCCGGTACGCCGGATCGCCTGCGTGGTGGACGTGGTCCCGGAGACCGTGGACGAGGCCCTCGAAGCCGGCGCGGACATGATCGTCGCGCACCACCCGCTGCTGCTGCGGGGCGTCTCCTCGGTGGCCGCCACCACGTACAAGGGCCGGATCGTGCACCGGTTGATCAAGGCGGACGTCGCGCTGTACGTGGCGCACACGAACGCCGACGTGGCCGATCCCGGCGTGTCCGACGCGCTCGCCGCCCGGGCCGGGCTGACCGGGCTGCGCCCGTTGCACCCGCCCCGCCCCGGCTCGCCCGCCGCCGGGCCCGGCCGGGGCATCGGCCGCATCGGCGAGCTGCCCAGCCCGATGACGCTCGCCGAGCTGACCCGGCTGGCCGCCGCCGTGCTCCCGGTCACCGCCTGGGGAGTTCGCGCCGCCGGGGATCCCGGGCGTATGGTTCGTACCCTCGCCGTCAGCGGCGGCTCGGGGGACGGCTTCCTCGCCGAGGCGACCGCGGCCGGGGTGGACGCGTTCCTCACCGCGGACCTGCGTCACCACCCGGCCGGGGAACACCTCGCCGCGGGCGGCCCGGCGCTGCTGGACGCCGCCCACTGGGCGACGGAGCGACCCTGGCTGGACGACCTGGCCGCCCACCTGGCCGGCGCGCTGGGCGTCGAGACCGTGGTGTCCGACCTGGACACCGACCCGTGGACCGTGCACGCCGCCGCGCCCCGGCCGGACGACAAGGAGCCCCGACGTGAAGGCTGACCCGAAGGTGCAGCGCCGCCTGCTCGACCTCCAGGCGATCGACACCGCGCTGGCGCAGCTCGCGCACCGCCGCCGCAGCCTGCCGGAACGCGCCGAGCTGGAGGCCCTGGCGCGTGAGCTGTCCGCGCTGGAGGACGAGCGGGTCCGCGCCCAGGTGGCGGTCGACGACCTGGACCGGGACATCGCCCGGATCGAGAAGGACGTCGACCAGGTACGGGCGCGCAAGAGCAAGGACGAGGCCCGGCTGGCCTCGGGCAGCGGCCCGGCCCGCGAGCTGGAGGCCCTCCAGCACGAGCTGGTCTCGCTGAACCGCCGGCAGAGCGACCTGGAGGACGCCGAGCTGGAGCTGATGGAGCAACGGGAGACCGCGCAGGGCGTGCTCGACGGCATCGAGAGCCGGCTCGCCGAGGCCCGCGAGCGCCGCGCCGCGACCGAGCAGCGCCGCGACGAGGCCCTGGCCGAGATCGCCAAGGAGGAGGAGTTCAAGCGCACCGCCCGCCAGCCGCTCGCCGGTGACCTCCCGGCGGACCTGGTCGGCCTCTACGACAAGATCCGTGAGGACACCGGGCTGGGCGCCGCGCTGCTGACCGGGGGCCGCTGCGGCGGCTGCCGGCTGGACCTGTCCGGCGCCGACCTGGCTCGCATCCGCAAGGCCGACCCGGACGACGTGGTCCGCTGCGAGGACTGCCGGCGGATCATGGTCCGGACCAACGAGTCGGGGCTGTAGCCGCCGTGGCGGTGCGCGCGGTAGTGATCGAGGCCGACGGCGGCTCCCGGGGCAACCCGGGCCCGGCCGGTTACGGCGCCGTGGTCCGGGACCCGGAGACCGGCGAGGTGCTGGCCGAGCGGTCCGAGTCGATCGGCACCGCCACGAACAACGTGGCCGAGTACCGGGGCCTGATCGCCGGGCTGGAGGCCGCCGCCGAACTGGGCGCGGCCGAGGTCGAGGCGCGGATGGACTCCAAGCTGGTGGTCGAGCAGATGTGCGGCCGCTGGCAGATCAAGCACCCCGGGCTGCGCCCGCTGGCCGCCCAGGCCGCCGGGCTGGTCGGCCGGTTCACCGCCGTACGCTTCACCTGGATCCCCCGGGAGCGCAACCGGCACGCCGACGCGCTCGCCAACGCGGCCATGGACGCCGCCGCCTCCGGCGCCGCGCCGGAGGCGAAGGCCGAGGCGCGGGAGGCGGCGCTCGTCCGGGCCACCGGCACCGACCCGGCCACCACGCCCGCCTCCTGGGAGCCGCGCCCGACCGAGGAGGCCACCCGGCTGATCCTGGTCCGGCACGGCGAGACCGAGCGCACCGTGCGCAAGCACTACTCCGGCCGGGGCGACGTGCCGCTGACCGAGCGGGGCCGGGCCCAGGCCCGGGCCGCCGCCGCCCGGGTGGCCGCGCTGGCGCCGTCCGTCGCGGCGGTGGTCAGCTCCCCGCTGTCGAGGTGTACGGCCACCGCCGAGGCGATCGCCGCGCGGGTCGGCAACCCGCCGGTACGCACCGACGACGACCTGATCGAGTGCGACTTCGGCGTCTGGGAGGGGCACACGTTCGCCGAGGTACGCGAGCGCTGGGCGGCGGAACTGGACGCCTGGCTCGCCTCCACCCGGGTCGCCCCGCCGCGGGGCGAGTCGTTCGTGGCGGTCGCCGAGCGGACCGGGCGGGCCGTCGACCGGCTGCGGTCGGCGTACCCGGGGGAGACGGTGGTGGTGGTCTCCCACGTCTCGCCGATCAAGCTGGTGCTGCGCGACGCGCTCGCCGCCGGCGACGCGTTCCTGCACCGGCTCTACCTGGACACGGCGGGCATCTCGGTGCTGGACCTGTACCCGGACGGCGGCGTCGCGGTCCGCTCGGTGAACGACACCTCGCACCTCACGGACGTCTGACGGCCGTTCGGCGCATGCCGGCGGCCGTTTGGCGCATCGACATCACCCGATCGGACGTGACCCCCGTCACAGGGTCGTAGCCTCCGGCCGTCACATGGCCCGCTACGAATGCCCGGAGGGTGTCACATGGCCGCACCGGAATCCGAGGCGCCGGACACGGCGCGATCCAGGGCGAAGGACAAGAGTCCCTGGAACTGGTTGCTCTTCATCCCGATCGTGGTGCCGCTGATCCCGGCGCTGTTCAACGCCGACTCACCCCGGCTGTTCGGGTTCCCGCGGTTCTACTGGCTGCAACTGGCCTGGATCCTGCTGGGCGTCGGCACCACCACGCTGGTCTACCAGATGACCAAGAAGCGGGGTGACCACTGATGTGGCGGGACCACCTCACCGAGATCATCGTCTTCACGCTTCTGTTCCTGCTGGTCAGCGCCATGGGTTTCGTGGCGGCCCGGTGGCGCAGGCCGACCGACATGGCCCACCTCGACGAATGGGGGCTGGGCGGGCGCAGCTTCGGCGGCTGGATCACCTGGTTCCTGGTCGGCGGTGACCTCTACACCGCGTACACGTTCGTCGCCGTCCCGGCGCTGATCTTCGGGGCCGGGGCGGCCGGCTTCTTCGCGGTGCCGTACACGATCGTCATCTACCCGCTGGTGTTCCTGGTGCTGTGCCGGCTCTGGTCGGTCTCGCACCGGCACGGCTTCGTCACCCCCGCCGACTTCGTCCGCAACCGGTTCGGCTCGCCGATCCTGGCGCTGCTGGTCGCGATCACCGGCATCGTCGCCACGATGCCGTACATCGCGCTGCAACTGGTGGGCATCGAGGCGGTGCTCAAGACCATGGGCGTGACCGGGGACAGCGCGCTGGCCCGGCACCTGCCGATCATCATCGCGTTCGCGATCCTGGCCGCGTACACGTACCAGTCGGGGCTGCGCGCGCCGGCGCTGATCGCGTTCGTCAAGGACTCGCTGATCTACATCGTGATCCTGGTCGCGGTGATCTGGCTGCCGTACAAGCTCGGCGGCTGGGGCGCCATCTTCGACGCCGCCGACGCGAAGTTCCAGGCGTCACCAGCGCCCGGCGACGGCATCCTGCTCAACCAGAACAACCAGATCCAGTACGTGACGCTGGCGTTCGGCTCGGCGCTGGCGCTGTTCCTCTACCCGCACAGCATCACCGGTGTCCTGGCCAGCCGGAACCGCGACGTGATCAAGCGGAACATGTCCGCGCTGCCCGCGTACAGCCTGCTGCTGGGGTTGATCGCGCTGCTCGGCTACATGGCCATCGCGGCGAACGTGAAGCCGCTGCCGGGCGCGAAGGAGGGCACCACCGACGGCAACACCGTCGTGCCGCTGCTGTTCGACCAGCAGTTCCCGGACTGGTTCGCCGGCGTGGCGTACGCCGCCATCGGCATCGGCGCGCTGGTCCCGGCGGCGATCATGTCGATCGCGGCGGCGAACCTGTTCACCCGCAACATCTACAAGGAGTACCTGAAGCGCGACGCCACCCCGGCGCAGGAGGCGAACGTCTCGAAGATCACCTCGCTGGTGGTGAAGGTCGGCGCGGTGGCCTGCATCGTCTTCCTCGACCCGCAGTTCTCCATCGACCTGCAGCTCATCGGCGGCGTGATCATCCTCCAGACGCTGCCGGCGGTGGCGCTGGGCCTCTACACCCGCTGGTTCCACAGGGGCGCGCTGATCGCCGGCTGGGCGGCCGGCATGGGCCTGGGCATGTGGATGCTCTACCAGATCGGCAACCCGGCGACCGGCAAGAAGCACTTCGCCGGGTCGGCGTTCCCGCTGGAGAAGTTCGGCTTCGACACGCCGAAGACCATCTACGTGGGCATCGTCGCGGTGCTGGTGAACCTGGTGGTGGCCGCGCTGCTCACGCTGGTGCTGCGCGCCGCGAAGGTGGCCGACGGCCCCGACCACACCACGCCGGACGACTACTTCGCCGACGAGGACGACCCGCGCGTGACGCCCTCCGCCGACGCAGCCCGCGAGCCCGTGGCATGAAAGGAAGGGCCCCTTATTAACGCCTCGTGCATTGAAAGGGGCCCTTCCTAACACCCTCAGCGGCGGCGGGTGCGCGCGTCGAGCGCCTCGTTGAGGCGGTGCAACATGTCCGCGAGCGTCTCCCGGTCCGCCTCGGGCCAGGCGGCGAGGATGTCGCCGTACAGCCGGGTGCGGGCCGCCCGGACGGCGGCCATCCGCTGGAGCCCGGCCGCCGTCGCGGAGATCACCGTGCCGCGCCCGTCGGCCGGGTCGGGGGTACGCGAGATCAGGCCGTCGCGCTGGAGCGCGGAGACCTGCCGGGTGACTGTGGAGCCGTCCAGGCTCAGCCGTGCGGCGAGCGCCGAGACGTTCTGCGGGCCGGCCGCGTCCAGGTGGCGCAGGATCACGTACGCGGCGCGGTCGAGCAGCCGGTGCTCCATCGTGCCGGTGCCCCGGCGGGTGGCCTCGCCGAGCCGCATCAGCAACGCGACCTCGGTTTCGATCCGGCCGAGGGTGACTTCGGTGCCGTGGACGTCCTCGCTCATAGCTGTATGATACAAGAAAATTACCTGTACGATACAGCTATCTGGGAGGTTGCGGAGTGGATCGCCGATCCGAGCCCAACCGCAGTGCCATCTACGCCACCACGCTCGTCGCGTTCCTCGCCATCGCCGGCATCGCCGTCGTCGACCCGATCCTGCCCGCCATCGGCGAGGCGATCGGCGTCACCGCCTGGCAGGTCGAGCTGCTCTTCACCGCGTACATCGCGGTCATGGCCGTCGGCATGATCCCGGCGACGCTGGCCAGCGGGCGGTTCGGTTTCAAGCCGGTGCTCGTCACCGGCGTCTCCGTCGTCGGCCTCGCCGCGATCCTCGCCTCCTTCAGCAACGACATCGTGCAGCTCTCAGTGCTGCGCGGCGTCTGGGGCCTGGGCAATGCGATGTTCTTCGCCACCGCCATGGTGGTGCTGGTCAACCTCGCCAACGACAGGGAATGGGTGGTCGGCCTGTTCGAGACCGCCCTCGGGCTCGGCTTCGCCGTCGGCCCGCTCATCGGCGGCCTGCTCGGCGAGGTGAGCTGGCGGCTGCCGTTCTTCGTCTGCGGCGTGTTCATGGTGCTGGCGCTCGGCGTCGCCGCCCGCAAGCTGCGCGAACCGGCGAACACGCAACCACCGGTACGCGTCGGCCAGATCTTCGCCACCTACCGCAAACCCGCGTTCGTGACGCTGTGCGTGGTCACCGCCGCGTACAACTTCGTCTTCTTCGTCGTACTCGGCTACACGCCGCTGTTCCTGCGCCTCGACGTCATCCCGCTGGGCCTGGCGTTCACCGGCTGGGGCCTCGGCCTCGCCGCCGGCATCCTGCTCATCGGGCACCGGCTGGCCCACCGCATCGGCGCGGTGCAGACCGTCGGCGTCGCCCTGCTCGGCCTGCTGGCCTGCATGGTCGCGTTTGCCACCTCCACCGGCACCGCCATGTCGCTCGTCGTCCTCGTCGTCGCCGGCCTGTTCATGGGCCTCGCCAACGCCAACCTGACCGACCTGGCACTCGGGCTCGGCTCCGCCGACCGGCGCGTCGCCACCGGCGCGTTCAACCTGGTCCGCTGGGGCGCCGCCGCACCCGCGCCGATCATCTCCGGCAAGCTGGCCGAACACGGCCTGGCGCTGCCGTTCTGGGTCGGCTTCGCGGTGCCCGGCGCCGGCGTGCTGGTCTACCTCGCGTTCGGTCACCTGATGGCGGCCGGCTACGGCGAACGGGTCATCTGGAACCGGGCCGCCCGCCGTGCCGAGCACGCCCCGGAGGAGCCGGTGGGGGAGGCGTACTGACGCTCCGGTCTTGCCCCGGGCGGCGTCAGGTCAACGCGCGCCACAGCAGGTAGCACCCGATGGCCGTGCCGAACACCACGATCACCGTCTTCAACACCACCTGCGGAAGCCGGCGGGCCAGCCGCGCGCCCGCGTACCCGCCGAACAGCGTGGCCGGCGCGACCACCGCGACCGCCGCCCAGTTCACCGGGCCGAACAGGGCGAACACCACCAGCGTGGTCAACCCCACCACGGCCGAGAGCAGGTTCTTCACCGCCGACACCCGGGCCAGCGTCGCGTCCAGCACCAGCGCCAACCCGGCCACCAGCATCACCCCGAGGGCCGCGCCGAAGTAGCCTCCGTACACGGTGCCGAGCGCGACCATGGTCTGCACCGTGACGGTACGGCGGCGCGCGCCCAGCCGCTCCGGATGGCCGACCAGCCGGCGCAGCGGACCCTGGAACGCGAGTACGGCGGTAGCGCCGAGCACCAGGAACGGCACCACCAGCTCGAACGCCCGAGCCGGGGTGGCCAGCAGCAGCGCGCACCCGGCGATCGTGCCGAGCACGGCGGTGGGCAGCAGTGACCACAGCTCCCGCCCGCGCGGCAGGTCCATCCGGCTGCCCGCCACGCTTGCCACGTACCCGGGAAAGACCGACACCGAGTTGGAGACGTTCGCCGCCACCGGCGGCAGACCGGTGGCGATCATCGCCGGGAACGTGATCAGCGAGCCACCTCCGGCCACCGCGTTGACTGTGCCCGCGGCGAGACCGGCGGCGAGCAGGAGCGCGGCGTCGGAGAGATCCATGGTCCCCCGAGGCTAGTCGGTCGGGCGGGCGAACGCGCATCGCGCCGGTTCGGGGAGGTGGCTGTATCGAGAGCCGGTTGATGCCGGCACCTCCCCGAGGTGGTGGGCGGGAAATGGGCGCGGCGGGTGCGTCGTTAGGATGAGAGCGCGACGGACGAGTCGACCGGGCGGTCGCGTCGACGGGCTCCGGCCCGTCGCCGAGGAACGTCCGGACTCCACAGGGCAGGGTGGTTGCTAACGGCAACCCGGGGTGACCCGCGGGACAGTGCCACAGAAAACAGACCGCCGGCCCGTAACGGGACGGTAAGGGTGAAACGGTGGGGTAAGAGCCCACCAGCACCCCGGGTGACCGGGGTGGCTCGGTAAACCCCACCCGGAGCAAGGCCAAGAAAGGGCCGTCACCGCAAGATGACGACCCGCGCAGACGCTTGAGGGCTGCCCGCCCGATGTCTGCGGGTAGGCCGCTGGAGCCTGCCGGCAACGGCAGGCCGAGATGGATGGCCGCCGCCGGTGCGCCTACGGGCGTACCGGGCACAGAATCCGGCGTACAGGTCGACTCGTCCGTCGCCCACCAGGTGAGCCGCCCGCTCTTGGTCGGCGTTCGACGCCCCTGTGACGGCCCCGACGGCCCAACGACGGCCCAACCACGGCCCAGGAGGGTGGCGGCACTGCCCGCTATCGTCCTCGCATGTTCGTCGAGATCATCGGAGATCAGCCACTACCTGACGCAGTCGACCGGGACGACGTGGAAGACCTCCTGGAGCAGGCCATCGGCGACGAGGGCAGCGTCACGGGTGCCGGCACAGGCGACGGGCGTTGGCACCTGGACGTCGAAGTGGACACCGCCGGACGGCAGGCACAGCTACTCGTGCGGCGGCTCGCACAAGCACTCGTCGACGCTGAGCTCGGCTGGGTGCGCGTCCGACCTGAGGCAGAAGACACGGGATTGCCTGCCTCGGCACTCGTCTGAGCCGTACCGTCGCCGAAGCGCGACGCACGACCTCTTCCTCCCGAAAGACTTTGTCATCCCACCAGCTGGTTGAGTCGCGCACGAGCTATTCGGGTAGCGAGCCCTGGCCCGGCAAGGAGTATGACGAGCATGCCGGCCCCGATCAGCGGGAACGGGGCGAGTGTTTGCACACTGCTGGTCACGTAGCCATCCCTGGTCGCGACGAACTGTGGGTCAGTCTCCGACACATAGATGGTGACGCTTTCGCCTCGCGAGTAGCCGGGCCCATTACCCCAGGCGCTCTCCAAGGGAACGCTCCAGGTTCGGCCACGAGCCACGTACGTGGCATGATCGCCGAACTTGAACCCCTCCATCACTGCTTGGACCGGTTCGCCGGTCGCCACGAGTTGGCGGATGCGAACTTCAGTACGGCGCGGCTGAAGGATTCCCCCGGCGACAGACAGGCACCGACCAGATAGCACAGAACGATGCGCAGCCAGGACCGAGCTATCCAATCGAACAGCGGCACAGGACTGTGAGGCTGGTGTGAAGAGACCTAGGCTGACGTCCATGCCGCGGAGCATGCAGTGATCGACCTGGACGACCACGATCACCAGTCGGCGGGGTCGGGTACCACCGTCCATGACCGTCTCCTGGCCAGACAGAAGATGATCCTGCGGCTCGTCGCCGTTTTCGTGGTCGGCGTTGTGCTTGGCGGCTTCGGTGTCAGCCAACTGCGGGACTCGCGTGATCAGCGGGAGCGGAACGCCGTGGTCGCATTCGTGGCCTTCCCTCAATCGGCCGACTCTGGAAGCGCGGCCTCCGCGGGACCCGTCCGACTGTCCGGGTATTTGGCGTTGGCCAACGCCGGCCCCGGGCCGATCACCGTTCGTCGGGTTCACGCAAAGAGGCCGGGCGTCGTGATACACAGCATCGGATCGCCCCGGTTGTTACCGCCTGGCAGCACCGGTCAGCTCGCGGTCGAGCTGTGGTTCGATTGCTCGGTCGCACGCCTCCAGCGAGAGCCGCTGCCGTTAGGGTTATCGGTCGAGACCGAAGACAAGCAAGGCAGAGAGGTCAGCTACCCCGTCGCTCTCGTAGGAAGCGACTGGGAGCGCGAGGCTCTGAGCAAGTGTTCACGCATAGGCACGATGGGCTGACGCGTAACGAACCAAGGCCAAGCGCTGAAGCGGATCTCTGCGCGGCTGCCCCTCGTGCCCGCTGCGCACTCCGCTACTGCCCCTCACCGCCCCTGAAGTTCTCGCCTACAGTGCCGGCTGTGGATCTCGTTGACTGCGTGGGGCGTGTGCTCGAACTGCGGACGCTCGACCTCGCAACGCAACCTCCACCCAGTCCCGGGCCCGCTGCTCTACCCGTGGTGGGATACGACTTCCTGGCTCTGTATCTGAGTGTCACCGAAGAGTTCGACGACAACGTGCAGGTTCTTGAGGTCCTGGAGCGCTTCGAACAGGACTGCGCCTCTCTCGAAGAGGCGTTGAGCCGGCTGTGGGGACCAGCCGAGAGCGTGGACCTACGGCCGTACATGGATCTCATGGTGCGGGGAGAGAGCGTTCCGGAACTTCCCGGGTTCCTTCTCGGCGTCATGTCGGATGTGGCTGTGTGGCGCTTTGCAGATCGGAGCATCTGTGTCGGCGTCGGGGTGTCGGACACCCACGGCCCGGTGGTCCTGGTAGCCGCAGCGGGCGAGCTGTAGCGGGTGCGTGCTTCGGGGCGTTTGTGCTGGTAGTAGTTCCGGTTCCGCCCATCGGGATCCGTGCTCAGCGAGGATATTCGTGGGGTGGGGGATCTCTTCTGAGCAGCGCGAGCGAGATCACGATCACGGCGAGACCCAGGCCTGCCAGCACGGTCGGCGCCTGCAGGAGAAGATCCTCCGTCGCGTACCCGTCAGGCGTGGCAGCCCTGGTCGGATCCGTCCGGTCGACGCGTACATCGAGTACGTCCCCGACGTGGAACTCACTCTCGTCGATTTCGCTGGAGAACCGCTTCCGGTGCCGTACGCCGTCGAACGTGTAGTCCACGGTCAGCCTCGTGGCGGCGAACGATCGGCTGATCTTGAACCGTTCGACGTGAACCACCTGGCCGGTCGTCTCGGCGCCGGCGAGTACCCGCTCGTCGATCGCCGTGCTCAGCCGATCGTGGAGCAGCATCCCGCCGCCGACCAGAAGGGTGCCCAGGACAACCGCCAGGACCAACTTGAGTTCCCGTCGGCCGAACGGCCTCGCCATTGCCGGTCCTCCCAGCATCCTCGGGATGAGTGCGTTGTAGCACGTCCTCGCTCGTCGCCAACCGCCATGGCCGCCAGTGCTGCAACCCGTGCCACTCTGCGATGATCAGGTGTGACCTCCTACGTGTCCCACACCACCGTGGACTGTGCCGACGCCTATGCCCTGTCCCGCTGGTGGGCATCGGTTCTGGACTACCGCGAGGACCCGGTCGACCCGAACGAGCCGGGCCATGAGGAGTGCATGATCTACTCGCGGGACGGGCGGCACCGCCTGCTGTTCATCGAGGTGCCGGACGCGAAGCGGGTCAAGAACCGCATCCACCTCGACCTGCGCCCGGTCGAGGGGACGCGCGACGAGGAACTGGTCCGGCTGACCGGGCTGGGTGCGGCGGTGGTGGCCGACCGGCGGGAGACCGACGGCACCGGCTGGGTGGTGCTCGCCGACCCGGAGGGCAACGAGTTCTGCATCCTGCGCAGCGACGCCGAGGTGGCCGCCACCCGCCCGTGACAGTGATCGAGCCCAGGTGCTCGACCTGGCTCCCACCGATCTTGGAGTTGTGGCGCCCACAACGCCCCGTTTCGCGAAGTTCGGCAGGCACCACAACTCCAAGATCGACGGGGAGAGCGAGAGGTGGGGGGACGGGGAGGGC
>NZ_MAGP01000011.1 GCF_002926165.1 Micromonospora chalcea | reverse complement strand
GCGACTGCACCGCCAGGTGCAACGCCACAAGCGACGACGAACACGCCGTGTCCACCGACACCGCCGGCCCCTCCAACCCCAACGCGTACGCCACCCGGCCCGACACCACACTCGCGGCGTTGCCCGTTCCCGCGAAGCCCTCCACCTCGTCCCCCGCCACCATCAGCAGGGCCCCATAGTCCTGACCATTCGTGCCCACGAACACCCCTGTTCGCGAACCCCGCAGAACCCCAGGCTCAACCCCTGCCCGCTCGACCGCCTCCCACGAAACCTCCAGCAACAACCGCTGCTGCGGATCCATGGCCAACGCCTCGCGGGGGGAAATCCCGAAGAAACCGGCATCAAACTCCGCCGCCTCGTAGAGGAAGGCGCCGCTGCGGACGTAGGAGGTGCCGGTGGAATAGGGGTCGGGGTCGTAGAGGCGCTCGACGTCCCAACCCCGATCGCCGGGGAGGTCCGACACGGCGTCGCGGCCGGCGTGCAGCATCTGCCAGAACCGCTCGGGATCGTTGGCCCCGCCGGGGAACCGGCAGGACATGGCCACGATGGCCACCGGCTCGTCGTCGCCCAACGCCACCGGGGCGGCCTCGACGGCCACGGCGGCCTCGCCGCCCAGTTCCTCGTGCAGGTGCCGGGCGAGCGCGGTCGGCGACGGGTAGTCGAAGACCAGGGTCACCGGCAGCCGCAGCGAGGTGGCGGTGGCGAGCCGGTTGCGCAGTTCCACCGCGGTCACCGAGTCGAAGCCGAGGTCGCGGAACGCGTGGTGCGGGTCGACGGCCTGGCCGTCGGCGTACCTGAGGACCGTGGCCGCCTGGTCGCGGACCAGGTCGAGCAGCGCCTGCTGGCGCTCGGCGGCGCTCATCCGGGTGAACGCGCCGGCCGGGCCGGCCTCGTCGGTCTCCTTCGTCTCGGCCAGTCCCTTGGTGGCCTGCAACCGCTGCGCCTCGGGGATCTCCGAGATCAGCGGGCCGGGTCGGGTGGCGGTGAACGCGACGAAGAACCGCTCCCAGGCGATGTTCGAGATGGTCAGGAATGTCTCGTCGTGCTCGACGGCCTGGTGCAGGGCCGCGACGGCGAGCCGCGGCGGCATCTCGGGTGCGCCGTGGCGGTGCAGCATCCGGCCGAACTCGCCGTCGGCCATGCCGCCGCCGCCCCAGGCGCCCCAACCGATGGAGGTGGCGGGCAGGCCGACGCCGCGGCGGTGCTCGGCGAGGGCGTTGAGGAACGCGTTGCCGGGGGCGTAGTTGCCCACGCCGGAGCTGCCGACGGTGCCGGCCATCGACGAGAACAGGATGAACGCGTCGAGGTCCAGCTCGCGGGTCAGCTCGTGCAGGTTCAGTGCGGCGGTGACCTTCGCGCTGAGCGCGTAGTCGACCTGGTCCAGCGTCAGCGAGTTGATCACCGAGTCGTCGAGCACGGCTGCGGTGTGCACGACTGTGGTCAGCGTGTGCTCGGACGGCAGGTCGGCGAGGACGGCGGCGAGCGCCGAGCGGTCGGCGGCGTCGCAGGCGGCGACGGTCACCCGGGCGCCCAGTGCGACCAACTCGGCCTCGAGGTCGGCGATGCCCTCGGCCTGCCGGCCGCGCCGGCTCACCAGCACCAGGTGGGCGGCGCCGTTGGCGGCGAGCCAGCGGGCCATGTGCCCGCCGAGCGCGCCGGTGCCGCCGGTGACCAGGGCGGTGCCGGAGGGCCGCCAGGCGCGCGGGGCGGGCGTGTCGCCGAGCGGGGCGTGCAGCAGTCGCCGGCCGAACGCGCCGGCCCACCGCAGCGCGACCTGGTCCTCCCCGTCGGCACCGGCGAGGACGCGCACGAGCCGGCGGCCGGCCGCGTCGTCGAGCTCGTCGGGCAGGTCCACGAGGCCGCCCCAGCGGTCCGGGTGCTCCAGCGCGGCGACCCGGCCGAAGCCCCAGGTGAGCTGCTGTAGCGGGTGCGGCAGCGGGTCGGCCGGGCCGGTCGCGACGGCGCCCCGGGTGAGGCACCACAGGGGCGCGCGGACGCCGGCGTCGCCGAGCGCCTGCACGAGGGTGACGGTGCCGGCGAAGCCGACCGGCACGGACGGGTACGCCGGGGCGGGCGTCTCGTCGAGCGGCAGCAGCGACACGATCCCGGCGGGGCGGGGGCCGCCGTCGGCGAGGTCGCGCAGCCGGGCGGCGAGCGCCACGCGGTCCGTGCGGTCGGCGTCCAGCGCCAGCGGTACGACGGTGCCGCCGTGGCGCCGCAACGCCTCGGCGCAGAAGCCGGCCTCGGCCGCGCCGGTGTCGTCGGGGCCGGTCAGCAGCCACCAGGTGCCGGTGACGGCCGGCTCGCCGGAGGCGTCGGGGGCGACGGGCGTCCAACTGTCCCGGTACCGCCACGAGTCCACGGTGGCCTGGTCGCGGTGCCGGCGACGCCAGGCGGCGAGCACCGGCAGCACGTCGGCGAACGCCGTCTCCGGGACGGGCCCCGGCTCGGTCGTGGCGGAGAGTTCAGTCGTGAGCGCGGTCAGGTCCTCCGCCTCGACGGCCGCCCAGAACCGGGCGTCGACCTCGTCGTCGGCCACGGCACCGGCGGTCCCGACCGCGGGGGCGGGCGTGGTCGACGGCTGCGGCCAGTAGAGCTGCCGCTGGAACGGGTACGTGGGCAGGTCGAGGCGACGCCCGGCGAGGCCGGCGAAGGCGGGCCGCCAGTCCACGGCCGTACCTCCGGCCCAGACCTCGGCCAGGGCGCGCAGGAAGCGGCCGAGGCCGCCCTCGCCCCGGCGCAGGCTGCCGGTGACGGTGACCGCGTCCGGGTCGGCGGCGGCCAGCTCGACGCTCTCCTGCGTGGCCATCGTCAGCACTGGGTGGGCGCTGATCTCGACGAAGGTCTGGTAGCCGGCGGCGACGAGGCTGCGTACCGCTTCGTCGAAGCGGACGGTCTGCCGCAGGTTGCGGTACCAGTAGTCGGCGTCGAGGGCGGCGGTGTCGAGCCAGTCCCCCTCGACGGTGGAGCGGAACCGGACCTCGCCGGTGCGGGGCCGCAGCCCGGCGAGCAGTTCCAGGAGCTGCTCGCGCAGTTGCTCGACGTGGGCGGAGTGGGAGGCGTAGTCCACGGGGACGCGGCGCACCCGCACCTCGTGGGACTCGTAGTGGGCGACGAGTTCGTCGAGGGCAGCGCCGTCGCCGGAGACCACGACGGAGGTGGGTCCGTTGACGGCGGCCAGGGCGATGCGGCCGGACCAGCGGGCGATCGTCGCGGTGGCCTCGTCGGCGGTGGTGGCGACCGAGACCATGCCGCCGTCCCCGGCGATGCCTGCGATGATCCGGCTGCGCAGCGCGACCACGGCCGCCGCGTCGTCGAGGGTGAGGCCACCGGCGACGTACGCGGCGGCGATCTCCCCCTGGGAGTGGCCGACGACGGCTCCGGGGCGCACCCCGTACGACTCCCAGAGTGCGGCGAGCGAGACGCTGACCGCGAACAGGGTGGGCTGCACGACGTCGACGCGCTCCAGCGACGGGGCGTCGGGCGCGCCGCGCACCACGTCGGTCGGTGACCAGTCGACGTACGGGCGCAGCGCCTCGGCGCAGGCGGCGAACGTCTCCGCGAAGACGGGGGCGGTGTCGAGCAGCTCGGCGGCCATCCCGGCCCACTGCGATCCCTGGCCCGGGAAGACGAACGCGACCTCGCCCGGCGTGCCGGGGGCGCGGGTGACGGTCTGCGGGCCGGGCCGGCCGGCGGCGAGCGCGTCGAGGGACGCGGCCAGGTCGTCGCGGTCGGCGGCGAAGACGACGGCCCGGTGATCGTGGGCGGCGCGGGTGGCGGCCAGCGACCAGCCGACGTCGACGAGCGCGTCGTCGTCCACTGTGCCGAGGTGCTCGCGCAGGTCCCGGGTGCGGGCGGTGAGGGCGTCGACGGTGCGCCCGGAAAGCACCCAGGGCAGCTCCCCGGTCGGCACGTCGGCCGCCGGTCCGGGCTCCGGCTCGTCGGCGGGGGCCTGTTCGAGGATGGTGTGCACGTTGGTGCCGCTGATCCCGAACGAGGAGACGGCGGAAAGGCGTACCCCGTCGGCCGGCTCCCACGGCCGGGCGGAGGTGAGCAGCTCGACGCTGCCGCCGGTCCAGTCGACGTGCGGGGTGGGCTCGTCCACGTGCAGCGTGGGCGGCAGCACCCCGTGCCGCATCGCCAGCACCATCTTCATCACCCCGGCCACACCCGCCGCCGCCTGGGTGTGCCCGATGTTCGACTTGATCGAGCCGAGCCACAACGGCCGGTCGGCGGGCCGGTCCTGGCCGTACGTGGCGATGAGGGCCTGCGCCTCGATCGGGTCGCCGAGGGTGGTGCCGGTGCCGTGCGCCTCGACGGCGTCCACCTGCTCGGCGGTGAGTCCGGCGTTCGCGAGGGCCTGCCGGATCACCCGCTGCTGGGCGGGGCCGTTGGGGGCGGTGAGGCCGTTGGAGGCGCCGTCCTGGTTGACGGCGCTGCCGCGCAGCACGGCGAGGACCGGGTTGCCGTCGCGGCGGGCGTCGGAGAGCCGCTGGAGCACCAGCAGGCCGACGCCCTCGCCCCAGCCGGTGCCGTCCGCGGCTCCGGCGAACGGCTTGCACCGGCCGTCGGCGGCGAGACCGCGCTGGCGGGAGAAGCCGACGAAGATGCCGGGGGTGGCCATCACGGTGGCGCCGCCGGCCAGGGCCAGGTCGCACTCCCCCGTCTGCAGGGCCTGCGCGGCCAGGTGCATCGCGACCAGCGACGACGAGCAGGCCGTGTCGACGGTGACGGCCGGGCCGTGCAGCCCGAAGGTGTACGCCAGCCGGCCGGAGATGACGCTGGCGGAGGTGCCGGTGGCGAGGTAGTTCTCGTCGACGTCCCCGGTGGCCATCAGCAGCGAGCCGTAGTCCTGGCCGTTGGTGCCGACGTACACGCCGGTGCGGCTGCCGCGCAGGGCGGTCGGGTCGATCCGGGCCCGCTCGAACGCCTCCCAGGTGGTCTCCAGCAGCAGCCGCTGCTGCGGGTCCATGGCGAGGGCCTCGCGGGGGCTGATGCCGAAGAACGCCGGGTCGAACTCGCCGGCACCGGCGACAAAGCCGCCCTCCCGGACGTAGCTGGTACCGAGGTGCTCGGGGTCGGGGTGGTACAGCTCGGCGAGGTTCCAGCCGCGCTCGCCGGGCATCAGGCTCAGCGCGTCGGTGCCGGTGGCCAGCAGGTCCCAGAGCTGCTCGGGCGAGGTGACCCCGCCGGGGAAGCGGCAGCTCATCGCGACGATGGCGATCGGTTCGCGGTCACGGCCGGTGCCGTCGGCGACCACCTCGCCGGTGGTGTGCCCGGCGGTGAGGCCGTGCAGGTGGGCGGCGAGTTCGGCGACCGTGGGGTGGTCGAAGACCAGCGTGGCGGGCAGGGTCATACCGGTCTCGGCGGTCAGCCGGTTGCGCAGCTCGACGGCGGTGAGCGAGTCGAAGCCGAGGTCACGGAAGGTGCGCTCGGGCAGCGGCCGCCCGGCCGGGTAGCCGAGCACGACGGCGGCCTGGGTGCGTACGAGGTCGGCGAGCTGCGGCAGGGACCGGCCGACCACCACGGCGCGGACGGGACCGGTGGGCACGGCGGGCACCCCGGGCAGGGCGGCGATCAGTGGCGTGGGCCGGCCCCAGGAGGCGGCGAGGCGTCCCCAGTCGACGGCGGCGACGGTGACCGCCGGCTCGGCGGTGTTGACCAGCCGGCCGAGGGCTGTGACGGCCTCGGCGGCGGGGAGCGCGTCGACCCCGCCCCGGGCGAGCCGGGCGGTCAGGGCGGCGGCCATGCCGTCCTCAGCCCAGGCGCCCCAGGCGATGGCGGTGGCGGGCAGGCCCTGGTCGCGTCGCCAGGCCGCGAACGCGTCGAGATAGGCGTTGGCCGCCGCGTAGTTGCCCTGCCCGGCACTGCCGATGACGCCGGCGAGGGAGGAGAAGAGCACGAACGCGTCGAGGTCGCGGTGGGCGGTGGCCTCGTGCAGGACCCGGGCGGCGCGGACCTTGCCGTCGAGGACGGCCTGCATCCGGGTCAGGTCGAGCCCGTCGAGGACGCCGTCGTCGATCACGCCGGCGGTGTGCACGACGGCGGTCAGCTCCGGCAGCCCGGAGACCAGAGCCTCGACGGCAGCCCGGTCGGTGACGTCGCAGACCACCACCCGCACCGCACCCAACTCGGCCACCAGCTCCGCCGCACCCGGCGCCCCCGGACCCCGCCGCGAAGCCAGCACCACCTCACCGGCCCCGTTCGCCAGCAACCACCGCGCCACATGCCGACCCAACGCACCCGTACCACCGGTCACCAGCACCGTCCCGGCAGGCCGCCAACCCACACCCACCGGCGGCACGGCCGGCACCAGCCGCCGGCCGAGGACGCCCTGGGGGCGGATCGCCACCTGGTCGTGCCCGGCGTCGGCGAGGACGGCGAGCAGCGCGTCGGCCGTGGCGCGGTCGGCGCGGGCGGGCAGGTCGACCAGGCCGCCCCAGCGGTCCGGCTGTTCGAGGGCGACGGCCCGCCCGAGGCCCCAGGCCAGGGCGGCCCACGGGTCGGTGAGGGTCTCGCCGGCCCCGGCGCGCACGGCGCCCCGGGTGAGGCACCAGAGCCGGCCGGGCAGGCCCGCGTCGGCGAGCGCCTGGGTGAGGGTGAGCAGCAGCGCGGCGCCGACGGAGACGGCCGGGGCGTCCGGCAGCGCCCGGTCGGTCGCGGGCAGCACGCAGAGCACGCCGGCCCAGCCCTGCTCGCCGTGGCCGCGCAGCAGCCCGGTCAGCTCGGCGCGATCGACGCCCGGGGCGACGGTCAGGGTGTCGACGTGGGCGCCGGCACCGGTCAACGTGCCGGCCACCCCGGCGTCGTCGTTGTCGGCGGTGACGACGAGCCAGCGGCCGGTCAGCGCCGGAACGGCGGCGGGGCGTACGGGTTCCCACTCGACCCGGTAGGTCCAGCCGTCCACCACGGCGTCGCGCTGCCGGGCCCGCCGCCACGACGACAGCACCGGTACGGCCGGGGCGAGCGCCTCCACTGCCGCGGGATCGTCCTGCACGGCCAGGTGGGCGGCAACCCCGGTCAGGTCGCCACGCTCCACGGCCGCCCAGAAGTCCCCCTCGGCGGCGTCACCCGGCACGGCCGTCACGGCGGTGCCGCCGACCTCGGGCCAGTAGCGCTGGTGCTGGAAGGCGTACGTGGGCAGGTCCACGCGGCGCGCGCCGGTGTCGGCGAACCACTGCCGCCAGTCGACCGCCACCCCGCGCACGTGCAGCTCGGCCAGCCCGGCCAGCAGCCCGTGCGCCTCGGGCCGGTCCGCGCGCTGCGCCGGCACGGCGAGCACGGCGTCGTCGGCGGGCAGGATGTCGGCCGCCATCGCGGTCAGTACGCTGCGCGGGCCGATCTCCAGGAACGTGTCCGCCCCGGCGGCGCGCAGCGCGGCGACCCCGTCGGCGAAGCGGACGGCCTCGCGCACGTGCCGCACCCAGTAGTCGGGCGTGCGGATCTCGTCGGCGTCGGCCAGTGCCCCGGTCACGTTCGACACGACCGGCAGCGACGGCGCGGCGAAGGTGAGCTTGTCGAGCACCGCGCGGAACCGGGCGAGCATCGGCTCCATCAACGGGCTGTGGAACGCGTGGCTGACGGTGAGGCGGCGGACGCGTACGCCCCGCTCACGCCAGACCCGCTCCACCTCGTCGAGGGCCTCGACGGCGGCGGAGACCACGACGGCCTGCGGACCGTTGACCGCCGCGATCCCCACGCCGGCCAGCCCGTCCAGCGTGGCCGCCACGTCGGTCTCGGTGGCCGCGACGGCCAGCATCCCACCCCCGGCGGGCAGCGCCTGCATCAACCGGCCCCGCGCCGCCACCAACGCACAGGCGTGCTCCAGCGACAACACCCCCGCCACACACGCGGCCGTGACCTCGCCGATCGAATGGCCACCCACGAAATCCGGCACGACCCCGAACGACTCGACCAACCGGAACAACGCCACCTCGACGGCGAACAGCCCCGCCTGTGTGAACACCGTCTGGTCCAGCAGGTCGGCGTCGGCCGAGCCCTCGGCGGCGAAGAGCACCTCACGCAGCGGGCGCGGCAGGGCCCTGTCCAGGTGCCCGCACGCCTCGTCGAACGCGGCGGCGAAGACGGGAAACTCCGCGTACAGCTCCCGGCCCATGCCGGCGCGCTGCGCACCCTGGCCGGAGAAGAGCACCGCGAGCTGGCCGCGCGGCACCCCGGCACCGAGCACGACCGTACCGGCCGGTTCCCCGGCGGCGAGGGCGCGCAGCCCCGCGAGCAGGTCGTCGCGGCCGGTCGCGGACAGCACGGCCCGACGGTCCAGGGTGGAGCGGGAGGTCACCGACGAGAAGGCCACGTCGAGCGGGCGCAGGGTGTCGTCGGCGGTGAACCGGGCGGCCCAGCGGCCGGCCTGCGCGGCGAGCGCGGCGTCGGAGCGGGCGGAGAGCAGCACGGGGGCCACCGTGCGGGCCTGCGGCGTGGTCGGCTCGGCCTCGGCCTCGACCTCGGCGGGAGCCGGGGCCTGCTCGATGATGGTGTGCGCGTTGGTGCCGGAGACGCCGAACGACGACACGGCGGCCCGGCGCGGCCGGTCCACGGCCGGCCACGGCGTGACGGCGGTGGCGAGGGTGACGGCCCCGGCGGTCCAGTCGATCTGCGGCGACGGCTCGTCGACGTGCAGGGTGGGCGGCACGACGCCGTGCCGCATCGCCAGCACCATCTTGATCACACCGGCCACGCCGGCGGCTGCCTGGGTGTGCCCGATGTTCGACTTCACCGACCCGAGCAGCAGCGGCGCAGCCTCGTCGCGGTCCTGCCCGTACGTGGCCAGCAGCGCCTGCGCCTCGATGGGGTCGCCGAGCCGGGTGCCCGTGCCGTGCGCCTCCACCACGTCGACCTGCTCGGGCGTGAGCCGGGCGTTGCCGAGGGCCTGGCGGATGACCCGCACCTGGGAGGGACCGTGCGGGGCGCTGAGCCCGTTGGACGCGCCGTCGGAGTTGACCGCGCTGCCGCGTACCACGGCGAGCACCGGGTAGCCGTGCCGCTGCGCGTCGGAGAGCCGGGTGAGCAGCAGCATGCCGATGCCCTCGGACCACGAGGTGCCGTCCGCGCCGGCGGCGAACGCCTTGCACCGCCCGTCGGCGGCGAGACCGCGCTGCCGGCTGAAGCCGACGAAGACCGCCGGGGTGGGCATCACCGTCACGCCGCCCGCCAGGGCCAGCTCGCAGTCGCCGTTGCGCAGGGCCTGCGCGGCCAGGTGGATGGCGACGAGCGAGGACGAGCAGGCCGTGTCGACCGTGACCGCCGGCCCCTCCAGCCCGAGGGTGTACGCGACGCGGCCGGAGATGACACTGGTGGCGTTGCCGGTGAGCAGGTGACCCTCGCCGTTCTCGGCCTGCGCCATCATGCCGTCGTAGCCGTGCGACGAGGCCCCGACGAAGACGCCGGTACGGCTGCCCCGGACGGCCGGCAGCGGCAGCCCGGCCCGCTCGAACGCCTCCCAGGAGGTCTCCAGCAGCAGCCGCTGCTGCGGGTCCATGGCGACGGCCTCGCGCGGCGAGATGCCGAACAGGTCGGCGTCGAAGTCGGCGGCGGAGTAGACGAAGCCGCCCTCGCGCACGTAACTGGTGCCCGGGTGGTCGGGATCGGGGTGGAAGAGGTTCTCCAGGTCCCAGCCCCGGTCGGCGGGGAACGGCCCGATCCCGTCGCCGCCGTCGTGCACGAGCTGCCACAGCGCCTCGGGGCTGTCGACGCCGCCCGGGTAGCGGCAGCTCATCGCCACGATGGCGATGGGCTCGGAGTCCCGGCTCTCCAGCTCGCGCAGCCGACGCCGGGTACGCCGCAGCTCCGAGGTCGTACGCTTCAGGTACTCGACGTACCTCTCGTCCTCGTTGCTCACCGTGGACCTACCTCACTCGGCATGCCGATGTCGTTGCGGCTGGTGGTCACGACGTCTCCAGCTCGCGGTCGATCAGGTCGAAGATGTTCTCGGCGGTGGCCGACTCCAGGTCGTCGTCGCCGTCCGCGTCCGCCTGCCGCTCGGTCAGCCGGCCCAGCAGGCCGTGCAGCCGGTCGGTGATCCGGCGGAACTCGTCGTCGGCCGGGTCCAGCCCGACGAGCGCCGCCTCCAGCCGGTCGAGTTCCCGGCCCGCCGCCGACGGCTCGCCGGCCGGGCTCACCGGGGCGAACTGCCCGGCCAGGTGGACGGCGAGCGCCTCGGGCGTCGGGTTGTCGAAGACCAGCGTCGCCGGCAACCGCAGCCCGGTGGCCGCGCCGAGCCGGTTGCGCAGCTCCACGGCGGTCAGCGAGTCGAAGCCGAGTTCCCGGAACGCGCGGGTCGGCTCGATGCCGGCCGGATCGCCGTGGCCGAGAACGACCGCCACGTGCGCCAGCACCAGGTCGCGCAGGGCACGTACCCGCTTGTCGTCGGGCAGGGCGCGCAGCGTCTCGGCGTACGCCTGCCCGTCGGCGGCCTCGCCGGCCGCGGCCCGGCGGCCGGCGGCGCGGACCAGGTTGGTCAGCAGCGGGTGTACGGGCGACCCGGGCGCGGCCACGCCGGTGGCGATCTTGGCGGGCATGAGTGTCGCCCGCTCCGAGCGCCAGAGAGCGTCGAACAGGGCGAGCCCCTCGGCGTCGGAGAGCGCCGCCATGCCGCCCCGGTCGAGGCGGCGGATGTCGGCCGAGTCGAGGTGGCCCGTCATGCCGCTGGCCTGTGCCCAGCGGCCCCACGCCAGCGCGACCGCCGGCAGGCCGAGGGCCCGCCGGTGCTCCGCCAGCGCGTCGAGGAACGCGTTGCCGGCGGCGTAGTTGCCCTGGCCCGGACCGCCGAACACGCCGGCGGCGGCGGAGAAGAGCACAAACGCGCTCAGGTCGTGGCCGAGGGTGGCCCGGTGCAGGTTCCACGCCACGTCGACCTTGGGCCGCAGCACCGCGGCGAGGCGGTCGGGGGTGAGCGACTCGACGGTGGCGTCGTCGAGGACGCCGGCGGCGTGCACGACGGCGCGCAGCGGGTGCCGCCGGTCCACCATGGACAGCACGTCCGCCACGGCGTCCGGGTCGGCCAGGTCGGCGGCGACGATCGACACGTCCGCGCCGAGCGCCTTCAGGTCGGCGAGCAGTTCGTCGGCGCCGTCGGCGTCCGGGCCGCGCCGGCTGACCAGCAGCAGCTGCCGGGCGCCGTGCGCGGTGACCAGGTGCCGGCAGAGCAGCGCGCCGAGGGTGCCGGTCGCCCCGGAGACCAGGACCGTGCCGTCGAGCCGGGGCGCCTGCGGAATGCTCAGGGCCAGCTTGCCGACGTGCCGGGCCTGGCTGAGGAAGCGGAACGCCTCGGGGGCGCGCCGGACGTCCCAGGTGCGCCGGGGCAGGGGCCGCAGCGCACCGGCGGCGAAAAGCGCCATCAGCTCGCCCAGCATCGCGCCGATCTTCTCCGGGCCGGCCTCGATGAGATCGAAGACCTGGTAGCTGACGCCCGGGTGGTCGGCGGCGACCCGCCGCGGGTCCCGCTTGTCGGTCTTGCCCATCTCGACGAACCGGCCGCCGTCGGCGAGCAGCCGCAGCGACGCGTCGACGTACTCGCCGCGCAGGGCGTTGAGCACCACGTCGACGCCCCGCCCGCCGGTGCGGTGGGCGAACTCGTCGGCGAAGTCGAGGCTGCGGGAGGAGGCGAGGTGCGCGTCGTCGAAGCCGGTGTCGCGCAGCGCCGGCCACTTGCCGGGGCCGGCCGTGCCGTAGACCTCCGCGCCGAGGTGGCGGGCGATCTGCACGGCGGCCATGCCCACGCCGCCGGCCGCCGCGTGCACGAGCACGGACTCGCCCGCGCGCAGCCGGGCCAGCTCCACCAGCCCGTACCAGGCGGTCAGGAAGACCACGGGCACGGCGGCGGCGTCGGTGTAGGACCAGCCGTCGGGGATGCGGGTGACCAGCCGGCGGTCGGTGACCGCCGCCGAGGCGAACGAGCCGGAGAAGATGCCCATCACCCGGTCGCCGGGGGCGAGGTCGGCGACGCCCGGCCCCACGCCGAGCACCACGCCGGCGCCCTCGTTGCCCAGCACCTCCTGGTCGGGGACCATGCCGAGGGCCAGCACCACGTCGCGGAAGTTCAGCCCGGAGGCGCGCATCCCGACCAGGACGTGGCCCGCCGGCAGTTCCCCGCCCGCCTCGGGACCGGGCAGCAGGGCGAGGTTCTCCAGCGTGCCCTTCTCGGTGACGTCGAGGCGCCACGGCACCTCGTCGGCGGGCAGCGGCAACACACCGGCGTCGCGGGCCCGGGCCAGCCGGGGCACGAGCGGCGCGCCGTCGCGCAGCGCGAGCTGCGGCTCGCCGGAGGCGACGGCCGCCGGGACGGCCGCCAGGGAGGCGGCGGCGTCGTCGGTGTCGAGCAGCGTGAACCGGCCGGGGTGCTCGGACTGCGCCGAGCGGACCAGCCCCCACAGGGTCGCCCGGGCCAGGTCGCAGGGGGCCTCGCCCGGGGCCGCGCCGACGGCGCCCCGGGTGTGCAGCACGAGCCGGGACCGCTCCAGCCGGGGTTCGCCCAACCACTGCCGCACCAGCGCGAGGGCGTCGCGGGCCGCGTCGTGCGCGGCCTCACCGGCCCGCTGCGGGTCCGGCTCCGCGCCGGAGCGCAGGTCCAGCACTACATCGGGTACGTCCCCGGACTCCCCGATCTCGGCGACCAGCGCCGCCAGGTCGGCGTGGGACCGCACCGGGTGCCCGGCGGCGGCGAGCGCCCCGGCGAGGCCGAGGGTGTCGTCGCCGAGCAGCGCCCAGCGGGCCTGCCCGGCCGCCGCCCCGGTGTCCGTCAACGGCGTCCAGTCCAGGTGGAACACAGACGTGCGGCGCAGGGCGGCGGCCTCGTCGGCCCGGCCCGCGGCGACCGGGCGGAACGTCAGCGACTCGACGGTGGCGACCGGCTGGCCGGCGGTGTCGGCGAGCGTGACCGCGACGGTGTCCGGGCCGAGCGGGCGCAGCCGCGCCCGCAGCCGGGTGGCGCCGTGGGCGTGCAGGGCGACCGAGCGGAAGGCGAACGGCATCCAGCCCGCCCCGGAGGTGTCCGCCGCGTCGCCGAGCAGGGCGGTGACGCCGCTGGCCTGGAGGGCCGCGTCGAACAGGGCCGGGTGCAGCCCGAAGCGGGACGCGTCGGCGCTCGCCTCCTCGGGCAGGGCCACCTCGGCGTAGACCTCGCCGTCGCCGCGCCACACCCGGCGCAGCCCCCGGAAGGAGGGGCCGTAGCCGAGGCCGCCCTCGGCCGTCTGCACGTACCAGGCGTCCAGGTCGGCGTCGACCTCGACGGCGTCGGCCGGCGGCCACTGCCCCGGTACGGCAGTCGGGGCGGGCAGCTGCGGCAGGAGGAGTCCCTCGGCGTGCCGGGTCCACTCGGCGTCGGCGTCCTCTTCGGGGCGGGAGTGCACGGTGACGCTCCGCTCGCCGGTGTCGGCGGGCGGGCCCACGCGTACCTGCACCTGCACCGCGCCGGTCGCGGGGAGCACCAGCGGGTTGATCAGCGTCAGGTCGCCCACCTGGCCGGCGTCGACCTCGTCTCCGGCCCGGACCACCATGTCGACGACGCCGGTGCCGGGGACGATCACCGCCCCGCCGACGGCGTGGTCGGCCAGCCACGGGTGGGTACGCACCGACAGCCGCCCGGTCAGCACCACCGTCCGGTCGTCGGCGACGGGTACGGCCGCGCTGAGCAGCGGGTGCCCGGTGTCCTGGAGGCCGGCCGAGGCGACGTCGCGTACGCGGTGCGCGGGCGCGTCCAGCCAGTAGCGTCCCCGTTCGAAGGCGTAGGTGGGCAGTGCCACCACGTCGGTCTCGGCGAGGACGGCCGTCAGGTCGACGGGCAGGCCGATCGCGTGGGCGGTCGCCAGGTTGGTCAGCAGCCGCGTCGGATCGTCGTCACCGCGGCGCAGGCTGCCCAGGGTGTGCCCGGTGACGCCGACGTCGTCCAGGATCGCCGTCACCGGCATCGTCAACACCGGGTGGGGGCTGATCTCGATGAACGTGGTGTGACCCGCCTCGACCGCCACCCGCACGGCGGCGTCAAACTGCACGGTCTGCCGCAGGTTGTCGTACCAGTAGCCGGCGTCCATCGAGGACGGCTCGACCCAGTCCCCCGTCAACGTCGAGACGAGCCGAGTGTGCCCCGGCTGCGGGCCCACGTCGGCCAGGTCCGCGCGCAACCGCTCCGCGACGTCCTGCACCGCCGCCGAGTGCGACGCGTAGTCCACCGGAATCAACCGCACCCGCACCCCGTCGGCCTGACACGCCGCCACCAGATCCGCAACCGGCTGCGGCGGACCCGACACCACCACCGTCGACGGACCGTTCACCGCCGCCACCCCGACACCCGGGAACGCCGGCAGCCACTC
>NZ_MAGP01000010.1 GCF_002926165.1 Micromonospora chalcea | reverse complement strand
CATAGAGTTACGGCGGTCATGGCGGAGGGGAAACGCCCGGTCACATTCCGAACCCGGAAGCTAAGCCCTCCAGCGCCGATGGTACTGCACTCGGGAGGGTGTGGGAGAGTAGGACACCGCCGGACAAACATTCGATTTCAGGGCCACCCCCTCAGGGGGGTGGCCCTGAAACGCGTCCACCCCGAAAACCGACCCCATGCCGGCGCGCGTGAACGGTGGACCACCCACCACTACGCCGTAATGGCTGCATCGAACTGCCCCGGATCCAGCCACCTCGCCGAACTGGCGATCCGGGGCGCCACTACGGCGAAGTGGCGGCAACGGAGTGCCGGGAATGCAGCCACCTCCCCGTAATGGCGAACCGGGCCGCCGTTGCGGGGAGCGGTCACCAGGGAGGGGACAGGCACCCGTCACCACGGCGACGTGGCGGGGCGGGTGCGGTCACCTCGCCGTACTGGCGTGGACGAGTGCCCGCCGAGTTCACGGATCAGCGCGTCTGGACGGACTCTCGGATGTCCCGGAACAGGGCTGCGGCGGCGTCGACCGTCCGGCCCGGGAACATGCCCATCACCACGCTGCCGTGGTCGGCCCACCCGCAGACCGCGAAGTCACCGCCGTCGCCGCTCGTCGTACCGCACTTCATCACGCCACCCAAACGGCCGGCGTCCACCTCGCGCAGGCCCGCGACGCGGCCGGTCTCGTCGGCCATCAGCCCGAACAGGGTGTCCAGGTCGCGTTCGGGCTGCCAGAGCAGCGTGGTGCCGCCGAACAGCAGCACCGAGCGCTTGGCGTCGCCGCGGTCGGAGTAGACGGCACCGTAGCCGCGGTCCAGCTCGATGTCGGCGGCGAGCCCGTCGCGCAGGTAGTCGGCGGTGCTGCGGGCCCGCTCGCTGTCGTCGCGTACCAGCCCGGCGACCTCGGTGGGCTGGCCGAGAGTGGTGTCCTTCTGCTGGAGCACCCGCCATCCACCGAGGCCGAGCACGCCGGCGCCGGCCAGGCCGGCCGCCAGCAGGGCGGCGAGGACGATCTTCCGGCGCCGGGAGACGGGCCGGCGTTCGGGCTCCTGCGCGGGGTCGCGGCGGCTCAGCTCGATCGGCTCTTCGGTCAGCTCGACCGGATCGGAACCCCCGTCGACCGGGCGCTCGGTGAGATGCGCGTCGGACATGACCGCCACCGTACGCGAATCACCGGTGGCGCACGTCAGGTCCTCGAAAGCGCTCCGTAGACTTTCAGGGTGACCGAGAGACTGGATGCCCGACGCCCCGACGCCCCGACCCTCGCCGGCCAGTACCAGCCCGGCGAGGTAGAGCAGCGACGGTACGAGCAGTGGGTAGCCGGCGGACACTTCCGGGCGTCGGCGGACAGCGAGAAGCCACCGTTCACCATCGTCATCCCGCCGCCCAACGTCACCGGCTCGCTGCACATGGGCCACGCGTTCGAGCACACGCTCATGGACGCGCTCACCCGGCGCAAGAAGATGCAGGGGTACGAGGCGCTGTGGCTGCCGGGCATGGACCACGCCGGCATCGCCACCCAGAACCTGGTCGAGCGGCAGCTCGCCGGTGAGGGGCTGTCCCGCCACGACCTCGGCCGGGAGAAGTTCGTCGAGCGGGTCTGGCAGTGGAAGGCCGAGTCCGGCGGCGCGATCCTCGGCCAGATGCGCCGGCTCGGCGACGCCGTCGACTGGGACCGCGAGCGCTTCACCATGGACGAGGGCCTCTCCCGGGCCGTGCAGACCATGTTCAAGAAGCTCTTCGACGACGGTCTGATCTACCGGGCCAACCGGATCATCAACTGGTGCCCGCGCTGTCTCACCGCGCTCTCCGACATCGAGGTCGAGCACACCGACGACGAGGGCGAGCTGGTCTCGATCCGCTACGGCGACGAGGTGGTGGTGGCCACCACCCGTGCCGAGACGATGCTCGGTGACACCGCGGTGGCGGTGCACCCGGACGACGAGCGGTACCGCCACCTGATCGGCACCGAGGTGGAGCTTCCGCTCACCGACCGGCGGATCCCGATCGTCGCCGACGAGCACGTCGACCCGAGCTTCGGCACCGGCATGGTCAAGGTGACCCCGGCGCACGACCCGAACGACTTCGAGATCGGCCAGCGGCACGACCTGCCCTCGCTGACGATCATGGACGAGCGCGGGATCATCACCGCGCCCGGCCCGTTCGAGGGCCTGGACAGGTACGAGGCCCGCCCGGCGATCGTCGCGGCGCTGCGCGAGCAGGGCCGGATCGTGGCCGAGAAGCGGCCGTACCTGCACGCGGTGGGGCACTGCTCGCGCTGCAAGACGACTGTCGAGCCGCGGCTGTCGCTGCAGTGGTTCGTCAACACCGGGCCGCTCGCGAAGGCCGCCGGCGACGCGGTGCGCGACGGCCGGGTGGCGATCGAGCCGGCCGAGCTGGCCAAGCGCTACTTCGCCTGGGTCGACAACATGCACGACTGGTGCATCTCCCGCCAGCTGTGGTGGGGTCACCGCATCCCCGTCTGGTACGGCCCGGACGGCGAGATCGTCTGCGTCGGCCCGGACGAGGAACCGCCGTCCGGCGAGGGCTGGCGGCAGGACGAGGACGTGCTGGACACCTGGTTCTCCAGCGGCCTGTGGCCGTTCTCCACGCTCGGCTGGCCCGAGCGCACCCCGGACCTGGCGAAGTTCTACCCGACCAGCGTGCTGGTCACCGGCTACGACATCCTGTTCTTCTGGGTCGCCCGGATGATGATGTTCGGCCTGTACGCGATGGACGGCGTGCAGCCGTTCGACGTGGTGGCGCTGCACGGCATGGTCCGCGACGAGCACGGCAAGAAGATGTCGAAGTCGTTCGGCAACGTGGTGGACCCGCTGGACTGGATCGACAGGTTCGGCGCCGACGCCACCCGGTTCACGCTGGCCCGGGGCGCGAACCCGGGTCAGGACGTGCCGGTCAGCGAGGAGTGGTGCCAGGGCTCCCGCAACTTCTGCAACAAGCTCTGGAACGCCACCCGGTTCGCGCTGCTCAACGGCGCGCACACCGGCGGCCCGCTGCCGGACGCCGCCGACCTCTCCACCGTCGACAGGTGGATCCTGTCCCGGCTGGCGCACGTCACCGCCGAGGTCGACGAGCAGTTCGAGGCGTACGAGTTCGCGAAGGTCTGCGACCTGCTCTACCACTTCGCGTGGGACGACGTCTGCGACTGGTACGTGGAGCTGAGCAAGCCGGTGCTGGCCGAGGGCGGGCCGGCTGCCGACGCCACCCGCCGGGTGCTCGGGCACGTGCTGGACCAGCTCCTGCGGCTGCTGCACCCGGTCATCCCGTTCGTCACCGACGAGCTGTGGTCCGCGCTCAGCGGCGGCGAGACCGTGCTGACGGCGTCCTGGCCGGTCGCCGACCGTACCCTCGTCGACGACGCCGCGGAAGGCGAAGTCGGCACCCTCCAGCGGGTGGTGACCGAGGTCCGGCGGTTCCGGTCGGACCAGGGGCTGCGGCCGACCCAGCGGGTCGCCGCGCGGCTCGACGGCCTGACCGGCGCGGGCATCGCGGCGCACGAGCCGCTGGTCCGGTCGCTGGCCCGGCTCGACGCGCCCGGCGACGACTTCCAGGCCAGCGCCACGCTGGCCATGCCCGGCGCGGTCAGCGTCGCGCTGGACACCCGCGGCTCGATCGACGTGGCCGCCGAGCGCGCCCGGCTCACCAAGGACCGGGCGGCGGCCGAGAAGGAGGCCACCCAGGCGCGGGCGAAGCTGGACAATCCGGCGTTCGTCGGCAAGGCGCCCGAGCCGGTGGTGGCGAAGATCCGCGAACGGCTGGCGGTGGCCGAGGCGGACCTGGTCCGGATCGACGCCGCCCTGGAGGCGCTGCCCTCGTGAGCGACCGCACCGACCGCACCGACCGCAGCGCGTTCGCCGAGGTGGAGGCCGCGCTCAACGCGCGCGGCTTCACCCGGATGCACTTCGAGCTGGAGAAGATCGAAACCCTGCTCGACCTGCTGGGCAGCCCGCAGCGGGCGTACCCGTCGATTCACCTGACCGGCACCAACGGCAAGACCTCGACGGCCCGGATGATCGACTCGCTGCTGCGGGCGTTCGGGCTGCACACCGGCCGCTACACCAGCCCGCACCTGGAGACCGTCCGGGAGCGGATCAGCCTGGACGGCGAGGCGGTGAGCGAGGAGCGGTTCGTGTCCACGTACCGGGAGATCGCGCCGCTGGCCGAGCTGGTCGACCAGCGGTTCGCCGAGCCGCTGACGTACTTCGACCTGACCACGGCGCTGGCGTTCGCCACGTTCGCCGACGCCCCGGTCGACGTGGCCGTGGTGGAGGTCGGGCTCGGCGGCGCGGAGGACGCGACGAACGTCATCCAGGCCGGCGTCGCCGTGATCACCCCGATCGGGCTGGACCACACCGAGTGGCTCGGCGACACGATCGAGGACATCGCGCTGCACAAGGCCGGCATCATCCACCCCGGCGCCACGGTGATCGCGGCGGCGCAGGAGGAAGAGGCCGCCCGCCCGATCCTGGAACGCTGCGCCGAGGTCAACGCCACAGTCGCCCGGGAGGGCGCCGAGTTCGGCGTGCTGCGCCGCGCGGTCGCCGTCGGCGGCCAGGTGCTGACCATCCAGGGCCTGGGCGGCGTGTACGAGGAGATCTTCATCCCGCTGCACGGCGCGCACCAGGCGCAGAACGCGGCGGTGGCGCTGGCCGCGGTGGAGGCGTTCCTCGGCGCCGGGGCCCGGCGGCAGCTCGACATCGAGGCGGTCCGGGAGGGCTTCGCCGCGACCAGCTCGCCGGGCCGGCTGGAGCGGGTACGGACCGCCCCGACGGTGCTGCTCGACGGCGCGCACAACCCGCACGGCATGGCCGCCACGGTGGCCGCGCTGCAGGAGGAGTTCGCGTTCAGCAAGCTGGTCGGCGTGCTGGCGGTGCTCGGCGACAAGGACGCGGCGAGCCTGCTGGAACTGCTCGAACCGGTGCTCGACTCGATCGTGGTGGCGGAGAACAGCTCGCCCCGGGCGATGCCGGTGGACGAGCTGGCCGCGCTGGCGCGGGAGATCTTCGGGCCGGAGCGGGTGCAGGTGGCCCGGGAGATGCCCGACGCGATCGAGGCGGCGGTGGCGGAGGCCGAGGCGGACGTGCCGGGCGAGCTGGCGGGGGTGGGCGTGCTGGTCACCGGATCGGTGGTGACAGTGGCCGACGCCCGCCGGCTGCTGAAGCGATGACCGGCCCGCAGCATGGCCCGGACGCGGACCAGGCCGGTCCGGAGCAGGCGGGCGGCGAGCGGCGGTCCGGGCTCCGGAACCCGGACAAGGCGGTACGTGGACTGGGCGCCGGCACGATGGCGCTGGAGGCGCTGGTGCTGCTGCTGGCCATCCAGCCGATCCGGGTGGTCGGCGGTGACCTGAGCGGCGCGGCGATCGGCGCGATCGTGGCGCTGGCGGTCGCCTGCGTGGTGCTGGCCGGCCTGATGCGCCGACCGTGGGCGTGGCACGCCGGCACGGTGCTTCAGGGTCTGCTGCTGCTCTCCGGGCTGCTGCACTGGTCGCTGTTCGCGCTCGGGGTGATGTTCGCGCTGGTGTGGGCGTACGCGCTGCACGTGCGGCGGGTCATCCTCGGCTGAGCGCCGCGGCGCGCGGCGCGGTGCCGCGCGGTGTTGTGTTAAGAAGGGCCCCTTCCTCTACCTGAGGCGTTAAGAAGGGGCCCTTCCTTACACCTCGGCGAGGGTGCGCCACTGGGTCAGGGCGACGCCGTGACCGTCGGGGTCGCGGAAGGCCGCCGCCCACACCTCCAGCTTGGTGCCCCGGTTGACCACGCGCGGCGCGTACGTGAACCGGACGCCCGATTCGCGCAGCCGCTCGTACGCGCCCTGGATGTCGTCCACCTCGAGGTTGACGTGCACCAGCCGGCGGCTGATCGGGGCGGCGCCGGTGACCCGGCGCAGCACCAGCCGGGTCGGCCCGGAGGCGAGCACGGCGTTGCCCTCGCCCCGGTCCAGCTCGTCGAAGCCCAGCTCGCGGTAGAAGTCGAGGGACCGGTCCAGGTCGGTGACGAGCAGGGTGATGCCGACGCCGCTGATCGGGCTGCCCAGCCCGTCCGGCTCGGCCGCGTCCGCCGGGCCGGACGAGGCGGACGGGCCGAAGATGGCCTCGTCCAGCTCCTCGGCCGTGGGCGGGGTGTCGGAGCGCCGGGGCGCGTCCGCCGGGTCGTCCAGCGGCACGTCGATCGGGTCGGGCACGGTCTCGACGGGAACGGTGTCGGCCGCCTCGGCGCGCGTGCTGTCGGGTGCCGGGGCGCCGATCGGCTCCTCGGCCGGGACGCGGGGCGCCGGGGCGCGGCGGGGGAGCGGGCCGGCGGCTGCCGGTTCGACGAGCTGCCCCTCCAGCACCATCCGGCCGCTGGGGCTCTGGTGCAGCACCACCGGCTCGCGCTCCTCGGCCCGGGGCGGCACGTCGTCCAGGTACTCCTCCGGCGCGGGCGGGTAGTCGTCGCGGAAGTCGTCCTCGGGCGCGCGCCCGGCCCACGGCGGCGCCTCCTGCGCGATCAGCGGCTCGTCCAGCGGGTCCGGGGTGTCGTACTCGGGCGGCAGGTCGGCCACCGCGGCGGCGGTCTCCGCGTGGGTGGGCACCTCGTCCCAGAGGACGCGCACGTGCCGCTGGTCGTCCAGCGCCACCCGGACCGGCAGCGCCTGGCCGAGTGAGGGCCACTTGGCGACCGGCACCCGCGGCTCGATGATCTTCTTGGACCGGGGCGGCAATCCGGGCGCGTCGATCACCAGTTGCAGCTCGCAGCGGCCGAACGCGTACTGGGTGGGTGGTTCGGAGGCGCTGTGCACGTGCCCCAGCCCGATCACCCAGGTGCGACCGCCGCCGCGTACCGTGGCCAGCGCGATCGCCAGCACCAGCAGCGCGACGCCGAGCGCCACGATGGCCCAGCTGGTCATGCCCAGCCCGAACACCGTCACGAAGGTGGCGACGGTGCCCAGCACCGTGCCGATCAGTTTGCGTACCGGCGCGATCGTGCGGTTCCCGCCATTCGCCACAGTGGACCTCCCAGGGGTTCCAGGGCCAGGCTAGGCCGCCACGGCGGGCCAGGGAAGACGCAGCCGCCGCGCCGGCGCCGGGACCGGGTCGCTACGCTGACCGTACCCAGCCGACCCCGTTTGAGTGCGCAGGAGGAAACCAGCGTGTCCAGCAGCAGCCCGGACGAGCGGACGCTCGTACTGATCAAGCCCGACGCGGTGCGCCGCGGTCTGGTGGGCGAGATCCTGTCCCGTTTCGAGCGCAAGGGCCTGCGGATCGACGCGATGGTGACCCGGACCATGGACGGCGACTTCGCCGACCAGCACTACGCCGAGCACGTCGACAAGCCCTTCTACCCGCCGCTGAAGACGTTCATGACCAGCGGCCCGCTGGTGGCGCTGGTGCTCTCCGGCGACCAGGTGATCGAGGTGGTGCGCGCCATGATCGGCAGCACCGACGGCCGCAAGGCCGCCGCCGGCACGATCCGGGGCGACCTGTCGCTGTCGAACCGGGAGAACCTGGTGCACGCCTCCGACTCGGCGGACAGCGCCAAGCGCGAGATCGCGCTCTGGTTCCCCGAGCTGGCCTGACCGACGCGCCGACGGCCCCGGCCCGCTCCTGGCGGGACCGGGGCCGTCGTGTGTCAGCGATCAGACCTGCGCCGGCGGCTGCGTCCGGCAGGTCACCGCGACCCGGTTCCACACGTTGATGGTGGCGATCGCCACCACCAGGTCGGCCAGTTCCTTCTCCGACCACACCTTCGCCGCGCCGTCCCAGACGTCGTCCGGCACGCCGTGCTCGCCGAGCCGGGTCACCGCGTCGGTGAGGGCCAGCGCGGCCCGCTCCCGCTCGTCGAAGAACGGCGCCTCCCGCCACGCCGCGACCGCGAACAGCCGGCGGCTGTCCTCCCCGGCCCCCAGCGCCTCCCGGCTGTGCATGTCCACGCAGAACGCACAGCCGTTGAGCATCGACGCCCGCAGCTTCACCAGCTCCAGCACGGTGTGGTCCACGTTCGTCCGGACGTACTTCTCCAGGCCCAGCACGGCCTGGTACGCCTCCGGCGCCACCGCCGCCATGTCCATCCGGCTCATCGCCGCCTCCTCGTTGGTTGGGGTACGCGCACAGGACGGGGCACGGCGGGCGCGGCGTGACGCGCCTGCGGTGTGACGGTGGTCATGGCCGGGCCGACAACAGTCGTTGACGTTCCGGTCACCTCGACCGGAGTTCCCGGCCACCTGCGGCCGGTAGACCGGGCTGGCGAGACTGCCGAGACCGGGAGAACCCATGACGCACATCGATCGACGTACCCTGCTCCGCGCCGGCCTGGTCGCCGGCGCCGGAGTCGCCGGCGGCGCGCTGCTCGGCGCGCCCGGCGCGCCCGCCGCACCCGGCCTGCGGCCCGGCGGCCGGCCGCTGCTCACCCACGGCGTGCAGAGCGGCGACGTGACCGCCGACTCGGCGCTGGTCTGGACCCGCGCGGACCGGCCCGGCCGGATGCTGGTCGAGGTGAGCCGCCGGCCGCCCCCGGGCGGCAGCAGCGGCGTGACGTGCGGTTCGTGTGGACCGGCGACATCGTCGGGCAGGGCTGGGGGATCAGCCCCGACTTCGACGGGCTGGCGATCTTCCGGGCCATGCGGGAGCGCCGCCCGGACTTCTTCCTGTGCAGCGGCGACACCGTGTACGCCGACGGCCCGCTGACCGAGAGCGTGGTGTTGCCGGACGGGCGCACCTGGCGCAACCTGGTGACGCCGGAGAAGAGCAAGGTGGCCGAGACGCTCGCCGAGTACCGGGGGCAGTTCGCGTACAACCTGCTCGACGAGCACCTGCGGGCGTTCGCCGCCGAGGTGCCGCAGATCAACCAGTGGGACGACCACGAGGTGGTGAACAACTGGTACCCGGGGGAGATCCTGACCGACGAGCGGTACGGCGAGAAGCGGGTGGACGTGTTCGTGCTGGACATGCGCACCTACAAGGACCCGAACGACGGCAACACGTACGCCGACCGCAACCGGGGGCTGCTCGGCAGGGCGCAGCGGGAGTGGCTGATCCGGGAGCTGCGCGCGTCCCGGGCCACCTGGAAGGTGATCGCCAACGACCTGCCGATCGGCGTGGTGGTGCCGGACGGGGCAGACGCCCAGGAGGGCGTGGCGCAGGGCGACCACGGCGCGCCGGCCGGCCGGGAGCTGGAGTTCGCGGAGGTGCTGCGCGCCTCGCACCGGGCCGGAGTGACCGGGCTGGTGTTCCTCACCGCCGACGTGCACTACACCGCCGCCCACCACTACGACCCGGCCCGTGCGGCGGTGCGGGACTTCAGCCCGTTCTGGGAGTTCGTCTCCGGCCCGGCGCACGCGGGCGCATTCGGCCCGAACGCGGTGGACGGCACGTTCGGCCCGAAGGCGGTCTTCGTGCACGCCCCGCCGCGCGCCAACACCTCCCCGGCCGAGGGCTTCCAGCACTTCGGCGAGGTCACGATCGACGGCCCGTCGGCGGCCCTGACGGTCCACCTGCGGGACCGCTCCGGCGCCTCGCTCTGGACCACCACCCTCCCGGCCCCGTCGCGCCGCTGACACCCCGCCGGGCAGTGGAATACCCGGCGGCGCGGCACGGCGGGCAGGGGGTCGAGTACGCTTGAACGCACAGGCGACGACCCGGCCATCACCGGTGAGCCTCCGGAGGAACAGCCGGGTGACCGGCCCAGTAGAACCGGACGGGACGGCCCGTCACAGCCGGCCAACGAGCGGGCGGTCGCACCTCGGCCGCCAAGCGGGGTGGTACCGCGGGCCACGCCCGGCACGCCGGTCACGGCGTACCGGATCCGGCTCGTCCTCGCAGAGCACAGACGAGTGAGCTGCTGAGGAGCGACAGGCGATGGCCTATCCGTTGCACGACCCGTCCAGCGCCGGTGTCCCGGCGAGCCCGGACCTGCCCGCGGTCGAGCGCCGGGTCCTGGAGCACTGGACGGCCGACAAGACCTTCGAGGCGTCCGTCGAGGCCCGCGACGCCGGCCGCGACGGCGAGAACGAGTACGTCTTCTACGACGGCCCCCCGTTCGCCAACGGCCTGCCGCACTACGGCCACCTGTTCACCGGCTACGTCAAGGACGTGGTGCCGCGCTACCAGACCATGCGCGGCCGGCGCGTCGAGCGCCGGTTCGGCTGGGACTGCCACGGCCTGCCCGCCGAGGTGGTGGCCGAGAAGCAGCTCGGCATCACCACCAAGGCGGAGATCCTCGACCTCGGCGTGGCCCGGTTCAACGACGCCTGCCGCACCTCCGTGCTGGAGTTCACGCACGACTGGGAGCGGTACGTCACCCGGCAGGCCCGCTGGGTCGACTTCGCCAACGACTACAAGACGCTCGACCTGGACTACATGGAAAGCGTCATGTGGGCCTTCAAGACCCTGCACGACAAGGGCCTGGTCTACGAGGGCTTCCGGGTGCTGGCGTACTGCTGGCGGTGCGAGACCCCGCTGTCGAACACCGAGACCCGGATGGACGACGTCTACCGGGACCGGCACGACCCGACGCTGACGGTGTGGTTCGAGCTGGCCGCCGACGACGCCGCCCCCGAGCTGCTGCGCGGGCCGGTGAAGCTGGGCGTGTGGACCACCACGCCGTGGACGCTGCCGTCGAACCTGGCGCTCGCCGTCGGCCCCGACATCGAGTACGCGGTGCTGGAGCACCGGGGTTCCCCCGACAGCGAGCGCAGTGGTGAGCGCTACGTCGTCGGCACCGCGCGCCTCGGCGCGTACGCCAAGGAGCTGGAGGGGTACGAGCAGGTCGGCACGGTGTACGGCCGGGACCTGGTCGGGCGTCGCTACACGCCGCTGTTCGACTTCCTGGTCGAGCCGGCCGGGGAGAACGCCTACCAGGTGCTCGCCGCGGACTTCGTCACCACCGAGGACGGCACCGGGATCGTCCACCTCGCCCCCGCGTTCGGTGAGGACGACCAGAACGTCTGCAACGCCGCCGGCATCCCCACCGTCGTGACCGTGGACGACCACACCCGGTTCACCGCGCTGGTGCCGCCGTACCAGGGCGAGCAGGTCTTCGACGTGAACAAGCCGGTGATCCGGGAACTCAAGGAGCGGGGGGTGGTGCTGCGGCAGGACACCTACACCCACTCCTACCCGCACTGCTGGCGCTGCGACACCCCGCTGGTCTACAAGGCGGTGTCGTCCTGGTTCGTCGCGGTGACGAAGTTCAAGGACCGGATGGTCGAGCTGAACCAGCAAATCAACTGGACGCCCGGGCACATCAAGGACGGCTCGTTCGGCAAGTGGCTGGCCAACGCCCGCGACTGGTCGATCAGCCGGAACCGGTTCTGGGGCTCGCCGATCCCGGTGTGGCGCTCCGACGACCCGAACTACCCGCGGGTGGACGTGTACGGGTCGCTGGCCGACATCGAGCGTGACTTCGGCGTACGCCTGACCGACCTGCACCGGCCGGCGGTGGACGACCTGGTCCGTCCCAACCCGGACGACCCGACGGGCAAGTCGATGATGCGCCGGGTGCCGGAGGTGCTGGACTGCTGGTTCGAGTCCGGCTCGATGCCGTTCGCCCAGGTGCACTACCCGTTCTCCAACCGCGAGTGGTTCGAGCACCACTACCCGGGTGACTTCATCGTCGAGTACATCGGGCAGACCCGCGGCTGGTTCTACACCATGCACGTGCTGGCCACCGCGCTGTTCGACAGGCCTGCGTTCCGCAACTGCATCAGCCACGGCATCCTGCTCGGCTCGGACGGCCGCAAGATGTCCAAGAGCCTGCGCAACTACCCGGACGTCTACCACGTGTTCGACTCCTACGGGTCGGACGCGATGCGGTGGATGCTGATGTCCTCGCCGGTGCTGCGCGGCGGCGACATGGCGGTCACCGAGTCGCTGATCCGGGACGCGGTGCGCCAGGTGCTGCTGCCGCTGTGGAACGTCTGGTACTTCTTCTCGCTCTACGCCAACGCCGACGGCTACACCGCGCGTCGCCGTACCGACTCCACGCACGTGCTCGACCGGTACGTGCTGGCGAAGACGAACGAGCTGGTGGCGACCGTCGGCGCGCAGATGGACGCGTACGACATCTCCGGCGCGTGCGTCACCGTGCGGTCCTACCTGGACGCGCTGACCAACTGGTACGTGCGCCGGTCCCGGGACCGGTTCTGGGCCGGCGACGCTGACGCGTTCGACACGCTCTCGACGGTGCTGGAGACGCTGTGCCGGGTGGTCGCGCCGCTGGCGCCGCTGACCGCCGAGGAGATCTGGCGCGGGCTGACCGGCGAGCGGTCGGTGCACCTGACCGACTGGCCGCGGGCGGACGAGTTCCCAGCCGACCACGAGCTGGTCTCCGCGATGGACAACGTGCGGTCGGTCGCCTCGGCGGCGCTGTCCCTGCGCAAGGCCAAGGGCCTGCGGGTACGGCTGCCGCTGGCGAAGCTGACAGTGGCCTCGCCCGTCGCGGCCCAGCTGCGGCCCTTCGCCGACCTGGTCGCCGACGAGGTCAACGTGAAGGAGGTAGTGCTCAGCGACGAGGTGTCCGCGTACTGCCAGCAGGTCCTCACCGTGGTGCCGCGGGCGCTCGGCCCGCGCGTCGGCAAGGCCGTCCAGCAGGTGATCAAGGCGGTCAAGGCGGGGGAGTGGGAGCTGCGCGACGGCGCCCCGGTCGCCGCCGGGGTCACGCTCGCCGAGGGCGAGTACGAGCTGCGCCTGGTCGCCGCCGACGCCGAGCACTCCGCGCCGCTGCCCGGCGGTGAGGGCGTGGTCGTGCTGGACACCGAGGTCACGCCGGAGCTGGCCGCCGAAGGGCTGGCCCGGGACGTGGTCCGGGTCGTGCAACAGGCCCGCCGCGACGCCGACCTGGACGTCTCCGACCGGATCACGGTGGCCGTCTCCGCCTCCGAGGAGGTACGCGCGGCGGTCGCCGCGTACACCGAGTTCGTGGCCCGGGAGGTGCTGGCCGACAGCATCGACTTCGCCGAGGGGCTCGACGGCTTCGCCGGCGAGGCCGGCGACGGCGAGCGGGTCACAGTGACGGTCCGGAAGGTCTGAGCCGGACCGGGTGCCCTCCCCCGCCCCCGTGGTGGGGGAGGGCCCAGCCCCAGCGAGTGGACTGCGGGCCACCCGCTCGGTGACGGACGGCCGCGTCGGCTACCGTGACAGCGCCTGTTTCACGTACGACCGCCGGAGGACCCGTGCCCCTGCTCTACACCATCGGCAAGCTCACCGTGGCGCCCGCGCTCCGGTTGGCCTTCCGTCCGCACGTGGAGGGTTTGGAGCACATCCCGGCGACCGGCGGCGCGATCTTCGCCAGCAACCACCTCTCCGTCGCCGACGAGCTGCTGCTCGGCACCGTGGTGCCCCGCCACCTGGCGTTCTGGGCCAAGTCGGAGTACTTCAAGGGCACCGGCCTCAAGGGCGGCTTCTCCAAGTTCGTGCTCACCGGGCTGGGCGCGATCCCGGTCGAGCGGGCCGGCGGGCGGGCCGCGCTCACCGCGTTCGACGCGGCGATCCCGGTGCTCAAGGCCGGTGACCTGGTCGCCGTCTACCCGGAGGGCACCCGCTCGCCGGACGGGCGGCTCTACCGCGGGCGTACCGGCACGGTCCGGCTGGCGATCGCCGCCGGCGTGCCGATCATCCCGGTCGGCGTGACCGGCACCGACAAGGCCCAGCCGATCGGTACGCGGATCCCGCGACCGGGCCGGGCCAAGATCACCATCAAGTTCGGCAAGCCGCTGGACTTCACCGGCCGTCCCGACGACCGCACGTCGCTGCGCGCGATGACCGACGAGATGATGGCCGAGATCCAGAAGCTCAGCGGCCAGGAGTACGTCCCGCGCTACGCGCCGAAGCGCACCGACCAGGCCGCCGGTGAGCAGACCGCCTGAGCGGTCAGGACTTCGGCACCACCACGCGCTGACGCAGATCGTTCAGTAGCCGCCCGCTGTCGTCCACGGACAACCGGGTGAACACGCCTGTGGTCAGACTGCCGTGGTCGGCCGAGGCGCAGACCACCACCGAGTCGCCGTCCGCCCGGCCGACCGCGCAACGCGCGTACCGGCCCCGGACGCCGGTCTCCACGTTCACCGACTCCTTCAGGGCGTACTCCCCGGCGAGGCGGTCGATCTCCGCCTTGGCGTCCGACTCCGGGCTGAACCGCAGGCCGGTGCTGCCGAACAACGTCACCCGCTTGCCGTCGCTCGTCGTGTAGATACCGGCGAACGTGTCCTCGGCGAGCAGGTTCGACTCGCGTACCCGGCTCTTCAGCTCCTCGGCGGCGGCCTGGCTGCGCTCGTCCTGGCGCAGCCGCATCGAGTCGATCTGGTCCGGGAGGCTGGCGCGGGCCGGGTACTGGCTGGAGATCGGCTGGAACCACCACAGCGGCAGGCCGCAGCAGCACGCGACGCTGAGCAGCAGCACCCAGGGCCAGCGACGCCGTCGGCGGGTCCGCTTGGGCGGCTGCTGCCAGCCCGGCGGCGGCGCGACCGGCGGCCCGGCCTTGCCCCGGCGCTGCTTCGGCGGCCGCGCCGGCTTGGCCGTGGCAGGAGCCGCCGGTGGTGGCAGGTGACGGGCGGCCGGCGCGGCGGGGTACTGCGGCGCGTGCGGCGGCGGCGACACCGGCCGGGCCGGGTGATGCGGCGGCGGTGAGACCGGCCGGGCGGCCGGTGCGGCGGGGTGTGCCGGGTGGTCCGGCGGCGTGGAGACCGGCCGCC
>NZ_MAGP01000009.1 GCF_002926165.1 Micromonospora chalcea | reverse complement strand
ACCCGGTAATGGGGATACCCTGCCGCCGTGAGGTCACCACGGCGCTGCTCCCGTAACGGCTGCCCCCGGCAAGCGGTCGCCACATTGACCTATGTCTACAACGAGTCGACGGCGGTGGTGGGCGGCGGCGGCTCGAACTCACCCTCGTGCCGCACCACGTCCCAGCCGCGCGGGGCGGTCAGGCTGCGGGCGTGCGGCTCACACAGGTCGTACGTGTGCGGTTCGGCGAACGCGGCGAGCGGGCCCACCACCGCCGTCGACTCGTTGTAGACATAGGTCAATGTGGCGACCGCTTGCCGGGGGCAGCCGTTACGGGAGCAGCGCCGTGGTGACCTCACGGCGGCAGGGTATCCCCATTACCGGGTCCGGCGCACCGCTTCGCGTTACGACACGCCCGTCATGGTGATCACAATTCCTCCGATCGGCGCCCCGGCGCGCCGGACAGCCGCGCGGCGACGGGTGGACCGCCACCCCGGGCTACCCTGTCCGTCATGACGAGCCCGCAGAACCGCCGCCCCGGCTCCGGCCGGCGCACCCACCGTGACCGGCACGGTCGCGGGCTGCGCGGGCGGCTGGTGCCGGCCACCGTCCCGCTGGCCCGGACGAAGGCCGAGGTCTTCGACGACCTGGTGCTCGACACGGTGGAGACGCTCGAACGCCGGTTCGCCAAGGAGCTGGCCGGGGTGGAGTTCGCGGTCGAGGACGTCCCGCCGGATCTGAACGTCTACGACTCGGACGTGCTGGAGGACGGCGAGGTGCCGCTCGCCCGGCTACTGCCCGGGCGTCCCGGCCGCCAGGAGGTGCCGCCCCGGATCGTGCTCTACCGGCGGCCGCTGGAGTTCCGCGCGATGGACCGCGAGGATCTCGCCGACCTGGTGCACGACGTGATCATCGAGCAGGTGGCGAATCTGCTCGGGGTGGACCCGGACGAGCTGGCCTGACGCCGCCACCCGGCCGGCCCCCGCCGGCCGGACAGCGACCCGGGCCCGGACGGCCCCCACCGCCCGTCGGCCCGTACGTGGATCAGGCGGCGACCCGCCGCTTGAGCTTGCGCCGCTCCCGCTCGGAGAGGCCACCCCAGATTCCGAACCGCTCGTCGTGGCCGAGCGCGTACTCCAGGCATTCCGTCTTCACTTCGCACCGCGAGCAGATGCGCTTCGCCTCGCGGGTCGAGCCGCCCTTCTCGGGAAAGAACGCCTCCGGGTCGGTCTGCGAGCAGAGCGCCCGCTCCTGCCACTCCGGCGCGTTCCCGAGCAGGTCGGCCACCTCGAGCTGGCCGTCCATCGATTGCCTCCTTGTCGCGCACCGGCGTCATTCGCCGCTGCAACCCCCCACGCGAAAGGCGTGCCTGTCCGTACGGTCACCATTTGTTGCGTTCCGTGCGAACAACCCCATTCAAATTACACGCGTGTAATGCGTGCGCCGTCAAGCCAAACTTGATAATGGAGTCGCCCTCCCGACACGTCCGGGACGACCGCCGCGGTCGCCCGTAGCCTCGCAACCTGCCCTATCGATTCAGACCCCGGACGAGTAACGCCCTCCCCGGCGAGTTGCCGGAAGTTTTCTGCCGTGGCGCACCGCCGGCGGGCCGGCCGGACGCCCCCGCCGGCCGCTCGTACCAAGATCAGAATTGGTGGGCCAAAGGGTAACGCGCTCGTTGCGGTACCGCCCGCCGAGCCGTCCAACGCCGACTGCGCCCCGTCCACCATGTGGACAGGGCGCAGGCGTCGGCGCGGCCGCCGGTTCAGTCCACCCGGGCGGGTGAGCTGGTCGGCCAGACGAATTCGGCGATACACCCACCGGTAACAGAGATCGCGCCGGCCGATGTGTTCTCGTCCCACCAGACGGTATAGACACCCGCCTCCAGGTCCGGGTAGACGGCACTGTGGAAGACCCCGTCCAGGACGTGCCGCTCGCGTACCGCGGAGTGGGTCCGCGGGCTGTCGAGGTCCGCCCGGCTGATCTCGATTTCCCGGCCGTGCAGGTCCCGGCCGGTGTGGATGATCAGCGCGCCGCGGTCGCCGCCGAGGTCGAGCACGACGCTGCCGACCTCCGACGGGCCGAGATCGTGATGGTGTGACATCCGCGTCTCCCGTCAGGACTTCTTCGCCTGCGGGTTGCCGAACCCGTCGTACGGTGTGCCGAGGAACGGGAAGTCGGCCAGGAACGGCGCGGTGACGTCGGCCGCGCTCAGACCCGGCGTGACCGCCGCGGCGGCGGCGTCCGGGCGGAACGTCTTGTCGACAAGTGGCACGGTCAGTCCCGCGATGGCACGCAGCGCGATCGTCACCACGTCGTCGGCGACGCGACGGCCGTTCGGGTAACCGGCCAGGTCGCCGCCGAGCACGCCGAACCGGTCCGGTGTGCGGCTGGGCCGGATCGCCGTGTTCAGCCGCAGCATGTCCGCCTGGACGTCGCCGGTGGTGTTGGCGAAGCCGTCGATCAGTCCGGCCGGGATTCCGGTGAGCAGGATCGCCACCAGGTCGGCGCGCGGCTTCTTGGACTTGTTCAGCGCGTCCAGATTTCCGAACACGCCCGGGTACAGCGCCGGCAGCAGCGCGGCCAGCTCGGGCCGCTCGACGAACCCGGCGAAGCGCTTGTCCTCCGACGGCGGCAGCGTGTTCCAGACGTCCTTCCTGGACATCGGCACGATGACCTCGTTGAACAACGGGTTACCGAGCCGCGACACCTGGGTGAACGGACCGGCCGCGGTGTCCGCGGAGACCCGGTCGCCGAGCACCCGGACCTGCTGGCGGGACGCGCTGGTCCACACCCCGATGGTCGAGGCGCGGTCGGCCACGCCGTAGCGGGCCGCCTTGCGGCGCACCTGGCTCAGCGGCACCTGCACGGCGAGGCTGTGCACGTTCAGCCGGTCCAGCGCGTTCACCGGCTCGCCCTCGGCCTGGAACAGCTTCTTGCCGGCCACGTGCAACTGCTGGAACGGCCGCAGCGTGCCCAGGTCGAACACCGCGCCCAGGTCGACGAAGAAGCCGTCGGCCCGCTGTCCGGCGAAGACCTTCTCGCCGGTGGACAGCTTGAACGTCGCCTGGCGTACCAGGTTCTGGTACTTCGGGGTGGACAGCGGCCCGACGTTGCAGGGCGGGCAGGGCAGCTTGTGCGCCAGCACCCGCGCCCGGCCGTCGGCGATCCGGGTCAGCCGGTAGAACTGCCGCCGGTTCCAGTTCTTGCTCTCCAGCGACTCGATCGGCCCGGTGTTGTAGAGAAAGCTGTTCTGGTTCGTGATCTCCGTGGTGAATTCGAAACGATAGGTGACGTCCGGATTACCGTCGCCGTCGTTGTCGATGTGAATCTCGTACCGGACGTCGTCGCCGAACTCGAAGAAGTTCGGGCCGCCGGAGGGAAGTTGCACCGGCACGTAGTTGGCGATCAACGTGACCGTGTCCGGCTGGCTCGGCGTGACGAACGCGTACAGGTCGGAACTGTCGGCGACCGGATCCTTGGCGATCTCCGGGGCCTCGCGGTGAGAGGACATGGCGGACGCACCTTCGTCGGGGGAACGGAAGACGGAACCGGCGCCGGGAGCCCACGCCGGTGGAGGGGTGGGATCAGCGCCGGCCGGCGGCGCGCACCAGGCGGTCGGCCAGACCGCGGTCGCGGATCTCGACCCTTGTCGTACCGACGAAGACGTCGATCGCGCCGGTGGCGGCGTCGCGGAGGTGAGCCACGATCGGCTCGTCGCGCCGGCTCGCCGTGGGGGAGTTCTGCGCGGCGGACAGGCCCGGCACGGTGAGGGCGGCGGCGCCCAGCGTCGCGCTCGCCGCGGCGGTGAGCGTCTGCCTGCGGGTCAACCGCGGCCAGGTCCGCCGTTTCTTCGGCGCGTCGGTGGTCTCGTCAGTGCTCATCGGCAACCTTTCCGGACCGGCGCCGCAGCGCCGCAACGGGCCCGGGACGCCCGGACACCGCCGGGCCCCGGTTCTGGGGTCACCGGCGGCGGTCCTCGCCGAAACCGCCGCCGGCATCCACAGGTACGGCAGGCGACGGGGAAAGGTTCGACCTCAGGCGCCGGCGTGACCGTACGCGGTCGTCCGCTTGCGGAACGGGCGGCCCGCGGCGGTGGCGATGGCCCGCAACTGCTCCTCGGTACGGGCCGAGCCGTTGCCCGAGCCGGCCATCCGGGAGATGGTCTCCTCCATCAGCGTGCCGCCGAGGTCGTTGCAGCCGCCACGCAGCATCGCCACCGTGCCCTCGTCGCCGAGCTTCACCCAGGAGCACTGGATGTTGCCGATCCGCCCGTGCAGCAGCAGCCGGGCCATCGCGTGCACCGCCCGGTTCTCCCGCCACGTCGGACCCGGGCGGGCGATGCCGGCCAGGTAGATCGGCGCGTTCGTGTGCACGAACGGCAGCGCCACGAACTCGGTGAACCCGCCGGTACGGTCCTGCACCCCGGCCAGCACCCGGAAGTGGGCCAGCCACTGGCCCGGGTGGTCGACGTGGCCGTACATCATCGTGGAGCTGGACCGGATGCCCAGCTCGTGCGCCGTGCTCACCACCTCGACCCAGGCGGCGGCCGGCAGCTTGCCCTTGGTGAGCACCCAGCGCACGTCGTCGTCGAGGATCTCGGCGGCGGTGCCCGGGATGGTGTCCAGCCCGGCCTCGCGGAGCTGGAGCAGCCACTCCCGCACCGGCACGCCGGCCTTCGCGGCGGCGGTGACGATCTCCATCGGGGAGAACGCGTGCACGTGCATGCCCGGCACCCGCTCCTTGATCGCCCGGACGATGTCGGCGTAGCCGGTGACCGGCATCTTCGGGTCGATGCCGCCCTGAAGGCAGACCTCGGTCGCGCCGGCCGTCCACGCCTCCTCGGCCCGGTCGGCGACCTGTTCCAGGGACAGCCGGAACGCGTCGGCGTCGCTCTCCCGCTGGGCGAACGCGCAGAACCGGCACCCCACGTAGCAGACGTTCGTGAAGTTGATGTTCCGGTTCACCACGTACGTCACGTCGTCACCCACCGCGTCCCGGCGCGCGTCGTCGGCGAGCCGGCACAACTCGTCCAGCGCCGGGCCGTCCGCGCCGAACAGCGCCAGCGCCTTCGCCTCGTGCGCCGGCGTCAGCAGCGCGGCCGGGTCGTCCGCTGCGAGCCGCAGGCCCGCGCGCAGGTCGGCGTCCGCGCCACCGGCAAGGGGTACGCCCGCGCGCGCCTGCGGCGCCACCTTGCCGGCCACCTCGGCCCAGTCGCCGTACACGCTGTCGAAGTCGCCCCGCCGGTCCTCGGTGCGGCCGGTGACGTCGATGGTGGCGTGCAGGTCGGTCCGGCCGCCGTAGGTCTCCTCCGGCTCCTGCCAGGGCTGCCCCACCGGGCGGGCCTCCTCGACGGCGAGCCCGGTGGCCGGGTCGGCGAGCGCCGTGACGTGCGGCAGCAGGCGCGGGTCCAGCCACGGGCCGCCCGCGCGGACGTACTCCGGGTAGACGGTCAGCCGCTCGCGCAGCGTGAACCCGGCACTCGCGGTACGCGCCGCCAGCTCCTCCAGGTGCGGCCAGGGGCGCTCCGGGTTGACGTGGTCGGGCGTGACCGGGGAGACGCCGCCCCAGTCGTCGATGCCGGCGCGCAGCAGCAGGTCGTACTCGCCCGCGATCAGGTTCGGCGGAGCCTGGATGCGGGCCTTCGGGCCGAGCAGCACCCGGGCCACCGCCACGGTGGCGGCCAGGTCGTGCAGCTCCGCGTCCGGCATGCCGCGCATCGCCGTGTCCGGCTTGGCGCGGAAGTTCTGCACGATCACCTCCTGGAGGTGGCCGTACTCCCGCATCGCGCGGCGGATCGCGAAGATCGCGTCGACCCGCTCGGCCCGGTTCTCGCCGATGCCGATCAGGATGCCGGTGGTGAACGGCACCCCGACCCGGCCGGCGTCGTCGAGCACCCGCAGGCGGACCGCCGGCTCCTTGTCCGGTGAGCCGAAGTGCGGGCCGCCCGGCTCGGACCAGAGCCGGGTGGCGGTGGTCTCCAGCATCATGCCCATGCTCGGCGCGACCGGCTTGAGCCGCTGCAGCTCCGACCAGGTGAGCACGCCCGGGTTGAGGTGGGGCAGCAGGCCGGTCTCCTCCAGCACCGCCACCGCGCAGGCGCGCAGGTAGTCCAGCGTCGAGTCGTACCCCCGCTCGTCCAGCCACCGGCGGGCCGCCGGCCACCGTTCCTCCGGCCGGTCGCCGAGCGTGAACAGCGCCTCCTTGCAGCCCTGCGCGGCGCCCTCGCGGGCGATCGCCAGCACCTCGTCGCGCTCCAGGTAGGCGGCGGGCAGCCGGTGCGGCACGGTCGCGAACGTGCAGTAGTGGCAACGGTCCCGGCAGAGCCGGGTCAGCGGGATGAAGACCTTCTTCGAGTACGTGACCACGCCCGGCCGCCCGGCGTCGCGCAGCCCGGCATCGCGGATCTCACCGGCGATCCGGAGCAGTTCGTCGAGCATCTGCCCGCGCGCGGCGAGCAGCGCGCCGGCCTCGTCGGCGTCGAGCGCCCGGCCGGTGGCGGCCCGTCCCAGCGCCCGCCGGACGCTCGCCTCGGTCGGTTCGGGGTCGCTGCGATCAACCATCCGCCCAGCCTATGTGCTGCCGGGCGACAGGCCGCCCGCGCCCGCTCGCGGTCCGGGCAACGGGACGGCCCGCGTGGCCCGCCTCACAGCGGGACCGGCGCGGGCCGTCGGGAGCCTGCCGTCGGGCGGGCGACGGCGCTCCGTCGCCCGCCGCGCGGCTCAGCGGGGCTGGTTCGGGTCCTCGCGGTCGAACCGCTGGGTGCGCTCGTCGTCGGCGGCGGGCGTCGACGCGCCCGGTTCGGCGGACTGGCGCGGGATCGCCTGCGTCGGGTCGGCCGACGGCGGCTGGCCGAACGGCGGCGCGGACTGCGGCGAGCCGTACTGCGGCGCCTGCTGCGGACCGGCGAACGGCGAGCCGGCCTGCGGGGCCGGCTGCGGGTCGGCGAACGGCGGGCCGGACTGCGGGGCGTGCGGCGGCGCGGTGTTGAACGGCGGCGCCGACTGCGGCTGGCCGTACTGGCCGGGCTGCTGCGGCCAGCCGGGCGGCGGCGAGCCGGCCTGCGGGTAGCCCGGGCCGGGCTGCTGCGGGTAGCCACCCGGACCGGGGTAGCCGCCGGGCTGCCCCGGCTGCTGCGGCCAGCCGGGCTGGGCCTGGCCGTACACGCCCGGCTGCGCCTTGGGCTTCGGCACGTAGTAGAGCGTGCGCCAGATCTTGAACACCACGAACGCGGCGACCGCGAAGAGCGCCAGCCAGGCAGCGCGGGTCAGCAGACCGAGGAACGCATCGAGCACCTCACCGTCGGCGAGCCGGCCGACCAGCCAGATCAGGAACGTCAGCGCGCCGAACACGGCGGACACGGCGTACTCGACCAGCGCCACCTGCGTGATCAGCTTGGCCTTCGGCACGACCGGGCGGATCACGGTGGCGATCAGGACGGCGAGCAACGGCAGGACCGTCGCCTCCAGGCCGACGAAGCTGAAGTACGTGCTTCCCGCCCGGCCGCTGAACGTGCTGTAGTCGTCGACCGGCACCAGCAGGCGCAGCAGGCCGACGAAGAGCAGCACGGCGTTGGCGCCGAGAAGGACGAGCGCGGCCAGTTCGCGCAACGGCTTGATCAACTGGCTGGCCTGCGCGGCGTCGCCGGACGCGGGCTCGGCGGGGCTGGTCACGGACTCCCCCAGGGGACGAAAGCGGACAGTTGCCGAAGTGAGCGTAGTCTCTCCGGCCACCGAGCGATCGACGGCGGCACGTGCGGAAGGATGGACGCATGCGCATCGTGGTTCTGACCGGCGGCATCGGGGGCGCCCGTTTCCTGCTCGGCGTGCGGGCGTACGCCCGCGAGATGGGCGCCGAGGTGACCGCCGTGGTGAACGTCGGCGACGATCTGCTGCTGCACGGGCTGAAGGTCTGCCCCGACCTGGACAGCGTGCTCTACACGCTCGGCGGCGGCGCCGACCCGGAACGCGGCTGGGGCCGGGTCGGCGAGACCTGGACGGTGAAGAACGAGCTGGCCGCGTACGGCGCGGAGCCGAGCTGGTTCGGTCTGGGCGACAAGGACATCGCCACCCACCTGGTCCGCACCACGATGCTCAACGCCGGCTATCCGCTGTCCCAGGTCACCGAGGCGCTGGCGGCGCGCTGGCAACCGGGCGTACGGCTGCTGCCGGCCACCGACGAGCGCCTGGAGACCCATGCCGTCGTCACCGACGAGCAGGGGCGGCGCGCGATCCACTTCCAGGAGTGGTGGGTGCGGTACCGCGCCGACGTACCCACCGACCGGTTCGTCTTCGTGGGCGCCGAAGCGGCGAAGCCCGCGCCCGGCGTGGTGGAGGCGATCGCCGCCGCGGACGTGGTGCTGATCGCGCCCAGCAACCCGGTCGTCAGCATCGCCCCGGTGCTGGCCGTGCCCGGTCTGCGCGACGCGGTGACCGGCGGGCCGGCCCCGGTGATCGGGGTGTCACCGATCATCGGCGGCGCGCCGGTACGCGGCATGGCCGACCGCTGCCTCGCCGTGCTCGGTGTGGAGTGCAGCGCGGCCGGGGTGGCCGGCCTCTACGGCGCCCGGTCCACCGGCGGGCTGCTCGACGGCTGGCTGGTGGCGCCGGAGGACGAGGGCACGGCGGTGCCGGACGTGGTGGTCCACGCGGCGCCGCTGCGGATGACCGACGAGGCGGCGACCGCCGCGATGGTGCGCGCCGCGCTGGAGCTGATGTGAGGCTGGAGATTCTGCCGGTGCAGGGCATCGGCGACGTGACCGAGGGCGACGACCTGGCGGCGCTGATCGCCGGCGCGGCGCCGTGGCTGCGTGACGGCGACGTGCTGGTGGTCACCAGCAAGATCGTGTCGAAGGCGGAGGGCCGGCTGGTCGACGTGCCCGCCGACGGCCCGGAACGGCTCGAGGCGCGGGACCGGATCCTGGACGGCGAGACCGCCCGGGTGGTGGCGACTCGGGGCGCCACCCGGATCGTGCAGACCCACCACGGGTTCGTGATGGCCTCCGCCGGCATCGACGCGTCGAACGTGGACAAGACCCGCCTGGTGCTGTTGCCGGCCGACCCGGACGCCTCCGCGCGGGCGTTGCGTGCCGCGCTGCGCGACCGGTACGGCCTCGACGTCGCCGTGATCGTCAGCGACACCATGGGCCGCCCGTGGCGCAACGGGCTCACCGACGTGGCGCTCGGGGTGGCGGGCATGCCGGCGATCCGCGACCACCGGGGCGAGGTCGACCCGTACGGCAACGAACTGTTCGTCACCCAGATGGCGGTGGTCGACGAACTGGCCGGCGCCGGCGAGCTGATCAAGGGCAAGTGCGACCAGGTGCCGGTCGCGGTGGTCCGGGGTTATCTCGGCACCCCCCGGGACGACGACGAGGGCGCCCGGGCGCTCGTCCGCGACGCCTCGATGGACCTGTTCTCGCTCGGTACCGCCGAGGCGCGCGCCGCCGGCCTGCGGGCGGCGGCGACGCTGCCGGACCGGGCCGGGCCGGAGCCCGCCGACGCGGACGCGGTGCGGCGGGCGATCGGCTCGGTGGCCGACGTGGTAGCGCCGGGCACGACCTTTACGCACGTCACAGACGACGAGGTACGCGCCGGGCTCGCCGCCACCGTGCCCGGCTGGCCCGCCTCGGCCACCGGCCTGCTGCTCGGCGCGGCGCCGACCCCGCTCGACCCGGCGGACCTGGTCCGGTTCGGCGCGGACGTGCAACGCCTGCGCGCCGCGCTGGCCGCCGAGGGAATCGGTTCCGTCCTGCTCCCGCCCCCGGCCGGCAGCGCCGCCAGCGCCACGCTGGCGCTCTGAGACGGCCCGGCGGAGGTCAGGCGTCGAGGACGGCTCGGCCCAGCGGCGTCAGCGTGTGCAGGACGGTGTTGCGCTCGCGCTGGCTGACCAGCAGCCCGGCGTTGCGCAGCACTGTGGTGTGCTGGCTGGCCGCGGCGGCGGAGATGTGCAGCCGGCGGGCCATCTCGCCGGTCGTGCAGCCCTCGTCGGCGGCATGCAGCACCCGCGACCGGGTGCGGCCGATCAGGGCCGCGAGCGCCTCGCCCTGGGGTGACCCGGCGGCGCCGGACGCCGGTGTCAGGCCGGCCAGCCGGTCCACCGGGTAGACGAGCACCGGCGGCAGGGTCGGGTCGACGAGCGCCACCGGGGTACGCGAGCAGAAGAACGACGGGACGAGCAGCAGCCCGCGCCCGTCCAGGTGCAGTTCCCGGGTGTCCGGATAGTCGAGCACCTCCAGCACGCCGGAGTTCCACCGCATGTTCGGCCGCAGGCTGGCCAGCAGCCCTTCGGCGCCGCCGTCGAGCATGGCGCGGGCACGCCGGGCCCGGTCCGCCTCGACCGCTGCCTGCACCCGGGCCCAGTACGGCGTGACGGCCAGCGACTGGTATCGCGCCATGGAGTCGGTGAGGTGGTGCAGTGTCTCCGGCTCACCCCGGGCGAGCGCCGTCGCCGAGGGCGGCAACGTGGTCTCCTCGGCGAGCCGGGTCAGGTCGCGGCGCAGCATGTCCGTAGGGGTGCCGCGGACCGCGTCCAGCCCCACCTCGAAGCCCTCCCGGCTGGCGAACGGGGTGAGGAAGTCGGGGAAGTAGCCGCGCGGCGGGTTGAGCGCGAGGAGCAGGCGGTACTGCTCGGCGTCGCTGTCGGTGCGCAGCCCGTGCGCCACGGTCCGCCGCCATGTGGTCATCATCGGGTCGCGGCTGCGCCCCTGGAGCAGGTGCAGGCTGAGAACCAGCTCCCAGAGCGGGTCCGCGCGCGGGGCGACCCGGGTCCGCAGGACGTCTTCGCCCGAGAAAACGATCTTCAACATGGAGTGCTCCCGTGCGGACGGCGGGGGTGCCCGCCACGCCTCGACCTTACCCGCCGGCAGTAATCTCCATCTTTAAGCCTGAGGTGAAAGACCTCGACGGTGAGGTGACCGGTTCGGCAAACTCTTCCTTGCCCGCCGACGCCGGGGCGCAGTCTCGACCCGGTCGCCGGCTGACGGGCGTGGCCGGGCGGCACCACGAGGGTCTGCGACATCGTCGCAGGGGTGCCGCCCGGCTTTCGCTCGTCCGCCGGTGGGTCGCCGCGCAGACGCAGCGCAGTGGCGCTCGTAGAGTGTCCGGGTGCCCGACACCGATCTCACCACGTACGCCGACCTGCACGCCGACGCCGTCGCGGCGCTGAGCCGGCAGACGGCGACCAGCCCGGCCGCCGGCGCCGCCCGGGACCGGACGCTGGCGCTGCTGGCCGACGGGCCGGCGGCGATGAGCCGGACACACCGGGCGGGGCACGTCACCGCCAGCGCGCTCGTGCTCGACCCGGACGGCCGGGTGCTGCTCTGCCTGCACGGCAAGATCCGCAGGTGGGTGCAGCTCGGCGGGCACTGCGAGCCGGGCGACCGGACGCTGGTGGCGGCCGCGCTGCGCGAGGCCACCGAGGAGTCCGGCATCGCCGGTCTGACGATCGAGCCGGAACCGATCGACGTGGACATCCACCAGGTCGCCTGCCAGGGCGGGTCGTTCCACTACGACGTCCGGTACGCGGTGCTGGCCCCGGCCGGGGCGGTCGAGCAGGTGAGCGCGGAGTCCGAGGCGCTCGGCTGGTTCCCGCCGGACCGGCTGCCCGAGCCGCTCGCCCACGCGACGGCCCAGCTGGTGCCACCGGCGCTCGCCTTGCTGGCCCGTCGCGCCGCCCGCTGACCGGAAGCGGGCGGCCGCACCGGCCGGATCAGACCAGGCCCTCCTCGCCGCGTTCCTTCAGCTCGTCCACGACCTTCTTCACGTCCTGCGCGCGGTCACGCGGGCAGACCAGCAGCGCGTCCGGGGTGTCCACCACGATCAGGTCGTGCACCCCCACGGTGGCGACGAGCCGGCCGGAGTGCGACACCACGACCGTGCCGGTGGTGTCGTGCAGCAGCACGCCCGGCTTGGCGTCGCCGCCCAGCACCACGTTGCCGGCGCCGTCGGCCGGCAGCACCTCGCCGAGCGTGTGGAAGTCACCGACGTCGTTCCAGCCGAAGTCACCCGGCACGGTGCCCACCCGGCCCGCCGTCGCCGCGCCCTCCATCACCGCGTAGTCGACCGAGATCCGGGGCAGCGTCGGCCAGACCCGGCCCAGCACGTCGTCCTGCTCCGGGGTGCCCCACGCCGCCGCGATGGCGGTGATCCCGGCGTGCAGCTCCGGCTCCTGGCGGGCCAGCTCGGCGAGGAAGACGTCCACCCGCCAGACGAACATGCTGGCGTTCCAGAGGTGCCGGCCGGAGTTGACGTAGACCTCGGCCACCTCGGCGGCCGGCTTCTCCTTGAACTCGCGTACCGGGCGCAGCGTGCCGTCCCCCACCGGGTCGCCGGTCTCCAGGTAGCCGTAGCCGGTCTCCGGGCGGGTCGGGGTGATGCCCACCGTCATCAGCAGCCCCTGCTCCGCGCCGCGGATGGCCTGCCGTACCACCTCCGCCAGCCGGGCCGGGTCGCCGATCAGGTGATCGGCGGCGAACGAGCCCATCACCGCGTCCGGCGTACGCGCGGCGATCACCGCGGCGGCCAGCGCGATCGCCGCGCAGGAGTCGCGGGGCGACGGCTCGACCAGGATGTTCTCCTCCGGCACGCCGGCCAGCTGCCGGGCCACCGCCGCGGCGTGCGCGGCCCCGGTGACCACGAGCGTGCGCTCCGGTGTGGTCAACGGCGACAACCGGTCGACAGTGGCCTGCAGGAGCGAGGCCGGCGTGCCGGTCAGCGGGTGGAGGAATTTGGGATGGCCGGCACGGGACAGCGGCCACAACCGTGTGCCACTGCCACCCGCCGGGATGACGGCGTAGAACATCAGCACATCATGCCCGAAGCGGGCGAGTCGTCACGGTCGGTCGGCCGGGGCCGCCCCGCCGGCCCTCAGGACCGGGCCCGTCGCCAGGCCGCGATGTGCACGTCCGCGCTGGACTCCCAGGTGAACTCCTTGGCCCGGTCGAACCCGGCCTTTGCCAGCGAGAGCCGCCGCGGCTCGTCGTCCAGCAGAGCGGCCAGGTCGGCGGCGATCTGGTCCGGGTCCTCGCTGGTGTACGCCACCGCGTCGCCGCCCACCTCGGGCAGGGACAGGCGCGGCGTGGTGAGCACCGGGGCCGCGCACGCCATCGCCTCCAGGATCGGCAGGCCGAAGCCCTCGCCGTAGGAGGGGTAGGCGGCCACGAGCGCGCCACCGAGGAAGCCGGGCAGATCGGCGTAACGCAGGTAGCCCGGACGCAGCAGCCGCAGGTGCGACGGCACCTCGGCCACCGCGCGGTCGATGTCGTCGTCGTGCCCCTGCCCGCCCGCGACCACGAGCGCCGGCGGGTTCGGCCGGTCGGCCACCGCCCGCGCCCAGCCGCGGATCAGGTTGGGTACGTTCTTACGCGGCTCCTTGGCCCCGAGGAACGCGACGTAGCTGCTGTCGCCCAGCCCCAGGCGAGCCCGCACGCGCGCCTTCTCCTCGTCGCCGGGCGCGTGGAAGGCGTCCTGGTCGACGCCGTGATAGGCGACGTCGATCCGGGTCGGGTCGGCGTCCAGCAGCCGGATCAGCTCGTCCCGGGTGGCCTTGCTCGGCACGATCACCCGGCCGGCCCGCCGCAGCGAGGTCTTGATGGCGCTGCGGAAGAACGTCCGGCGCGACTTGTCGTAGTGCTCCGGCTCGGTGAAGAACGTCGCGTCGTGCACGGTGACCGTCACCGGGCATCCGGCCCGCAGCGGACAGGTGTAGAAGGGCGAGTGCAGCACCTCCGCGCCCACCTGCTGGGCCAGCAGCGGCAGGCCGGTCTGCTCCCAGGCAAGCCGCGCCGGCCGGTGCGCCACCGCCGCCGGGGCGGGGATCACCTCGGCGCCCGGCAGCATCCGGGTGTAGCGCTCCAGGTCGGTACGGAGGCTCACCACCGCCAGGTCGACGCCGGTGCCGCAGACCCGGCCCAGCGCGCCGAGCAGTCCGTCGACGTATCTACCGACGCCGCCACGGTCGGCGGGGACACTCGTGGCGTCGATGAGAACGCGGGGCGGGCGACCGGCGGTCACGGGGCGGCTCCTCAGATGGCGCAGTTGTGGGGAAGAACACTGTCGGCAAGCGTACGCCGCGCCGGGCGAACAACGCTGACCGCGACCCGACGGTACGCCGACTTGACGTTGTCATCGAGTACGCACGCGGGGCGCGTATCGTTCGCGCCGATGGCCGACAACATTGCCCGGGTGTTCGCCGACGCGATCGCGCCGGACCCCACCCGACCGCTGCTGACCTGGTACGACGACGCCACCGGCGAGCGCACCGAACTCTCCGGCGCGACGCTTGCGAACTGGGTGGCGAAGACCGCGAACCTGCTCACCGACGAGATCGGCGCCGCGCCGGGCGACCCGGTCGGCGTGTTGCTGCCGCCGCACTGGCAGACCGCCGCCGTGCTGCTCGGCTGCTGGTCGGCGAAACTGACGGTGACCGACGCGCCGGGGCCGGTGGAGGTGCTGTTCGTGGCCGCCGACCGGGTGGACGAGGCGGCCGGGTGGCCGGCCGGCGAGCGGTACGCGCTGGCGCTCGACCCGTTCGCGCTGCCGATGCGGCAGGTGCCCGCCGGCTACGCCGACTTCGTGACGGCGGTACGCGGACACGGCGACCACTTCACGCCGTACCCCGAGGGTGGCGAGGGGGACGCGGCGCTGCTGGCCCGCGCGCAGGCCCGCGCCACCGAGCTGGGCCTGACCCAGGGCGACCGCCTCCTGGTAGACGTGACCACCCACCCCGACCCGGTCGACTGGCTGCTCACGCTGGTCAC
>NZ_MAGP01000008.1 GCF_002926165.1 Micromonospora chalcea | reverse complement strand
CGCCGACGACGTCCTCGCCCACCACGGCGCCGCCGCCCACGACGCCGCCGCCGTCGGGGGCCTGCCGGGTCGGGTACGTGGTGAACGCCTGGAACAACGGCCTCACCGCCTCGGTGACGATCACCAACACGTCCGCCACGGCGATAAACGGCTGGAGCCTCGCGTTCACGCTGCCGGGCGGCCAGACGATCACCGGCGGCTGGAACGCCACGTACAGCCCCACCAGCGGCGCGGTGACCGCCCGCAACGTCTCCTACAACCCGGTGATCGCACCGGGCGGCTCGGTGGACATCGGCTTCCAGGCCACCCACACCGGCAACGCCGGTAAACCCGGCTCGTTCACGCTCAACGGAAGCCCCTGCACGGCCGCCTGATCCGCACGCCAGTACGCCGAGGTGGCGGCATCCCGGACACGGTGATGCCGCCACCTCGGCGAAGCGGTGGCGATCACGCGGGACCGGGCATGAGCACCGCCGCGGCGGGTACCCGTCCCGGACGGACACCGGCGGGAACCGAAGGAGCGGATATGAAGGTCCGAAGCTCCCTGCGCGCACTCAAACGCAAGGCCGACTCGATAGTGGTCCGGCGCCGGGGCAAGCTGTTCGTGCTGAACAAGTCCGACCGGCGGCAGAAGGCCCGGCAGGGCTGAGCCCGATGGCGGACATCCTGATCACCGGGGCCGGCAGCGGGCTCGGCCGGGGCACGGCGCTCGGGCTGGCCCGCGCCGGCCACCACGTGATCGCCGCGGCACAGATCTGGCCGCAGGTCCGCGAGCTGCGCGCCGAGGCCGAACGGGCCGGCGTCGCGCTGGACGCGATCAAGCTGGACGTCACCGACCCGGCCGACCGGGCCGCGGCCGCCCGCCACCGTGTCGACATCCTGGTGCTCAACGCGGGCCTGCAGGAGGCCGGCGCGGTGGTGGAGATCCCGATGGAGCGGGTCCGCCGCTCGTTCGACGTGAACGTCTTCGGCCACCTGCACCTGGCACAGGACCTGGTGCCGCCGATGCTGGCCCGGGGCGCCGGCAAGGTGGTCTGGGTGTCCTCGGCGGTCGGCGTACGAACCCGGCCGTTCATCGGCGTCTACGCCGCCACCAAGCACGCGATCGAGGCGCTCGCCTGGGCCATGAAGGGCGAGCTGGAACCGCGCGGCGTGCGCGTCGCCGTGATCAACCCGGGCCCGTACCGGACCGGCTACAACGACACCGGCGTGGAGACCATGTCCCAGTGGTGGGACGAGTCCACCGCGCTGCTGCCGCGCCCTGACTTCAGCGACTACCTGGGCCACCAGCGCGACCCCCAGGAGATGATCGACGAGATGGTCCGCGCGGTGCCCGCCGACGACGGGCACCCGTACCGCACCACGTGCCCGCCGTCGCTGCGCGAGCAGCTCAGGGAGTTCGAGTCGCAGGTGTGGGACGCGACGTCGTGACGGCGGTGTCCGGGATGCGCTCCGGGTGGGCACCGCCGGTCAGCCGGGCCGCGGCGAAGCCGACCAGCGGACGGTAGATGCGCACCGAGTCGGCGAGCGCGGAGAAGTGCGAACCCGCGTTGCCCGCGTGGTAGCGGGTGGCGATGTCCACCTGTTCGACCGGCAGCCCGGCGCCCACCGCGCGCAGCAGCACGTCCATCTCGTACTCGAAGCGGTCGCCGGGGACGGTGACCAGCCAGTCCAGCAGCCCGGCCGGGTACGCCCGCAGCCCGGTCTGGGTGTCCCGCACGTCCCGGCCGGTCGCCAGCCGGAACGCGACCCGGGTCGCGGCGTTGCCGAACCGGCTGCGCGCCGGCACCTCGCCGTCGAAGCGGCGCACGCCGAGCGTCATCGCGCCGGTGGCGCGCATCCGCCCGGCCACCCGGCACACGTCCTCCACGCGGTGCTGACCGTCGGCGTCCATACAGGTCACATCGTGTCCCGGGTGGCGCGTGGCGGCGTACCGGAAGCCGGTGCGCAGCACCACGCCCTTGCCCCGGTTGACCCGGCGGCGCAGCACCTCGGCGCCCCGGTCGCGGGCCGCGCGCAGCACCCCGGCGGCGGCCGGGCCGCTGCCGTCGTCCACGACCAGCACCCGCGCCCCGGGCAGCGCGGCCCGCAGGTCGGTGACCAGCGGCGGAAGCCGGTCGCCCGGCCGGTACACGGGCACGAGCACGATCACTGGACCTCCCGGGGTGGACTCGCCCGCCGGCACGGTCCGCCGGGTCGATCGAGGAGCGTCGTACCCCGGGCCCGCGACCGCGAATCACCGCCGGGGCGTGAGGCGTCCGATCCGGTCGGCCGCGCGGCTCAGCGCGCGCTCGCGGCGCAGCGACGCCTCCGGGGTACGCACACCGAGATAGCCGAGCCGGCTGAGCGCCCGGACGGCCCGCTCGCGCCGGGCCGGCACCGGGTCGGGCGCGGTCACCGGCACGTCGGCCAGCGCCGGGCCGGACAGGCCGAGCACGCGCGCGGCGAGCAGCCGGACGCGGGGCAGGTGCCACGGATGCGTGACCAGCCCGAGCGGGTGCCGCGCGGTGAACTCGGCCGCGCCGAGCAGCCCGTCCTGCACCGTGTGCGCCAGGTTCTGCAGCGTGGTGCGGGACCGGGTCTCGGCCGCCGACCGGGCGTACGCGTCGAGGCCGGCCTCGCGCGCCAGCGCCCGCATCAGCTCGCCCTCCCGGAATCCGGGCGGCGGACCGGGCGCCCCGGCCGGGCCGTGCGGCCAGCCGCCGGTGAACACGACCCGGGCGCCGGGCGCGCGGCGGAACTCGTCGGCGTGCGCGCGGACGTACGCCACCGCGGCCTCGGTGCGCGCGACGCTCTCGGCGGTGAGCCGGTAGCCGTCGTCGCCGGCCACCACGCCCCGCCCGAAGACCAGCAGCACGGTGGCGGTCGGCGTCATCCCCTCACCGTACGTGTCACTCCTCCTCGGGGGGCCAGGGCGGCGTGCCGACGCCGGTGATGCGCACCCCGCCCCACGGGTCCACCTCGGTCAGCCGGGCCCGGGTGACCCGCTCGCCGATGCGGATCTCCACGTCGCGGCGGCCGGAGCGCAGCAGCCGCACCAGGCGTGGCTCCGGCTCGACGCGCCCGGCCCAGTGGTAGCGGCCGTCGACCGGCTCGAACCGGCCGCCGGCGTGCAGCCGTACCGGGGTGCCGGCGATCTCGGCCGTGCCCTGCCAGGTCACCTGTCGATCCGTTCGTGCGCGCGGGTCAGCTCCGGCGGCAGGTCCGCGCCCCGGCGGACCCCCTCGATGCCGCTCCACAGCAGCGTGGTCAGGTACTCGGTGAGCGCGGACCGGTGGATCGGCTGCCCGTGCGTGGTCCACCAGTCGCCGACCGCCTGCACGAACCCGACCAGCCCGTACGCCCACGGCTCGGCCGGCCCGGCGTCGAGACCGAGCGCGCGCAGCCGGTCGCCGATGACCCGGGCCAGCCCGGTGGCGACCTGCCGGCTGGTGCCGGCGACCACCTGCTGGATGCCGGGGTGGCCGGACTCGTGCACCAGGAACCGGTAGAGCGAGGGTTCGAACTCCACCACGCTCAGGTACGCGTCGATCGTCGCCTCGACCAGCGCCCGCTCCTCGCGGACCTGCTCCACGGCGGGCGCGACGGCGGCCACCACGCGCTCCGCGACCACCTCGCTGACCGCGAGCCAGAGCTGCGCCTTGTCGGCGAAGTAGCGGTAGAGCACCGGTTTGCTGACCCCGGCGGTGGCCGCCACCTGGTCCATGTCGACGTTCGGGCCGTGCCGCAGCAGCGCCTGCACGGCGGCGGCGATCAGTTCCTGGCGGCGCTGTTCGCGGTGCTCCGCCCAGCGGTCACGCCGCCCTCCGGACCGTGGCGGGGACGGCTCCGGCGAGGGGTCGGGGCCATTGACATCGGTGGTGGTGCGTCGCATGCTACCACTCGTAACAGTTACTGGAAGTTACGTCAATATGGAGGGGTCATGGCCGGATTCCCGCGCGAGGCGGTAGCCGCCCGCCTCCTCACCGCCTCCGTGCGTACCAGCTACGACCCCCTGGTGGACGTCGACTGGTCGGCGCCACCAGTGCCCGGCGCGTACTGGCTGCCGCCGTCGCGCAGCAGCCTCTACGGCACGCCACTGTGGGACGGGCTGACCGAGGAGCAGCGGGTCGAGCTGACCAAGCACGAGGTGGCCAGCGCGGCCAGCGCCGGGATCTGGTTCGAGACGATCCTCATGCAGATGCTGATCCGGCACTACTACGACGCGGATCCGACCAGCCGGCACGCCCAGTACGCGCTGACCGAGGTCGCCGACGAGTGCCGGCACTCCATCATGTTCGGCCGGCTCATCGAGGCCACCGGCGCGCCCGTCTACCGCGCCGAGCCCGTCGACCACCTGCTCGGGCGCTGGCTCAAGGCCACCGCCACCGGCCCGCAGATGTACGCGGCCATCCTGATCGCCGAGGAGATCCTCGACTCGTTCCAGCGCGAGATCATGGCCGACGAGTCGTTGCAGCCGCTGATCCGGATGGTGTCGCGCATCCACGTGGTGGAGGAGGCCCGGCACGTGCGCTTCGCCCGCGACGAGCTGGCCCGGCAGGTGGAGGCGGCCGGGCCGGTCGCGCTCACGTACGCGCGGCTGGTGATCGGGCGGGCCGCGTACTCGATCACGCGGCGGCTGGTGCACCCGCGGGCGTACGCGTCGGTCGGGATCGACCCGGCGGCCGGTCACGCCGCGGCGCGGGCCAACCCGCACTGGCGGGCCACACTGCGCTGGTCGGCGCAGCGGATCGCCGAGCATCTGACCGAACTGGGTCTGGTGGCCGGGCCGGGCCGGCTGCTGTGGCGCCGGGCCGGGTTGATCGAGGGCTGACCGGCGGCGACCCGAAGGGGAAGGATCGCCGCCGGCCGCCCGGTCAGGAGGTCGGGAAGTTGTCGGGGGTGCGGATCCGGTCGCGCATGTACGCGCCGGACTGCGTCAGCACCGACGTCCCGCTGAACGAGCCGGACGCGCACGTGCCCGGCCGCAGCGCGGCCGAACCCTCGGGGGCGTCGGAGAACGTCCAGTTGGCGTAGCTGATCTTCAGCCGGTCGAGCAGGTCGAGCCAGGCGTTGCTGCTGGCGACGTCGACGGCGCCGTCGCCGGTGTAGGTGACGGTGCCGAACTCGGTGACGAACAGCGGCAGCCGGGAGGCGGCCCGCTGCACCTCGTTGCGGTAGTTGTCCTGGTGCGAGGCGGCGTAGAAGTGGAACGTGTACATGATGTTCTGCGCCCGCACCGGGTTGTTCACGATCTCGTCGGAGTTGCTGCCGTCGGACACGCCCAGCGAGGACCAGCCGCGGGTGCCGACGATGATCACCGCGTCCGGGTCGTTGGCCCGGATCACCGGGATGACCTGCTCGGCGTAGGTGCGGATGGTGGACCAGCTGACCCCGTTGGGCTCGTTGGTGATCTCGTAGATCACGTTCTTCTTGGCCGCGTTGCGCGCCGACACGTTGGCGAAGAACGTCTTGGCCCGGTCCAGGTTGTACATCGGGTCACCGGGGGTCAGCGTGTGGAAGTCGATGAGCGCGTACATGCCGCGGGCCTCGGCCTTGTCCACGAGCGTGTTCACCTGGGCGGTGAAGCCGGCCGGGTTGGTCTCGTAGCCCTGCTCCTGCACGTACATCGAGATGCGCAGCAGGTCCGCCTGCCACTCGTCGGCCAGCACGTCGAGCGAGGAGTCGGTGTAGCAGTTGGCGAACCACTGCAGGCCGTGGGTGCTCATGCCGCGCAACTGGATCGGCCGTCCGTACTGGTTGCAGAGGTTGACCCCGCAGACCTGGAGCTGGCCGTTGATCGCGACCGGGGTGGTGCCGGTCGGCGACGGCGTCGTGGGCGGGGGAGTGGTCGGCGGCGGGGACGTGCTGGGCGGCGGGGTGCTCGGCGGCGGCGTGCCGGTGCCGCCGGTGCAGACCGTGCCGTTGAGCGTGAACGAGGTGGGGTTCGGGTTCGACCCGGTCCAGGAGCCGTTGAAGCCCACAGTGGTGCTCGCGCCGGTGCCGAGCGCGCCGTTGTAGTCCGCGCTGCGCGCGGTGACCGAGGAGCCGCTCTGCTGCCAGGTGGCCGACCAGCCCTGCACCACGCGCTGGCCCCCGTCGGGGAAGGTGAAGCCCAGCGTCCAGTTGCTCACCGGGTCGCCGAGGTTCTTCACCGCGACGGTGGCGGTGAAGCCCCCGGGCCACGAGTTGGTGGTGTAGGTGACGGCACAGCCGGTCGCGGCCATCGCGTTCGGCGACGGCAGGACGGCCGTCGCGGCCAGGGCGAGCGCGCCGACCGCGCCGCCGACGAGCAGGTGCCGCCGGGACGGGCGGGGAATCGAGAACATACGGGAAGGTCCCATCGCTTGATGGTGATCGGACGGTGCCCGTCGTGAACCTGCCCGGAAAGCCCGACGCGGCGGCCTGGGGGAGCGCTCCCAGGGCGAGCGTAGAGGCGGATGCCGATCCGTGCAACAGCCGGTGGCTCAGCGGCCGCCGCGCCGCCCGCCGTAGAGCCGCAGCGCGTTGCAGACGTCGAACACGCCCGGCACGTCCCAGGCCAGCTCGGCGGCGACAAGGCGGGTCTCCGGATCGGCCACCAGGCCGGCGAGGATCACCACCCGGTTCTGCACGGTGACGGTGATCTGCTGCCGCCGAGTGGTCCAGTCGGCGCTCAGCCGTTGGGCGACGAGCGAGGCGAGCCGGCTGTCCGCGTCGTCGGGCTCCGGCTCACGGCCGGTGTACGGGAACTCGGGGTACGGCCAGGGCATCACCACGGGGAGGGCTCCTTCTGTTCGGTCATGACCGCGCGCCGGGACGCGGATCCCGGCGCCGGGGCGCGGCCGTCGACGACTGTGAAGACGCCGTCGAGCCGCATCGTGTGCAGCACGGTGAGCACGAAGCGCGACGGCGACAGCAGGCACAGCCGGCGGCCGTCGCGCCGGGCGTCCTGGTGCGCGCGCACCAGCAGGCCGAGCCCGGCCGAGTCGATCACCTCGAGCGCGGACAGGTCGACCAGTTCGCGGTCGCCGCGCACGGAGCGTTCCGCGATCGCCCGGCGTACCGCCTCGGCGGGATCGACGTCGGCGGCGGCCGGGGTGCCGGCCACCTGCTCCAGGTCCTCGGTGCCCAGGCCGTCCTCGGCGACCGTGGCCCGGACGCTGCACCGGGGGCAGTGGTGCGGGCCGGACGCGAAGGGCGAGCCGACCCAGTCGTGCTCGAACACGAGCGTCCACACCACCTCGGCGTCGGGCAGCGTCGCGCCCGCGCCGGTGACGCTGTCGCCGCAGCCGTCGCAGATGAGCATCATCAGGTGGTCCGCGGGGACGACTGTCACACCTCCTCCTTCCGCCGGGCGCCCGGATCGGGCGCCTGCCGGTCCGCGCCCGTGCCGCCCGCCGTCACCACCGCCAGCACGACCGCCACGGCCGCGAACGCGGTCTGCATCATCAGGGACAGCAGCGGCGAGGCGTCGGGGCGGCGGTCCACCAGCCCGACCACGATCGCGCCGAGCAGCGCGGCGGCCACGCCGAGCGCCAGCGTCAGCCAGACCGGGACGGCCTTGCGTCCCGGCACGACGAGCCGGCCCACGCCGCCGCCGGCGAGGCCCACCACGAGTGCTCCGACGAGCGTGCTTCCGGTCACGGCCCCTCCTCAGCGGGGTGCGGACGCGACCCGGGCCCGGCCGCGCGCGGCCGGACGGGGCGTGTCGACGACGGGTACGGCGCCCAGCCCGGAGGTCTGCAGGATGCGCCGGATCCGTGGGTGCGGGTTGCTCAGCGTGAGCACGCCGTCCTGCCGCGCCAGCCGCCGGTGCACGTCCAGCAGCAGCGCGACCGCGGCGGCGTCCACATGGCGGCACCCGGCGAGGTCGATCGTCAGCTCGCGGGGACGCAGCGCGAGGATGCGGTCCAGCACGTGCGCGACCTCGGGCAGCCCGGCGAGGTCCAGCTCGTCGGTGATGTCCACCCGCACGTGCGGCACGGCGGACTCCGGCGGGGACGGCAGGGTTGCGGGCATCAGGTCGCTTCCGTGGCGGGATCAGTGTCGATTCCCACTCTGCGCAGCGATCTTGGAGGTCCCCGGACGGTTGTATGACGGTTCGATGACAAAAACCACGAACGGCCTACGCGATTGGGCTACCCGTGCCGGGCCGGTCATGATGCCCATATGACGGCCGTACTGGTGATCGAGGACGACGACCGCATCCGGCTCGCGCTGCAGCTCGCCCTGGAGGAGGAGGGCTACGAGGCGTACGGCGCCCCGACCGCGGAGGACGGGCTGCGACGGCAGCGGGAGAAGCCGTCCGACTACGTGCTCGTCGACCTGATGCTGCCCGGCATGAACGGGTTCGACTGCATCCGCCAGCTGCGCCGCGACGACGACGTGCCGGTCGTGGTGATCAGCGCCCGCGACGACACCCACGACATCGTCGCCGCGCTGGAGGCCGGCGCCGACGACTACGTGGTGAAGCCGGTCGCGATCAAGGAGCTGTCGGCCCGGCTGCGGGCGCTGCGCCGGCGGGTCCGCACCGTGTCCGGGCCCGCCCCCGCCCAGTTCTTCGGCGAGCTGGAGATCAGCGCCGAGGCCGGCGAGGTGCGCCGCTCCGGACGGCCGGTCCCGGTCACCCGCACCGAGTTCCGGCTGCTCTGCGAGCTGGCCGAGCACGCCGGCCGGGTGCTGTCCCGCCAGCAGCTGCTCAGCCGGGTCTGGGGCTACGAGACCGGCGACGAGCGGCTCGTCGACGTGCACGTCGGCCGGCTGCGGCAGAAGATCGAGTCGGACCCGGCGAACCCCCGCCACCTGGTCACCCTCCGCGGCCTCGGCTACAAGCTGCAGCGATGACCCGTCCCGGACTGCGCGCCCGCGTCACCGCGGCGTTCGCCGTCGGCGCGTTGCTGCTGTCCGCGCTGATGGCCCTCTTCTCGTACGACCTGACCCGGCGCTCGCTGCTCGACGAGCGGGAGCGCACCGCGGTGCGGGCCGCCTACTACGACGCGGCGGTGGTCCGCTCCGGCCTGGACACCGGCACGCCGGACGTGGTGGCGGTGCTGCGCTCGCTCGACACCGGCAGCGCCCGCCGCCCGCTGCTGCACCTGCCCGACGGCTGGTACGCCCGCACCGCCGACGTGGGCGCCAGCTCCGTGCCGGTGGAGTTGCAGCGCATGGTCGCCGACGGCAAGCCCGCGGTGCAGCGGATCCGCCTCGACGGGCAGCCCGCGCTGCTGGTCGGCGTGCCGCTGCCCGGCGCGCTCGGCTACTACGAGCTGACCTCGCTGCGGGAGGTCGAGGAGACGTTCCAGGTGGTGGGCCTGGCGCTGATCGCCGTGGCGATCATGGTGGCCGGGGCGGGCGCGGCGCTCGGCTGGTACGCCACCCGGCACAGCCTGCGGCCACTGACAGCGGTCGCCGACGCGGCGGAACGGATCGCGGGCGGGGACTTCGCCACCCGGCTCGATCCGACCACCGACCCCGACCTCACCCGCCTGTCCAGCTCGTTCAACGAGATGGTCGACAAGCTGGTGCACCGCATCGAGCGGGACCGGCGCTTCGCCGCCGACGTGAGCCACGAGCTGCGCTCGCCGTTGCAGACGCTGGCCGCGGCGGCGAGCGTGCTGCACCGCCGCCGCGAGCATCAGGACGAACGCACCGCCACCGCCGCCGGCCTGGTGGCCGACGAGGTGACCCGGTTCCAGCGCCTCGTCGACGACCTGATCCAGCTGGCCCGCACCGAGCAGCCGGCGCACCGCGAGACGGTCGACGTGGTGGAGCTGGCCCGGGCCGCCTGCCGGGAACGATCGCTGCCGGAGAGCCTGGTGCAGGTGGCAGGCGACGTCCCGCACGAGTGGTGGGTCGACCGGCGCCGGTTCGCGCAGACGCTGCTGAACCTGGTGGAGAACGCCGAGCGCTACGGCGGCGGCCCGGTCGCCGTACGCCTGGGCGGGGGCGACGGCGTGGGCGTGCTGGAGGTCGACGACGACGGACCGGGCGTGCCGCCGGGCGACCGGGAGATCATCTTCGACCGGTTCGTGCGGGGCCGGGCGGCGCACGACCGCGCCGGCACCGACGGCACCGGACTCGGCCTCGCCCTGGTGGCGCAGCACGCCGACGCGCACGGCGGGTCGGCGCGGGTGCTGGACCGCGCGCCCGGCGCCCGTTTCCGGGTCGAGCTGCCCGGAGCGCTCCGGTGAGCCGGCGGCGGCTCGCGCCCGCCCTGCTCGCCGTGGCGCTGCTCGCCGGCTGCGGGGTGCCGGTGGACGACGAGCCCCGGCTCGTGCAGACGCCGCCCGGGGCCTTCCCGACGCCTGCGGTGTCCTCGACCGCCGACGGGGACGGGCGGGTGGACGAGCCGTTCTGCTTCGTCCGGGACGACGGCCTGGTCGTGGTCAACCGCCGGGTGGACGGGCTGCCCGGGGTGGACACGCACCTTCAGCACCTGCTGGCCGGTCCCGGTCCGGGGGAGCGCCGCCAGGGGCTGTCCACGGCGCTGCCGGGCACGGTGACGGCGGCCGGGGCCACGCTGGCCGGCACCGTGGCGACAGTCGACGTGCGCCAGGCCGGTGAGGAGACCGGCCGCAACGACGAGGTGCTGGCCTTCGGGCAGATCGTGTGCAGCCTCACGCAGCGACCGGACGTGTACAGCGTCGCGTTCCGCCGCGGCGGGCAGCCGCTGGAGGTGCCGCGCGCGGACGGAAGCCTCTCGGTGCTGCCACTCACGGCTGCCGACTACCGCCCGTTGATGCCACGCTGATCGCCGTTGCTCGCCTCTATGTCCGGATATGACACCAAATCTCCATCGTCCGTTCGGTTGATTTGGCCATGGCCTTTGGTCTAGTGTGGCTGGCACGACCGGTGTGGGAGGCCACCCGTTCTCCGAGGACAGGAAGGGCAGCATGACCACGATGACCATGGCATCGACCGCGACCGAGGTGCAGCGCGCGCCGCAGACCGGTGAGGAGTCCCGTGCCAGCGAGCTGATCGCGGCGCTCGCCGCGCTGCCCGCCGGCCACCCGCAGCGGGCCGCCCTGCGCAACCAGGTCATCGAGGCGTGGCTGCCGCTGGCGAACCACCTGGCCGCCCGCTACAGCGGGCGCGGCGAGCCGGCCGGCGACCTGGCACAGACCGCGGCGCTGGGCCTGATCAAGGCGGTGGACCGGTTCGACGCCTCGCGCGGCGTCGACTTCGCCGGCTTCGCCATCCCGACGATCCTCGGCGAGATCAAGCGGCACTTCCGCGACCGCACCTGGAACATCCGGGTTCCGCGCCGCCTGCAGGAGCTGCGGCTGCGCATCTCCGAGGCCAACAGCACGCTGACCCAGACGCTCAACCGGGCCCCGACCGTCGCCGACATCGCTGCCCACCTCGACGTCACCGAGGAAGAGGTGCTCGAGGGCCTGGAAGGCGCCCGCGCCTACAACGCGGTCTCGCTGTCCACCCCGATCGGCGACGGCGACAGCGCCACCGAGCTGGGCGACACCCTCGGCGCCGAGGACAACGAGTACGAGCTGGCCGAGCTGCGCGCCTCCCTGGGCCCGGCGCTCGCCACGCTCGACGAGCGGGAGCAGAAGATCCTCACGCTGCGCTTCTACGGCAACCTGACGCAGAGCGAGATCGCGGCCCGCGTCGGTGTCTCCCAGATGCACGTGTCCCGGCTGCTCGCCCGCGCCCTGACCAAGCTGCGCGGCCAGCTCACCGAGGCCTGAGCCACACACGTACCGCGACCCCCGCCGGCCCGTGACGGCGGGGGTCGCGTCGTGTGTCACCAGCGCGACGGCGGTGGCGGCGGCACCAGCGGCGGACGGTCGTCGCAGGTGATGGTGTTCGGCAGCAGCCACGGGGCCAGCCAGCCGCCGTCGTTGCCGCTGAGGTCGGTCAGGGCGAACTCCGACCCGGCCGGGGTGAAGTGGAACGACCCGCAGTTGTTCACGCCGACCGCGCCCACGTTGCGGGCGTCGACGTTCGCGAAGCTCGCCCCGCCCGCCGTACGCGCGCTGACCACCGACGTCCCGGCGCCGTCGACCCGGATGTCCCGGAAGCGGACGTTGTCGATACGGACGCTGTCCTTCACCGGCCAGTCGCTGACCAGCATGATCGCGTTGTAGGTGCTGTCCAGGTACGCGTCGCCGCTGACCAGGATGTCCGCGTCGATGCTGCGGTCCAGCGCGTAGAACCAGAGCGCGCCGAGGCCGATGTTCCAGTTCAGGTCGTACGTGCCGGCCCGCACCGTGGTGTTGCCGGCGATCCGCAGCCGGCCGGTGAACGGCTCCGCCCCGAACCGGCTGCCCACCTGGATCGCGCTGCCCTCGCGTACCGGGTCGGCGACCAGGTTGTGCGCGACGGTCAGGTCCGCGCCGCCGTACAGCGCGATGCCGTTGGCGAGCACCGGCGACTGCACCGTGTTGTACGCGAACGTGTTCGACGCGTTCGCCGTCCCCTCCGACCACATGGCGAGGGCGTCGTCGCCGCTGTTGCGGACCACCGAGTTCGTCACCGAGGAGCGGGTGACGCCGGTGTGGAAGTTCAGCCCGTCGGCGATCTGGTCGGCGATCACGGTGTTGGTGACCCGCAGCCCGGTCATCGGCCCGTCGAACCACATGCCGACCTTCGTGTGGTGCAGATAGAGGCCGTCGATCGTGCTGTGGTTGAGCGCCCCGCCGATGGCGTTCACCTGGTCGGTGTCGATCCGCTCGCGTACGTCGCCCTCGATCGCGAAGCCGGACAGGTGCACGTCGCTGCTGCCGCCGTCGGCGGCGTCGCGGCCGTAGAAGCCGACGCCGGTGTGCCGGGAGCCGTCGGGCGCGGGCGTGTCCAGCGTGACCTCGCGTCCCCGCACGATCGTGTACCAGCTGCCCGCACCGGCGATCGTCACGTCGTCCACGACGATGTGCCGGTTGACCTGGTAGGTGCCGGGCGGCAGGTAGAGCGGGCGGTCCACCCGCCCGCCGTACGCGACGGCCCGGTCGAGGGCGTCTGCGGACTCCCGCCGGCCGGTCGGGTCGGCGCCGAAGGACAGCGCGTTCACCGCGCGGGGGACCACGCGCGGCGGCGCGACCAGGTGCGCGTCCACCAGGTCGATCACCGTCCACGCGGCGGCGGTGCCGCGCGGCGCGGTCAGCCGGACCACCTCACCGGCCCGATGGGTACGGCCGAGCAGCAGCCGCTGCTCGTCGTAGAAGTGGTGCGGCCGGAACGGCTTGCTGATCACCGGCGCGGGCGTGGTGGCCGCCGGCACGCAGGAGCACTCGGTGATCCACCAGTCCGGGTGCAGCAGGTCGGCGCCGGGGTCGTTGGTGAACGGGTACTGGTTGTAGAGCCAGGCGTACTGCGAGGTCAGCGTCATGGTGCGGGCGGGCGCGTGCCCGACGGACACCCGCAGCGGCGCGGTGATCCCGCCGCCGCCCGGCGCGTCCGGGATGCTGTAGCGCACGGTCAGCGCGTTCGTGGGCCGGGGGAGCGTGAGTTCGACGTGCTGGCCGGGCAGCAGGCGCACGGCGCGGCGGCCGGACGCCTCACCGGCGAGTGTGTACGCCGACCGGTCCGGCCCGATCACGGTGCCGGTGGTCCGGCCGTGTTCCGCCTCCTGCTCGACGTAGTCCACAGTCGCACCGCGACCGGCGACGAGCGCGGGGTCCAGCGCGGCGCGCGTCACCACGGGGGCCGGTCCGCGCGGCGGGCCGGCCGTGGCGGCGCCGGGCGGTACGAGCAGGGCGGCGGCGGCGAGCGCCGCCGCGAGGATCCTCGGCACGCTCCGCGACATCGGAGCACCCACTTTCTCGGGGACGGGGTGGCCTCGGCGGCGCAGGCCATCGACAAGGGTCCTCATGTTATTCCGGTGCTCTGTTTCCTTTCAAGCATCAATCTGCTCGGATCTTTCGGACCTATTGTCGCCCGTCTTGGCAAGAACCGACCCGTACGGCTGTTCATTTCTTGCAAGAATCCGACGTACGATTGCCGCCGTGACGAAGCGCCTGACCGAGGTGGCCCGCAAGGCGGGCGTCAGCGAGGCGACGGTGAGCCGGGTGCTCAACGGCCGCGGCGGCGTGTCCGAGGCGACCCGGACCGCCGTGCTGACCGCCCTCGACGTGCTCGGCTACGAGCGCCCGAGCAAGCTGCGCGGCGAACGCGCCCGCCTGGTCGGCCTGGTGCTGCCGGAGCTGCAGAACCCGATCTTCCCGGCGCTGGCCGAGGTGGTCACCGGCTCGCTCGCGCAGCGCGGCTTCACCCCGGCGTTGTGCGCCCGCACCATCGGCGGCGTACCGGAGTCCGGGTACGTGGAGATGCTGCTCGACCACCAGGTCAGCGGCGTCATCTTCGCCGGTGGCTCGTACGCGCTCGCCGACGCCTCGCACGAGCACTACCGGCGCCTCACCGACCGGGGCCTGCCGGTGGTGCTGGTGAACGCCGGCGTCGAGGAGCTGGGTTTCCCGCGCGTGTCCACCGACGACGCGGTCGCCGTCGAGCAGGCGTACGGCCACCTGCGCTCGCTCGGCCACGGCCGGATCGGCATGGTGCTCGGCCCGGCCGACCACGTGCCCTCGCGCCGCAAGCTCGACGCCATGGTCCGGGCCGCCGGCTGGGGCGAGGACCGGTCCATGGTGGAGCGGTCCAGCTTCTCCATGGAGGGCGCGCGGGTCGCCGCCACGAAGCTGATCGAGCGCGGCGCGACCGGCATCGTCTGCGCCAGCGACGTGCTCGCGCTGGGCACCATCCGGGCCGCCCGGCGTCTGGGCTGCGCGGTGCCGGCCGACGTCTCGGTGGTCGGCTTCGACGACTCGGCGTTCATGACCTGCACCGACCCGCCGCTGACCACTGTGCGCCAGCCGATCGAGACCATGGGCCAGGCCGCCGTGGACCTGCTGGTGACCCAGATCGAGGGCGCCGGGGTGCTGCACGACGAGCTGCTGTTCGAGCCCGAGCTGGTGGTACGCGGCTCCACCGCCCCCGCCCCCCGCAGCTGACCCCGGCGCCCTCGATCTGGGTC
>NZ_MAGP01000007.1 GCF_002926165.1 Micromonospora chalcea | reverse complement strand
CCGACGGCAACGCCCACTCCTTCGAGGGTGGCCACTACATCAGCGTGGTGGGCTACCGCGACGGCGGGAAGGTCGTGACGATCGCCGACTCGGCGAACCCGAACCAGGCCTCCTACCGGATGGACGTCGACGAGCTCGCCCGCTGGATCGCCAGCCGCGGCTACAGCTCCTGACCGATGACGAAGGGCCCGACCCCCACCACGGGGTCGGGCCCTTCGGCGTACCCGGGTTGTCAGCCGCCGGAGTCGTCCAGCTCGGCGCCGTCCGGCGGGGTGTCGTCGTCGCGGCTGGCCAGCCAGCCGTCGGGCAGGAACACCTTGCCCGGGGAGTTGGTGCGGCCGCGCGGCTGGCCGAGGTTCTCCACCGGGAACGGTACGGCCGGGTCGAGCTTGCCGAGCAGGTCGTCGAGCTGCGCCAAGCTCTCGATCATGGCGAGCGAGCGGCGCAGCTCGCTGCCGATCGGGAAGCCCTTCAGGTACCAGGCGACGTGCTTGCGGAAGTCGGTGCAGCCGTCCCGCTCGCCCCGGGCCGGGTTGCGGGCGCCGGCCACGAACTGCTCCACCAGCAACTCGGCGTGCCGGCGCATGGTCACCGCCACCTCGCCGAGCGAGGGCAGCCGCCGCTCGGGGCTGCCGTTGAACGCGGCCTCCAGGTCGGCGAACAGCCACGGCCGGCCCAGGCAGCCGCGCCCGATCACCACGCCGTCCACGCCGGTGTGCGCGACCATCCGCAGCGCGTCGTCGGCCTCCCAGATGTCGCCGTTGCCGAGCACCGGCACGTCGAGCGCCGACTTGAGCGTGGCGATCGCGTCCCAGTCGGCGGTGCCGGAGTAGCGCTGCGCGGCCGTACGCCCGTGCAGGGCGACCGCCGCGACGCCCGCGTCCTGGGCCGCCAGCCCCGCCTCGACGTACGTCAGGTGGTCGTCGTCGATGCCCTTGCGCATCTTGACGGTGACCGGCACCCCGGCGGGTGACGCGGCGTCCACCGCGGCCTTGACCAGCCGGGCGAACAGCCGGCGGCGCCACGGCAGGGCCGAGCCGCCGCCGCGCCGGGTGACCTTGGGTACGGGGCAGCCGAAGTTGAGGTCGATGTGGTCGGCCAGGTCGCGCTCGACCACGATCCGCACGGCGGCGGCGGTGATCTCCGGGTCGGTGCCGTAGAGCTGGAGGCTGCGGGGTTGCTCCTCGGCGCCGAAGGCGATCATGCGCAGCGTCTTCGGGTTCCGCTCGACGAGCGCCCGGGTGGTGATCATCTCGCAGACGTAGATGCCGCCACCCTGCTCGCGGCAGAGCCGGCGGAAGCCGACGTTGGTGATCCCGGCCATCGGCGCGAGCACCACCGGTGGCCACACCTGGTGCGGGCCGATGGTCAACGCGGGCAGGGTCGGGGCAGTCACCTGACCAGTGTAGGGAGGCGTTCTCGGGTATCGACGCCTACCGGGCCGCCACCCGCTGCGGCGCGGGCGACGGCGCGGTCCCGGGCTTCCCCGCCGGCATGATCAGCAGCAGCGCGAGGACGCCCAGCCCACCCGCCACGGCGCCGACGAACTGCACGACGCCGTAGCCGACCCCGGCGGCGAGCAGCGTGAGGAAGACCGCCACGGAGATCGCCCCGGCCACGTGGGTGGTCGACTCGAACACCGCCGAGGCCGTTCCCTGGTCGCCCGGCGGGGCGTCGCCGACACACACCCGGGTCAGCCCGACGTAGATCGGACCGGCGCTGAGGCCCCACACGACCAGGATCGTCACCAGGACCGGCAGCGGACCGCCCGCGTTGACCGCCACCAACGCGAGCGTGACCGCGCACAGGCCCAGGGCGACAGCCACGACCCGTCGCGCGCCGAACCTGCGGATCAGCGCGCCCGCCGGAGCGGCGCTGACCAGCGCGCCGAGCAGCACCGGGGCCAGCACCAGCCCGGCGCCCGCCGGGGACAGGCCGTGGACCTCCTGGAGGTAGAGACTGCCCACGACCACCACCACCGCGTACGCGGCCGAGTGCGCGGCGAACGCGAGGCAACCGGCGACCAGCGGGCGCGACCGGAGCAGGGACGGCCGGACCAGCGGGTCGGCCACCCGCCGCTCGACGCGCACCAGCAGGAGCAGCAGCACCAGGGAGGCGGCTACAGAGCCGAGCCCGACCGGGTCCGGACCCGACTCGGCGATCCGGTTGGCGCCGAAGATCAGCGCGAGCAGCATGCCGGTGGCGAGGACCGCCCCGGCGAGGTCCAGCCGCTGCCGGCCGCCCGGGTCGGGCCGGCTCGCCGGAAGCAGCAGCCGGGCCGCCACCATCGCCACCAGTCCGACCGGCACGGTGGCCAGGAAGACCCAGCGCCAGCCCAGGTGGGAGGTGATCAGGCCGCCGACGATCGCGCCGGCCAGGCCGGCGGTGTTCGCGGCGGCGGCGACCACCGCGAACACCCGGCTGCGCCACGGCTCGTCGGGGAAGTAGGTCGCCGCCGACGCCAGCGTCGCCGGGATGGCGAGGGCCGCGCCGGCGCCCTGCAACACCCGGCCGAGCAGCAGCGGGAGCAACGCGGTCGCCAGCCCGGCCAGGGCCGAGCCAAGAGTGGCCAGCGCGAGGCTGACGACGATCAGCCGGCGTCGTCCCCACAGGTCGCAGAGCCGGCCCCCGAGCAGCAGGAGGCCGCCGATGCTCAGCGAGTACAACGTCACGACCCATTGGAGGCGGCCCGGGTCGAGGCGGAACTCGTCACCGATGCGCGGCAGCGCGGTGGCCACCGCCAGGCTGTCGAACAGCACCAGGAACATGGCGCTGGCCAGGACCAGGGCGGTGGGCCACCGGTGCGTCACCGCCGCGGGCGCCGGGGTCGCGGACGGTTCGGTCGCCTGCCGCATCTCACCCCCTCCGCTGCCGGTGAGGGATCTGCTACCCGGCGCTCCCGCCGGCTAACGCCAACGGGCTCGCGGAATTCAGACACGTCGACCTGTCGTCCGGCCCGGGGCGGAGACGGCGAAGGGCGCCGTCGGCGACGGCGCCCTTCTCGGGTGAGACGTCAGCAGCCGGGGAGGCGCTCGATCAGGTAGCGCTCGACCTGGTCCAGCGAGACGCGCTCCTGGGCCATGGTGTCCCGGTTCCGGACCGTCACGGCGTTGTCGTCGAGCGTGTCGAAGTCGACGGTGACGCAGAACGGCGTACCGATCTCGTCCTGCCGGCGGTAGCGGCGGCCGATCGCCTGCGAGTCGTCGAACTCGACCACCCAGCGCTTGCGCAGGTCGGTGGCGAGCTGCTTGGCCTTCGGCGACAGCGCCTCGTTACGCGACAGCGGCAGCACGGCGACCTTGACCGGGGCCAGCCGCGGGTCGAAGCGCATGACGGTGCGCTTGTCCACGCCGCCCTTGGTGTTCGGCGCCTCGTCCTCGTCGTACGCCTCGAGCAGGAACGCCAGCACCGCGCGGGTGAGGCCGGCGGCCGGCTCGATCACGTACGGCATCCAGCGCTCGCCCTTGCCCTGGTCGAAGTACGACAGGTCGACGCCGGAGTGCTTGCTGTGCGTGGACAGGTCGAAGTCGGTGCGGTTGGCGATGCCCTCCAGCTCGGCGAACTCGCTGCCGCCGAACCGGAACCGGTACTCGATGTCGACGGTGCGCTTCGAGTAGTGGGAGAGCTTCTCCTTGGGGTGCTCGTAGAAGCGCAGGTTCTCCTCGGACAGGCCGAGGTCGAGGTACCAGTTCCAGCGCTCGGAGAGCCAGTACTCGTGCCACTGCTCGTCGGTGCCGGGCTCGACGAAGAACTCCATCTCCATCTGCTCGAACTCGCGGGTCCGGAAGATGAAGTTGCCGGGGGTGATCTCGTTGCGGAACGACTTGCCGGTCTGCGCGATGCCGAACGGCGGCTTCTTGCGGGCGACCGTCTCGACGTTCTTGTAGTTGACGAAGATGCCCTGGGCGGTCTCCGGGCGCAGGTAGTGCATGCCCTCGTCGCTCTCCACCGGGCCCAGGTAGGTCTTCATCAGGCCGTTGAACATCTTCGGCTCGGTGAAGGTGCCCTTGTTGCCGCAGTTGGGGCAGTTCAGCTCCGTCAGCGAGGTCAGCGGCTTGCCGTGCTTGGCCTCGTACGCCTCTTCCAGGTGGTCGGCCCGGAACCGCTTGTGGCAGGACTGGCACTCGGTGAGCGGGTCGACGAACTCGGCGATGTGGCCGCTGGCCTCCCAGACCTTGCGGGCCAGGATGACCGCCGAGTCGAGGCCGACGACGTCGTCGCGCTGCTGCACCATGGTCCGCCACCACTGCCGGCGGACGTTCTCCTTCAGCTCGACGCCGAGCGGACCGTAGTCCCACGCCGACCGGGTGCCCCCGTAGATCTCGCTGGAGGGAAAGACGAAGCCCCGGCGCTTGGCGAGGCTGGTGACGGCGTCGATACGGTCGGCTGGCATGTTTCCTCCTACGCCGGCTGGCGGTCGGCGCGGTTGAGATGGATAAAACCGGGCTGTTCGGGACAACGGTACGACCGCGTTCGTCCCGAGCCCAGCAGAATACCGGGGGCCGGTCAGCTCACCCCGCAGACCTCCACGCCGCCCGTCTGCTGGTCCGGCGCCAGCGTCACGGTCTGCGCCTCCCGCCGACCGCCGGCCAGCGTGACGTCCACCGGGACGGTGAGCGTGGTGATGTCGACCTCGCCGACCCGGTAGCCGGAGATCTGCGGCTCGGTGGCGACGCGCCGCACGAACTCGGGCCGCGGTTCGCGTCGGCGGAGGTCGTCGCAGAGCGTGTCGTACGCCTTGGACCACTCCCGGGCGACCAGTGCCTGGTAGTAGTCGCTGGTGACGGCCCGGCCCTGCTCGCCGATCGCCTGGGCGTTGCTCACGGCCAGGCCGACCACCGCCGCGCCGCCTCCGCCGCAGCAGATCAGCACGGCGAGCGCGCCCGCGCCGAGTCCGAGCCAGAGCCGGGTCCGCCCGCCCTCGGTGGGCGGGGCGGCGAACGGCGGCGCGGCGCCGGGCCCCTGCGGCGGCGCGGGCACCCCGGGGTCCGCCGGCGGCGCGGGCGGAACTGACGACGGGGGTGGTGCGGCCGGTCCGGGAGCGGTCATACGCGCCAGGGTAGTGCCCCGGCACTCACCGGTAAGGACCTGCGGCCCGATCGCTGGCGACGACGACGATCTCACCCTCGGGGGCGGCGCTGGCGAGCGTCTCGTACGCCGACGGTTCGTCCACCGATCGGGCGAGCAGCGGCACGGCGGTGACCTTGACGTCGAACCCGCCGAGCGCCCGCCGGTACGCCCCGACCGACTCCCACTCGGTGAGCAGGCACCAGTGGTCCGGGTCGTCGAGCGCCCGCAGCAGTTCACCGCGCAGGTAGCCGGGGCGGGCGGCGAGCGCGGCCAGCGCGGCGTGCGCCTCCCGGGTGAACTCGTCCACCGTTTCGGCTTCCACCACGAACCGGTTGGTGACCAGCACGGCGTTCCTCCTCGTAGAGTTTGTGGCATGCAGCGTACGCAGAGTCCCGTGCTGTCCCGGTTGGCACGGCTCAACCCGACGGCGGTGTTCCTCGCCGTACTGGCCCTGATGCTGGTCGGCCTCTTCGCGCCCGGCCCGGCGGGCGGCGTCCTGCTGCTGGCGCTGGCCGGCGGCCTGGTGTGGCTGATGTCGGTCACCTGGCCGGTGCAGGCGCCGGCGACCCGGATGTTCCGGCTGGTGATGCTCACCCTGTTGATCGCGGTGGCGCTGGCGAAGCTCATGGTCGGCTGACGTACGGAAGCAGAGCCGAGCTGACCTGCGCTGACATGCAATCATGCGTTTTTGACAATAGTTTTCGTTGTCGCGGACAGTTGAGCCCATGACCGTTCGCGCACCCCGCCGTGTCCTGACCGCCACCGCAACCGCCCTGCTCGCCGCCGCCGGCCTGACCGCCTGCGCGGACGGCACCGGCGCCGCGAGCGAGCCGGGCAAGGTCGGCGTGGTGGCCGCGTTCTACCCGCTGCAGTTCCTGTCCGAGCGGATCGGCGGCGACACGGTCTCGGTCAGCAACCTGACCAAGCCCGGCGCGGAGCCGCACGACCTGGAACTCAACCCGCGGCAGGTCGGCCAGGTCGTCGACGCCGACGTGGTCGTCTACCTCAGCGGCTTCCAGCCGGCGGTGGACGAGGCGGTGGAGCAGAACGGCGGCGACCGCGCGTTCGACGTGGCGGGCGTGACACCGCTGCGCGACGCCGCCGCCGGTGGCCACGACCACGACCACGAGGGCGAGGCCGGGCACTCCGGGGAGGGCGGCGGCAAGGACCCGCACGTCTGGCTCGACCCGACCCGGCTGGCCACCATCGGCGACAAGCTCGCCGAGCGCCTCGGCAAGGCCGACCCGGAGCACGCCGCCGACTACACCGCCCGCGCGGGCGCGCTGCGCGCCGAGCTGACGAAGCTGGACACCGAATACGCCGACGGCCTGCGCACCTGCAAGCGCCGGGAGATCGTCACCAGCCACACCGCGTTCGGCTACCTCACCGAGCGCTACCAACTGGAGCAGATCGGCATCAGCGGGCTCACCCCGGAGTCCGAGCCGTCGCCGCAGCGCCTCGCCGAGGTCGCCGAGGAGGCCCGCGAGCACCAGGCCGGCACGATCTTCTTCGAGACGCTGGTCAGCCCGAAGGTCGCCGAGACGATCGCGCGTGAGGTGGGCGCGAAGACGGCGGTGCTGGACCCGCTGGAGGGCCCGCCCGCCGACGGCGACTACCTCTCCGCGATGCGTACCAACCTGCAGACCCTGCGAACCGCTCTGGACTGTTCATGACCCCACCCGTGATCGAGATCGCGCACGCCACAGTCGGCTACGACGGCCGCCCGGTGCTGCGTGACGTCTCGTTGACAGTGACCGCCGGCGAGGTGGTCGCCGTGCTCGGCGCCAACGGCTCCGGCAAGTCGACGCTCGTGCGCGCCGCGCTCGGCCTGGTGCCGGTCGGCGCCGGGTCGGTCGCCCTGTTCGGCACGCCGCGGCGCCGCTTCCGGCAGTGGCACCGAATCGGGTACGTGCCGCAGCGGCTCGGCGCGGGCAGCGGAGTGCCCGCCACCGTACGCGAGGTGGTGGCGTCCGGGCGGCTGGCCCGCCGCGGCGTGCTGCGGCCCGCCGGACGGGCGGACCGGGAGGCGGTGGCGGCGGCGCTGGACACCGTCGGGCTCGCCGACCGGGCCGGCGACCCGGTGTCCACGCTCTCCGGCGGCCAGCAGCAGCGCACCCTGATCGCCCGCGCGCTCGCCGGCGGGCCGGAGCTGCTGGTGCTCGACGAGCCGACCGCCGGGGTGGACGCGGCCAGCCAGGAGGCGTTCGCCGGGGCGCTGCGCTCGTTCCGCGACGGCGGCGGGACGGTGCTGCTCGTCGCGCACGAGCTGGGCCCGCTGCGCCCGCTGATCAGCCGGGCCGTGGTGGTGCACCAGGGCGGCATCGCCCACGACGGCGCCGTGCCGGAACCCGCCGGCCACCACGCCGACCCCGACCACGAGCACGTGCACCCGCACTGCGACGAGGAGCCCGCCCGGCTCTGGACAGGCATCTGAGATGGACCTCTTCCAGTACGACTTCATGCTCCGCGCCCTGGTCGGCGCGCTGATCATCGGGCTGGCCGCGCCGGCGCTCGGCATCTACCTGGTGCAGCGGCGGCTGGCCCTGATCGGCGACGGGATCGGGCACGTGGCGCTCACCGGCGTCGGCGCGGGCCTGCTGCTCAACCGCTCCCCCGTGCTGGTGGCGGTGATCGCCGCGACGCTCGGCGCGATCGTCATCGAGCTGGTCCGCGCGTACGGGCGCACCTCCGGCGACCTGGCGCTGGCGCTGCTGTTCTACGGCGGCATCGCCGGTGGCGTGGTGCTGGTCGGGCTCTCCGACGCCAGCAGCGGGGCGCTCAACGCGTACCTGTTCGGGTCGCTGACCACCACCTCGCAGGGCGACCTGGTCACCATCGGCGTGCTCGGCGCGGCGCTGCTGGTGACCATGCTGGTGCTGCGCCCGGCGCTGTTCGCGGTCTGCCACGACGAGGAGTACGCGCGCGTCTCCGGCCTGCCGGTACGCGCGCTGAACCTGATCATCGCGGTCGGCACCGCGATCACGGTGACCATCGCCATGCGGGCGGTCGGGGTGCTGCTGATCAGCGCGCTGATGGTGGTGCCGGTGGCCACCGCGCAGCAGGTGACCCGGGGCTTCCGGTCCACCATGGCGGCGGCCATGGCCCTGGGGCTGTTCGCCGCCGGCGCCGGCGTCTGGGTGGCGGCCACCGCTGACACCGCGCCCGGCGCGTCGGTGGTGCTGGTGGCGATCGGCTCGTTCCTGCTGGTCGCGCTCGGCGCGGCCGGTGTGCGGGCGCTGCGACGCCGGAGCGGGAGCGACCGGGCCGCGCCGCCGGTCGAGCCCGCCGAGCACGAGGTGCTGCTCGGATGAGGCCCTACCGGCTGACGCAGCTGGGATTGGTTACCGTTACAGGGTGACCGGCACGAACGGGTACGACGCCTTCGAGGGCGCGGGTGACCTGCTGCGCGCGCTCTCGGCCCCGATCCGGCTCGCGATCGTCAGCGAGCTGGCCGAGGGCGAGCGCTGCGTGCACGAGCTGGTCGAGAAGCTCGGCGCGCCACAGCCGCTGGTCTCCCAGCACCTGCGGGTGCTGCGCGGCGCCGGGGTGGTACGCGGGTCGCGGCGCGGCCGGGAGATCGCGTACGCCCTGGTGGACGACCACGTCGCGCACATCGTGGCGGACGCGGTCAGCCACGCCGGTGAAGGGCCCTCCTGAGGCGCGAAACTGTCTCGTGCCGGCAGGGCCGAGCCGTGGCAGGCTGTCCGGCGTGAAGATTTACGCCGACCGCTTTCCCACCGCCGCCCGCCAGTTCCTCACCGACCTGCTCGTGGTCGTCTGGGTGTACGCGGCGATCCGCTTCGCGCTGTGGCTGCACGACGTGGTCGAGAAGCTCGCCGTACCCGGGCAGAAGCTGGAGGGGGCCGGCGGTGGCCTCGCCGACAACCTGGCCGACGCCGGCGGCAAGGTCGGCCGCGTGCCGCTGGTCGGCGACGAGCTGACCGCGCCGTTCACCCGGGCCGCCGACGCCGCGCGCGCGGTCGCCGAGGCCGGCCGCGACCAGCAGGAGCTGGTCGGGCAGCTGGCGCTCGGGCTGACCATCGCGGTGCTGGTGTTCCCGCTCGGCCTGGTGCTGTTCGGCTGGCTGCCGCTGCGGGTGCGCTGGATGCGCCGGGCAGGCGCGGCGAAGGCCCTGGCCGGCGCGCCGGCCGGCCGGGACCTGCTGGCGCTGCGCGCGCTGGCCGGTCAGCCGCTGTCGAAGCTGAACCGGATCGCGCCGGACGTCGCCGAGGCGTGGCGGCGCGGCGACGACGAGACCGTCGACGCGCTCGCCGCGCTGGAGCTGCGCGGGCTGGGGCTGCGCGGCGGCCGCTGACGGACCGGCTCCCGGCTCCCGGCTGATGCACTTCTCGGCGTTATGCCTCTGAGTCATATCTATGACTGAGAGGCATAACGCCAACACAGAATCCTTCCTCTGGCACCACGTGACACCGCGCAACGGGTCGCTGGCCCCGCCTGAGGACCGCCGGTCCGACGGCACGCCGCAGGTCCGGCACCACGGCCACGGGCCCGGGCCACGCCGCGACACCAGCTCGCTCCCCCGGTTCGGGAACTGAGACCGGTGGGGCGCGGCCGAAGTTCCTGCGCGGCCGGGCAGTCGCCGGACTCCGCGTGGACCGACGGACGACGCCGTCCGCAGGCGCAGCACGCCGGAACCCGGCACGACACCGGCGGACGACGACCGCCGCGCGGGCGCGCCGAGGCGTAGCGGTTGGTCAGCGGGCCGGCGGGATGCGGCGGCGCACGTCCTCGGCGGTGGACGGCCCCGGTTCCCAGCGCGCCACCCACGGCAGGTCGGCGGGCGGCGTGAGGACGCCGTCCTCCAGCGAGGCGTACCGGCCGGCGACGATCCGCTTGGCGGCGGCCTCGTCGACCGAGTCGGTGTTCGACCACAGGCCGGTGAACAGCTCGTCGACGCGCAGCCGCGCCTGACGGCAGAACAGGTCGGCCAGCTCGACGTTCTCCGGGTGCGCGTCCCGCTCGGCGTAGGCCCGGACGCAGACCGCGCTCATCGCGAACAGCTCCGCGCCGATGTCCACCACCCGGCCGAGGAACGCCTGCTTACGCTCCATCTTCCCCTGCCACCGGGACATCGCGTAGAACGTCGACCGGGCCAGCTTGCGGGAGGTCCGCTCGACGTGGCGCAGGTGCCCGGCCAGCGGCCCGAACTCCTGGTACGCCCCGGGCGTCTGCCCCTTGCCGACAGCGAGCGTGGGCAGCCACTTGGCGTAGAAGGCGCCGGCCCGCGCGCCCGCCTTCGCCTTGCGGCCCAGCCCGGCGTCCGGGTCGATGATGTCGCCCGCCACCGACAGGTGCGCGTCGACCGCCTCGCGGGCGATAAGCAGGTGCATGATCTCGGTGGAGCCCTCGAAGATCCGGTTGATCCGCAGGTCACGCAGGAGCTGCTCGACGGCGGCGGGCCGTTCGCCCCGGGCGGCGAGCGAGTCGGCCGTCTCGTACCCGCGTCCGCCGCGGATCTGGATCAGCTCGTCGGCGATCCGCCACGCCATCTCGCTGGCGTAGAGCTTGACCAGCGCCGCCTCGATCCGGATGTCGTTGCGGTCGTCGTCGGCGAGCATGCAGGACAGGTCGAGCATGGACTCCATGCCGTACGTGGTGGCGGCGATGAACGACAGTTTCTTCGCCACCGCCTCGTGCTCGGCCACCGGTCGGCCCCACTGGACCCGGTCCGCCGCCCACTCCCGGGCCACGTTCAGCGCCCACTTCCCGGCGCCCACGCACATGGCCGGCAGCGAGAGACGGCCGGTGTTCAACGTGGTCAGCGCGATCTTCAGGCCCTTGCCCTCGCCGCCGATCACGTTCTCGGCCGGCACGAACACGTCGTGGAAGCGGGTGAGGCTGTTCTCCAGGCCGCGCAGCCCGACGAAGGAGTTGCGCCGCTCGACGGTGATGCCGTCGCTGTCGCCCTCCACCACGAACGCGGTGATGCCGCCGAGCCGCCCCTCGCCGGCCGGCACCCGGGCCATCACCACGAGCAGGGTGGCGAGCGTGCCGTTGGTGGCCCAGAGTTTCACCCCGTTGAGCCGGTAGCCGGTGCCGTCCGCCGTCGGCTCGGCGGTGGTGGCGAGCCGGGCCGGGTCGGAGCCGACGTCCGGCTCGGTGAGCAGGAACGCGGAGACCTCACCGGCGGCGAGCCGGGGCAGGAACCGGTCCTTCTGCTCGGGCGTGCCGAACATCTTCAGCGGCTGCGGCACGCCGATCGACTGGTGCGCGGAGAGCAGCGCGCTGACCGCCGGGCTCACCGAGCCGACGAGCATCAGCGCCCGGCAGTAGTGCAGGTTGCTCAGCCCCAGTCCGCCGTACTTGCGGTCGATCTTCATGCCGAACGCGCCCAGCCCGGCCAGTCCGTGGAACACCTCGTCGGGGATGCGCGCGTCCCGCTCGATCGCCTCACCGTCCACCTCGGACCCCAGGTACGCCCGCAGCGAGCCGAGGAACTCGTCGGCACGGGCCACCTCGGCCGGGTCGGGGCGGGGCCACGGGTCGATCAGGTCGAGCCGGAACCGGCCGAGGAACAACTCCTTGCCGAAGCTGGGCCGGTCCCAGGCCGACTCGCGGGCCGCCTCGGCGACCTGGCGGGCCTCCTTCTCGGTGACCTGGCCCGCCTCTCCGGGCAGCGGCCCCGCGCCGTCGGGGGACTCGGGCCGGCTGTTCTGTGTCGTGGTCACGGCTGCCTCCTCGTCGGTCCGGCTGCGTCGACGCGCTCGACGAAAACGACGCTACCCCCGGGTGTTACCCAGGGGTAGCGCCGCGTGCACGTCCGATTTGGCGGACGGTCAGCCGCCGGTGAGCGTCTGCGGGTCGTCGTCCTCGTCGTCGATGTCGTCGTCGCCCCAGTTGCGGCGGCTGAACGGCAGGATCGCCCAGAAGATCAGGAACCAGAGGCCGGTGAGCGCGCTGAGCAGGAACGCGATCGGCCGGTCCAGCACGAAGTCGGAGACCAGCAGGACCGAGCTGACCATCGCGATCAGCATGAAGAACAGGCCGCCGGTGGCCATCCGGTGGGCGAAGCGCACCAGTTCCGGCTTGCGGCCCTGGCGGAACAGCGCCCGGTGGAACGCGACCGGAGAAATGATCATCGCGGCGGAGGCGGCTGCGGTCAGCAGCGCCAGGATGTAGATGTCACGCTGGAACTCGGTGGTCCGGTCGAACCCGGCGCTGAACGGCAGCGTCAGCAGGAAGGCGAACAGGATCTGCACGCCGGTCTGCGCGACGCGCAGCTCCTGCAACAGATCGGCGAAGTTGCGCTGCCAGCGCTGCTTCTCGGATTCCTTCGACACTCGCGGACCTCCCCGGGAGACGGCACGGCCGGCGGGTGAACGCCCACCGGCAGGACCGCCTGTGCCCCGTACGGATGATCACGAAACCGGTTCAGGAACCGCGGCGGATCCGCCCCGCGTACCGTGCCTCCAGCTCGGCGTTGTGCTCGTCGCCGCCGGTGATGTTCGCGGACAGGTAGACCGGCGGACGCTCCCCCGCCGCGACCAGCCGGGCCACCACCTCGGCGACGATCTGCTGGGCCAGCAGCGCCGCGGTGATCGACGAGACCGCGCCCACCGCGCCGCCGCCCGGCAGCGGCAGCGTGGCGTCGCCGTACGGGGCGCCGTTGTCCAGCACCACGTCGGCGAAGTCGGCGAGCTTGCGGCCGGACGGGTGCCGCGACGTCATCCGGGCCGAGTGCTGCGCCGACGTGATCGCCACCAGCCCGTGCCCGCGTTCCTTCACGATGGACGCGAACTCGACCATCGCCCCGTTCACGCCCGAGTTCGAGGCGAGCACGAACACGTCCTGCGGCCGGATCGGCGCCAGCTCGTAGAGGCGGTGCGCCACCGCCGGGTCGCGTTCCAGCTTCGGGCCGAGCACGTCGGCCGGGTCGCCGCCGACCAGCACCAGGTCACGCAACGCGATCCGGTTCGTGGGCACCAGCCCGCCGGCCCGACCGGCGATCTCCATGGCCAGCGCCTCGGAGTGCCCGGTGCCGAACGCGTGCACCACACCGTCGGCGCGCAGCGCCGCCGCGATCAGGTCGGCCGCGTCGGCCACGTTGCGCCGCTGCTCGGCGGCGACCCGGCCGATCGTCTCGGTCACCACCGCCAGGTACGCCTCGGCGCTCACCGTCATGCCTCCTCCGTTCCTGCGCACCGGGCGAGGATCGCCTCGGCCAGCGGGCCGGGCGCCTCGTCCGGGATCCAGTGGCTGACGCCGGGCAGCGTCACGAACCGGTAGTCACCTGTGACGTGCGCGGCGCACGCCTGCGCGGCCGTCCGGCCGATCGCCACGTCCTTGTCGCTCCAGACGAACGTGGTGGGCACCCCGACCGGGGCGACCGCCTTCATGTCCGCCCCGGTCATCGCCCGGTACCAGTTCAGCGCCGCCGTCAACGCCCCCGGCTCGCGCATCGGCTCGGCGTACCGGGCCACCGCGCCGGCGTCGCCCACGCCGCTGAGCAGCTTGCGCAGCGTGGCACCGTTCCACGCCAGCAGCACCCGCTCCGCCGTACCGGGCTTACGGAACAACGCTATGTACGCGGACTTGACCTTCTGCCGCGGGTCGGTGGCGAGCGCGTGCCCCATCGCGGCCGGGTGCGGCACCGACACCGCGGTCAGCGTCCGCACCCGCTCCGGGTGCGCCGCCGCCAGACCCCACGCCACGATCGCGCCCCAGTCGTGGCCGACCACGTGGGCGCGGGTCACCCCGAGGGAGTCCAGCACCGCCGCCGCGTCGGCCACCAGCTCCGGAATCCGGTACGCCCCGACGTCCGCCGGCCGCGCGCCGGGCGAGTAGCCGCGCTGATCGAGCGCGTACGTGCGCAGCCCGGCGGCGTGCAGCGCGGGCGTCACCGCGTCCCACTCGCCGGAGTGCTGCGGGAAGCCGTGCAGCAGCAGGACCGGGTCACCGCCCTCGGGGCCGCCGGCGCGTACCTCGAACGTCAGTCCCCGCGCATCCACCAGCATGATCGCCACCATACCGACACTCGCCCTGCTGGGCCGGGGCCCGTGGTCGGTGCTAGCGTCTGCGACGAGACAACTTCACATCCGACAGGGGAGCGCACAGCGCTGAGAGTGCGGGCCGGTGCCCGCAGACCCTCGAACCTGATCTGGGTAATGCCAGCGCAGGGAGTTCGGTCGACCTCCAGCCGCGTCGCCGTCCGGTGACCACCGGGCGTGGCGTGCGTCTTCTCCTGGTTCACCTCGACGAACTGGGAGCCAACCGTGAACCACACCGACAGCAACCGCTGGCGTACCGTCGACATCGTCGTCGCCTCGGTCATCGCCGTCACCTTCGGCGTCGTCTTCTGGGCCTGGGGCCTGCTCTGGAGCGCCACCGACGCGGCGTTCGCGTTCTTCCCACCGGCGCAGGCAGTGCTCTACGGCGTGTGGCTGATCCCGGCGGTGCTCGCCGGCCTGATCATCCGCAAGCCGGGCGCCGCGCTGTACTGCGAGACGGTGGCCGCGATCATCTCCGCCCTGCTGGGCAGCCAGTGGGCGAGCATCGTGATCCTCCAGGGCCTGATGCAGGGCATCGGCGCCGAACTGGCCTTCGCCGCGTTCCGGTACCGCTCGTTCAAGCTGCCGGTGGCGGTGCTGGCCGGCGCGCTGACCGGCCTCGGCGCGGCGATCTTCGACTTCGTCTACTGGAACAAGGCGTACGACTTCGCCTCCTACCGTCTCCCGTACGCGCTGATCACGATCGTTAGCGCCACGATCGTCGCCGGTCTGGGCGCGCACGTCCTCACCCGCGCGCTGGCGAACACCGGCGTCCTGGACCGCTTCCCCGCCGGCCGCGACCGAGCCCTGGTCTGACGGCTCGCCCCGCCCCGGTGATCAAGGAGTTTGCGTCCGCCGGGCACGGTTTTCCGGACGCGAACTCCTTGATCACGCAGGCTGGGGGGGGGGGGGGGGAGAGGGGG